>PBLI01000044.1 GCA_002721695.1 Roseibacillus sp. | reverse complement strand
GTCGGCTTGCCCTCCTTGGACCTGGTTTCGGACGCTCCCGTATCGACCACCTTGACGGGCTGCAGACCCTGCTTGTCCAACTTGCGCAGGGCCTCCCTGCGATCGCTCGCTTCGATCTCACCGTTGGTGACTGCCCCACCCCGGAGGGCCTTGTATGCGAAAACTGCCATCGTGAATCAACCAGTCGCGTATTTATTGCTCAGAGCCACCGAGGTCGGAACTGGTAACCGAGATAACCTCTTCGATGGTCGTCTCCCCCTGCATCACCTTCGCCCATCCATATTCCCGCATCGGCTCATAGCCCTCCCTCATCGCGAGAGCCTTGACTTCACTGGCCGGCGCACCATGCGCAATGAGATCCTGCATCGTTGTAGTCAGGAGGACGATCTCGTAGATCGCGAGCCGGCCCGTAAAGCCGGTATGGCGGCAATGATCACATCCCACGGCCTCGTAGGCGGTTCCAGGCAGTTCGAGAGGGATACCCAGTTCCTTCTTCTTCTCATCGCTCAGGGATATCGGCCGACGACAACTCGAGCAAAGCCGGCGCACGAGCCGCTGTGCAAGAAAAGCCCTGACGGCAGCGGACAGCAGGAAAGGCTCCACTCCCATGTCGGTAAGGCGTCCAATCCCGCCCAGGGCATCGTTGGTGTGTAGCGTACTGAAAACAAGGTGACCTGTCAGGGATGCCCTGATCGCAATTTCTGCCGTTTCGAGATCCCGGATCTCACCAATCATCACGATGTCGGGGTCCGCCCGCAGGATCGACCGCAGGCCACTCGCGAAGGTGAGGCCTATCTCCGACTTGACCGCGATCTGCATGACTCCATCGAGCTTGTTCTCGACCGGGTCCTCAATCGTTACGATTCGTGACTCCGGGGCATTCACCTCAGAGAGAAACGAGTAGAGGCTGGTCGACTTACCCGACCCGGTTGGGCCGGTGATCAGGATGATGCCATTGGAGAGCGTGAGAAGACGTTCGATCTTATCGCTCACATCCCGCTCCAGGGACAACATCTCCACGTTGAACCGCTGCTGGTTGAGGAGACGCAGACTAACGCTCTCCCCTTCAACGGTGGGCACCGTAGCCACCCGGACATCGATTCCGGCACCTTCAAAAGAGAGGTTGATCCGACCGTCCTGCGGGAGGCGGCGTTCAGCAATATCAAGCCGCGACATGATCTTGAGGCGGGCTATCACCGAGCTCTGCAACGCCTTGATGTTTTCCGGCACCGCGATATCCACCAGCACACCGTCCACCCGGTAGCGGATCCGCAGGTTGTCAGCAAGCGGCTCGACGTGAATGTCCGTCGCACGCTGCTCAAGAGCTTCCCTGATGATCTGATTCACGAACTTGACGACGCTGGCCTCCTCATCCTCATCCTCATCGATGACACTTGCTTCATCCTTTTGTTCAAGGTTGTCGTAGTCCAGGTCCCTCCCCTCGAGGATCTGCTCAAAAGTGTCCGCCCCCACGCCATATAAACGGCGCAGGCCGTCGTGCACGCGGCGACGCGAGGCCATGCGCCATGTGATGGGAGTCTCCACCGCCTGCACCGCGGCCTGCCGGGCGGCCAGGTTGAAGGGATCATAGGTTGCGATAACGAGCCGCAGGGTCCCATGCTCTTCACTCCCCTCGAACTCAACCGGGAGGATACGGTGACGCAAGGCCACCTGGGGCCCGCAGGCCTGTCGCAGCGGAAGGGGCTCGAGCGGCGGGGCGATCTCATCCAGCCACGGCATGCCCAGTGACCCGGCAAGAGTTCGCATGTAAGGCTCCTCGTCGACCATTTCGGCATCGAGGATGTCGTCCAGGGGACTACGCTGGCCTGCAGCGGCGGCATCAATAACCTCCGAAAGACCGTCGATATTCTGGCATCCTGTGTTGCGGGCCGGGGCGATCAGCAATTCTGTCATGTCAATACTTCTGGATGAATCATGCCCCCTGTTCCCGGACCTGTCACCACTTTCGCAGGGTCATCCGGAGTGAACGAAAACCAGCAGCGGGGAGGCTTCTTCGCTTTCTTCGTGCGGAATCCTGAGGGTTATTCCGCAGAAATCCAGCCCCGGAGGCTGGAATTTCCGGGACTTTCTACTCTTCCTGGTCCGCGAGATAGCGCTCAGCCTCGAGGGCTGCGGCACACCCTTGCCCGGCCGCGGTAATGGCCTGACGGTAATAGTGATCGGCCACGTCCCCCGCAGCGTAGAGACCCGGGGTCTTGGTGGCGGTTTTTCCCGGGACCTGCAGGATGTATCCATTTTCATCCAGATCGGCGAGACCGTTGAGAAATCCGCTGTTGGGAATGTGCCCGATCGCAATGAAAACCCCCTTCACCTCAAGGGACCCTTCCTCTCCGCTCACCCGGTTGCGGGTGCTCACGGACTGCATCTTGCCATCTTCCCCAGGGTGGTAGGCGGTCAACTCGGTGTTCCACACGGGCTCTATCTTATCGTTGGCCAGGGCCCGCTCCGCCATGATCTTGGACGCGCGTAGTTCCTCGCGCCGGTGAACGAGATAGACCTTGGTCGCAAACCGCGTGAGGAACGTGGCCTCTTCACAGGCGGAGTCTCCACCGCCCACCACAGCCACGGGCATATCCCGGTAGAAGGCTCCGTCACATGTCGCACAGGTGGTCAATCCGTTCTTTCCGTTCTCCTCGTTCGGCAGGCCCAGGAGACGAGGACGGGCACCGGTGGCTACGATCACCGTCCGGGACTGCAGTTGTTCTTCCCCGCAGTGGACCGCAAAGGTTCCATCCCCGGACCGCTCAACCTTGCTAACCGTCTTATAGTCGATCCGCGCTCCAAACCTTTCGGCCTGCTGCTGCATGCTGAACATCAGGGTCGGACCGTCGACGCCTTCCGGGAACCCCGGATAGTTCTCCACTTCGCTCGTGGTAGTGAGTTGGCCACCGATCTGCTCTCCTGCCAGCACCAGCGGTGCAAGATTCGCTCGCGCAGTATAAATTGCCGCCGTCCAACCCGCGCAGCCGGTCCCGATGATGATTACGTTCTCCATGAATATTCTCTGGTGATAGTATTGAAGGTTCCCGGCAGCGACTTTGTTCTCTCCCGGGCACTTTAACCAATCAGAAATCCTCGAATGCCTCCCAATTACCTCCTTTTCGCCTTTTCGGCGGCCAGCCACGCCTGGTCTCCCTCGGAGAGGTTCTCCTCCCGGGCCCGCAATTTCTTCCCATCGGGCTCGACCAGAATCATCTGCCCCTTGCTGTAACGCAACAACCTGGCGAAGACCGTGCGACCCTGGTTGTCTTCCCAGTCCCGGTAACCACGGCGCCCCATGTTCAGGCGCCACTTGCGGTGCGTCTCGGCAGCTGCAACCGTATCGTTTTTCAAACGGGCGAGGTAGAAGTCAAAAAACGTCTTCTTGTAGCCCCGGTAACGGGCACTCACCGTTCCATCGGGTGTAAGGAGGAGCACGGTGGGCAACCCACGCACCTGATAGCGTTTTTTCAGGGCCTGCAGATAGCTCTCCTTTCGAATCCTGTCGTTCTCCGCCGATTGACCCGGCCCACCACTCTCACCCTTCACGTTGAAATCCAGACGGACCCGGATGACTTCCTGCGCGGCCCATTGCTGGAAAACCGGCTTCGAGAATACCTCTCCGCTGAGAGTCCGGCAGAGCGGACTGAACCGGGTGTCGGTGAACCAGACCAGCAGCGGCTTACCCTGTCGCATGGCTGCCCGGCGCCCTTCCGAGTAACTGACGAACCACGGTCCTTTTCCTGACTTCTGCCGGATGACCACTTCCATCTCCTCCATCCCCTGTTCGGGATTGTCGGGATCGGTCCACATCAGGTCCTCCTCCCTGGCCCGGATCCGGTCGACCGTCCCCGGAGTCAGCCCGGACTCGTCCTCCAGGGTCACCTCTACTCCGGCATTGCCGCCCGGGCCACCTCGGCTCCCTGCGCGCAACATGGGCGGAACCTGAAAGGCTTCAAGGGGAGTTGGCTCGCGGTTCTCCGCCATCCGACGGATGCGGCTACAGGACACGAGTCCCCCCGCCACGCTGGCGAGGAGCACACCCGTCACAATCCGGAGCATGCCTGGATCCTAGCCGGAAATCAGGAAGGCGCAAGGACACCCAATTCTCATTGCCCCTCAAGCTCCGGAATCTAAAGTCCCCCCGCAACGATGAAGTTCCTGCAGCCCTTCTTCCTCATAACCGTCCTATTGCTGGCCAGTTTCCATTTCGCCCATGCGGCAGGAGGTAATGAACCCGCTTACCCCAAGGGTGGTAAATGGGAACTCACGAAGGACCAGCATGCGGAATTCCCCCTGCCCTTGCCGGCCTACACCGATGCGGAGCACGTCGCTTTTGAGGGAGAGACCGACAGCCTCTGGGAAAAACTCAAATCCCGCGCCGCTGAACAGCACTACTTTAACCTGATCGCCACCATCATCTTTATCTGCGCGATCATTCACACCTTCCTCTCCGGCGTGTTTCGAGACATGGCCCACCACCACGAGGAAAGGCACAAGGAACGGATCAAGGTCGAAGGACGCCGCGCCGAAGACAAACCTCAAGACGACGCCAAGGACGACGTCTCCTTCCGCGCCTGGTTCTTCCACACCCTCGGAGAAGTCGAGGCCGTCTTCGGCATCTGGGTCATCGCCCTTCTCGGCGCCATCCTCTGGTGCCACGGCATCGCCCCCGGTGAAGGAATCGGACACGGCGTCACCCAAATGAAGGCCTACCTCGGGAAAGACGTCAACTACACCGAACCCCTCTTCGTCATCATCATCATGGCCATCGCGGCTACCCGTCCCATCATCCGCCTCTCCGAGGACGCCGTAAACAAGATCGCCAAGCTGATGGGCGGCACGCCCGCCGCCTGGTGGTTCGCCACCCTCACCCTGACCCCTCTTCTCGGTTCTTTCATCACCGAGCCCGCCGCCATGACAATCGCGGCCCTTCTTCTCGCCAAGAAGTTCTACGAGCTCAAACCGAATCCCAAGTTCGCCTACGCCACCATCGGCCTCCTCTTTGTGAACATCTCCGTCGGCGGAACCCTCACCCACTTTGCCGCGCCGCCCGTCCTCATGGTCGCCCCACCCGACCGCTGGGACTGGGACATGATGTTCATGCTCACCAACTTCGGATGGAAGGCCACCGTCGGCATCCTCACCGCAAACATCATCTACTTCCTGGCCTTCAAAAAACACTTCGACACCCTCGAAAAACCCGGCGCCAGCTCCATGGGGCACCAAACGAAATGGGAAGACCGCGAAGACCCCGTTCCCCCTGTCGTTACCGTCATCCACGTCCTCTTTCTGGCTTGGACCGTCTTCACCGCCCACTACCCTCCTCTCTTTCTCGGCGGCTTCCTCCTTCTGCTCGGCTTCACCGAAGCCACCGGTCACCACCAGAATGATGTTAAGATGCGCACCCCGCTTCTCGTCGGTTTCTTCCTCGCCGGACTCGTCATCCACGGCGGATGCCAGGGCTGGTGGATCTCCCTTCTCCTGACCTCCATCGACAACGATTGGGTTCACATGATCGGCGCCACCGTACTCACTGCTTTCAACGACAATGCCGCCGTCACCTTCCTCGCCTCTCAAGCCCCTGGGCTCGGTGATGGCGCGAAGTTCGCTATCGTCGCGGGAGCCGTGACCGGTGGCGGCCTCACCGTCATCGCCAATGCGCCAAACCCCGCGGGCCAGGCCATCCTCGGGAAATATTTCCAGGGCGGTGTTTCCCCTGCCAAACTTGCCATCGCGGCCCTCATCCCCACCATCGTGGTTGGAGCCGCCTTGATGCTCTTGTAAACTGCTCCCCACCATGTTCACCGGCCTCGTTGAAGCCACCGGCCGCGTCCTCGCCCTCACTCCTCAAGGCGAACAGGCCCGCCTCACTGTCGCCATGGACTTTGCTGACGAACTCGCTCTCGGCGAAAGCGTTGCTATCAACGGCTGCTGCCTCACCGTCACCGAACACGACGGCACCAGCGCATCCTTCGACGTTCTCAGCCAAACCCTCAAGGTCACCTCCCTCGGCGCCCTCGGGCCCGGCTCACTCGTCAACCTCGAACGTTCCCTCCCCGCAGATGGGCGCCTCGGCGGTCACTTCGTGCAGGGTCACGTTGATGACACGGGCCGCATCATGGACCTTTCCTCCCACGGGCAGGACCACCGGCTAGAGATCAGCCTGCCGCCCGGGGTCGCCCGCTACTGCATCACACGTGGCTCGCTCGCAGTGGACGGCATCTCCCTTACCATCGCTGAGCTTGGAGATCTTGCAGCCGTGTTCTGGATCACTCCCCACACCTTCGAGGCCACGAACCTGCAGGAGGCCATCACCGGACAGCCGGTCAACCTCGAGGCGGACCTTCTCGCCAAGTATGTGGAATCCCTCTCCGGAGAATCCAACCCCGGGACGGGAGAACAGTGAGTTCGGAGATCTCACCCTGCAAACTCACCCACTCCCTCTCGCCTCCCGGCCTGCCGCGCCATCAGAGGGACTCGGCAGGTAAAAATGGTCCTCAGCGCGGAGCCAGCATATCGAACGGCCATCCGGGGATGTTACGCAACACCCAGAACGCTACGATCACAACGGGAAGAACCCAGACGAAGGGTCCGGGAATGCGCACCCGCGGCCCGCGATAACGGTCTTTCCATATCCACGCTGCCATCTCCATCGCGATCCCTATCAGCAGGAAAGGAAGGAGGATGACGAGAAGCGAATTCTTCCGGAAAGCAGTTGCCACGTCGAACCGTGTCAAAGCGTGAGCTGCTCGCGTCCCACCACAACCGGCGCAGTGCAAGCCGGTCACCTCGCGGAAGACACAGCTCGGAAAAAAAGCCTTGCCCTCTTCCGGGTCGTTTCGCGCGAGATAGGAGATACCCAGCGCGCCAAGCACGCAAAGCGCAACTACCAATGCCAGACGGTTTCTCAAAGACCCTCCATTGCAAGCAGGAACCCCACGTAGAGGAAGATGGACAGGATACCGCTTCCAAAGGAAATCCAGGTCCACATCTTGGCCTTCCGGGAGGCCTCCATTGCACCTTGCATATCGCCCCGCGACACCAGTCCGTCCACCTTCGCCGCGAAGACGATAGCCGGAATGCCCAGGGGCCAGCAGCAGAAAATGGTCACGAGGATGGATGGCACGAGGTAGTTAGGGACTTGCTGATGGGGGCTCAGGGCGTGCCGCGGCGGTTCGTAACCAGCCTGGGGAGGCGCCCCGCCTCCAACCATGGAGCTCTGGACGGGCACCCCGGCACCTGTTAGTTCGCCCACCTGGGCCGCGGGGAGCCATTCGGTCATCCCTTCCCGCCAGACCAGATCCGTGGGAGCCACCTGCCCCGCATCGAGCAACTCCTTCAACCGGCCCACCGGGACGGGACCTTCCTGCTTACCGTGCTTCGCGTAATACCATTCCATGGCTACCCTTTCGGACCACTCTGCCGCCATGGGCCCCATGGTCAAGGACCATCAGGGCTCCCCCTGTGAGTTTCTTGTAAGGAATACTTCCGAAGGCCATCCCGGGGTTGCGCTGGTCATGAGAGGAACCCTTGCTCTTCACCCACTTCGTGACTGCAAGCAGGAGAACCCGGAGCGACCCTCCGCCCGCATGAACGAAATGCACCAAGAAAATGACGTCCAAAATAAATTTAAACTCCTGCGACGAGGAGCACAATGATGACAAGCAAAAGACACGCATACAATGCCGTCGCCAGATAACCGATAATCAAGCCGGCCTGGGCCATTCCGTCGCCTGCCTGCTGCCCGCTCGAATCTCGAATCTGCCGCCTCGCCACGTGACCACAAATGATGGCCGGGACCGAGGTGAAGGGCCCCAGGACGAATAGGCCCAGCAAGCCCAGCACCAGGCTCGCGATCGCCATTGAATTAGTGGGTGCGGCCAAGGGGGGGCCGTAGGCCGCACCCGGCAGGGGCTGCGGCGGTCCCCACCCCATCAATTCTGGCACCTCGTTAGCCTGCTTCCAAACCTCCATCCCCTCGGTCCACACGCTCGTCACAGGCGCAAGCTGCTGAGATTGAAAAAGTCCCTGAAGTTCTTCCCTGGAAACCGGTCCGATCTGCTGACCGTGTTTAGCGTAATACCACATCTAGAAAATATCACAAAACCCCGTGGCCTCCCAGGCTCAGGAAACCCTATGCCGGCCCCCCGGGGCGTGGCGAGGACATTATCCGGGCCGGATCTGGAGCCTGCTCTGGTCCGCCGGCCCGGAAGGCCCGAGCGACCCGGGAACTGCTTGGCAGCCCTCAACTACTCCGTGACCGACAAGAGCGCGCGCCCCTCGGTATCAACTGGAACTGTATCATCCTCTCCGGATCGCGTCGCCATTCCCCGTCCAGAAACGTTGCCCCGATCCTCGGGGCGGCCGGAATCCTCATCCCGATCGGCAATCCGCTCCGGGGATACCGCCGCTCTCGGGACCTGCACCACAAGTGCTCCATTCTTCTGAACCGCCCCCAGCAGCTTCCGGTTCTCCTGGAACATAAACGCAACCGACACGATCGAGAGGAGAAGACAGCAACACATTGCCACCATGCCTCGTCCGCTCCGCCGGGAACTCTGCGAAATGTATTCTGCAAAATCATTCTCCGAGGTTCGCAGCTGGTTGATGGACTCATTCATGCACCGTCCGCTATCAGAAACCCTTTCCCCCAGCAGCTCCATGCTCTTGGCCGCCTGTGCGTTGGATGAATCCATACCCGCGAGGGTCTGGTTCAACCGCCCGAAGGTGTTCTCCACATTCGCCATCGTGCTTCCAATCCGATGGAGAGAACGGAGGAGCAGGCCGTCTCGTTCTGATCGCTGCTCAAGCGTTGTCCGCAATTCGCTCAGAATGCGACCCATGTCCCCCTGTCGGGCACTCATGGCCTGAAGATTTTCCACCATGCTGGGCAGCGGGGTTACTGTGCGCAGAACACTCTCCTGGCCCCGGCGTTCCAGCTCGAGATGCTCCCGGATCGATCTCATCATCCCCACCATTTCGGCAGCACCCTGCCGCAATGCCTCGCCCTGTTCGTCACGACGCCTGCTGCGACGCCTCCAGAACTTCCAGCGTGAAGCGGCAGGAGGAATCATACTTACTGTCGCGCCGCTGTCAGGCTCGAGCCGCTCGACATCTCCCCTCCCGGCTTGTCCTGCAGGCCCGGGTGACGTTGGGGCCGGTGGCAGCTGATGATCCAAACCCTGGGCCGTCATCGCCAGCGGCTTGTCCCCTTGCCCCGGCTTTGCAGGCAGGGGTGCGAGGGTATTCTGGAACGGGGCGACTTCGAAGGGACTTTCGCGGTTGCTCATCAGGTATCAGCCAGAGAATATTAAGATAACCGTAATAAATCAAGCCGGGATCAGGGAACGTGTCCAGAAAGGAAACCCTGATCAGGCCCATTCCAACGGATCCAGCCCATAGAAGCGCTTCAATTGCCCGAAGAGCTCCGGGTGCTCCCTGTAAAGAGCCGAGGGACGCTCAAAAAAAGTCTCCGTTGATACTGCGAAAAATTCCGCGGGATTTGTTGCGCCGTAATCGTCCAGCACCGTCCGCTTGCCACGCTCCACCATCTCGCAGAGCTCCTTGAAGGAAGCCTGCATCACCTCGGCCCATTCCGGATAGTCATCCCGGGACTTGAGCACGGGCAAGCCGTCTGCGACGCCGTCGAATTGATCCAGCTGGTGGGCAAATTCGTGGAGGACAACATTCAGCCCGTCTTCCGGATTCATCGCNCCCTGNCGCACACTTTCCCAGGAAAGAACCACACTCCCGCTGTCCCAGCTCTCACCCAGCCGAATGCTCTCCACCCCGAGGTCATCCCCGGCCTCGTAGGCGTTCGGATAAATCAACACCGATCGGAGCTTTCCGAAGTGATGGTAACCGCTGCCGAGGAGCAGCACACTGGCCTGGGCCCCGATGATCAACTGCATTTCAGGGGTTACTTCCCGCAAATGTCCACAAGGCTCAAAGCCAACCTCATGCAGGAAGACCTGGGTCAANCCGTCCAGCTTGCGCCGGGTCTCCTCGGGCATCCGGGCATACAGCGGAACACATTCACACAACATGGNCCGNTCTTCTTCTCCAAGGGCGACCGCTCTCACCTCAGCCCTTCTGCGATTCCTCACCAGGCGGTGCAAGCCTCCCACCAGGAGAACCAGGGCGAGAACGGCTAGGATTACCAGGACCGCTTTCATCCCCGCTGACCGGCGTTCCAATCAAGTAGTTCCTGGTAGGTTACCCCTTTCCCGCCGAACAGATCCAGCGCACTCCCCACCGTCACGTCCACCCGGCCTCCGCTCTTCTCCTCCACCACCCGGACATCCTTCATGTTCGCCACGCCGCCAGCGTAGGTCACAGGCNTTCCCTGCCACGACCCCAGTAAGGCAACAAGTTCTTCGTCGACTCCTCCGCACTTTCCCTCCACGTCCGCCGCATGCACGAGGAATTCTGCGCAATGCCCCTGCAACTNCTGCAGCAATTCCGTCCCGATCCGGAGATNCGTCAGCGTCTGCCAACGGTTCATNGCCACGGTCCATCCTNCGGCCGTGCGCCGCGAACTGAGGTCGATGACAACCCTCTCTGCACCCACCTCGGAGGAAAGCAGCTCCAGGCGCTCGGGNATGAATCGCCCCTCCTCATCAAACAGCCAGGAGGTCACGATGACGTGACTCGCGCCGGCCCCAAGCCAGTCCGCGGCGTTGCGGGCCGTAATTGACCCACCCACCTGCAATCCCCCGGGCCAGCGGCCCAGGGCCTGCCGGGCAGCCTCCTCATTACCGGCCCCNAGCATGATCACGTGCCCACCNCAGACGCCATCAGCCCGGAATTTCTCTGCAAACCAACCAGCCTCCCGCCGGGACACGAAGTTTTCNANCGGTGCCGGCCCGTCGTCCCGGAGCGAACCCCCGACAATTTGCTTCACCTTGCCTTCATGCAAGTCGATGCANGGTCGAAAATTGGTCATGGTCAGTGCGGGGAATTGAGCATTTATTCNCTGAAAGCCAATCCACAATGCGCGCTTACNTCTTCTTCCTTCTGTTCCCGGGCCTGGTCCTGGNCCCCGTCCTTGCCCGCGAAGCCCCCTCACCAGCCGAAAAAGAAAAGGCTTCCGCTACCCCTGGCGCTCCGGGAAAACCTCCCGAGGGGATGGCCTGGATCCCGGGTGGAACCTTCACTCGTGGCTGTGATCACAAGTTCGATGCCACTCGCGCTGAATATCCCGAGGAGCGCCCAGTTCATTCGGTCACCGTCGATGGNTTTTGGATGGATATCACCGAGGTTACCAACCGGGAGTTCATGGCCTTTACAAAGGCAACTGGTTACAAAACCCAGGCCGAACGCGGCTGGAGTTCCAAGGATTTCCCCGATGCACCGCCAGACCAGCTCAAGGGGGGCGCCCTGATCTTCATCCCTCCCCCCAAGGAGGTTCAGCTATTCAGGCCCGGGGCGGAATGGCAGTGGTGGCAATTCGTNCGGGGTGCCAACTGGCGGCACCCCGGAGGACCGGGATCCTCCATCGAGGGGATCATGGATCATCCCGTCGTCTGCATCACCCACGAGGACGCCCTTGCCTATTGCCGGTGGGCAGGGAAACGGCTGCCCACAGAAGCCGAATGGGAACGTGCGGCCCGGGGCGGNCTGCAGGACAAGCTCTTCATNTGGGGCGACGAAGCGAGGCCGGGGGGCAAGTGGCAGGCGAACGTTTTCCAGGGGGNCTTCCCTAACAAGAATACAGCCGAGGANGGCTTCGCCGGCACCGCGCCCGTCAAGTCCTTCCCTGCCAACGGCTACGGGCTCTACGACATGGCNGGCAACGTTTGGGAGCACTGCTCCGACCTTTACCGCCCCGACTACTTCCAGGACTTCATCAAACTGCCCGACCCAAAGACCAACCCAACGGGCCCTACCGAACCACTCAGTCAACCAATGGTNCAGCAGTGGCTCCAGTCCAAGGTCTACCCTGACGAAAAACCGTTCCATCGCCTTGCCTGGCTCTGGGTAACAAAGGGCGGCTCGCATCTCTGCCACCATACCTACTGCCTGCGCTACCGCCCCGCGGCCCGGCACTATTCGGAGTCTCTCTCTCCAACAAACCACACCGGNTTTCGATGCGTACGGTCAAACTGACNCCACAAATTCATCATGNGGGCTGGNACGGTTATGAGAGAGTTCTCANAGGCGCCCCGGTCGCATTCCCCGGGAGGACCCGCCCAACTCCCTCCCTTCCAGTCAGCGATACCCTTCTGCCTCCGGAAATTCAGCGAAATACCTGCCGCCGTCTGAAGACCGGGATCGAATCCCACCAGCTCTCAGAGGACTGGCCCCCTTGACCAACCGGCTCCAACTCCTCACCGTTCAGCTGTGTCCTGGCTCAAGTCGCACACTTTCCATCACGGCGAATTCGCCGACCTTGACGCGCTGTGCGCGGCCAAGAACAAGGCGGGCCTCCGGGTCTCAGTATGCATCCCGACCCTCAACGAGGAAAAGACGGTNGGAAANGAAATATCCGTCCTCAAGGGAGAGCTGATGGATCGCTTCCCTCTCCTTGATGAGATTGCGGTAGTNGACTCCGGATCNACTGANCGCACGAGGGAGATNGCGGAGGCTAATGACGCTGATTTCTACCATTCAGGTGACATTCTTCCTTCGAAGGGCTTCAAGCGCGGCAAGGGAGAAAATCTCTGGAAGGCAGTTTACCAGCTGCAGGGNGANATCATCTGCTATGTCGACGCCGACATCACCAACATTCACCCGCGCTTTGTCTACGGACTGGTGGCCCCCCTGATCAGGGACGAAACGGTTCACTACGTGAAAGCTTTTTACGAGCGCCCGATCGCTTATTCATCGGGCGGAATCCGCGCCACGGGAGGCGGTCGCGTAACCGAGATCCTNGTCCGNCCGCTTTTCTCGCTTTTCTACCCGGAGTTGACCCAGTTCTTCCAACCGCTCTCCGGGGAATATGCCGTCCGGCGCGAAGTACTCGAGAGGATCCCCTTCCCGATCGGATACGGGGTGGAGACCTCCCATATTCTCGATGTCTACCTGCGCTGGGGCATGCAGGCCTTCGCCCAGGTCGACCTCGACCAGCGGGTGCATCGTAACCAGTCCACGGCCGCGCTTGGCAGGATGTCCTTCGGTATCCTCCAATCATTCCTGAGCAGGCTGCGCCGACACGGCAAGATGGACGTCCCCACGGAATTTTCCAATGTCTACCGTGCCCTGCAGGTCAGCGGTGAGGATTACCGCGAGATCGCCACCGAGATACTGGAAGAAGAGCGCCCGCCCATGATCGATCTTCCGGAATACCTGGAGAAATTTCCCCGTCCCCTGCCTGTAGCGGGATGATGACTCCCCCGGGATTCTCCCAGCATGCCCGTCGTCCTTGTCCATTACCATCTCCGTCCCGGGGGCGTGACACGCGTCCTCGAGACACAATCCGAGGCCCTCACCCGGGCCGGCCTGCAACACGTCATTCTTTCAGGNACTCCTTACGAGGGCCCCTGCTNCCTGCCGGTGGTGGTCGTACCCGGGCTCGCTTACCGGGGCAAGGGGTCGGACGACGAGGCCCAAGGCGAGGCTCTGTTCGAGGGTGTTCGCCGCGCGGCCCGCACAGCCCTCCAGTGCGAGCCCTCCTGTTGGCACGTCCATAATCCTACCCTCGGGAAAAATGCGCTCTTCCCCGGCTTAATCGCCAGGCTGGCAGAGCTCCGCATTCCCCTCGTCCTTCACGTCCACGACTTTGCAGAGGAAGGCCGACCTTTAAATTACCAGGCCCTTCGGAGTGAAAATCAACTGTATCCCATCGCTCCCCAGATCCGCTATACGGTCATCACCTCGAGNGCCCGGAAGCTCCTTGTTTCGGCCGGCGTCCCGGNAGACCAGTGCACCCTGTTACCAAATGCGGTAGACCCCTCTTTCCTGCCAGCGGGAAGCCATTCTCCGGCCGGAGCCCTGACAGGCCCGCTTGTCCTCTATCCCGTCCGGGGAATTCGCAGGAAAAATCTCGGGGAATTTTGCCTCCTGGCTTCCCTTGCCCCTCAAGGATCCNCCTTCGCGCTGTCTCTTCAGCCGGAAAATCCCCAGGCCAAACCCGACTATGACAGATGGGTGGACGTAGGGGGCGAACTCGACCTCCCCCTCAGCCTCGGTGTCGTGGGAACGAGCCCACCTTGTCCGGGGGCGGGCTCAAGCTACGGCGACTGGATCAAGCACGCCACGCATCTGATGACGACATCGGTGTCGGAGGGGTTTGGACTGACCTTCCTTGAAGCACTGGCACTTGGAAAGCCCCTCATCGGACGAGACCTTCCCGAGATCACCTCCGACTTCGCGACTCCCCCTGGAAGCCTTTACCAGAAGCTCCTCATTCCCTCTGCCTGGGTGAATGAACTCCTCCTCCGGGAACACCTCCNCAACGCNCTGCAACGCNCCTACCGGTGCTATGGNNCAGCCGTTCCCGAGCAATTGCCTGAACAGGTCCATACACGACTTGAGCACTTCCACGGTGGAGCTGGTTACCTCGACTTTGGGAACCTCCCGGAAGAGCTCCAGGCTGATGTTATTCGTAAAACCCGCAAATCCCCGGAAGAGGTCCTGGTCGCAGAGGGTGAAGATATCAGACCAGCGCGGGCTTGGTTGAGCGAAGCCCTCGAAAAGAGGACGACGCCGGAGGCCAGTTCAACCCTCGCTGCGTATTCGATCGACCAATACGCGCGACGGCATGAGACGCTCTACCGCTCACTCGAGGCAGCTACTCCGGTTCCCGCCCGCTGGCTCGACAAACGGAGGATCCTCGCCCTTTTCCTCCGCCCCGAACACTTCCACTTCCTCCGGACATGAACGGAAGCCCTGTATTAACGAACCTGGAACTGATTCGGTCCTTGTCCCGTCCCATCGGCCCTGTCCCCACCGGGCTGACGCCCATCCTACCCGGCCTCCCGGGTATTCGATGTGTGATCTTCGACATCTACGGCACCCTGCTTGCGTCAACTGGAAATGAGCCCGGGATCAACAACCCACCCTATCGCGAATCAACTCTCCGCTCGCTTCTCAGGCGTCACTGCATTCCGGCTCCAGCCCAACCCTCCTCGCTGACCGGGCAGCTCGACGCCCTGATCGCCCGGGAGCACGAGCAGGCCCGCCGGGCAGGCACCACTTTCCCGGAGGTCGAGATCCGGGATCTCTGGAGCGAACTCCTGCAGCATCCTCGCGACAGGAACCTTGAGCAACTGGCGATTGCCTACGAATGCATGACCAACCCGGTGTGGCCCATGGCGGGGGCCCGGGAGCTGCTCGCAGCCCTCCACAAGGGCGGCCTCATNCTCGGGATCATCTCGAACGCCCAGTTCTATACCCCTCTTCTTTTTCCCGCTCTTCTCAAGGCCGAACTGCCCGCCCTCGGGTTTACGGAAACCCTCTGCCTCTTCTCTTACAAGCTCCGGACGGCAAAACCTGGCCTCGCCCTTTACGAAACCATGAAAGACTCTCTCAACGGTCGAGGCATTCTGCCTCACGAGGTACTTTATCTCGGTAACGATGTCCACAAGGACATCCATCCTGCGGCCGAACTCGGGTTTCGCACCGCCCTCTTCGCCGGCGATCTTCGCTCCCTGCGGCTGCATGAGAACAATCCCACTCTTCACCGCCCTGATGCGATCGTGACCGACCTCGCTCAGGTGACCTCCCTCCTGCCACCGGACTGAAGCCGGTTGCATCAGTGATTTCCTACTGCTCCCTGGACAGTAGCTCTTCCCGCACGAGCTTCCTGTTCTGCTCGTTGACCTCGGAAACCCACACGAAGAGCCCGTCAGGGTCACGGCGCACCTCTTCCAGGCTGAGGGGCGGGCGCACGCCATCGGCAAGGCCGAACTCGGAGAGCCGCTCGTAGGTCCGGAAAACATCTACGAGATCCGCGAGATACTGCACTGCGAAACGAGCATTGATCTCGCCATCGAGCATGGCCTTGATCACCTCGAGGCGCACGTCCTGGTAATGCCTGCTCTCAACCTCATTCCCGAGGGCCTTGTTCGCATTGCGCGTGAATCGCAATTGCTCGAGGAGCGAGCGTCCCTCGTCACGCCCGGGGATTCCCGACCTGCGCAGGGACATCCCCTCCCGTGTAAACGCACGAAATCGCGGTGACGCCGCGATGCTGCTGGCACCGGGGAATGGTTTCCTTGGCACGAATCCGCGCCGCAGAAGACGAGGGCCACCTTCCCCAGGCCGTTGCACTGTGGATGCGGGCCGAGGCCGTTCCTTCGGTCGCATCGAGTCCTCCAGCCGTTCCAGGCGCTCCTTCAGCAATGCGTTCTCCTCTTCCAGCCGCCGTATGCGTTCACCGGCATCGGCAGCCTCAACGGGATCCTCTCCGCCATCGGCCAATACCAGTTCGCTTTCGGCCCGCATCTCCCAGACGAGGTCCGGTATCGGGGCAAGATAAACCAGCTCCCCGGCCAGCCACCACCGCTGACTTCCATCTGAGTCGACCCCCTCATCCATCTCTTCATCCGGGATCATCTGGCCCCCGGCGACTGCCTGTTCGTAATGATCGGAAAGCTCTTCTTCACTGTAGTCGAAGGGAGCTGCAAGGTAGGCCGGAACCTCATGCTGGGAGGCTGATCCCGGAACCCGCTCGCAGGCTCCTGCGCTGCCCAAATCCGGGTCGCCGGCCACCTCCTCCCCCGCATCACTCGCCAATCCCGAGCCGAAGGACCCGAGATGAGCGAACACTGTTGCAACTATGAACCAGCCAGACACTTTCATGTGCTTGGAGAATGCTATCGCATCCACCCAGTCACAAGCCATCACTGCATTTTCACACCTCTCCCGGAGTCCTGCGCCCGGTTACTCTCTCCCTGAGCAGCTGGCAAGGGTGATCCCGACCACCTCGTCGATCCCCTCATGGCTGTCGTGCGGGTATCGCACCCAAACTTGTGTAGCAACGAAGCACCTCATCCGGATTTTGCCCGGGCCATCAGCCAGGGTCGGCTTCTCGACGTAACGGTTTTCAGTGTTCCCGGATGCGGTAGTAGCGGACGCGCGCTCCAGCGGCGGAGGAATCCTCCACCACGAACTCTCCATCCGTCAGGCTGAGGGACGCGTCNTTCAGGACACTCCAGCTTGTCAGGTCANGGGACCATTCGACCGTAAAGTGNCCTTTGTCTTCTTCTCCGAGGGAATGTCCGTCCCGGTCTCCAAACCGCAGCCGGAAACTTCCGTCGGCANCGCGGCCAAGGGGTTCCATCCTCAGTGGGGCCATGACCCGGATGACGGCCCCGCCACTTACGGTCTGNCCAGCCGGATTCGATACAATNACTCTGAAAGTGCCGGAGAACTCTCTTCCCGAGGCCGGAAGACTCAGGGTGGAGGANGTTGCGANGGGAAGCTCAATCCCGTCCTTCAACCACTGATAGGTCACGGAACTGTTGCTCACAGCNTCGACGGTGAGATTNATGGCTTCGCCGGCAAGGATACTCCCGCCGAGCGGCTGCAGGGTCAGGACCGGCGGAAGACTATCCAGGATTTCGCGAGCGATATCCCGGGTCAGGGTAGAGGTGTTTGAATTCTGCCGGGTGTTGGAAAGGACCACGATCCCCAGGTCCAGTGACGGAAAGAGCCTGATGTGGGTATCGGCACCAAACTGCGAGCCATTCTTCATCACGCACGGAACTTTCAGCCCATCCCTCAGACGAAGGCTGTTCCATCCCATCGCATAGGTCCACAGATTGTCAGGACGAACCCAGAGCGTTTCCAATCCATCCGGAGACAGAATCTCACCACTCATGAGTTTCTTGCAGAACAGGGCCATGTCTTCCACGGAACACTCCATGCCCCCGCCTAGAACCTTCCAGCTGATGTTGTCCGCGGTCGCAACCGTGTTGTCGTTATTGAAAATCTCAGAACGGAACTCGTTTTCCACACTCCGGTCCTCCACCTGCAGATCGGGCAGGCCAAGCCCGCTGCCGAGAACCTCGTCGAGCACTTCGGCGACAGGCTNCCCCGTTGCCCCCTCCACCGCTGCTCCAAGCAGTGTGTAGCCATGCGTGCTGTAGAGGTAGGCGGATCCGGGTGTGCTTTGCAGAGGGTCATCCCAGAACAGGCTGGAGGCGTCGAGGGCCGTATCATACTGGGTGTAAAGCGTGCCCAGGCCATGCTCGTCGTAATGACCGACTCCACCCCGGTTCGAGGTGAGCTGCGCAAGGGTGTGAGTGTGGTGAGGGGGAAGATCCGGAATATAGTCAGCAGTCAGGGCCTGCGGATCGATCTGGTTATCCTCCGCGAGCCTGTAGAGCAGAACACCAGCGACCGCCTTGCTCACTGAGGCGAGACGGTTCAAGGTCTGGGCCGAATACCATCTACCCGCGCCGTCCTGGTTTCCGAATCCCCGTTTGTAGACGACCTCTCCCTTGTGCACGATGGCGACCCCGAGGCCCGAGATNCTGTTGGCCTCGCGGAAGGACTCCCCCAGCTCGTTTATCGCCNCCCGGTGAGCCCAGTCCGGCCGGTCACTGTTCTGNCGCCAGACACCGGCGTAACGCATTCCCCCACCGGTCTCGTANTGTTCAAAATCAGTGAGACGATACCCNAGGTCCCGGTATCGGNNCCAACGGTTGCGATANCCTGTCGCGTCCATGTCACGGTTCTCGNTCCATTTACGGCNGTTCGTATTCTTGATCCAGATCGCCGCATAGCGCTGTTGGCCGGCAACTTGGTAAGACTCCACGTCATGAATTCGGTAGACTCCCTTGAAGGCTGCAAAATCGGCCGAGAAACCTGCGTCCGTTCGGTCCCGGCGAAGAAACCACTCCGTGTTCCCGGCATTTTCCACCCATGCACCGGCGTAACGAATCTCTCCGCCGACGTCATAGGCTTCAAAGTCAACAAGAACATGAGTGTCGTCAAACTGCTCTGCATATGTCGCAAACTGGGAACTCGTCAGGTTCCGATAGGAGGCCCACTCGTATTGCTCTAGGTTCTCAATCCAGATCCCGGCATAATAGCGGGCACCATCAAGCACATAACTCTCCTGGTCAATCAGACGATAACCAGCCTCCCTGTATTCCCTCCATCGCTCGCTGAAACCACTGCTGGTCAGGTTACGATAGGACGCCCACCCACGACCATCGGGATTTCTCTGCCACACACCACTCACCCGTTCATCGCCGCTCACGTTATCCACCTCGATATCGAGGAGGATGTATTCTCCTTTCCGGGCATTGAAATCGGCAGCAAAGGCCGCACTGGTGAGATTTCGGACCGACGCCCACGCGGTCTCGTCAGGATCCTCCACCATACTCCCGGCCCCGGGGATGCCGAAAGGCCNCTCCAGGGGCACTTCGGAAAGAGGAGCTCCCGGAACGGCTTCCTCGGCCATTGCCCGCCCCACCTGTAGTCCAAGCAAGGAGCAAAACACGACGCCCCGCCAGAATCTGAGACTCAACATCAACTCTTTCACCGCACTACCCCGATCTCATTTTCATCTCTTCAGTAAAAACAGGGGACTCTCTCAATCCATCAGGAAACCCACGATAATGAGAGAGAAGGCGGACACCAGCATGAACATTAGCTGCGGTCCGATCGCTGACACANNGCTATTTCGCCCCGGATTCGTGCGGCTGGTGGAAACTGCCAAGACGACACGAACGAGGGAAAGAGGCAGGTTTACAGGATCAACACGGAAGGTCATGAANGCCCTCNNGAACAGGGGAAATCCGTGACTTGCGGCCCCATCGGGCCCCAGCCCGACCCTNTGAATNCAGGCCAGGGGCGCCGCAAACAGGGCTGCCACCGGAAGCAGGGCGTCGACAAAGATGAGNNCTGCCACNCGAGCGCCCATGCCCTGCGGGCGAGGANCCGGAACTTTTTTTCGCCTAGTTGAAAATTGCAACCCGAAGCNGCGGTTGAACAGGAGACAGGCAGCCAATCGAGGGAGTGAGATCCAAGGTTCTGCCAACAAAACAAATACTACACACTAGACTTTCGCGATCTCACTCCTTCGACGAAGCTGCCTCGCTCTTGTACCGGTTCGCCTTGCAGCATGGGGCAGCCTCCGNCTAAATGGGNCCCCACCAAAATGAACGGGATCATACCTGCTTCCCGGGANCNTGCCCGGCTATTTGGCTTCCTGCAGTCGCTCTGGGTCTCGGCATTCCTCCTGGTAATCTCCAGTTCTCCTTCCCTTCCCGCCCGGGAGAATCCTGCCCCCGGACCGGATTACCGCTTCGACACAAAGATCACCCGGTCGGTGCTGGAAAACTACCTCGCCCGGAGCGCAACCGTCGCGTCACTGCTTCACCTTGCTTCCGATGATGATCTCCGCATGATGCAGAACACCGGGGTCAAGTTTGCGGGCCGGGTCATCTGGATGTGGGGTAATGAATCCCGGATCGATGCCCTCGTTGCCCGGGGCACCCCCTTTGCCAGAAGGNTCCACGCAATGGATCCGGACATCATCCTGCAGGGGGCGATCTTCGAGATAGTTACCACCGATGTCGACAAGGTAGCCATTCCCCCGGCCGTNCTCGAAGAGTTCGGACTCCCTGTCCNGCCTCGNAACTTCAGCTACCGGAAGATGCTCTACAGGTTCAGGCACCGCCACAATCACTGGTATGAAAATGCCTCCGTGCCTGACATGAGCCGGCTCGAGACAAGAATGTGGTTCTTCTACGTGGCCAAGAGGTGGATCGACATGGGGCTCGAGGCTATCCACCTGGGGCAGGTCGAAATCATGGACGACTGGGACCGGGACCACCAGCACTGGCGGGATCTCATGTCCCGGATCCGCGCATACGCCCGAAAAAACGCCCGGCGCCATCTTGTCCTCATCGATGCCCATGTTCCCGGCGGNGGTATTGTCCACGATGGAAAACTGATGTTCGACCTCCACTCCTTTCCCTCCCGGCCCAANTCCGTGCCGGGGCAACCCTACAAGGCCATTCTCGAGAAGGGATTCAGTGATGCAATCTACGGCCGCAGCAAGGGCGGACTGACCCCGAGCGGGTGGCGCTGCGACTCACTCCCTTACATTGTCGAGCTCGACAACTTCGGACCTTCCGACCATCCCGGCGAATACCGGGCTGGCGACCGGATTCATGTCTGGGGCTGGGACGAGATCAACTGGTTCATGAAACAGCCCGAGGCNTACCGGAATGAATGGCTCCGCTACGCCTACCAGTGGGTGCGGGAAAACGACTCGAATGGATACTTCCAACTTCCCCTCCGCCGGTTCGAGCATTACAGCGCAAGCATGAACGGACCCCGTGGAATGCGACAGGAGGCAACCATCAAGTCCATCTGGACCGANATCAGATAGAACTCGNACCTCCTGCCCTGCNCCTGGCCACGCGATCTGAATTCAGTTCGTGTGCCCCCAACCCGCTGCTACTCTCGTAACGCGCCTGCCGACTGCCCTTCATCCCTTTATAAGACGAACTGCCCACACACATGNTTGCAGACCTGATCGTGCTCCTGGTCCTCATGTTCATATTCGCCCGTCACGAGGCGGAGTGGGAACCCACCAACGCCCGGTCCGGATTCTACTTCTGGTACCTCAATCCAAAGGCGGTGCTCATCTTCCTGCCACAATTCATCCTCTGCCGGGTNCTCATGATCTACTACCCTGGCCCCGGGCAGATCCTCATCCTGATCCTGTTTTCTCTTCCCCTTGCCCCTCTCCTTCACCGGTTTTTCTATGTCTCGTGGCNAAGGGCCTTCACCATATCCGGCTGTTTTGTCCTCTACATGGCAATCGTGGCAGTTCTCATTTACCGCGACAACGCCGACATGGGCGAGACGCGGGAAACACAGGGGATCGAGCAATTCCTTCCCGGNGCNGAGGGCTCCAACCGCAGGCCCTGGTTGCAGACTGCTGAAAACTCCTGCCTGACCGCCCACCGGCCCGCGGCCCGCCAGCAGCATCCGACCGCAACCAGCCGGACACTGCCCCCGGAAAAAGGTTTCGATCGCGGATCTATTTCTTGATGCTGATATTGCTGGTGCCCTGTCCGCCCGCAATTGGAGACCAGTGCATCACCCGGAATCTCCATCCATCCTTTTCCTTCACGAATACGATCGTTGCTCTTGTCATGTAATGATCTACGGGAGGGCGNCCTGCTACCTTCTCCGAACCCTCCGCGTAAAACATCGCCACTGCCACTTTCCCGGGCTCGACCGGAATGACAGTAAGATGCTTTGGCCGAACGGTNTTNCTTTCGATAGCGGGCAGATCCCTCTCCTGGTCGCCGCTTACAAAATTCAGCAGACCACCACTGGACCAGAATTGATGTGACCCCTTGCTGGAATTCATCGGATGCCAATGCTTCTTGTTGTTCACCAGCTCGTACATCTGCATTACCGTGCTGGTGACCTCTTCAATATCCTTCGCCGCCTGGCCCTTGGCATGATGTTCGGCCAGCACCGCGCCCTGGAGAATTGAGGCCACCCCGATTGTCGTTATTAATTTCTTCATGTCTCTTATTCTGAGGAATTGCCTGCAGCGCCGCCTGANNCTGACCAGGCGNAAAAACGCNACGGCTGTTCCCTGAGCCAAGCGCAACCTGAGCCGTATTTGTGTCACCTGCCGCACCATTCTCCCNGGCCCTCCTCAGAAATCCGGCTGCGGGGCCTTGACTGNAAACNGCCTTGAGCCCACTTCTTTGCTCCCCGCCCCTTGCCATGAAGCTCCTGACCCTCTCCTTCTCATTGCTTCTTGCCGCAATTCTGCCTTCGGCGGGCGGAAAAATCTATTTCACGGATCGCGGCCGGGGAGCCGTGCAGCGCGCCAACCTCGACGGTTCCGGACTCGAAACCCTTTCCTCACTCCCCGGCTCAAACCTCCGGGGTATCACACTCGATCCTGAAGGCGGGAGAATGTACTTCTGTGACAACGGGGGCGACGACATTTATTCCGCCAGCCTGGACGGCTCAGACCTCGTCACCGTTGTCTCAAGCGACCTNGGCTTTCCCGCCGACCTTACCCTCGACCCGGTTGCACGAAAACTCTACTGGTGTGACCGCAACAGAAACCGCATCGAGCGCTCCAATCTCGACGGGAGCGAACGGGAAACCGTCATCAACATCGATCAGCCCTACTACCTCGACCTCGACCCGGAGGGAGGCAAGATCTACTGGGGACATTTTTCGCAGGGCAGGATCTATCGCGCGGACCTGAGCGATGGCCGCAACGTCGAGACCGTCGTCACCGGGCTGACCACCGTCCGGCAGGTCAAACTAGATCTCAGCGGGGGCTACCTCTACTGGTGCGATCGAAATGCCGTGCCGGCCCGCATTCAGCGCCGTCTCCTCGCGGGCGGACCNATCGAAGACCTCTNCCTCGGCCTCGATACCCCTCACGGCATGACCCTCGACGTCCCGGCCGGCAAGATCTACTGGGCAGATACGGGCACCAACAACCGTATTAACAGTTCGGGGGCCAGATCCGTCTGTCGCGGGGACCTGGATGGAAGCGGGCCCATTGAGATCCTTGCCACCGTATCCCAGCCTTGGGACGTCGTGATCGACCCTGCCATTGNCAGTTATGGAGACTGGCGTCAGCGCTTCCTGCCGGTNGATACACCGCGGGCGGCATCCGGCGAGGACCACGATCAGGATGGAGTTCCAAACGGGCTCGCCTACGCGCTTGGATCCGGGCTTCCCACNATCGAGACGCAACCTCTGGCCCTGGAATATACCCTGCGCGAAAATGNTCCTGACCTCGCGGGCTTCCGCGTGGAAATCTCCACCGACCTCCGGACCTGGCGGCACAACCGGGATGGAGGCGATCCAGTGACCGTGGATATCCCGGGACCCGGGAGTCCTCACAGCCCTTTCCGATCTATCCGGACAGAGATCACAGCCCCCTACCGCAGCGCTCCCCACCTCTATTACCGCCTTGTCGTNCCCTGATGGATAGCCTGAATGGTTCACACCTGAACAAGCGCGTTCCCGGAACAAAGCCATGCCNCCATCTGCTTGGGCAGGCAGGAGGCGTGGCCTTTCGTCAGTGACGTGACACCGGTCGCAACTACCGCGGACGGAGACAACCCGTATGCAGGTTGAGGGGGCCTACTCGATACGGAACCGGTAAAAGAAGGCATCCTCGTCCGGGGGAAGCTCCATGCAGATCTTTCCATCCACGACCGTGAGGGAATCGGCCGTGACCGGGAAGGATGCGAAGTTCTCCGCGTCGCTGGAGGCAATGAAGGAGATCTTGACCTCCACGTTGCCGGCCTCGTTCAGTCCCATGGTATAATCCGGGGAGAGCGCCCGGATCTGATCCGGGGTGTAACGGGAGTCCCTTTCCGCTTCTACCGCCGCAAGCTCTTCGACGCTTGGTCTGGCATCACGTTCGGCCAGGGCCACGTCACGCTCCTCGAGAGCGGCTTCACGCTGCTCTATTGCATCCGCACGTTCCACAATCGCAGAATCGCGGGCCACGGCCGCAGCATCGCGCTGCGCGATCGCCACATCGCGTTCTCCGACGGCAGCATCCCGTGCCGCAATCGCGGCGGCCAGCTGGGCCTCGAGTTCCGCGATTCGTGGATCCGGCGTGTCCCACGTCGTAAAGACCAGGTCGGCAAACGAGAGATCCGCCCCGCTCAGGCTTGCACCGCTCAGATCCGCCAGGAAAAGGATCGCAAATCCCAGATAAGCATCGTTGAGATCGGCGCCCCTCAGATCAGCTCCACTGAGCTCCGCCCCACTGAGATCCGCCCCACTGAGATCGGCTCCCCTGAGATCAGCATCACTCAGATTGACATCCCTGAGGTCGGCATTGCGGAGGACGGCGCCAGCCAGGCTGGCTCCAGGTTCAATCGCATAGGTATTGCCATTAGCCGTGAGCGTTCCCGTGCGCAGACCCGTCACGGGATCCTCCACCAGTTGCCCGAGTGAGGTGGAAGCGGCGAGGACTAGGACAGCGAGGATGGTCTCAATCAATGGGGTTCTCATGCTAACCCTCCTACAATCCATTGCGCGTGCACACAAGCGATCAAAGGCGCTCGCACGGCAACCCAGTCATGGGGCCCGGCCTGCTCTTCCGCCGCCGGGCGCAACTACGGAGAATCTCGTGGGATTCCAGGACGACCTTATAACATCGAGAGCAATCGCCTTTTCTGCTCCTCAAAATCCGCATCGGAGATCAGGCCCTCGTCCTTCAAACCTTTCAGCTTCTGGAGTTTTTCCTTCAACTCTTCTGGAGAGAGTGACTCACCCCCTCCCCGCTCGCCCTGCACGCTGGGGTTTGGGGCGGCATCCTTCCCGAATTGCTGGGCCATCCCGAGACCCATCGCCAATCCCAGACCCGCGCCAACTCCCTCACCGGCTAATCCGCTCGGATTTTTTGCCGCGTCCTGTAACGCATCAGCCGCGGAAATCGCCTGGTATTTCTCCACGTCCTGCGCCGCAACACCGGTCGCCCGGTTCATCATCTCCTGCACCTCCTTCGGTGGAGTGATAGCCTGGATGAGCAGATCCACGAGCTGAACGCCGTATTGCTCGAAGTCCAGCGAGACCATTTCTTTAGTCTTCAGCGCGAGGTTATTGTACTCCTTCGGGAGGTCCAGGATCGATTCCATTACCGTGCTCAGTGCCTCATTCAAGCGCGAGACGATCGCGCTCCTGAAGAATTCATGAAGCCCATGTGTAGTTTCGATCCCACGAGTGCCAACCAGTGTATTGACGAAGATCCGGGGTTTGGTGATCCGTATCGAAAAAGTCCCATGAGCCCGCAGACTGATCATTCGAAAGTCCTTGTCGCGGAACAACACCGGTGCCTGCGTTCCCCATCCCAGGCTCACAAACGTCTTCGAGGAGACGAAATAGACATAGGAGCGGAACGGTGACGTCCCGCCGAACGGAGCCCCGATGATCCTTCCCAGAAGGGGCAGGTTCTGGGTGGACAAGGTATGTCGCCCCGCATCGAACCCATCCAGAGCCTGCCCGTCCCGGAAGAAGATCGCGTGCTGGCTTTCCTGGACGACTAACTGACTCCCGAGCTTGAACTCCCCGGAGCCTTCGGGGGGAATCCTGGCTACGATGATTTCTCCCGAATTGTCAAAAAACTCAATGATACTCAGCAGGGCCATGGCTCCGATATTTAAAAGAGTTTATGCTGCTCGAGGATTAAAGACATGCGCCTCGTCTCCTCCTCCAGGTTTTCCAGACAGGGGGCGAGATCATCTGGAGCTGCTGAACTTATCCGCTGGATCAGCCCTGTAATCCGCTCAACCGCTGTCGGAATATCATCACCGGAACCGGGCGGCACATCTGCCCCACGCCCGCTTTCCCATGCGCCGACCCCTCCTCCATGAGAATGTGAAAGAGCCGTATCGATCATCTCCAGTTTCTTCACCAGATGATCAAGCCGGAGTCGGCTCCGGTCATCATTCACGGTGATCCCTCTCAGCAGCGCGAGTGAAGCCACAAGCGAGTGGGCCTGCCTCCTGTGCTCCGCCCGGGTTTCCATCACCGGTTGATTGACCGCCTGGTGCCTCAGATCGTTTGAAAGCAGGATTGTCGCAATGACCGACCACCCGGTCGTGAGCGCTATCAAGACCCCTGCAAAAGCACTATCTCCTGACCCCTCTCCATCACGAATCGCCCAGTAAACTCCTATGGCCAGGAGCCCGGTGATCGCAAACAGACCAATCAGGACCCACACGATGGCAACTGTTGCTCCACTCGGCTGAAACTGCTCCTTCGCCCGCGCGTAGTGATTGACTGAAAAAAGGCCCGCTATGAATTCGATGAGGCATAAAAAGCCGATCGCAATCCAGAACATGAAACTCGGCGAAAAACTCGCGATGAGGAGACCGGAGAGGATGGTAACCAACATCACGAGGGCCGTTAATCCCAGTCGCAAGCCAATGAATTTTGCAGGCATCAGATGTTTTACCGTCAGGCTGTGTTTGAATTATTCAGGATTACGAGAACGGAAACCCCCGGGGATCTCTGGTCGTGACGCAGACCTCAATAAGAACCCAGATCGCGACCGGGATAAGGGACAGCCCGCATGTGACCAGTCCACCCACTAAACTTATGAGCAGTTGGGCCACCCCCCTGCCGACATATCCTGCATAAAAATTGTGAATCCCCAGATACCCGACGAAAAGGCCCAGGAGAACGTAGGCCACGCGACTCTTCGGTGGGCTCACCGCCATCACATGTGGGGCGCTCCCTTACTGAACCGGTGGAGGGGCTGCCTGGGGGACAGGTGAGCCCTGTGGTGGAGCCGCGGGCACGGCAGGAGGCCCTAGGGACACGGAAGAACCGCACTTCACACATCGAGTTGCGCCCACATTGAGACTGGCTCCGCAGTTAGAGCATTCAGCCATCCCTCTTACCTATTCAATCACCCCGGTCCCGCAACTCTTAAAAGGAGAACCCCTTGCTGGATTTTCTGGATGCCGCGGGGATCGACACCCTGCTTCCCAAGGGGAAAAACCAGCCTCTTAGAGTCTGCCCGGCGCGGTGGGCAAGTACGGGGGCTTGTGGCGGCCGGGGGGTTATTCAATGCGGAAGCGGTAGAAGAAGGCGCCCTGGT
>PBLI01000043.1 GCA_002721695.1 Roseibacillus sp. | reverse complement strand
AATCACCAGTTCACCAGTGGCGTCAGTATCGCAATCGGTAATGGTGACTTCGCCGTTAGTTGTGGTCCATGTCAGGTCGCTAAGGTCTGCAGCGGATAGAGGTAGGACTGCAAAGAGGAAGAGGGAAAGGACTCCTGTCAGGCGCTTCATGTCACCTGTAATTACCACACCCCTTCAGGAAGCAGAAGCACGGGATCCTGCACGCCACAGGCTGCCAGGGTGCAGGAAGTTCAGTGCGGCGAGATAAAACAACCAATTGGCTAGAGGGTCACTTCAACGCTTGAGCCTTTTTCACAGCCATCGAAGNAAGGCCCTCCTGGTNGGATTATCCGGGTCATAGNCGAAGGGGTCCGTGGNAGTATGGCCCAGGCCGGGGCAGGACNTCCCCGCCAACCTCTCNGNCTGCCCCTTCNGGNAATTCGTTCATTGCATGACGCCTCACTTGNTCCACATTGNAGGAAAATGCNGCCTCTNCGATCCTGCGCGCTTCTTGCCTTCCTGACCGCTGCTCTCCACGGCCTCCCGTCCCCGGTCAGTGNGCAAAGNCTCCTGAACAGGACTGTCCGGGTCGACAACGTGCAAAGGCAGTTCCTCGTTTATATTCCCGAGAACCTGCAACCGGCGGAATCCCTGCCGGTCCTCTTCTGTTTTCATGGCGGTGACGGCTCGGCCGAGGGCATGATGCGTTTCACCGCCGACTTCCGCCCCCTCGCTGACTCGGAACGGTTCATCGCAGTCTATCCGGAAGGACTCGTCTTTGAGGGAGCGACACACTGGAACTCCGAGGGCCCCTACGACAATGGGACCGATGAGATCGGTTTCGCACGGGCGATGATAGACCTGCTCGTCAGGGACTATCCCGCTGATCCCGCCCGGCTCTACGCGTGCGGGTTCTCCCTCGGGGGGAACCTCATGTGGGATCTCGCCTGCTACCTTGGGGACCGCTTTGCAGCTGTGGCCTCGGTCGCAGCAAGCATGTGGGAATGGACGCTGAACGATTGCACCACCACGAACCGGACCGGCATCCTGTCCATTCATGGCACCGATGATTCCTACAATCCTTACAATGGAAATCAGTACTCCATCTCCATCGACAGCTTGAACAATCACTGGGCGGGCCTGAATGGCACCGCCAGGTCCCCGGTAACGTCTACCATCTCACGGGGCGTGACGCGTTACCTCTGGGACCGGGGGGATGGCTGTCATACCGTGGAGCATTATNGCATCCAGAACGGCCCCCACGAATGGCCTTCCTTTTCGAAAGAGGTGATCTGGGAATTTGTATCACAATATGACAGCGGGGGCCTCATCGGGTGCGGCTCAAGGGTGGAACTGGTGATCGACAGGTTTGACCCGACGACCCGGCAGGTTACCTTGACTGTCCGCAATCTACCCCCGGGAACCTTCGAAATCCGTCGTTCTTCCGCAGAAGCATTCGAATCCTTCCAGCCTCGCATCGAAATCACCCCGGAAACCGTCTTTCCGCTCACGATTCCCAGCGTGCCGCAGGAAACTCTCCTCCTGCAGGTCTGGGAGCGCCCCTGAAGAGCTCCCCGCGCTTACCGCCCTCAGCCTAACACCGGTGGGGTATGAACCCCTTGTTAGGACNGGATGTCCTGAGCACGTATNAAGGCCCNTTGCGTTGGATNCAGGGTTTCAACCGGGGTTCTGATGTTTTTTGTCGNTTATGCGTAAAATTGAACAGCTGGCAGTAGCGTGGACCCGGATATCGTGTAATCTGTCCTATGGTAGTGCTCTCGCCCTGGCGTCCATTATCCGAATAAAAAAAAGTCACCGCCGTCTTACGGTTGAGAACCCAACATCCTGAAGCCTTATGAACTCTCCGGCCCATTTCAGATTCCTGCTTGATTCCGTGCATTTGACCGCTCGACGCACCGGTGCAGTTCTGCACGAGGATAGCCGACACTTCTGGGATGACGTTGTCGACAGCTTCGAGTCCCGGCATGAGAAGTCGAACTACTGGATCTTTTGCACCCGCTGGATGCGCGAAGAGCTTCTCAAGGTAATGCGGCGGGGCTCACCCCGCGCCCTCCAGGCTCTTCTCTCCGTGCTCCGGCCCGACGATGTCCCTGCCCCCAGTCATTCGGGCGAACCTTCCGGGACCATGCACCGTCGACTCGTCGCCATGCTCCTCCCCATCCTGATGACTGAACTTGTTGTCCGGGTGCGCAATGACGCCGTCGAACGCCTCGGCCCCTACAGCCCAGAGCCAACGATCTACCACTCCGAGGATCACCGGGATTGATTGCCGCTGGCGGCGACTCCTGCCCGCGGCCTCCTGCGTAGCATTACCCCGTGGCGCAGGACAGCCCCTCCTCCAGTCGGCTGCGGAGTTCGTCAAGCGGTTCCCGCCCCACCGACAACCGAAGCAACTCGGTGGCCACCCCGCAGCCGTTGGCCCACTCGGTTTCAGTGTAATGAGCCAGCATGGCGTAGGGGCATAGCAACGAATAGTCCGTTCCGAGACTTGGACCCTTGCTGAACCGCATGGCCCGGTAGACCTCCGGGGCATATTCCGGCGCCTTGAGGGTAAAGCTCATCAACCCCCCGAAGCCCGCCCCGGGTCGCTGCACGGATTCGTAGTTCTCCCGGTCCAGAAAGGCGGGATACCAGACCCGGGACACCGCCTTGTGCCCCTGCAGGAACTCCGCGATTGCGAGGCCATTGCTGTTGCACTCCGCCACACGTTCACCGAGACCCTTGGCGTTCTGCACGAGCGCCTCCATATCTCGCGGGTACAGCCGCGTCCCCTCAGGGACTTCCCGGGCGAGGCCCTCCCGCAATTCAGCCGCAAAGGGAGAGGATTCGTGGATCCGCACTGATCCAGCCATGACGTCGCCAATCCCGGAAACCCATTTCGTAAGGCTGGTGGACACTGCGTCCGCCCGGCCTGAAAGGTCCACATTGAGATGACTGCAGACCGTGTCATCCACGAGAAGAGGCGTGCCCCCATCCCGGCAGGCACCCGCTACTGCAGTAAGGTCCACCGTGGTCAGGAGAGGATTGCTCGGCACCTCGCAGAAGACGGCAGCATACACTCCCTCGCGGATTGCCGAGAGGACTGCCTCGAACCCCTCTCCCCCCGGCTCATTGACAAAATCCACTCCCGAGCCGAACCGCTGCTGCACTTTGAGGGCATCCACGTAGGGAAAGCACAGCTGCAGCGTCTTCTTGCCGGGGCTCCGCCCTGTCACAATCCGATGGAGGGTGAAAATCGCCGCCATCCCACTCTCAAAGAAGAAGACATCTTCGACCGCGGACTCCATCACGGAGGCTAGCGCAGCCCGGCACTCCCCCGCCCTCGATTTGTCGGGAGCCACCCCCTTCAGGCGGTCCTCGGCCTGGCGACTGCTGATCAGCTCACCGGTGTGCTTCCAGTAATCGCGAGCCGCCTGGTACCCTTCAGCGGGCACAACAAGGAGAGAGCGATCCTCCTCCACGGTACGCCCGCGGCAACCGCTCTGCATCTCGACAAAGGTTTCTGCGCGTTTGGCTGCCATCGGCGAGGAATAGGCCATCAAGCGCTCACCTGGGCCCGCGTGCCGCTCCTCGAGTGCGCTCATATAACGCGAGGTGATCGGGTGAATGAAAAACCGGGGGTAGCCCGCCCGCATCTGGCCCACGACGTCGGGGTCACTTTCCTCGTAGCCGATGACCGCCGGCCAGGTGGGCAAGCTCACCAGGCACGCATGGGGCGAGTCGGGCAGCGGGAAACCCACGTCCTCCTCCCGCCAGGCGGGGTCTCGCAACAAATCGCGCACGCGCGCTTTCTGACTCACCTATCCCAAAGCTCAAGTTTCTTTGTTCCCTGGTCGCATGACTCCGGGAAGACCGGGCACCGGGATCGTTTCATTTACGGGGATTGGGTTTCGTTTTCATGAATCCTGGGGTAATCTTCCTAGCGAGTCATCAAGGCAGACCGCCCCCCGACCCAGACTCATCTGCACCGTGAGAACCCCCAAATCCAGATACCTTCTGCTTGGCACCGCCATCCTTGCGGCACTAGCGGGCTTCTGGATCACACGCGACATTCTGCAAAGCGTACGGGACTTGGAGAAAAGCCGGGATAATGACGGCCGTTCCTACACGCAGTATGATGCCCCGAATATGCCCAGCAAGGCTCCCGGTCGCCCGGGAGCCCGGCGAGCACCCGGCCTCGATGAGCTTTTCTTTGGAGTCCCGGGCGAACGCATCGTCCGCTTCGACAGCGACGACGAGTATCGCGCCTTCCTCGGAAGCCTGGCTGGAAGCGAGGTCCGCCTCGTTGGAAAGCTGGATTCGCTGCGGGCTGTCCGCCTCAGGTTCGACGACTCATCCCAGCTTGACGATCTTCTGGACGACGACGAGGGCCTCCCCAACTTCCGGGTCTCCATCCCGGACCTGCCACAGGTGGGCGCCCAGCCAGGAGCCGTTGGCTTTGGACGCAGCACCCTGGCATGGCTTGGAATCTCGGACGACAACAGCACGTGGGGTGAAGGCGTTCGCATCGCGATGCTAGACACCGGCATCGGCCAGCACGCAAGCCTCGGGGAACGCGTGCGGGAGATTGACCTCGTTACCGGAGACGGCCCAGCCATCGACCTCCACGGACACGGTACTGCAGTGGCCTCCCTGATGATCGGAGATGACGGGGTGAGCCAGGGCATCGCTCCTGCGGCGGAACTTCTCTCCATCCGCATCGCCGACAGCAACGGATCCTCCAACTCATTTCTACTCGCGGAAGGGATCGTCCGGGCAGTCGACGAGGGGGCACAAATCATCAACATCTCGATGGGTTCCTATGGGGATAGCCTCCTTGTCCAGGAAGCCATCGGCTATGCTGCCGAGCGGCAGGTTGTTATCGTCGCGGCTGCCGGCAACGAGGGGTTTACCCGTCCGAGCTATCCCGCAGCCTATGACAGCGTCATCGCCGTGGGAGCCGTCGACGCAGCGGGACAGCACCTCGACTTCTCGAATTCCGGGGAATCCATCGATGTGACGGCGCCGGGATTCGAAATAGTCTCCGCCTGGCCAGGCGAGGAATATACCAGTTTCACCGGGACCTCGGCGGCAGCCCCCCTCGTCGTGGGTGCCCTCGCCGCCACGATGACCGAAACCGAATCTGGAAGCCTTCTTCCCCTGCAGGCCGTCACCGTGATGGAGAACAATTTAAACGCGGCGGGGGCTCCCGGGAATGACCCCTTGCACGGGGGCGGCAATCTCGATGTCGATCGCATGGTCAATGCCTTCACCCCGGGCCGCTTCGACCTCGCGGTTGCCTCCAACTGGTATGAGCCACCCAGCGACGGGGATGTGGTCGGCACTCTCCAGGTCACCGTGCAGAACCAGGGCACCGAGGCCATGGCAGGAACCACATTGGACGTCATGATCAACGACAGCGTCTTCCCGATCACGCTCCCCCGCCTGCAGGGCGGAGGCTCGCACGTGGTGGAGCTACCAATCAACGAGCCAACGGGCACGGAAGCAATCGGGGTTCGCAGCACCGTGAACCTGAACGGGAACGAAGACCGCGATCCCGCAAACAATACGCTTGCGGGCAATGTTCGGCTGGCTGGGGAACTTTTACCGGAACCCCTCTCACCCGGGGCTGACTGAAAAACTCCCCCTGATGATCACGGGTCTTCCGAAAACGGGAACTAGTCTTCCCGCGCCCTACTCCCCCACGCTCAGGACCGGAGGCGGCATGACCCGGTCCACCTCGGGCAGCCGGTATCCGAACCCGCTACCAGAGAGGGATCCGAGGTCCAGCACACCACCCTGTCGCCGGTATAGCCCTGGATGCACCCTCGCCTCCGGTGCCGAGGCCTCAGGGTAGAACTGCATCGCATTGGTCTCCACTCCCATGATCGTGCCCACGTGGGCCGCGAGCAGGACATGGGGCACCTGGGCAAGCATCGGGTTTGTCAAATCCTGCACCATGAGGGACATCCCGTGGGCCTTGGCCCAGCAGCAGCTGAGCAGCGCACCGGTCTGGGTCTTGCAAGTCTTCAGAGCCACCCCGTTCCAGCCCAGCTCTCGCCCAAGCCGAACCAGTTTCCAGTCATGCGCACTCTCATCCAGGAAGAGAGGCTTGCGCGCCGAAACGCTGTGAACATCGATCCGGTTCTGCTCCAAATCGTAGGGAAAGGGCTGCTCCACGTAGAGCAGAAGGGCGTAAATACGCGGATGATCCAGGCTCAACCGGTCAAGAATATCGTTCACGTAAGCCGGATCGGTGACCGTACAATTGAAATCTGCGGTGAGCGAGGAAACCCCTCCCCGGAGCGCCAACTCCCCGATTTTCACGATACGCTCATAGTCCCACTCCTCATCATTGCCCCGCAGCTTGATCTTGAGGCATCGCAGGCCGTCCCGCTTGATCCATGCCGAGAGCTCGACCGGATAACCGTCGTCCGGCTCTGTTCCCGTAAGCTCATCCCGGCCAACCGGATCGAGGCCTCCCACCAGATGCCAGGCCGGAAGGGTCGAGGGCGGTTTGCGGACCAGAAACCCGTCCGGGTAACGGTTTGAGAAGGAAAAATCGCTTTCGCTGGCGGGTTCGAGGAACGCGGAGAGGTCCCGATTCAGGTGCTCCGGCCCATACATTCTGTAGACGCTTTCACCGTGTAAATTCCCGTAGGCGTCATGAACTGCAAGGTCGAAGAGGGAGCAGCACACCAGCGCCGCAAGCCACGGCATGTCTTCGCCCTCCCGGGTCTGGTTGAAGCCGGCCAGCAACGCCGGAAGCTCCCCCTCGATGAAGTCATGGCCCAGCTCCAGAGCGTGTCCCCGTGCCCCAAAATCACCCCAGGATGCGGCCAGGATTTCGCAGAACGCCCTCATCGCTCCGTCCCGCTCCTCGTAGCTGAGCACACCCGGCCATACCCAGGTTACGCTCAATGGAGTCTCACCCCAGCCACGCGCGATCCGTCCATCCATCCCTTTTACCGTCACACACACCCGCGCACAGGTCACCGCGGTAACGGTTTCGGCCCCGAACTTAAGCGGCATCCGGGTTTCGACGGGGAGGTAATACAGGGTCGCTCCCACACAGTGAATGTCTGTTGTCTTACCCATCGATCGCTCAGATTTGTCAGTGAGATACACTCTTGAGCGTATGTCTATACTCGCGCGTCCAAGAGCCAGGGAGCCACAAGACACTCCGGGCATAGGAACCGAGCAGGGCCCTCTTGACCGCCCCCCGCGACACCTTCACTCTTGCCTCCAAGTCTGCCCACGAAGCCCGTTCCAACTGATCGAGTGTGCGGATGCCGAGGAGGGCCGGCAAACCGGTCGACATGCGCGTTCTCGAACCGTGGAGGGCGGCCGCGTAACGGAACCCATCCGCGAGGTATTCCCTCGCCCGGGCCTGCCAACGCGGGAGCTCCGGCTCGAGGGAGGCAGGCTCTGCCGACTCCTTGCCCGGCAGGTAACACCTTCCGCGCTCGAGGTCCTCCGGGATGTCACGCAGAATATTGACCAGCTGGAGCCCCCGTCCGTAATTGGCCCCCCACTCCCGCATCGTGTCCCGGTCTTCCCGCGCAAAACACTCCCCGCAGGCGAAACCAATCTCGGTCCAGAACTCACCCACGCATCCTGCGACCTGATAGGCATAGCCAACCAGTTCCGCATCGGTTTCCAGCCGCACCACCCCATCTCCTTCAAAGCGCTCAAGATCCCAGGTCTGACCTCCCGTGATGATGTCGACGACCTTGCGAATGTGCCTGCTCACCTTGCGGTCCATGACGTCCAGCCACTCGAAGCAATCCTCGGCCCGCAGGACGAGGTCCCATTCGCCCCGGGGCAAACCGGCATGTTCAAGCTCTCCCGGGAGAGCATGGGCAAACCTCCGCGCATCGCCATGCTTGCCGGGGGCGCTCATCACGCCGCGGAACCGCGCAAGGAGCTCCTTGCGTCGCGCCAGCTCGACGGATCCCGCATCGGCGATGGTATCGCTGAGCCTCGCCAGAAGGTAGCCGAGGCTCAGGGGGGCACGAAACTCGCTCGGAATCAGCCGGAGAGTCAGATAAAACGAGCGGGAAACCTCCCGCAAGATATCCGTCCCGAGCTGTTCCGTCTTCATCTCCAGCCAGAGCCTGCCGATACTCTGGCCCAATAACCAACCACAAATCACCCGGAAGCGAAATCCACCTCTATCTCCATATTCCTTTCTGTCACCGCATCTGCCCCTACTGCTCGTTCTACAAGCACACCCCGGGCGCTACCGACCTGTCCCGCTTCATCGATGTCCTGCTGACCGAGGCCGCGACGAGGTCGGGCCAACTCCCATCGTCTGACCTGGATTCTATCTATCTTGGCGGCGGCACCCCGAGCATGCTGTCGCCTGCCCATCTGAAAAGACTCGTGAACGGACTGCGGGGAACCTTCGATTTNGCGCCCCGGGCCGAGATCAACCTCGAAGCCAACCCGGCCACGTTTGGGCGCCACACCGCACAAACATTCGCTGAGCTCGGGGTCACCCGTGTCTCCCTCGGTGCCCAGTCATTTGACCGGGATATCCTGGGCACCCTCGGTCGCACCCACGGACCACAGGATATCTCGAGGTCGGTCAAACTCCTGCGTCAGGCGGGCATCGAGAACATCAGTATCGACCTCATGTTTTCCGTTCCGGGACAGACTCTGCATCAGTGGGAACGCAGCCTGCACGATGCTCTGTCGCTCGCGCCGTTTCATCTTTCTGCCTACAACCTGACCTATGAGGAGGACACGCCCTTCTTCGACAAACTCCAGGCCGGGCTCTATGAGGAGCAGGAGGAATTGAATGCAGCCATGTTCGAACTAGCCCATGAAACCCTCACCGGGCACGGCTACCGGCACTACGAGACCTCCAACTATGCCAAACCGGGTCACGAAAGCTCTCACAACCAGGCCTACTGGTCGGGCCGTGATTACCTCGGCCTGGGACCCTCCGCAGTCTCCACCATCTCCGGCCGACGCTGGAAAAACGTTCCCGACACGACACGCTACCTCCATCAGGTGGAGCAGGTTGGTCACGCCGAGCACGAGATTGAGGAGCTCACTACCGCGCAGCGAGACCTTGAGCGAATCGCCCTGATGCTCCGTACCGATCAGGGTGTCCCGCGCCAACACCTCGCCGCAGTGGACCCGAGGCGCATCATTCATGCCATCGAGGAGGGACTGGCCGAGTGGCGCAACGAACGCCTGCGTCTGCGTGGGCGGGGCCCTCTTCTCGTGGATTCAATTGTCACCCACCTCGTAGCCTGAGCAGCCGGCGTCTTGCGCCTTGCTCCGGGGCCAACCCTCGGCGATAAACCCGCTACGTCAAAGATGCTCGATCGCACCTACCCGCTTGCGCGCAGGCTCCTCTTCCGCCTCAACGCTGAACGAGCTCACCACTGGTCACTTGCCGCACTGCGTACCGCCGAACGCCTGGGCATCCTGTCCCGTCTGACCGGCCGCTCCCGTGCCCGGGAACCGATCGAATGCATGGGGCTGACCTTTCCCAATTACCTCGGACTGGCAGCAGGGCTCGACAAGGAAGGCAACGCTGTGGACGCCTTCGGGCGCCTCGGTTTCGGCTTCATCGAAATCGGCACGATCACCCCCCGTCCCCAGGATGGAAATCCCACCCCCCGGCTCTTTCGCCTGCCTGAACACGAGGCCATCATCAATCGAATGGGATTCAATAATCCCGGTATCGCGGGCGGGGTCGCCAATGTGCGCAAGTCAAAGACCTTCCGGGGAATAATTGGATTCAATATCGGCAAGAACAAGGACACGCCAAACGAACAGGCCATCGACGATTATCTCACCTGTCTCCGCGGTGCCTGGCCCGTCGCCGACTACATTGCGGTCAACCTTTCCTCTCCCAACACCCCGGGTCTCCGGGATCTGCAGAAAGCCGATGCTGCAGCCCGCCTCCTCGAACGCCTCCAGAGGGAACGCGCCGTCTTGCAACGCGAGTCCGGCCGCAACGTCCCCCTCGCCCTGAAGGTTGCTCCTGACCTCGGCGAGAAGGACATTCGCGGCCTCAGCAAAATATTCCTGGCCGAGGGCCTCGACGGACTGATCGCCACCAATACAACCATCACCCGCACCGGGGTTGCGGCTCACCCGCTGCAGGGTGAGGCCGGAGGGCTCTCGGGCGCCCCCCTCGCAGCCGCCTCCACCGAGGTGATCGCGGCCTTCCACGCGGAACTGGGGAGCAAGGTCCCGATCATCGGGGTGGGCGGCATCGTATCCGCCGCGGACGCGAGAGCCAAAATGGATGCCGGGGCAACCCTGCTGCAGCTCTACACCGGATTCATCTATCGTGGCCCCAGGCTGATTCACGATATTTTGAATAATCCCAAACCCTGAACGTCATACCCAGTGAACCCCCGCTTATGGTTTTCATTGCGTCGCGGACAGGAATTTATTAAGTGGGCCTAAATAAAGGAAACAAACACCGATAAACCATGAAACGTAACTTACTGACCATCCTGATCGCCGCAGCTTCCCTCCTCTTCGTCAGTTGCGCCGCCGGCCCCAATACCCAGCGGGGCGCCCTCACCGGAGCAGCGCTTGGCGGCGTCACCGGAGCGATCATCGGAAACAATGTGGGCGATGGAGACGCAACCCGCGGGGCCCTCATCGGGGCCGCACTGGGAGGCGCCGCAGGAGCGGCCGCCGGCAACCAGCAGGACAGGCGTCAAGGCTATGGCGCTCACCGCGGTTACTAGAGCACTCCAGCGGACAAAACCCTTTTCACAAGGCAGCGGGGCTTCCCGCTGCTTTTTCTTTTCCTGAGAATGTGTAGAGTGACTCCATTCACCACCAAGCGATGCGACCTCTGACTCGTCTTTTCACAGTTGTGCCCTCGGTGCTTCTGGCCCTCCTCCCCAGCAGCCTGCCGGCCCAACTCGAAAACCTCGATCCCTTTGCGGCTGCGGAAAAGACAGCCAGCAAACTTGAGTTTCTCCCGGAAGTGAAGAGTGTCGCACCTGGAGAGCCTTTTCACGTACTCATCAAGCTCACCCATCCCGCGGGGTGGCACTCCTACTTCAAAAATCCAGGCTACGTGGGGCAATCGCTCGAAGCCGACTGGAAGCTCCCAGACGGATTCACGGCCGAACGGGTCGCCTGGCCCGTTCCTTACCGGGTAGAAAGCTCCGGAAAGAACAGCTACGTCTACAAGACGCTCGTCTACCATCTCTTCAGGCTCACTCCGCCCGCAAACCTCGCCGCCAGCGAGGTCCAGGTTGCCGCCGCCCCCAACTGGCTCCTCTGCAGCGAGGACAGCTGTATCCGCGAACCGGGGCTCGCTCCTCCCTTCCCCATCCGCAAGATCACCCTGCCAGTGGCCGGTAAGGCGGAAATCGATCCCGCTCATGCAGAAGCCTTCGAGGCTGCCCGGGCCATGCTTCCGCAGGCGCTCCCCGATACCCTTACTGTCCGTGCCAGCAAGTCGCCTGAGAGCATCACCCTGCTCCTTTCACCCCCCAGTGCGGTGCCGGCTGACGCGAAAATCCACTTCTTCGATTATGAGGAGGTCCTCGACGCCCAGAAGGAACCCGTGATCGAACGGGGCGAAGACGGAGTGCGCTGGACACTCGCAAGGAACAAGGATGCCAAGACTGAGAATGCAGACAAACTTTCCGGAATCCTCGCCATCGGGGACCGCGGATATCTCGTCGAGGCCGACTATGGCGACGCTGCCGAGCCACCGGTGAGCTTCAGCAAACTCCTCGCCGTCCTCGGCGGCATGTTCCTTGGGGGCATGATCCTCAACCTCATGCCCTGCGTCTTTCCGGTCATCGGGATCAAGATCATGGGATTCGTCCAGCAGGCCGGCGAGGACCGCCGGACCATTTTTGTGCACGGACTCGTCTACGCGGTTGGCGTCCTCGTTTCCTTCTGGGCTCTGTCCGGAGTGGCGCTCGCGCTGCGTGAAGGGGGCAACATCGATGTCACCCAGGGGTTCCAGTTGCAGAATCCGTGGGTCGTCTGGGTTCTCATGCTGATCATGCTCACCCTGGCCATGAACATGTTTGGCATCTTCGAGATCGGCGCGTCGGCGACAAGTGTCGGAAGCAACCTGACTCACAAGCAGGGAATGGGCGGGTCCTTTTTCTCGGGGGTCCTTGCCACCGTCGTGGCCACCCCCTGTTCTGCCCCCTTCCTTGCGGTCGCCATCGGAATAGCCTTCGGCCTGCCCCCGATTCTGTTCCTGCTCTCCTTCACTACGATGGCCCTCGGGCTGGCCTTCCCCTACGTTCTTCTTTCCGCATTCCCCAAGCTGGTTGAGAAACTTCCCCGTCCGGGTCCATGGATGGAATCGTTCAAACAGGCGATGGCCTTCCTTCTCTTCGGCACGGCAGGCTGGATGCTGTGGATCCTCGTTTCCTTCGAACAGGTGGGATCCGGTGGAATGCTGCCCATCGTCCTTGGGCTCACCCTCATCGCGATCGCTCTCTGGGTGTATGGTCGCTGGTGTCCTGTCTCACGCACGAAGCGAACTCGCACAATCGGTTTCGTGGCCGTCCTCGTCTTCGGCTGCCTCGGGCTGGCGACCTCCAAGCCTCCCGGCAAGGGGCTTGAGTGGGAGGACTGGTCACCGGAACTGGTCGCGGAAGCCCTCGCCGACGGGCGACCGGTCTTTGTGGATTTCACTGCTACATGGTGCGCCACCTGCCAGGTGAACAAGTCGCGCGCCTACAACAACAAGGTCCGCGGTCTCTTCAAGGAGCACAACGTTCTTGCCCTGAAGGCGGACTTTACCGACTACGATCCCAGGATTGCCAAGACCATTGCCGGCCTGAAACGCGCGGCCGTTCCCGTCAATGCCCTCTATCTTCCCGGGGACGACGTTCCTAAACTCACCAAGGAGCTCTTCGGATCGAAATACATGCAGGAGTTCATCACTGAGCACTTGGGACAGCCTGCGGAGAAAAACGGGAACGGCTCCCAGCCGAGGTAGGCTCGCCCGCAAATTCGGATCCGCAGCTCTCTCTGGATCCGGCTCAGTAGTCTCGCCGGCAGAAGATCCAGCCCGCCAGTCCTACCACGATCAGCTCGTAGAACACCGAGCTCCCCACGTCTTTCAGGACCGGGTGGCGCAGGTCCTCCAGCCGCTGCGCCTCCCTCATGTGGACAGGAACGGATTCCTCAGGATTCTGGAAGAGGGTTCCCAGGACAGTCTTGCCCGCAAGCCCCTCCTCGCTGACCCGGATGAGCTTCCGCATCTGGTTGCCTGCAGAGCGCGTTTTGGGCAACGGCGTCCGGACAGCATTCGCCACCTTGTGGAAAGCCACCATCCCCGGGCCAGCATTGTCCTTCGCATCGCCCATCCGGTATCCCTCCGCATTGTTCAAGCTGATCTCAATCCCGATTCGCGGGACGGTATACGCATACCGGAAAGCCATGAATTCCGTCCATTCCGCAAGCACAGCAAGACCCCAGACGGAAAACGCAGCGAGCAGACCCAGGACCGTTGAGCCCGACCAGACCGAAACAAGCACGTGCATCGCGTAGACGTAACTGAAAACGAGAAGCACCAGGGGCACTGCCCAGAACAGCGCGAAGCTCCATTCGCCAAAGCGTAATCCGAAGCTCAAGAACACAATCAGGGTGAACGGGAAAACCTGAAGGAGGACGAAGCATAAACTTCCGAGGTATTTTCCCATGAACAACGTGATTCGAAGGCGAGGCTTGGAGAGAGCCAGATCCACTGATCCCTTCCGCACGAATTCTGGAAAAATGGACGCGCACGAAATGAGCGCGAGGACGATGGCAATGACGCCCAGCCACCATGGAACGATGATATTGGTGAAAATCAGCAGGTAGAGGTCCTTGGCACCATCCGAGTCCGCTTGCAGCATCTCGTGATCGAAGCTGAGAAGACCGAAAAACAGTGTCACTCCATCCTCGTTGAAACCCAGTGAGGCGTAGAGCAGCGCTACCAGCCCGGAGAGACTCAGCACGACCCAGAACAGCTTCTGCGAACGCAGCATCCGGAACGAGTCCACGAAGAGAATGCCCAGCGTCCTCATGCTGCCCCCACCCCTTTCTGCTGGGGCCCTGAAACGGATTCCAGAAACAGATCCTCGAGCGACTGTCGCACCTGTCGAACTTCCTCAATAACCATTCCGTCCCGGCGCAGAGCATCAAGGACGGGCTGCACGAGCTGCGGATCCCCGCCCGGCACACTGACCAGTTTCGCTTCTACGACCAGCCCATCCTCACGGAACATGACAGCAAGATCATCAGGGATCGAAGACGTAACGAGAACCTCGTAACGGCGAGTATCGCGCGTCAACTCCACGAGGCTCCCCTGCTTCACCACGATTCCCTCTTTGAGGATTACAAGGGAGTCACAGACTGTTTCCAGCTCCCCTAGAAGGTGGCTATTGATGAATACCGTGCGCCCTTCCTCCCGCAACCGCATCAGAAGCTCCCGCATCGCCCGCCGCCCCTCCGGGTCGACCCCGTCAGTTGGCTCGTCAAGAAAGATGAGCCTGGGGTCGTTGACCAGGGCTTGTGCGAACCCGATTCGCTGGACCATTCCCTTTGAATAGGTCTTGAGCAATCGCCCACCCGCCTGACTCATGCCAACCAGGGCGAGCAGTTCATCGATTCGCTGCTGCGAAACTTCAGCGCCCGACAAACCAGCGACATACTCGATAACCTGCCGTCCACTCAGNTAGGAAGGAAACCTCGCNTGCTCCGGCAGNTAGCCAACCTGTTTCAGCGTTGGCTTATGTCCAATCGGTTGNCCCAGCATTGTTCCCTCACAATCAGTGGCCCGGATGATCGNGGTGAGAATNTTCACGAGCGTNCTCTTGCCNGCTCCGTTTGGTCCAAGCAGACCGAAGACGGACCCTTCGCCCACCTGCAGGGAAATGTCGCGAATGGCTTCCACATTTCCGCGGTAAACCTTGCGCACACGGGAAATGTCGATAACGGGCAATGACATGAATCCCCCGGGACATAGGAAACCGTTCCCGGTCAAGCAAGCCGGGAGCCCCGGGACCTCACCATGGCATTAAATTCCAGTCTGCCCCCGGGATCCCGCCCGGCGCTGCCCCCTTGTCCCTACGGCTTAAATTACGGGAATATGAGCCTTCCGGCCCCCCGGTCCACGATCGCAGATTCAAAGGATTTCCTTCCGGTTGCACAAAGCCCGCTCAACCGCTATTTTCTGCTCACCATGAAATCAGTTGCCATCTCGGCCATCCTCAGTTTGTTCGCCTTGGGCGTGGCCTCCTGTCAGGAAAGCAGCGCCAGGAAATCCAGCAATGTCCCCAAGACCAAGATGAAGGAAAAAGCGGTTGATGCCAAAGGCTCACCTCCAGCCGGACATGAAACCATCACGCTCGGGGCAGGCTGCTTCTGGTGCGTGGAAGCCGTCTACCAGCAACTAGAGGGTGTCCACTCCGTGGTCTCCGGATACATGGGCGGACACGTGGATAACCCTACTTACGAGCAGATTTGCCAGAAGAACACTGGACATATCGAGGTCGTGCAGGTCGTTTTCGATCCAAAGAAGATTACCGCCGCGAACGTTCTAGGCTGGTTTTGGGAGCTCCATGATCCGACCAGCAAGGATCAGCAGGGCGCCGACAAGGGACCCCAGTATCGGTCTGCCGTATTCTACCACTCGGCCGAACAGAAAAAGACTACCGAGGCCTCGATGAAGGACGCCCAGAAGATGTTTGAGAAGCCGATCGTGACGGTGATTCGGGAGGTCGAGAAATTCTGGATTGCCGAACCCGAACACCAAGACTTCTACTTCCTCCACGGAAAGCGCAATCCCTATTGCCGGGCCGTCATCAAGCCCAAGCTTCAGAAACTTAACCTGAAGGATTGAGTTTCCTCAGGGCGCCAATGCGTTCTGGAGAAATCGCCGGGGGGCCTGTTCGGGATCCCGGAGGTTTCTTTGAGCTGCCCGGCCGGCAATCAGCCTTGCATCAAGCCGCGATTTTATTTAAGTTTCGTTAAATGCCTGCCGGCTATGAATACAACCTCGACCACCGCGTCATTGACGCAGCGGCCTGGGACCATGTCACCCTGGTAGATCTGGAACACTACCTGAGTGGAGCGGCACAGATCCCTAACGACCTCCGTGGCGCCGTTGAGTATCTTGACCTGAGCGAAGCACTTTCCGTCCAGGTCAGCTACGTGGGGGCCCTCCAGCTGGTCCCGTGGTATGAACGTCTCATCGATCGCGGTATCCGCGGCTCGGTAATCCATGCTCCCGGCGACGATATCTATGAGGTCGCCAGCACCATCACCGCCACCTGTTCCCTGGTCGAGGGCGGGCTCCCCGATGGTTACCATATTACCCGGAGCCCAGTCGCTTTGCGCAACGTGCATCATTTCCTCGACCAGGCCAACAGGGCAGAAGACACCNCCTCCGTGCGGGTCGCATGACGAGAGGCTCTCCNCGGTGACCGCNCCTGNNNNGGCNNCGNCATCNCANAANTACCCCNNGTTAATTACGCAGGGACCCGGGAGNCAAATCCGGTGAGCGGGATGCTTACCAGTTCTTGATATCGTCGGCCGTACCGTTCTCACCGTCAGGTCCAAGGGACCAGAGNTCGAAGGAGCCGTCCGGATTNNCCATNGAAGGATCTCCGGGAAGGCGGCGGTATCTCCAGGCGTTGCCCCANGGGTCAACNACTTCGACNGGGAANTCCCTGCCCTTCTTGTCGATCCACNTTTTCTTGTTGGTGTTGGGATCGAAGTCCCCGATGTAGATGATAGCACCTTCATCCGGACGCCCATCGAGGGCNCCNTCATCGCCCGTGCCCGCGATTCCATCAGATCCGATGCCGTCACCNTAAAGCATCCGATANATAATNATGCCGGTCTTATCCTCCTCTACNGGCAGGTCACCNTTCACGTCNGCCTTATATTCNTCNATNTTCAGNCTGAAGTGGTTCAGGTCCGTTGTGGCCTGATCGATTGCNGATTTCCGCTGNACGAAGGCAGTCACTCCGATGACGAGGCCAGAAAGGATGGCGATAATTGTCACCACGACCAGGAGCTCNACAAGNCTGAAACCCCGCAANGCCTTGGTTTTATGATGNTTAGNAATTAAATTCATCACTTTNTGCCCCTTCTANTGATTCTGCATNCCCTTGATGATGTTAATCAGAGGTAGGAACAATGCAAATACAATTGCTCCCACGACCAAGGCCAGGAATACAATCATGATCGGTTCGAGGACGGAAGTGAGAGCCGTCACGGCGTTATCTACCTCGTCGTCATAAACGTCGGCGATCTTGAGCAGCATCTCGGGCAGCTGACCGGTCTCCTCCCCCACATCCACCATGCTGATTACCATGGACGGAAACACCCCGCTGGCCTGAAGGGGTTGCACGATCGATTCCCCCTCCTTCACCGATTCGTGAACCTTGGAAACAGCCTCTGAAATCACGACATTGCCNGCAGTCTCCCTCGTGATGTTCAGCGCCTGCAGGATCGGCACACCGGAGGTAACCAGCGTTCCCAGTGTCCGCGCGAACCTGGAAACCGCACTCTTACGCTGGATGTCACCGAAGAGGGGCATTTTCAGTTTGAGGGTGTCAATCACCCGTCGTCCGCCCTTGGTGCGGCCCCAAAGCTGGAAAATGAGCCAGATNCCCACTGCCCCACCCAGCAGCCAGACCGCGTTGGGGAGGATGAACTTACGGCTCATCATGAACTCGGAGAACCCAAAGACCACCTGGGAAATCTTCGGGAGCTGCGCCCCGGACATGTCCGCAAACATCTCCTTGAACTTCGGCACAATGAAGAGCATCAGGAAACTCATGATCGCCACCGCAATGAACATCACNATNACCGGGTAAACCATAGCCGCGACGATCTTGTTCTTCAGCTTGTGGGCCTTTTCCTGGTACTCCGCAAGACGAGTCAGGACAACCTCGAGCACCCCGCCAAGCTCACCCGCCTTCACCATGTTGACGTAGAGCTTGTTGAAAATACGCGGGTGCTGCGCGAGACTNTCCGAGAAGGTCGAACCACNCTGCACCGAGTCCGCCAGTGAATTGATTGTTCCCCGCAGGACCGGGTTGGGCTCCTGCTTGCCCAGGACCGTCAGGCCCCGCAGNAGGGGGAGTCCAGAGTCAATGAGAGTGGCCAGCTGGCGCGTNAAGATCATCAGGATCTTGGGTTTGACCCGGCCTCCCGCCTTGCCCTTGGCCTTCTTCTTGCCCCGGGCCTTGGNAGCCGCCTTCTTGCCGGCCGCGCTGAGCTTTCCCTTGCCCTCCTGGATCACCTGGGTCGGATAAAGGCCCTGGGTCCGCAGCTGTGCTACCGCCTCGGCTTCGGACCCGGCTTGAACCGTTCCGGTGGTCTGGTCGCCCTTCGCGTCCAGTGCAATATACTGAAAATTGGCCATGTGAGTTTTTTTCTAGGGTTTTACTGGAAGATTGGAAATTCTAATTGATGGGGCCGGGCAGTCCTAGGTGTATTTCAGCACTTCCTCGATAGTGGTGACACCCTCGTAAATATTCCGCAGGCCGTCTTCACGCAGGGTGGTCATGCCGAGCTCGATCGCTTTCTGCTTGAGCGCCACGGTGGGAGCCCGATCGGTGATCATTTCNCGAATCGGGTCCGANACGCTCAGNAGTTCGAACAGACCCCGGCGGCCCCGCAANCCGGTCTGCCCACAAANGTCGCAGCCCCGCCCCGTGTAGAAGTGCTTGTCCCCGAGCTCGTGAGCGGACAGTCCCAACTGGTTGAGAATGGACTCATTGGGCTCATAGCTGTCCCGGCAGTCCTTGCAAATGGTCCGCACCAGCCGCTGGGCCAGGACCCCTTCGAGGGAGGCCGATACCAGNAAGGGCTCCGTNCCCATGTCNACCAGGCGGGTCACAGAGCCCGCCGCATCATTGGTATGCAGGGTGGAGAGCACAAGGTGNCCCGTGAGAGAGGCCTGNATCGCAATCTGCGCAGTCTCGAGGTCACGNATCTCTCCTACCAGGATCTTATCCGGGTCCTGCCGCAGGAATGCGCGCAGGATCCGGGCAAAGCTCAGCTCAATCGCCTCGTTCACCGGGACCTGGATAATNCCATCAATNTCGTACTCAACCGGATCCTCGGCAGTGAGCAGCTTGGTATCAATGGTGTTGATCTCCTTCAACGCGGCATACAGGGTTGTCGTCTTGCCGGCCCCCGTCGGCCCCGTNACCACGAAGATTCCATTGGGCTTCTTGATCGTGGTGTTGACGTAATCCTCCACATGCGGAGGCAGGCCAAGCACGTCGAGAGAGAGGTTCACGTTTGAGCGATCCAGCACCCGCAAGACGACACTCTCCCCGAAAGAGGTCGGCAGNGAAGAAACCCGGAGATCGACCTGCTGGTCGCCGATCTGCTTCACGATNCGACCATCCTGCGGCACCCGCCGTTCCGCAATGTTCATGTTGGACATCACCTTCACCCGGGAAATGATCGGCAGGGCGAGATGCACCGGCGGAGGAGCCATTTCGTAAAGCGCTCCATCCACGCGGTAGCGGATCTTGAAGTCCGCCTCGAACGGCTCGAAATGAATGTCGGAAGCGCGTTCCTTGATGGCCTGGTAGATCACAAGNTCCACGTAGCGCACGATGGGCGCGGAATTAGCCTCCTCNGCNAGTTCCTGCTCGGAGAGCTCCTTGCCATCATGCTCCAGTTCCCCGAGCAAATCAGCCATCGCGGCTCCCTCNTCCGCCCCACCGCCATAAGCCTCATTGATCTTCTTCTCCACCACGTGGGTCGGGGCGACAACCACCTTGATCTCCCGACCCAGTGCGAAGCGCAGGTCTTCGGGCGTCTGCGGGTTCATCGGATCGAGGAGGGCGACCGTAATGCCCTCCGAGTCGAAGTTGATAGGAAGAGCGCCATGCAGGCGGGCCATCGGAGCGGGGATCACGGCCAGCAATTCTTCCGGGGGGACGAAGTCATTCAGGTCAACCAGTTCGGAACCAAGTTCCTGCGCGATGATCCCCCACATGTCCTCGCGTGACTGCACGACCTGNAAGTCGCTCAGAATATCTCCCACATCCTTCCCACTGGCCTCAATCTCGTGGAGCATGTCCTCTGCCAGTGAGGAATCAATCATCCCCCTGCTGACAAAGATGTCCATGACGTTGCGATTATCCATATACGTGTAGAGCGTTGGGCTTGATATTNATCTGCGTCCGACATCGTCACCGAGATGACTTCCGACGCGGAGGTAATTCCGGCGAGGACTTTACGAATNCCATCCTCCCGCAGCGTCCGCATTCCCAGCTCCCGCGCACGGCGCCTGAGCTGCGGGGTACTAAGGTTCTCGTTGACGAGGTGGCGGACTTCGTCGTCCACCTTGAAGATTTCGAAAATCCCCTGTCGCCCGCGGTAGCCGCCCTGACGACAGCTTTCACAGCCACCGGGGCCCATGATGTTGCTGTCCACAAGCTGGGACTGGTCGAGACGGAGCATGCGCATTTCNGAATCNGTCAGCTCGGCAGCTCCCTTGCATTCCTTGCAGAGCGCACGGACNAGCCGTTGNGCCATGATGGCCCGGACCGCCGAGGCTATGAGGAAACGCTGCACTCCGATATCGGCCAGGCGNGCAACCGCGCTGGGGGCATCGTTNGTGTGGAGGGTAGAGAAGACGAGGTGNCCCGTCAGGGAGGCGTTGATAGCGATGTTGGCAGTCTCAACGTCCCGGATCTCTCCAACCATGATGATGTTGGGCGCTTGCCTGAGCATTGCCCGCAGGGCGGCTGCGAACGTCATCCCGATGTCAGACTTGACCATCACCTGGTTGATCCCCGCGAGCTGATACTCGATCGGGTCCTCCACCGTGATGATCTTGCGATCGGGCTTGTTGATATAGTTCAGGCAGGCGTAGAGCGTNGTTGTTTTTCCGGATCCCGTCGGACCGGTCACAAGAATGATGCCATCCGGAAGCCCCATCAGGCCCCTCATGACTTGTTCGTCGTCGGTGAAGAATCCCAACTCGGGCAGCCCNAGGAGCAGGGAAGACTTGTCCAGGATACGCATCACGATGCTCTCCCCATGGTTGCTCGGCACAGTTGACACACGAAGATCCACTTCCTTTCCTCCGATACGCATCTGGATCCGTCCGTCCTGCGGAAGGCGCTTCTCCGCGATGCTCATGGTGCCGCTCATGACCTTCACCCTGGCCACGATCGCNGGCAGGAGCCGCTTCGGATGGTTATCCACCTCCACGAGACGTCCATCTACCCGGAAGCGGATCCTCAGAATCGTCTCGAGGGGCTCGATATGGATGTCAGAGGCCCGCATCTTGAATGCTTCCAGCAACATGTTGGAGACCATCTTGATGATGGGCGCATCGTTCGCATCCGCCTCCTCGACTTCCCCCTCCGTGATAACAGTGAANGAAGTGCCCGTGTCCTCACCTTCCGACTCCACCCCNTAGTTGTCATGAAGGACTTTNGTGATGGCCGANGGAGTCGCCGACATGAAAGTGACCTCGCGGCCGACCACGTGCGGCAGGCTGTCGAGGACCTCAAAGTCGAGGGCATCGGCAACGGCCACCGTCATGTAGGTGCCATCGTCCTGGAGAGGAACAGCCTGAAAGCGCTGGGCGACGTCGACCTCCATCGACTGGAACAATGCCTCAGTGAAAGGATACTGNGCGACGTCGACGTAATCAGTCCCGGCACTGGCTGCGATGGTCTGGGCGACCTTTTCCTCNGTCACGTCGCCTACGGCCACGAGGAGGTCAACCACACCCTGATTCGCACTCGCACCTTCACGTGCTTTTTCGATCTCTTCGGGGGTGACTATGCCGCCCTCAATTAACAGCTCGCTGAGATAATCTTGATTTGAATACACGATCAGGGAAATCGGTGGGTAGGGCTCCCCGGAAAACGGCAGAACGGAGCGGCGGCAAGATGGCCAAGGGGCCCCCCGATGGCAACACCGGATTTACCGTCCGGCAAAGCTCCGGCCCTCTGCAAAGGCCTCTGCGACGAGGGCCTCCTGCACTTCCTCCATCTCAGCCGANCCCTCCGGCGTNAGGTCATCATATCCAGCCAGATGAAGGAGCCCGTGNACGAGGTAGCGGACCATTTCCTGCTCAAAGGATGCCCCNAACAGCNAGGCCTGTCGCTCGGCCGTCTCCACGCTGATGAGAACCTCACCTTCCTCTCCGTAGGGGAAGGTGATCACATCCGTCGGACTCGGATTGTCCATGAATTGTGCATGCACGCGNCCNATNTNGGCATCGTCGATCAAGGAGACATCTACTACCCTTGGAAGTGTAACCCTTGCGAGGTATCGCCCTCTGATACAGCCGAGGACCTCTTCACCGCATTTTGCCAGAGCTCCCAAAAAGCCGTCCGGCAGCCTGCGNCGATCCTGCCCGTTGTGGACTCGGACGCCCTNCTTATCCTGCGCACTCACTCNCAATCAGGNCCTCAGGGCTCCCCGGCGGCCTTGCGGCGGTGCTTCTCGACTTCNTCGACCGGAACCACGTTCCTCNCCTTNCCTCCCCCGGTGGGGGGGTCNTCCCGCTCCTCACTGGCATCCCTGTCACGCTTCGGATAGTCAATCCGGCTATGCATCATGCTNCGAAGGGTTTTGGAAAAGCTGTCGCGNGTCTTCCTGAGATCACTCACGGTGAGACCGCACTTGTCTAGCTGGCCGTCTCTCAGCCGGTTGAAAACGATCTCGTCCACAAGGGCCCGGATCTTGCCCGGTGTCGGCTTGCGGAGGCTTCGCGAGGCACTCTCCACTGCATCTGCAAGNGATACAACNCCGCTCTCCCTGGTCTGGGGTGTCGGTCCTGGATAGCGGAAGTTCTTTTCGTCAACGTCCGGGAGGTCCTCCGGGTTCTCCAGCCCGTCCTCCACCTTCTCCTCCCGGGCCTTCCGCTGCTCCTGGGCCTTTCGGTAGAAAAAGTAGACCATGGAATTGCCGTGGTGCTCGCGGATCACATCGATAATCCGGGGATTCAGCTTGTTCTTGATCGCCATATCGACGCCATCCTTCACGTGGGCGATAATCACCAGCGCACTCATGTTGGGCGTCAGGGCGTCGTGAGGATTACTCTCCCCCTGGTTCTCGATGAAGTACTCGGGCTTTTTGAGCTTTCCAATATCGTGGAAGTAGGAACAAACCCTGCACATCATCGGATTGGCCCCGATCTCTTCCGCCGCCGCTTCGGCAAGCGAGGCCACCACCATGCTGTGATGAAAGGTGCCCGGAGCCTCCAGCTGCATCCGGCGCAGAAGTTTGTGATTGAGATCCGTCAGCTCCAACCAGCTGATATCCGTGGTAAGGGTGAAGGTGGATTCCAGCATGGGAAGAAGACCACTCACGATCATCCCGGTCACCAGTCCTATTCCGAAAGCGGAGGCAACATTGACCCCGAAACGTTGCCACTCGACCATGCCCCCGTCGGCCAGGAGTGAAACCGGGAGGGAGATTACATTGAAGCTGCAGGCCAGAAGCACGGCCGCNCCACCGGCGTAGAACCCGGCCCGGAGCAGCCTTCCCCTCTTCCGCACCTGCCGGGTCACCAACACCGCCGTCAATCCACACAGCACACTCATCACGAGGTAGGGNAGAACTGTGTCCTCAGGCATCAGGAAGGCTCCCAGCAGGCTCGTTCCAGCCACCGCGAAAAGGCCTAGGTTGCTTCGCAGGAGAACCGCGATGATCATGGGAGCGAGGGCGTAAGGAACCAGGAGGAGCTTGAAGGCCTCACCCAGCAATGGGTTCGCTTCCACCATCACGCCCGCGAACCGGATGCAGACGAGTTGCACGGCGAGACAGCAGAAGATCAGGAAGACATGCCCATTGCGCCGTGCCGTCCGGGGATGGAAGACTTCGAATAGAAGAATCGCCATCGCCACCAGNAAGAGGCTGGAAATGACNCCNGCAACGGGATGTAGCCCTTCCCCGCTCCCGTTGGTGAAATTGAAAACCAGTATCGCTACCAGTAGNGCAAAGGCTCCATACATCGAGTAGCGCAGCACTGTACTTCGATCGAGCGTGATGGCCACTGGACCATCAGCCCGGGTACGGCGTTTCCGTCCGGAGGAGAGGCCCTTCTGAGTCAGCCGGCGACGCCTGATGGAATCGAAAAGTCCCACGGGGTTAGTTGTACNCAATCCCGACCTGCAAACACGAAATGGGGGGCTGGNCGCGGCCGCGACTGTAGCAGTCGCATGCCTGAGTGACAACGCGATTCAGGAAAGNGGCGTGTCATTATGTCCCGAAATTCACCCGCCAGGCTGANTTTGCCCACAGTTCCGGTGTTTTTCGTATGCATCAATTATTTCACCTACNACCGGGTGCCGGACNACATCCTCAGGCGCAAAGTGTACGAAACGCACAGCAGGAACCGNCTCCAGGGCCTGTTCCGCCTCCTCCAGTCCGGAGGGCAACCCGTGCCTGAGGTCCACCTGCGTACCATCTCCTGTAACAACACAGGATGAGCCCTCCCCGAGTCTCGTAAGGAGCATGAACATCTGCTCGCGGGTGGTGTTCTGNGCCTCGTCCAGGATCACAAAGGACCGAGCCAGGGTCCTTCCCCGCATGTAGGCGAGAGGAGCTATCTCAATGGTTCCATCCTCNAGGTAACGATGCCCTTCCTCAGGATCGAGNATATCGTGCAGGGCGTCGTAGAGCGGTCGCAGATAGGGCGCCACCTTTTCCTGCAGATCCCCGGGGAGAAATCCGAGGGCCTCACCCGCTTCCACCGCCGGCCGGGTCAGTATTACCCTCGTAACCTCCCCTTCCTTCAGGCGCGAAAGGGCCATNGCCATCGCGAGGTAGGTCTTGCCGGTCCCCGCCGGTCCNACCCCGAATACTACCGGGTGCTCACGCATCGCTCTCAAATACTCGAGCTGGTGGGGGCTACGCGGACTAACGGGNTTACGCACTCGCGAGCCCAGAAGCCGCGTGCCACTGAGCTCCGCCAGGCCGCTCTGGACGCCCTCGGCTACCATGTCCACCGCGAGTCGAAAATCACGCAACANAATGCTTGTTCCGCCCCGCCGCGTTTCTTCCAGGTCGGCGAACAGCTCCCTGGCTTTCTGAAGAGCTNCCCTCGGGCCGCTGAACAGAATCCACCCGTCCCTGGTCACNGCCCGCACCCCGAGCTTTTCTTCCACATAGCGCACTTCCCTCGGATCGTTGGCAAACAGCGAATGCANAAAGTGGGGAGTCTCGAACTCAAGTTTGAGTTGGTCTTCTTGGACTGCGTGCTCGCTCATGGAAAACTGGAGCCTCTTCTCTGGAACGCCCCGCACGATCAATCGCTCTCATTGCCCAAGGCGGCAAGCGAAACCAGCGCTGCCTCGGCACATACTTCACTACAGTAGCGTAAGCCTTCCTGCTCACAGGACTCGCAGCAGAAATGCTGCGCATTACACCTGCTCCAGGCACAGTTCAGGTAGCGATCGGACANGCATCCGCAGTGGACACAGCGAGAGACAANCTCGGNCCCGGACGTNTGATTCACCTCCACTGCTATGCGCTCNTCAAAGACGTAACACTTNCCGGAAAACTTCTCACCCTGCACCTGCGGGTCCTTCCCGTAACTCACGATTCCACCGTCCAGCTGGAAGACGTTNTCAAAACCCTCCCGCAGGAGGTACCCACTGAACTTCTCGCAACGAATCCCGCCCGTGCAGTAGGTCAGGATTTTCTTGCCTGCAAACATGTTGCGGTTTGCGCGAACCCATTCGGGCAGATCACGAAAACTGTCCACCGCGGGAAGAACCGCACCCTCGAAATGACCCAGTTCCCATTCATACTGGTTACGGGCATCAATGAGGACNACGTCATCATCGTCCATCAGGGCACGCCACTCACCCGGAGAAAGATGCTCCCCGGTTATCTCGCATGGTGAAAAATCCTCNCCCCCGAGTCCGAGAGTAACCACTTCNTCCCGCACTTTGATACTCAANCGCGGAAAGGCATGCCCGCGCGCGGGATCAATTTTGAATTTAATGCCGCTGGTCCGGCTGTCGGATTCAAGCGATTGCATATATTCACGCGTGGCCTCACAAGGCCCCGAAACCGTGCCGTTGATTCCCTCCTCCGCAATAAGAATACGCCCTCTCAGGCCAAGCTGCTCACAGAGCTGCCGGTGTTCCTCGGCATAACTTTCCGGGTCCTCCAGCGGCCGGTAGAGGTAATAGAGAAGAATCTGGAAAGGAGNAGGCGCGATTCCGGATTTCAGAACCGGGCAGACAAGTAAGCCAGTCGCAAATTACTCAATAAGGGCGGGCTGACAGCTGGGTGGCCCAAACCGTTCCGCCATCCCCACGAAAGATCCCCACTCCGATGTGGGTGTTGGCCCGGAGCAGGTTCTTCCGGTGCCCCCTGCTCTTTATCCAACTCGTTACCATCAGGCTGGCCAGCGTAGACTCGGAATANCCATACGCATGTAGGACATTCTCGGCCGTCCAGGCCAGTCCGTGGAGATCCCGGGCCTGCCGCGCNCGGCGGTCGAACCCTGCGTGGGACATCTCCCGGACGCTGCCCATTTCGAGGCTGTGTCTCTCAGCCAGTTNATCCAGGCCGGGATGGCGCAGCAAGGGACGGCGACCCCATTTCGCTCGGAAGAGATTGATCTCAGACACAACCTGCTCCTCGAGGCTCACGGGACGCCTGCTGGCGAGAAGNAGCTCGACGGACTCGGCGCGAGCCGCCACGAGTGCGACGTCAGGCCCGTCCTGGACCGAAGAGGACGAGCTGCATGATGACAAGAGAGCGAGCCCAAAGGCCCCGCCGATACTACTCAGCAATTCTAATTTGCTACACTTATCAGACATTCAGGAAAACTTGTGCAAAATATTAAAAATAATGTCAAAACTTAAGCTATTTCAATAAAATAATTGCAAGCAATACGACTAGACGGGTTAATTTTTTTCTTAGCGATTGGACGGAAGTAAGCGTCGCTCCTCGACAACCGCCGGTTCCTCCCTATCCTCCCCGCCCGCTTCAGGGCCCCTATGGGAACAAACCACCAACCTCTGACCGGATTCCGCGATTTCGCCCCGCGGGAACGCCTTCAGTCTCGCTACCTTTTCGAGGCTTGGACCCGCGTTGCCCAACGCTATGGATTCTCCGAGTATGAGGCACCCGTCCTCGAAAGCGCCGAGCTCTACCTGAAGAAATCGGGCGGCGAACTCAGCGAACAGCTCTTCCGTTTCGAGGATAAGGGGGGACGGGACGTCGTGCTCCGTCCGGAACTCACCGCTTCCCTTGCCCGCATCGCGGCCGCCCAGCAAAGAGATTACCCCAAGCCTCTCAAGTGGTTCGAGATCGGGCGCTGCTTTCGCTATGAAAAACCCCAGCGTGGGCGCCTGCGTGAATTCTACCAGTTCAACGCCGACATCCTCGGTGAGCCATCAGCTTCGGCCGACGCCGAGTTAATTGCGCTCAGCATCGACGTCATGCGCGAACTCGGGTTTGCAGAAGGCGAATTCGTCATACGCCTCTCCGACCGCGAAGCGTGGATTGGCTTCTGCCGTGACCACGGAATCGATGATTCCCGGCTCGATGGCTTCCTGCAGATCGTCGATAAGATCGAGCGCGAGCCCGAGGAGAAGCTCCGCACTCTCCTTGAACCCTTTGCGATCAACCTCGAGACCATTCTTGATTTCATCTCCGGTGCAGGCCCCCAATGCTCGGAGAATCTCCAGGCAGTGCTCACCGACCTTGCAGCACGGGGACTGGACCACTTCACGGAAATCGATCTCTCGATCGTTCGCGGACTCGCCTACTATACAGGTGTAGTCTTCGAGGTCTTCGACGCTGGAAAGGCCCTCCGCTCCGTGGCCGGCGGAGGACGTTACGACTCCCTCGTCTCCACTATAACAGACGGCAGCAGCGATCTTCCTGCTACCGGATATGCCATGGGTGACTGCGTGATCATGGAGCTGCTCCATGACACCACCGGCCCACTTTCCCTCTTCCAGGCGTGGCGGCAGCGCCAGGCTACCTGCGATGCCTATGTGGTCATCGCAGACGAATCGAAGCGCCTTGAAGCGGTCCGGTTGGCGAACTCCCTTCGCCAGGCAGGACTTGGCGCCGACTACCCCCTGTCGCCCACGAAGGTGAACAGACAATTCAAGGCCGCGGATCAGACGCTCGCCCGCTTCGCCTTCGTGGTTGGATCGGAATACCCCGAACTCAAGCTCAAGAACCTGAATACCCGTACTGAGGAAACCCTTGCTGCCGGTGCAAACCCCATTGATGTCCTGCGTGCACGGCTCGATGAGCCGGACGGACCCCTGCTTGCATGAAGACTGGTCATGACGAACGTGCTGCTCCGTGCACAACCCGGTAGAGCCCGCTCCCTTCGACCGTTGTTACCGTAGTTATTTCAATGAGAACTCATACCTGCAACCAACTCCGTCCTGACCACAACGGCGACACCGTGACGCTGATCGGATGGGTGAACTCGGCTCGTGATCACGGGGGCGTAATTTTTATCGATCTTCGCGACCGGGAAGGACTGACCCAGTGCGTCTTCCGCCCGGAGCAGTCCGCGGATGCAGCCAGACTCTCTCATTCCCTTCGGGCGGAGGATGTCATCCGGGTCACCGGAACAGTCGAACCCCGCCCGGAGATAGACGGAAAGAGCACTGTCAACGCCGACCTTCCCACCGGCGGGATCGAAGTCGCCGCCAGTGAGCTCAAGATCCTGAACAAGGCCGAAGTCCTTCCCTTCCAACTCGAAAAGGAGCTTTCCAACGAGGATCTTCGTCTCAGTCACCGCTACCTTGATCTCCGTCGCCCACGCCTCGCCCGGAATCTGCGGACCCGACACCTCGTCACCAAGGCAGCCCGGGACTTTCTTGATTCCCAGGGCTTTATCGAGGTGGAGACCCCCATCCTCTCCAAGTCTACTCCGGAAGGGGCGCGGGACTTTCTGGTCCCGTCCCGCATGCAGCCGGGTTCTTTCTATGCGCTGCCCCAGGCCCCTCAGCAGTACAAACAGCTCCTTATGGTTGCCGGTGTAGAGAAATACTTCCAGGTCGCTCGCTGCTTCCGGGACGAGGACCTGCGGGCTGATCGGCAGCCCGAGTTCACCCAGGTCGATATCGAAGCCTCCTTCACTGATCCTGACCAGATCATCGGTCTCATCGAGGGCTGCCTCGCCGCCATGTTCCAATCGGCCCGCTCTCTGGAGATTCCAACCCCTTTCGAGCGAATGACCTGGCACGAGGCCATGGACCGGTTTGGCTCTGATAAACCCGATCGCCGTTTTGCCATCGAGATCACCGACGTGAGCAACCTGTTTGCCGAGAGCGGGTTCAAGGTGTTTTCTGGTGCGATCCAGAACGGTGGCGTGGTCAAGGCCATCAATGCCAAGGGCTTCGCCGGGATCACGACAGGACAGGTCGACAAGCTCACCGAGATTGCGGTCAATGCAGGAGCGAAAGGACTCGCCTATATCCAGGTCAGGGGCGATGACCCAGCCACCTGGCGCTCGCCCATAACCAAGTTTTTTAACGAGAGTGAGCTTGCCGGCCTCAAGGAAGCGCTCCTCATTGAGGAAGGCGATCTGATACTCTTTGCTGCCGACCAGTGGCAGCCGGCGTGTGAAATTCTTGGCCGCATCCGACTTGAATGCGCCTGTATGCAGGGTCTCCTGGAAGGCCAGGAAGATGTATTCGATTTTCTCTGGGTGACCGAGTTCCCGCTCCTCGCCCACGATGAGGAGGAAGGCCGCTGGGTAGCAGTTCACCATCCCTTCACCAGACCGGTAGATGAAGACCGCCCAAAACTTGAGGCGGGAGACTATGCGGGATTGAGGGCCCAGGCCTACGACGTCGTCCTCAATGGACACGAACTCGGCGGAGGCTCAATCCGAATTCATGAGGCGGACCTGCAGGCCGCCATGTTCAATGCGCTCGGGATCAGCGAGAACGACGCACGCGCCGAATTCGGTCACATCCTCGATGCCTTTCAGTTTGGAGCCCCTCCCCACGGCGGAATCGCGCTCGGACTCGATCGCATCGTGATGCTGATTGCTGGAGAGCAATCGATTCGTGAAGTCATCGCCTTCCCTAAGAACAACAAGGGCGCGGACCTCATGACTTCCAGCCCGGCCCCTGCCACCCCCATCCAGCTGAGAGATCTCCGCATCAAGAGCACCGTTCCTGAGGACAAGGAACCTTAAGCGCCACCTTTCCTGTCAATGGGTGCTTGCGCTGCCTGCTGTCCAGCCTCAGCGTATTCGCCCCGGTTATTGCTGGATTTTCACCGCACCGCCACTGCCCCCGCCATGAATCAACTGTCCGCCTTCCTGGTCGTCGCCGCGCTGGTGACTCCTGCGCTCAGGGCTGAACTGGAGGACGATATTCCACTGGGCGTCGAGGCCGTAACCGGTATTCGCAGCGGCTACGTCTATCGTGGATTCGACCTCGCCGACGCCCTGATGGACTTCCACCTGGAAACCGAGATCGTCCTTGAGGACCACCTCGCCCTC
>PBLI01000042.1 GCA_002721695.1 Roseibacillus sp. | reverse complement strand
CTGGCGGCCTGTTCCGGGTTCTTGGTGACCCCGGAACCAGCCCCATACATGTCGCCGAGGGCAGCCTGGCCCTCGGGGTCTCCCTGTTCCGCGGCCCGGCGCATCCAGAGGAAGGCGAGGGACTTGTCGGCGGAGACTCCCTGGCCGGCGAGATACATATTGCCGAGGGCCCGGGCGGCCTTGCCATCTCCCTGGCCGGCGGCCTTGCGTCGCCACTTGGCAGATTCCTTGAGATTGATGGGAGTGCCCACCCCATACTCATAGAGGTTGCCCAGGATTCGCTGGGCCTCGGCCTCGCCTTTTTCGGCTGCTCCCCGGATGAGCTTGAAGCCCTGGTCGCGGTCCTGCTCCACCCCGCGGCCGAGGAGATAGTCGGTTCCCAGCTTGGTCTGGTCCCTGGCATCATCCTGGGCGGTGCCTACCCCAATCGAGAGGACAAGAAGTGAAAAAAGGGCCGCGAGTTTCATTGCCCCGGATTCCAGCACATCATCGCGCCGGGGCCAAGCATCCACCGTCTGGACCCGGGTTCCCGGGCTCGGAAGAGTAGGATCGACGACTACAGCAAGGAAGGCGAAGCAGGGCGGGGAGGCCGGGCTGAAAAGGATTCCGGACCTTAATGAAAGTCGTGACTGGTGGTATCGATTTCAGCGGGGAAGGGTAAGGGTTCCACCGCGGTGGTGTAGAGGGTGTGGGTATCGCCTTCGCCTGTCTGCATTCTTCCATGGCAGAGAAGGAATTGCTCGGAGGTGAGGACAAGGCGGTGGCGGTGGAAGGTGTCACGGGGGATGAAGAGGTTGGCAATGCCGGTTTCGTCCTCAAGGGAGAGAAAGCAGTGCCCCCTGGCCGTGCCGGGTCGTTGCCGGCAGATGACGAGTCCGGCGCAAGTGATGTGCTGGCCATGGGGGACGGCACGAAAGTCGACGGCGCGGAGAGGTGAGGCAGCAGGTGGTGAGGGGAGAGAGTCAGTTGGTGGAGAGTTTGACCGGAAGGTCCGGCGCCACAGGGCCATGGGGTGCGGTCCGGTAGTGTGGCCCTGGGTTGCATAGTCGGCATGTAAGCGTTCGAGAGCGGTCATGCTGCGGAGTGGAGTGGCAGGAGAGCGATTTTTTTTCGACGTGCTGGGGCCGGAGGCCGTCTCTCTGGCGGCCCGGGTGCCGGGATGAGCGAACAAGTCGTCGGGAGGATCCTTTTCCACCTGCCAGAGGCCGTCTCGACGGTGTTTTATCCCGGGCAGGTCATTGAGGGCCCCCGATGCGGCGAGGAGGCGGCGCTCCTTCCTGTTGGGCAGGACGCGGCGAAGGAAGTCCGACAGGTCGGCGAAACGGGCATGGGAGCGCGCTTCCAGGATACGCTCTGCAGTGGCAGTGGAGAGCCCCTTGAGGCGGTGGAGCCCGAGGCGGAGGCTGTCCCGTCCCTCGTGCTCGATGACGAGGGTTTCCCAGGAGGAGTGGAGGACGGAAACCGGCCTGCTGCGGATTCCGTGGCGGCGGGCATCCTGGAGAAGGGTGGCGACCGAGTAGAAACCCATGGGCTGGTTGTTGATGAGGCCGGCGAAGAATTCCGCCGGGTGGTGAACCTTGAGCCAGCACGACGCGTAGGCGATGAGCGCAAAGGAGATGGCGTGGCTTTCGGGAAAGCCGTAGAGAGCGAAGGACCCGATGGCCTGGACGACCTTTTCCTGGACCGCAATGTCGATGTTGCGTTCAGACATGCGGAGACGTAGTTTGGCCGTGATAGATTCCATGCGTTCGTCGGAGCGCTTGAAGGCCATGGCGCGGCGCAGTTCGTCGGCTTCCGCTCCGTCGAAGCCAGCAATGATCATGGCCATGCGGAGGACCTGTTCCTGGAAGAGGGGAACGCCGAGGGTGCGGGCCAGGACAGGTTCGAAGGAAGGGTGGATGTAGTCGGTCTTCTCAAGGCCGTTGCGGCGGTTGAGATAGGGATGGACGAGTTCACCCACGATCGGGCCGGGTCGGATAAGGGCAACCTCGATGGCGAGATCGTAGAAATTTCTTGGCTGCATGACGGGCAGGGTGGCCATCTGTGCGCGGGACTCGACCTGGAAGGTGCCTACCGTGTCGGCACGGCAGAGGAGGTCGTAGGTGGCGGCATCATCGTAGGGAATGTGAGCGAGATCGATTTTCTTGCCGCGCTGGTGGCAGATGCGGAGGCTGTCTTCCATCGCAGCAAGCATGCCCAGGCCGAGAAGATCGACTTTTACGATGCCGAGATCCTCGCAGTCGTCCTTGTCCCACTGCACGATGGTGCGGTTGGGCATGGCGGCCGGCTGGAGAGGGACAATGGAATCGAGGCCGTTGTCACAGATGATCATGCCTCCGGAGTGCTGACCCAGGTGCCGGGGGAGGGAGAGGGCCGCCCGGTAGAGGTGGAGAAGCGGTTTGAAACGGGGGTGGTCGACCGGTATGCCAGCCTGCTCGAAGGTGCCTTCGAGGTTGGCGACCTTTCCCTTCGGATAGTAGTTCTCCATTGAAACCGTGGATGATGAACTGTTCACCGGGGAAGATGCTGCACCCGTAAGAGTGCGTGAGGGTTGGCTCGGAGAGGGATGGTCGTGCACCCTGGGAGCGGATGAGAGATCGGAAAAGCGGTTGGCGATGGAGTCGGGAAATCCCAGAACCTTGGACATGTCGCGGAAGGCGGAACGGGGACGGTAGGTAATCACATTACAGGTCATTGCTGCGCCCCGGGGAGCATACTTCCGGTAGACGTGCTGGATGACGGATTCCCGGCGTTCACCGGAAGGGAAATCGATGTCNATGTCGGGCCAGGANCTGCGGTTCTCGGANAGGAANCGNTCNAANAGNAGGCCCCCNCCAATNGGNTCGCAGGCGGTNATTTCAAGNCANTAACAGACTGCGGAGTTGGCNGCCGAGCCCCGNCCCTGGCAGAGGATNCCCTGGGANTTGGCGAACTGAACCAGTTCCCAGACGATGAGAAAGTATCCGGAAAAACCGAGNCGGGTNATGAGGTNGANTTCATGCTCAAGTTGTCCGCGAATCTTNCGGGTGACCTTCTGGTAGCGCTTGCGTGCGCCACGGAAGGTCAGTTCCCGCAGGAGTTTGCCTTCTTCCCCCGGCGGGAGCGGCCGTCCGTCCTCATGGTAGGACGGAAACTGGTATCCGAGGTTGGCGAGAGTGAACTGGAGGCGATCGGCGAGGCGCTGGGTATTGAGAAGCGCCTCGGGTTGATCACGAAAGAGGTTGGAAACCTGTCGGGGGTGCTTGAGGTACCTTTCGGGATTTGCGGCGAGGAGNGTTCCCGCCTGGTCAAGGGTGGTGTGATGGCGAAGGCAGGTCAGAGCGTCGGCAAGGAGTCGGTCGCGCCGGACAGTGAAGAGAGGAGCGTTGGAGGCGAGGAGAGGGATTCCAAGGTGATCGGCGAGGTCGACGAGAGCCCGGTTGCGACGTTCCTCTCCGCGAACATGGTGACGAGTGAGAGTGAGGTAGAGGTTTCTGGGTCCGAAGGTATCACGAAGCCAGGTTGCTGCCTTGAGGAGGATACTCCGGGGAGGATTTCCCTGCAGGAGGGATTCGGGAGTGAGAAGAGCTACAAGGCCGCTACATCTGTCGGACAGNAGNTGGTGTCCAGGGGCCTGGAGGGGATTTGTGTGGCCCTGCGCAGGAGGGGAGTCCCTGGANGGCGGAGAGATGTCCCGAGGGCCACAATGGAGATCGGTGAGAAGNCGGCAGAGGTTCTGGTAACCGGTGCGGTTTTTGACGAGGAGGGGAAGGTGAATGACAGGCCCCGGGCCTTGACCCCCGGGGCATGAAGGGATTTCAGCCGTGGCTCCCACGAGAGCCCGAAGACCATGTTGCTGGGCAGCAAGGTGGGCGCGGGCAGAACCGTAGACGCCCATGTGATCGGGGAGGGCGATGGCGTCATAGCCAAGTTCGGCGGCACGACGAATCAGCTCTTCCGGATGGCTGACACCGCGCAGGAAGGAGAAACAGGAACGGGCGTGGAGTTCGGTAAAAATGGGAACGTATAATGGTTTTCGGACCTGCGGGGTCAGGTTTATCCATAGACCCCTTCGAGAAACCAATGGGGTGCCTGGTGGGAGAGGCGCAGGAGAATCCGGTTCGTGAGCTGGAGATCCCACTCGACGCGTTGCCACCGTTCGATGGGATCCCACCATTGGCCGGAGAGGGGAAACGGGCCGTGCACGACCGAGATGGAGCCGGGGTGAGGACCGGTGAGGAGAGCGAGGGGACGGGGAAAGCGATCTCCGGGCTCGGNAGCGACATGGACAGGGAGAGGCGGTCGGTATCTCTTCAACGGCAGGGCTGTGGTTGCAGCCGGAGCTTGTTTGCCTGTGACCGGGGAAAATTCTGTCCCACGTACTGGAGAATGTTGAGAGAGAGGGCTTCGTCCGGAGGACGGGATCACGGGGCTCGCATCCCGGAGTTCGAAGCTGTCCGGCTTGTAGGTGTCGATGGGGTACGGGGTGCCGAGGCGGCCTGTCCCGAGAAAGGCCTCCAGACGAGCGAGGGTATCTGCGAACTTGTGGGGGTCTCGCAGGGAGCGCTCAAAGAGGTTGTGCTGGGCTTCCCCGGGCAAGGTTGGAGTGAGGGAGAGGGACCAGGCTGTCACAGGCGCGGGAGCGCGCACGGTATCGAGATGGCTGTGGAGGACCCGGAGAAGAGTGGGTGGATTGCAGGCGGGTTCGGGGAGCCGTAGTTCGCGCAGGTGCAGGTTGCCGTCGTCGAACGTGAGGGCGAGTTTGACGGCAATGGCGGCGCGCTGGGAGGAATGAAGGCGCGAGCAGAGAGTTTCGAGGCCACGGCGCAGAAGGAAGAGGAGAGGTTCCAGTGTCTCAAGAGGGTATTCGAGGTCGCGTGCGAGGGAGAAGTCCCGGGGGGCGCGGTGGAGGTTGAGGAGGCGGTGATACCTGCAGTGGAGGACNTCNTGGAGGAGGGCGGCTTCGGAGCCGAGTCGTTCAGCAAGTCCCTGGCGTGGGAGAGCAGCGAGTTGGCCGAGGGTATCGATACCCCAGAGGGAGAGAATGTTGCTGCTCTGGCTGTCCAGCGTACAGCGTTTCAGTCCTTCTTCTCCTTCGCGGTGGCAGTCCGTGCTCACGCAGGAAAGGGGCAGGTCGGAGAGAGCCCGGATGGTGCATGGTGAATACTGTGCGTGAATGGCGGGCTCCGGATGGACTTCCAGGGAGGAACGCAGGATCGGGCTGGAGGTGGCGAGGAGGGCCAGNTCTGGAGTGGGAGCGAGGGCGATTCGGATCGGGAGGCGAAGAGGAATGGCCTTGCCGAGAGATTGTTCGATCCAGTGGAGAGGGGCGGTGAGAGCGTGGGGCAGAGAGAGAAGATCGAGGAGGAAGGTGCCGGGATTGGTTTCCTCGAAATCGGGTCCAAGGGAGGAGATGTATGTGCGCAGGGCGTCCTGGTGGAGGCGCTCNAGGGCGGGGTCGGGGGAAAGAAGGGAGAGTTGAGGGCAGCGGGAGAGGGCTCGCGTGGTGGTCAGGCCGGNAGTGACGCGGTAGTGGGCGGCGGCAGGGTTGACAGCAAGAAGGAGTGGTGCGGAGCTGGCCTGCCCGGTAGCGGAGAAAGGACCGGTTGCAGTGCCCACGAGGGCAGCAGGCCCGGCTGACATCTCGGGGTCGTCACGGAGAAGAATGGTGAGGGGGAAAGAGGGGACGTGGGTACAGGCGTACATTCGGAGGGTAATGCTCGGGAGTAGGAGGTCGTGAAGTCGGGATGTGTTTTCCCGGGAGAAGTGTTCTCACGAGCTTCGGGAAATGGTTTTTTCCTGAAAGGAGATGAGGCTCAGGTCCTCGCGGTTGCGTTCGAGGTCGGGGAGATTGAAGGTGGACTCGAAGGTGATCTGGAGGGCGGCACAGGGGACGACGTGCTTGGGAGTAAAGATGATGAGAGAGGATCCTGAGTTCCTGGCGAGATTGCGGAGGCGGTACCAGGAGGAGGCAGGGATGCGGTGCACTTCCTCGATGGGGTTGAGGAGGAGATCTAGGACGAGGAGNGGGAGATTGCCGTCGTGCAGGAGAAGGTCGCAGCAGCGAAGGGACTCATTGGTATCGCGGCAACGAAGCCAGAGGAGACGGGAACAGGGGACAGGGCCGAAGGAAGCCGGATCGAAGGAGTCGCGGCCGTCTATCAGGGCGAGGGGTTCGTCCCGGGTCGGGAGACCACAGTGGTTGGCGGGCGTTTCGTTTTGAAGTAGTTCGGAGAGGATGAGAGAGAGCCCGGAGGAGGGGTGGAGAGGAGTGAGCTCGGAGATGGCTCCGNCAGGAAAGGCCGGAATNCGNGGAGAGAGAGGCTGGGCAGGAGCGAGGAGCTGCTTCCCTTGGTGAGCTTGAGGAAACCTCTCCCGCAGCTGCCGACGCAGGGTGGGAAGGTCAGGTTTCAGAGGAGAGTATTGGGAAGTATCCAGACCGTTATTGTGTTCAAAAGAACAGTATTAGGAGGGAGGATGATGGCAAGGTGAAAAATGAGATCTCACNGGTGGGCCTGGATGTGAATAAGTAGCAGGTCGAATAATTGACAGGCTGATAGTCTGAAAATAGAAACCAAATCGATGGGTATGGACGTGCGGCCAATGGGGGAGCTGGAGCCCCGAGCCGTCCCGTCCGAACGGGTGAAGTGCTGGAAGTGCGCTACATGGTTCATGATGGCGTCTACGGCGAGCCGGGGATCGTGCCCGGAGTGCGGAAGCGAAGTGGCGCTGCACCGGCTCAAGATGCCCACGATGCCCAGCAGTGGAGGGAAGGAGGTCANTCGGGATGAAGTGATTCGNCTTCCTGTGGAAGGGGGAGANTCTCAGCCCGGGCGNCTGCGTCCCCAGACNGGCCGGAGGTTGGAGATGTCGGNATTGGANAATGCGGAAAAACGGGGGCGGAATTTACACGGAGGTTTTCCGAAATTCCGGCCGGAGGATGGCAAGGTGGAGCGCCACCAGATGTTTGAGGAAGCAGATCCGCGTCGCGAAGGGGAAGGGCGTGGGCTGGAATTTCCCCAGGGCATCACGCTCAAGACCCTGCTGCTCTCGGTGGGAGTGGCAACCTTTCTTCTGTTGATCCTGATACTTGCGATCGAGAGCTAGTCTCAAACTGTGCGTATGCGCTTCATTCTGGCGTCTGGATCACCACGTCGAAGGGATTTGCTGGCGAAGGCCGGTTATGCGTTCGAGGTGCACGAGGCGGAGGCAGAGGAATGGCCCCCGGGCAAGTATCCATTTCGTAAACTTTGCACAGCCAATGCCGCGTTGAAGGCGAGGGATATTGCGGCACGGTATCCCGAGGGGGTCGTCCTGGGAGCGGATACGATGGTTGGCCTGGACGGGGAGGCCATGGGGAAGCCTCGCAATATCGTGGAGGCGACAGGCATGCTGGAACGTCTCTCCGGACGGGTGCACGAAGTGTGCACCGGCGTATGCCTGTGCCATGGAGAAGAAGAGCATGCATTCTTTGAGGTGACCTGGGTTCGGTTTCATGAGCTGGGAGAGGAAGTTATCAAGGACTACATGGAGCGGGTTCATGTGATGGACAAGGCGGGGGGCTACGCGATTCAGGAACACGGAGAGATGCTGGTTGACAAGATCGAGGGCTCCTATGAGAACGTGGTAGGACTGCCGATCGGGCGGGTGAAGGAAGAGCTGCAGCGGATTGGTATTCAGCCAGGTGGAAGGAGGGAAGGTTGATGGTAAAACGAATTGTGCTTGGTGACCGGGGCTCCTTTATGGGAGGGATTGCATCGTGAGCGTGCCACCGAGGTATCCCCTGATTCTGAATCCCCGGGCCCGTAGTGAACGGGCGAAGCGAGCCCGGCGTTTCGTGATGGAGCATGCCCCACGTTTTGCGATTTATGCGACCAACAGTGGTGGGGAGGCGGCGGAGCTGGCGCGGAAGTTTGCGGAGGAGGGGGAGCCCGTGGTGGTGGCCGCGGGAGGAGATGGGACGCTCAATGCGGTAGTCAGAGGCCTGACCGGGACCCAGACTATTTTGGGAATCCTCCCGACCGGGACCATGAATGTCTTTGCGCGTGAGCTGCACATCCCCTTTTCACAACTGAAGGATGCCCTGGAGGTGATTGATGCCGGGCACGTGAGGGAGGTGGATCTCTTTGAGGTGCGTGGGACGCCCTTCGTGCAAATGGCAGGAGTCGGGTTNGATGCGCAGGTGATCGAGGAGACCTCGGTCGAGGCGAAGCGGCGGCTGGGTCCGCTGGCCTACATTCTCTCGGCGGTGAAGGTGCTGGGGTCGAAGCCGCCTCGCATGACGGTGTATTTTGATGAGGGTGAGGTCGCGGAAGGGGCCTGCGTCTTGTTGGGCAACGGTGCACTTTACGGGGGGCAGCTGCGTCTCTTCGGGAAGGCCGATAATGCGGACGACCTGCTCGACGTCCTCGTGTACAAGGAGGCAGGATACAAGGCGGCCCTCGGATCTCTGGGATCGGTGGCTCGGGGAGGGTTCGAGGCGGACGGCAAGCTGGTGGAATACTACCAGACGTCGGGATTGACGGTGGAGTGTGACCGGGAAGTCCCGGTGGAAGTTGACGGTGAGTTCTGGGGNCGCGCGGCAAGGGTCGATTTCAAGGCCATGGAGAATAAGCTGCGTGTTCTGGCTCCNGAGGAGCGGGGAAAGAACTGGTGGGAGCAGATGCTGGGCAATTTATCCCCCGGGAAAAAGTGAGGAGGGCAAATAAGCCTTCCCCTTCGGGAGGGAATTCACAGAATCGTGATGCAGTGAAGGCCCGGCTCGATGATCTTCTGGAGTTCGCCTGTGGCGAAGTGGCCGAGGAGGACTTCCGGCTTTTCCTGCCCGGCGAGACAGGGGGTGGGAGATGCATGGAACTGTGCTGTGAGGTGCGCCGCCNGAAAGATGTTCCGGAGGTCGTTGACCCGGAGTGGTTTGAGGTATTCGGGATTGCCCAGCGGGGGTGCGCCGANGAGGAGTCACAGGAGGAGCGATTTGTACGCTTTAAACTCTTCAGCGGTGCGGTGGCAGCCAAGTTCCTGCACCAGGANCCAGGTCTCGATCCGGTCGTGATCGTGAACTACGTGTGTTGTTCCCTGGTGAAGGCCGGGCGGGCGCTGGAACAGGCACCGCTGACGGAAATGCTGCTGGATGTCTTTCCTGTCCTGGCAAGGGCGATGGAGGACTACNGGGCTCCAAGTGGCTGGGTAGTGCAGGAGTATCCGTTCTGNTTGCTGGCGGGGATGCTGATGGCGGAAGATCTGGGAGAGAGCGGGAAGGCTGGAGATCTCGCGAGGCAGTTNCTCAAGGCGGAGGAGCAGGTGAGGGAGGAGAGCTTTTTTCCGGGTCACGAGTTTCTCCTCGGGTTGACCAATTACGATTCCCTGCACGGCGATTGGCTGGAGTTGGCGGAATCCTTGGAGAATCCGGACGGGCACGAGGCGTTGGCGAAGGTGAAGGATCTCCTGCANGGGGTGGCGAAGTGGAGAGGCGGAAGGGAGGACTGAGGCCGGAAAGGCCCCGGGAACCTCAACCCCCGGCTGCGAGGACGATGATTTCGACCCGGGCGCCTTCCGATAGCGGGACACGGGAATGATCGGCGCGGCTGAGGGCCTCACCATCGAGTTCGATCACGACGGGTTTTTCNGCAAGCCCAAGGGTGTTGAGCAAAGCAGCCACGGTNGGCTCGCCGTCGAGGNGGTGTGCTTTTCCGTTGAGAGTGATCTGCATCGTGGTGGCCCCGGGATGGGTCAGGCGGGGGCGAGAATCTCGCTGTCCCAGTCTTTCCAGACGGGATCCAGTCCAGTTTCCCGGAGCTGGTGGGCGATGGTGGCTGCTGAGCGTTCGTCATCGATCTCGAACTGNGGGGTAGCCCTGCTTTGGCTGCAGCCCGCCACTCGCTCGGCGGGTTCGAGTTCAACCCTCCGTCCCCTGACGGTGCGATGCAGGTCCTCGGTTCCAGCCCCGGTATAACCACCGGGCTCGGTATGGGAACCGGCGGAGGCGTGGGTGACCCCGAGGTGGAACAGCCTGTCGCGCAGAGCCGCTGGTTCGCGGGTGGAGAGGACGATGCCAAGCTGTGGGAAGGTAAGGCGGAAGGCNCAGATGAGCTGGACGAGNTCCCGGTCGGANAGCGTGAGTGCGGGATCGGCCTGGTGNTGGTGGTTNCCTGCGTGAGGGCGNAGACGCGGAAAGGATATCGTNAACTGNGCCTTCCAGCAGTGCTTNTANAGGTGCTCGAGGTGGGCGGCGAGGGCGAGAGCCTCGGTGCGCCANGGTGACAGTCCGAAGAGTGCNCCAATTCCGATCCTCCGGAAACCACCAGCGTAAGCGCGCTCGGGNCAGTCGAGGCGCCAGTCGAATTTTTTCTTCGGTCCCGACGTGTGCAGTTGGGTGTAGTTTTCGCGGTGGTAGGTCTCCTGGTAGACTACGAGGCCCTCGGCTCCGCAGGNGACTAGCTCGGAGTATTGGGCGTCCTTCATGGGNCCGACCTCGATTCCGAGAGTAGGAATGAANGGAGCGAGGCGGCGCAGGCATTCCTGNAGATATCCATCCGAGACGAACCTGGGATGNTCCCCGGCAACAAGGAGAAGATTGCGGAATCCAAGGGTGTGCAGGTGGCGTGCCTCGGCCTCGACCTGGTCCGGAGTGAGAGTGGTGCGAAGAATCGGATTGTCCCGTGAGAAACCGCAATAGCTGCAGTTGTTCACACACTCATTGGAAAGATACAGTGGNGCGAAGAGGCGCATCGTNCGACCAAAATGNCGCCGGGAAAGGGCAGAGCTCTGTTGGGCGAGTTTCTCGAGACGTGTTGCCGGACAGGGAGCAAGGAGGGACTCGAATCGTCTTAGAAGCGGTGATCNGGGACGATCCGATTCGGCAAAGCGGGCGGCAAAGCTCACGAGGGAGAGGTCGACTGTAGCGGGAGAATTGTCAAAGGGGAAAAGTGCGGAAGGAGGCTGCGAAAATGCGCCCCTTGATAGATTGAGCGCTTGAACTGAAGCAGTCATGCAGGCAGTTTCGACCCGGGAATGAGCGAAGCGGAGACGATCGTATGNCGACCCACNAGGTGGTTCTANCTGAGGGCCGGAGCCATGGTGGTCATGTTNGGAGTGTTCCTGGTTCTNTTTCTCAAGGACTGGAAGTTCGGATGGCCCAAGAAAAATGAGGCATTCTTTACCTANGAGGCCTTCGAGGAGGCCGAGAGGATGTTTGCGGAGCATGTGGCTGCCAACAAGTCGGGGGCCGAATGGGAGGCCCTTGCGAGAGAGCAGAAGATCGGATTCCCGGACGAGAAGGGGATGCTTCCNGACGGCGTGGACTCCGACGCCCCNTGGCCGGAAGAGCTGGTGGATTACGCGGGCTACGAGAAGGCACACGCGGAAGAGGGTCAAAAACTCATCCCTCCCCTCTGGGCCAGCTATACGGACAAGAGGGGTTGGAGCTCAGCGAAGCCGAAGAAGAGTTACGAGGCCGGAAAGATCCGGGATCAGCTCTACTGGGGCATCGGGAGCGGGGTGCTCCTCCTGATCACATCTGCATTGCTGGTCAGAACGTCGCGGCGGTCGATGAAGGCCGATGATGAATCTTATCATGCTCCGAACGGGATGCGTATTCCGTTTGCCGCGATGCGCCGGATCGACAAGCGNAAGTGGGANACCAAGGGGCTTGCCTATGTGTTCTACCAGCTGGACGGCAGTGGGGAGGACGATGACTTGCAGAAAGCGAAGGTTGACGGGATGGTCTATGGGCAGTTCTCGCAGGAAGATGGTGCGCCGGCGGAGGCGCTATTCCAGCGGATTCTCGANAACTTCAAAGGGGAGTTGATTGAGTTGGCGGAGGANGAAGAAGACGAGCTGGAGCAGGAGGGAGTCGGAGAAGGCAAGGAGGGAGAGAAGGAGTAGGTTTTTCAGGGTTGCCAAGGGCAGGAAGCGACGCTAAGCCAACTACANGCAACCAACAGGGAAGCATACATGGCAGATTCAAGCGAAGACAAGATCAAGGACATCATCGTGGAGCAGCTCGGAGTAAATGCCGAACAGGTCACGCGGGAGGCGAAAATGATTGAAGACCTCGGGGCCGATTCCCTCGATGCGGTGGAACTGGTCATGGCTATCGAGGAAGAGTTCGAGATCGAGGTTCCCGATGANCAGGCGGAGAAGCTCGTTGCGGTTGGAGATATCATCGATTATGTCGACAAATCCTCCTCCTGACCAATTTGCGGCTGAATTTCAGTGAACGGGGCGGGTCCGGACGGNCCTGCCCTTTTCGTTGTCAGGAGCGCTGAGGTGCGCGATGATGAGGACGGAGAATGTATTCCCCAGATGATATCCAATACGCGCTGGAGACGACCAGCGTCCTGTATGAACCGGACCGCCGGATTGATACTTTTGGAAGCACGCGCTTTGAGTTTCTCCTGCTCAGCGAGTTGATGGACTCGGTCGGGCGGGTTCGCATCCGCAGTGGGGAGGTCGAAGCGAACCAGCCGACGATTATCAAGCCCGAGGCCTACAATGGGATCGAGTTCGAGGGGTTCGGGGATGANGCGAAGAGGTTCCATCAGTGGNTGATGGAGCAAGGTTCGAAGATTGCTCTCCTGAACTACCAGTTCAAGCGGGGTGAGGTNAGGGAGGAACTGCTTCATGACTCACTGGAGGCGGTGAAGGAGCGAGTTCTGGAAGATGCACGACGAGTGGGCAACCCAATGCAGGTGGTGATCGAGGGAGTGGACGATGCGTGGGAGATAAGCCTCCTTCGGTTCATCGTCGAGATTGTTGACAAGAGTTCGGAGATCAACGCCTTCGACTTCAAGCGCAAGGGCCTGCTCTAGCGNTCTTCCAGTAATTCGATGCCTGCCCGTGNCCGACAATGATGACCATCATCAAGGTTTTCGCTGCATTGCTGGTGCTTGGAGTGTTGGCGGCGACCTTTTTCCTGGTGGAGCGCCTGAGGGANGAGACTGTCGTGCCCCAGCTTCCGACCGCTGAGGGAGCGGGCGGGAATGTGCCAGTTGTGAGGCCTGGTGAAGGAGCCTTTGAGCGGGCACGGGAGCTTCTTGCCACGGGGCAGTTTGAGGAAGCGCGCGAGAAACTTGAGTTTCTGGTGGGCGTCTATCCCTCCTCGAGCCCAGCGGGGGAGGCCCGGCGTATTCTCGGAGAGCTTAACCTCGATGACCTGCTGTCGACCGAAGAGATGAACGGTAAGACGACTTATGCAGTGAAGCCTGGCGACAACTTCACGAGGATTGCAGCTGAGCATGAGACGACGCTGGACTGCATCATGCATATGAATGGCCTTCAGCAGATGGACAAACTCTACCCCGGGGATGAACTGGTACTGCTGCCGCTTAAGTTCAACATAAAGATCGATGTAGCCCGTAAGATGCTGAGCCTGTACAGGGAAGGACGCCTCCTGAAGGCCTACAACCTTCTCAACGCNCGTACCAGNGACTCCCGGGNAACCTTGCGGGCGAAGATCGGCCAGAAAATCGGAATTCTGGAAAATGGCCGCAGCGTCTCCCCGGTCAGGTTCGAGAGCTATCGCACTGCCCGGAAAGTCCTGATTCTGGATCACCGGGGCCTGCAGATCAGGCAGGGGGACCCGAATAAGGAAGAAGATGGGGGAAGGGGCTTTTTTCTCTCTGNGCCGGACATGGAGGAGCTGGCGCTTCTCCTGCGGGTTGGAAACGAGGTGGAAGTCCGTTTCGGAAACGAGTAGAATACGAAGGCATGAAGGATACTAGTGGGCGTCCCCAACCCCTTGATTTCGAGAAACCGATAGCGGAACTCGAGGATGAGCTGAGCCAGATGCGCGAGAAAGCTCGGTCGCAGGAAATCGACCTCAGCTCTGAAATCGAGGCTCTGGAGGTCAAGTTGACGGAATTACGGAACCGCATTTACGAANATCTCTCCCCGTGGCAGCGTGTCCAGATTGCAAGACATGTCAGCCGACCGTTCATGCTCGACTACCTCAACGATGCCTTCGACGATTTCTGTGAACTGCATGGGGATCGTCTGGTAGGGGATGACGCCGCCATGCCGGGCGGGTTTGCAATGCTGGAGGGTCGGCGCTGCATGGTGATNGGGCACCAGAAGGGCAGGAATACGAAGGAGAACCTGGAGCGGAACTTCGGGAGCGCGCATCCGGAAGGATACCGCAAGGNGCTCCGGCTCATGAAGCTGGCCGAGAAGTTCAAGATCCCGGTGGTCTCCCTGATCGATACCCCTGGGGCCTTTCCCGGTATTGGAGCTGAAGAACGCAACATTGCGGAGGCGATTGCGCGCAACCTGCGGGAGATGATGGACCTGCGGACACCCATCATCGCAGTGGTGCTCGGTGAGGGTGGCTCGGGTGGCGCTCTTGGTATCGGGGTGGCTGACAGTATACTCATGCTGGAAAATGCCTATTATTCCGTGATCAGCCCGGAGGGGTGTGCGGCGATCCTGTGGAAGCACCGGAAGCACGCGCCGGAGGCTGCGGAGGCCATGAAGCTAACGGCCGGTGACTTGGCCGGGATGGGTTTGGTTGATNAGGTTATCCCCGAGCCGGTCGGGGGNGCTCATCATGATCAGCGAAGAGCAGCAGCCAGTCTCAAGTCCGCTCTCCTCGCAGAAATAGAAAAGCTCGAGAGGCTCCCGGTAGAGGAAATGCTGGAAGCCCGCTACCAGAAATTCCGGCAGGCAGGAGAGTGGAAGGGCTAGGCGGGGCGCACCCGGCAGATGCAGCCNTTCCGGGACATGGATCCCCCGGAGGCGTTGACTCCCTGNGGCNGGNCCCGGGAAAAAGGATNACTGNAGGNANGAGCTCCTAGTTGAGCTGTTGCTCGGTGTAGGGGACTCCACCCTGGGCCTTTGATTTGACACGGGCTTCCTTGATAAAGGATTCTCCAATGGATCCCGACCTGTTGGTCCAGGCATGCCGGACGAAGGTGATGATGTCAGCGATNTCCTTGTCCGACACNGTCGGGTTCATCGAAAGTCCGGGCATNGCTGCCGGCGGAGTATAGCGCTTNCCGGAAACGGTGATNGGTCCCTGCAGGCCGTGGAGCAGAACCTTGGCNAGGCGCCCCGGGTCCCCATTGACCCAGTCGGATTCNTCCAGGGGGGGGCCCAGATTGGGCAGNCCAGNACCGTCAGCACCATGGCAGCCGATACAGGCGGCACGTCNCATGTAGAGNTTCTCACCCCTTTGGAAGGAGGCCAGGTGCTCTCCCCTGATGCTGGGCGGCTTGACCTTGTTTTCGTTCTTTTGAAGGGCTTCCTGGAGCCACTTATCGAGGCTGCTGTCGCTGTAGCGTCCGTTGTTCACCCCAAGGAAAACTGCTTCCCGGTCCTTGAGGCCGGTGAAGGCGGCTTCTCGAACAAGGGGCCTCTTCCCGCTGACGGTAAGCTCCTTGACCAGTTCGTCGAGGGCNTGGGGACTGCCCGTCTCAGCGAGGAGGCGGGCCTTGTAAATGGCTGACTCGGCACCGGTTTTGAAATTCCTGAGAGCTGGAAGGAGGGCGTTCTTTTCCCGTTCATTGAGNGAGAGGCCGGCCATGAGAGCCGAGGAAGAGAGCTTCTCNTCGTTCATNTTGAGCGCACCTGCGATATGGCTGGCCTTGAGAAGGCCCAGNCCCTCGAGGCACCAGAGGGCGTGGAGCCGTCCCAGGGAGTTATCGGAGGAGAGGATTTTTTCGAGAGGAGCCTCGCAATCCTGGTCACCGCGTTCGACGATGAGACGCTGGGCGGAATCTCTCCACCAGCCGTTCGGATGATTCAGATAGGCTGTCAGTTCGGCCGCCGAGAGTTTTTCGAGACTGGGTGCCGGACCTCGCGGTTTGTCTCTGTGCCGGACCCGGTANATACGGCCGTGGCCCTTGCCGGGCTTGTCCANCCCGCGGCTCAGGATCTGCTTGCGGAGNTAGGAGGTCACATACGTCCGGTGTTGAATGATCCCGTGNTACATATCAAGAATATACAGGGACCCATCGGGAGCAGTGTAGGCATTGACGGGACGGAAGCGTTCGTCCGTGGAGGCCAGGAACTCCTTTTCGCCGAAGGTATGTTCGCCAACCAGCTTGCCATCGCCATCGCTGAAGGTGATCGCCTTCACGAGGTGGCCTGTCGCTTCGGTGATGAAGGCGGCGCCATAGAGCTTCTCACCCAGACCCTGCGCACGGAATATGGTCAGGCCCGAGGCTCCGGTGGCATTGATGAGCTTGTAGTTCTCCGGGGAAACCGTGTTGCGCTGGTATCCCCGGTTCACGCCCGGNGTGACCCGGATGGGCCACACCCGGTTGCTACTGATNCGGGCCGAAATNCCNGCCTTCATCTTGGAGTTCGTGTTCCCNTAAACCGCGTTCGGAAAGGTGTAATCCCCCACCAGGAGGGTGCTGTTGCTGTTGTGAAAAAGCCGCCCGTAGTCATCACGGTCGATTCCCCATTGCCCCCGGAACGGGGTCCGCTCCATGACCCATTCCCCGCTTATCTTCTTGTAGCGCCGATCGGACTTGGCGTTGTAAATCCAGTTGTCGAGTCCGAGGACAAGGCTGTTGGCCTTGTGCTCTACATTTCCACCACGCGCGTAGTCCTTGTCCACGATGACCCGCTCACCGACAGNTTTGCTGCCCTTGCGCCCCTGGAANAAGAGGCTTTCCTGGTTGGCCCAGAGGATGCCGTCATCAAGGATGTANATGCTGCGAGGNAGCAGCAGTTTATCAAGGAAGACCGTGCGCTTGTCNACCTTGCCATCGTCNTCGGTGTCGGTGAGGACCACNATGCGTCCCTGNGGGATGTCTTCGCCGGTTCCGTCGACGTCCGGCATGTAGCCGACCAGTTCACAGATCCACATTTTCCCGTCACCGTCGAACTTGAGCATGCAGGGCATGTCGACCATCGGTTCGGAGGCAACTTCCTCGATCACGTAGCCAGGGGCGAGCTGGAAAGCCTTGAGAGCCTCCTCGACCTGCAGAAAGGGTGCGGGCGGGATGACATCTTCGGGAACGAAACTGGTCATGTTGTGACCTTTCCGGTCTCCCTGCTGCGCCGCGAGGGGCGCGGAAAATGCCAGCGAGAGGAGAAGCAATCTGACNGAANTGGAGCGATACATNCTNCNNAATCAAACATTTTTAAGGGCGGTTTCCTATCGAAATCCTCCCTCTGTTCAGATTCCGTGGAGGTTTTCGCAGGGGCCCGATGGAAGGCCGAAAAAAGCATGAAAGTTTCTTCCCAGGGCCGAGGCAAATGTCGTCGGGGAGTGGCCGAGGAAGCGGGCGACGCCGTTCACGATGGCGGGCAGGTTCGCGGGGTGGTTTAAGGCTTCACCACGGGCGTCAAGGGCTTCATGCGGCCGGTAGCTGGGAGGGGGCAGCATTTCGGGTGCATCTGTCTCACAGAGAAGGCGGTGAAGTGGAACGCGGCTCAGAGAGTCCCTGACCTTCTGCCTGTTTTTAGCCAGGGCCGGACCGGAAAATGAAAAATAAGCTCCAAGGTGGACCAGCTCGTCCACCAGGTCGGGAGCGCCGCCGTAGGAATGCAGGAGGAAGCCCCGATCCGGACGGGGGTGACTATGCAGGATCTCAAGCAAGGGTCCCCAGGCCCGCAGGCAATGAACGGTGAGNGGTAGATCGTACCGGGCCGCGATGCCCAGTTGAACCGTAAATACTTCCCTTTGCGCCTCGAAGGCAGNATCTTCCATCCACAGATCAAGGCCNCACTCTCCGAGGAAGGCCTTGGGGGTGGAAGGGGAGAGCATGTTCTCGAGGGTGTGCTGCCAGTCCGGGCTGCGGGCGGCGACCTTCCAGGGGTGCAGCCCAAGGGAGGGCAGGACGAGGTCGGGGAAGAGGCGCGCCAGTTCAACGACGAGGGGCCAGTCCTCCTCGCAGCTGCCATTTACGACACAACGCTTGATGCCGGCAGCGTGCATGGCGGCAGGGAGATCCNCGAGGTGATCGCGAAAACGCGGGTCGTGAAGGTGGTTGTGCGCGTCGAAGAGGGGCGTCATGCAGAACCGTCTGCTTGGGGCTCTTGAAGGTGGCGGGCGGCTGCCTGAAAGCTCTCCGTGGAGCGATCGGGGAGTGCAAGTTGTGTCCCGGGAGCCTGGTAATTGGATTGCGGGGATCCGGGGCGGCGGTAGCAGAGGTCGTAGTGGTTCTCCAGGATAGAGGTNACAAACTCCGGCCACTGTCCCTCGGATATCCGGGCATGCCAGTCCTCCACCTGCCTGTGTCCACGCAGCTTCCGGAGCTGCTCGACAAGAGAGGAGAGCGTNNCTGGATCCCGGGGAAAGTGTTCGTAGTCCTCAAGGAGGAGTTGGACCCGCTCGGCCACGGGCAGCGTGAGCTCAATGACCCGGCAGTCGGCAAACCTCCTCCAGAGGGCGGCTGGGAGGTAAACACTGCCGATGCGGTTTGACTCGGCCTCAGTGAAGACCGGTCGCGATCGGTCGAGGGAGGTAAGGGCGGTGTGAAGGCGGCTCTCGAACCGGCGCTGGGTGGGTTGCTCTCCGAGAGCGCCAAGGAGCGATCCACGATGATTGGCGAGGCGCTCGAGATCGATGACCTGAGCCCCCTGGTCCCCTAGGACCTGAAGCAGCCGCGTCTTGCCAACTCCGGTCAGCCCTCCGACGATGTGGAATTGCAGCACGGGGTCGGTGAGTATTCGGTCGAGATCCTTCATGACGAAGCGGCGGTAGGCCTTATAGCCGCCTTCGAGGGTGCGGGCGCGCCAGCCGATGGACCGCAGGACGGTGGCGAATGAACTGGACCTCTGCCCTCCTCGCCAGCAGTAAAGAAGAGGGTTCCACCCCGGTTGCATTCCGGACAAGGGGCCGGCCAGAAAGCGGGCGATCGATGCGCTGACATGGCGGGCGCCCAGCCTGCGTCCCTGAAACGGGCTTTCCTTGTAGAGGGCGCCGACCTCAATACGCTGCTCATTGCTGAGGACGGGAAGGTTTCGCGCGCCGGGCAGATGGTCTTCCTCGAATTCGCAGGGAGTTCGCACGTCAATGATCTCATCGAACTCGGCAAGCTCGAGGGGCAAGGCGACAGACTCGGGGTTGGCGAGGGACATTGTGGAAAACGACGCGGTGGCCGGCGGTAACGAGGTGACCTTACGATAACAGGGGACGAGAAGCAGTGGTGTGGGTGAGAGTCCCTGTTACCTTTCGAACTCCCCGGTAATGAGGGAGAGGTGCTGCAGTCCGCTCTTGGAGAGGCTGGCCCGCCGGCCGGTGCCGGTGACACGGGAGAGTGTGAAATACTCATGACGGGTCCGGGTTGTGCGGACGTAGGTAATGAGTGCTTTAGGGACTTCGCGATGACTCGGTGCAATGGCCAGGGGGAAGCCGGCGGCGGTGAAGGAGATCTCCCACGAGGGACTGGGCCGATGGTGGGCGCCGCGCCGGATCCATGGATAGCGGTCGGCCAGCTCGAGTTTGCCCCGGCGGGGGCAGGTGACCTTGTAGTAAACCGGCTCGGTAGCCAGAAAGGAGGGAATGCTGACGGAAGGGTCGCGGTGATGGGTGAGAAGAAGACGCGCGATGTCAAGGCCGGCGAGGTTCATGCCATTGTGGATCCCGTGCTTGTTCTCGGTGCCGAAGCGCATCTTGTGCCATCCGTCGAACTGGAGAGAGAGGAGGATGTTGAGTTCAAGATGGACATGAGCCCGCTCACGGTTGATTCCGGATCCGGTATAGCCCATGCGTCCCAGGACGTGGCCTGCCTCGACCTGTTGCCCTTCCTGCACCACTGCAGTCGCGAGGTGGGCATAGAGGCTGAGAAAGGGCCCCTGTCCCCAGTCATGTTCGACTACCACATACCGGCCGTAGTTGCTTCCGCCAGCACTGTTCTGCACGTAGACAACCCTGCCGAGGGCAATCGCCCGGACATCGTCAAGGGGGCGGCCAGCCGAGTCCCGCTTGACGGGGCNTATATCAATCCCCTCATGAAAGCGGGTGGGAACGACTCCCTGTTCCGTGCGCCTCAGNTTCCTGACGAATCCGTAACTACCTCCCTGCCAGGGCTTGCTGGTCTCGCCCTCGAAGGTGCGATAGACGAACATATAGAAATTTTCCGGCTGGCTCTCCAGCAATGCACGATTGTCGGTGGGCAGNCGGAGCTTCAGGGGCTGGGCGGGGCCGGGCAGCGTGAGGCTGAGNACGAGTGCAGGGATAAGAATGAAGTGGCTGCTGAACGGGCGGTTCACTTCTTCTTTTTCTGCTCTTTGAGTCGCTTTTTCCAATCCTTGGGATCCTCGCCGATGCGGGGGACATGCTGGTCGGCAAGGCGGACTTCAGCAAGCGAAACCCACTTCCAGATGACAATGAGGCCGTCATTGACCGGCTTGTCTATCAGGACAGCATCGCGGACCTGTCCGTTCACCACGGCGAGAAGGAGTTTTCCCCGGTTCGCGGTGCTCATGGAGCGCAGGCGTCCGGAGGCTACCTTGCTGAGCTGGAACACGGCACCGTAGGAATTGCCGTCGTCGGCCGGGAAGGAGCGGAAGGCTACGATATCGCTGGTGGANATCTCGGGCGATTTTCGGAAAGCTACCTCCTTGCCGGCCGTCAATTGCGTGAAGGCGTGTCGGTCACCGGGTTCGGCCTGCAGGTGGAAGCTGACGGTGAAGTCGGGTGGTTTCTTGCCAGCTGCGAGGATAGCCCCGGGGAGGAGAGCTATTGCCAGGGNGGTGGCCAAGGCGAGGGAACGGGGCATGTGCATATAAAGCACCTCTGCGATGCTTACTCAAGCAGAACCACGGCCTNGTCATCTTCACNCTCCCGGTGAAAGGGCGGAGGACCCCGGAGGGAGCCCAGCCGGGAGGAACNGGNAAATCTATTTGCCAGCCGCGGTTCCGGGCAGGAAGCGGTAGTAGACTTCAAGCATGAGGGTGGCGAGGGCGGTGACGTAGACAGGGTCATTGCGGGCGGCCGGTCCGGGCTGGGGTGGGGCAGGCCACGATCCGTCGCCGTTCTGAGCGTNGAGGAGGGTGTCGCGGAACATCTCGTTGTACTTCACCCAGCTCTTGCCCCCGTTGTTGATGGCGGCCTGGCTGGAATAGTAGTGCTCGTAGAGGTTGCAGGGTCCGTTCTGGTAGTCGAACTTTGACTGCTTGTCGATGTAACGGATCCCCTTGCGGGCATTGGAGTTAGAAGCGCCCTTGTGCTGCTGGAAGCAAAGGGTGCCAGCGCCAACCAGGGTGGAGTGTCCATCGCCNAGCGCCCGGGTGCCGCTGTAACCGAAGCCCCCGTCGCTGGCCTGACAGCTTTCACAGTATTTCAGGCCGTCACGGATGCAGCTCTTCATGTTGCGGAAGTCGAGGCCAGTGTGAAGCGCGGCCTTGAGAGCCTGCATCTGCCAGGCCGTGATGGACATGTCGCCACCGCGTGCTCCGGCTTCCTCGTAGGCGTAGTCCCAGCCGCCGGACTTGTTCTGATTGTCGATGATCCACTGGATGCTGTCCTGCACGCTCTTCTGGAGGTTGGGCAAATTGACGCCAAGCTGACTGCAGAAGGTGTAAGACTCCGCGAGGGCGTAGGCGGCAATGGCATGCGAGTAGCACCAGTGCTTGTCCTGCGGATTGGAGGCGAGGCGGCCCTTATTCTTCTGGGCGGTGTCAACGAGGAAAGTGATCGCTGCGGTCACGGATTCTCCGAATTCCTCGGAGAGCGGTGTTTCACAGTGTCCGAGATAGGCGAGGAGGACGAGCCCGGTGTAGGCTACCTTGTTTGCACCACCCCACGAGCCGTCCCCGGCCTGGTTCCCCTTGAAGTAGCGCAGGGCCTTCATCACGGCTTCCTCGCATTTCTCATTCCCTCCGTTCTCCTTGAGGCGTTGCATGCGGTCCTCCGGCGAGCAGCGCTTGCGCATGGCCACGGGGATGTTTCCGAATCCTCCTCCTCCGCCATCGCCACCGCTGCCCCAGCCCTGNCCGAAGTCATCTCCGCTCCCGAAGTCGAGGTTGGGCTCGGCTTCCGTTTCNGGAACGGGCACCGCGGTAGGCGAGGGGGTGGTCGAGGCGATGACCTTGGCCATGGAGGAGGATGGTGCCGAGGGCTTGCGCTGAATCTGCGGATTCACCTCTTTCTGCTCCATGGTGTCCTCATCTGGAGCTCCTGCCTGGTAGGTCACGATGGTAGGTGAGTTGACCATCAGGCTGGGGAGGAGAATAAAGAGAAGGATCAGGATCACGAGGGCCATCATCAGAAGGGCGATGACCACGGAGGTGATCACGGAGTTTCTCCGCTGGGCATCGAGGCGCGCTTCCGCTTCCGGGCTGAGTTGGGCATGAAGACTCATCTTCTGTGTAAACGACTTCCCCNAGGAAACCTTAGANTTTTTGATCTGACAAGGTTGCAAACGGCCTCAGGCTTGCNGGGAGNGGCTGATTTTGCCAACAAGCGGTATGGAAATCAGGGTNGGTGTTGCCGGAACCGGCTCCATGGGCCGCAATCATGCCAGAGTCTACGGATCGCTGGAAGGTGTGCGGCTGGAGGCCGTTTTTGACGTCGACGAGGACCGGGCGCGGGCCGTAGCTGAAGAGTTCGGGGGCGAAGTTGTATCNTCTCTCGAGGCCCTGGCGGAACGNTGTGATGCGGTGAGTGTNGTGGTGCCGACACGCTATCACCTCGAAGTTGGTGCCGAGCTGATGCGGCGGGGGGTGCACCTTCTGGTGGAAAAGCCGATCGCCGGTAACGAGGAAGAGGCGAAAGAGTTGCTCAGGGTTGCCGGGGAAACTGAGTGCCTGCTGCAGGTGGGGCACATCGAGCGATTCAACCCGGTCCTGCGCCAGCTTGAGGACCGGTTGGACCGGCCCCGCTTTATCGAGGCCCACCGGCTCTCTCCCTTTCCCAATCGCAGTCTCGATATCGGAGTGGTTCTGGACCTCATGATACATGACCTCGAAGTGATCATGCACCTGGTTCGCTCGCCGGTGGCCAGCATCGATGCGGTGGGCATTCCGGTTCTGACCAGCTACGAAGATATCGCCAACGCACGGCTGCGTTTTGAAAACGGTTGCGTGGCCAATGTCACGGCCAGCCGGATCAGCCCGGAGCGCATGCGCAAGATCAGGGTTTTCCAGGAGAGCTGCTACCTCTCCCTCGACTACCAGGACCAGAAGGGCAAGGTGTTCTGGATCGAGGACGGGGGAATCAAGCAGGCGGAAGTGGAAATCGAGCCTGCCGAGCCCCTGGTGGCGGAGTTGCGCTCTTTCGTGGATGCAGTCAGCGGGCAGGGCGAGGCCGGCGTGACCGGGTTGCAGGGAGCTGAGGCGCTGGAGGTGGCGCTCGAAATAACCCGGTTGATCCAGAGGGATTCAGGGAAGGATGGATTGGCGCCGGGGCTGCTCTCTGCGGCAGCTGAAGAAGGAGCGTAACCGGCAACGAGGACGAGGCCGGCTCTTTTTCTGCCTTCGCACAGCCGAGAGCATCCAGGCGTCCCTGTTTTTCAGGGAGTTCTGCTTCCGAGGATACGCAGGTATCCGGCCTTCAGGCTGGAGGCGGGGAGGCTGCCACGGAACCAAACCGAGCTGGTGCCATCCCCGTTGTTGGTTCGGCCGAGGTAGGTGGGGACAGATGTCCATTCGTTGAGATTGGTGGACTCCTCGGCGCTGAAGGAGACTTCATCGGCGCCTATGAGCTGGCGGAATGAGACAGCGGCATGGGGAATCTCGGTGTCCTCGAGCTGGACATTTACAGGATCGAAGGAGCCGGCGAAGTTTGGATCCTGTCCGCTCGCAAATTCAAGAAGAGCAGGCAGACCGTCGCCATCGGCGTCCGAAAGGAGGTCGGTGACTCCGTTGGCGCTCTGCCAGCCCGCCAGGTCGATCGCATCGCTTGCGCCGGGGTTGCCGCCGGAGAGGGCGCTTGTGCGCCAGCTGCCGGGAAGCGCCGGGTCATTGCTACCGGGTACCATGAGAACAAGAGAGAAGCCGAGTCCGTCTGCGCTGGACGGCCAGGGAGCGTTGTGGTCCCAGGAGAAGTCTGTGATGGGGGTGCCGGAAGCGTCGTTGAGGACAAGGCGTTCCCCGTCATTGGCGAGTTTGTTGCTGTTGCCGTCCTGGTAGCTCCCGAGGATCAGGAAGCCGGCCCCGTAGCGTTCGAGAAAGGCGGCCTCGCGTCCGGTGACAAGGGCCCGTGAGCCGGGGCCGAGGGTGGCGTTGTCCGGGAACTGGTACTCGATCCCATTGACAAAGGCGAGGCCGGTGAGGTCTACGGTCTGGGTCTCACTGAGGTTGACGAGCTCGATGAATTCGAAATCATCCTGGTCCTGAAAACCGGCCTGGAGCTCCGGATCTGTGGGTGGGCCCGGGTGATACATCACCTCGGAAACGGCAAGGTTGGTGGCCGAGGCGGGAACAAGTGTGCTTGTGCCGGTGACGTTAATTGTATTCGAGCCAATAAGTTCGCCATTGAATCCTATGGCCTCAAGGACGATCTCGTTGGGNCCCGGGCGGANNGGGACGGTTGCTTCCCAGCTGTTGTCGTCGGTCCAGGTAAGGGNNAGGGGGGCGGTAGCGCCTGCGACCTGGATCCGGCGGATGTCCACCCACCCATCTCCGCGAAGGGTGATGGAAGACTCGCTCGTACTGGTGCCGTTTGCGGTGTTGATGCGGAAGGGCACCTGGGCGACAGCACTGTTGATGGCGTTCAGCGCGTGGTTGCGGCGGCTGTTGATGTAGTTGAGGTAGGTAGCAAGATTCTCAGTGGGCAGGAAACACGAGTAGTGGTTGGCCCACGTAGTCATGTAGCGGGTGTTGAAGGCAGAATCTATAATGTCCCTGAGATGGCCGTAGTAGGCGCGCTCGTGNGCGGGGCTGGCNCCGATGATTTTNCCGAGGTCGCTGTTCGGGGTCAGGCTGCTGGTGGCACCCCGATTGAAACTGAAGTCCATGTCCCATGGGAAATACATCATCCGCCCGTCGGTGGGCCGGATATAAAAGAGGGCATTGTGCTGGGANCCGCTGCTGTAGTTATCGCCNATGCCGCAGAGGACCTGGGCTGCGAAGGCGCGGAGCCATTGATCNACATCGAGATCACGGGCGATGGCCTCACGGTAGGAGGTGCCGCTCAGTCCGAGGGTGGTGAGGGCATTGATGAGGGGGGCATAGTCGTCGGCATCCTTGTTGTTATCAATCTGCCAGTGATAGCGGTAGTTCTCCTTGTCCCGGCGCCCACCCAGGGCGCGCATGGAGACTCCGACAACACTGTCGGGATTGGGCCGCTTGAGTCCCTCCGGTCCTCCTGTGGTGGTGCTTGTGGGGTAGTAGATGAGCTCATACTCGAAGAGGGTGCCGTCGTCGCCGTCAGGGAACTGGTTCTCAAGCCACTCGCTGTCGAAACGGGACTTGAGGAGCATGGCGGAACCGGTGTGGGTGGAGCGGGGGGCGATGATCCTGATGAGGTCATCCTCCATCCCGGGGATTGCGCCCGCCCGGTTGATGATGTGTTTCACCAAGATCTCCTTCTGGCTGAACTGGTCCCCCGCGCCGGAGCGATCGACAGCCACCGTTTCATGGGCGCCGAGGAAGGGCTGGTCGTCCGGGAAGCCCACCGTGAATCCGACCCGGACATTCTTGGCGCGGCCCCGCTGGCTGCCCTTGAGGCGAACGCCGCAGTCGTAATAGATCTCCTTTTCGTTGTAAATGATGGTGCAGCCGAGACGATCGTTGCTCATGACCTCCGTGACGGTGTGGAGGAAATCGGTGTCCTCATCTGTCATGACGATACGGAAGTTGTTGGGCTGACAGTCGCCGTAGTCGAGGTTNGCCTGGCCGTCGTCCCAGGGAATCAGGGCGCGGGACGCGGCCCCGGCCCCCGGGATGGACTGGGCGGCGCCGAGCCCGTCTTCGGCGACGAGGTAGAACTGAACCTTNGTGGCCGTGGCCTGCGGGGGAATNGTNCCTCTGTAGCGGCCCTCACCCTGTCCGGTCATCGGNCTGCTGGTAAAGGGNCCTCCNTTGACCGAATAGAAAAGGGTGACNGAGGCAATNCCGTCAGGGTCGGACAGGGTGGTGCTGATNGTNGCCGGGGTGCCAGCGGGAGGCACGGCNGGGGAATGGGAGAGGCTGGTGTAGGTGGGGCCGGCATTGGCGACCGCCCGGGAGTTCNGCGCTCCGGGTGTGCCACCGTCCCGGGGAGCCTCAAGGAGGTGGGTGCGTGGCATGCGATTGAAGTAGAGGCGGGTGTTTAGCTGGTTGGAGCCGCTGATCCACTTGGCACGGAAGCTGATCCGGTAGGTCTGCGAGGTGCTCAGGGAGACGAAGCTACCCCCGGACTTGAGCGTGGTCTCGCCGTGGTTGTGCATGTGCTCCATGGCGCCGGTGGCGCGGACGTGGAGCACCCTGTTCGCGGGATTTTCGGGATCTGGTACAACCCGGGCGTGACGGTGGTTTCCACGCATGCGCCAGGTCGAGGAGTCGCGNGCGAAACTTCCGTTCTGGATGAGTTCACGNGGCGACCCGCTTGGAGACTCGATCACACTGATGTCGTCGATGAGGAACTCGCCGGCGTCCAGCAGGCCGAAGATGAACTCGTGGTAGCGGGAGGGGTCATTACTTGGAGTGTGGGTGCCGCGGCCTGAATAGGAGATTTCCTGCCAGGGGGCGTTCTCGATACTGGGAGCCCACGCCTCGGGGCAGTTGTTGTCAGCATGCGGGTCCCGCAGTTCGAGACTTGANCCTCCCGCGTCGGAGCGACCGGGCCAGCGTCCNCCATCGGAAAAGCGNACAAGGTCGGCGATGTTCTTGTTAGCATCGATCAGGCGCAGGCGTTCGCCTTTCCGGGAGAGGGAGCCGCTCCATTCCCCCGCCACATGGATCCCGGGAAACTTGGCGGAGAGGGAAGCGGCGTCGCGTGCCACCACGAGATATGCCCCGGCTTGCAGGATGGTGTCGGGGGGGAACTCAAACGAGATGCCGTCACTGAACTGCCAGCCTTCGAGGTTTACGTCCTCCGTTCCCCGGTTGAAGAGCTCGACCCACTGTTCGTCCGAGCGGCGGAAGGGGAGGCCCTCCTGCGAGGCGGTGAGCTCGAGGCCCATCACGATGTCCGAACTGCCCGGGCTGGCCTGGTGTACCTCGACCGAAAGCCGATTGGTGCCGGGGCGCAGGGCTGCGATCGCGGACGGCGGAAGGAAAGCCGTGACGACGGATGCGTTCCCCACCGTGTCGCTGGAAAATGATGAAGAGGTGATGGGCTCCGGGCTCATCTGGTAGCGTTCGATTTCGATGCCATTGAGGTAGAAGATCGCTCCGTCATCGATCTGGTGGGAGAGTTCCAGCAGAGTAGTGTCGCGCTTCTGCTGGTCCGTGAGATCAAACTCGGTCTCGAAGTAGAAGGTGATCACCGGTGGATCGTGAGATTCAAGGGGTGCCAGNGTGGTGGCAATCGGATGCGTCAGGGCGGAGGACTCGACTCCGAGTGGACCGGGGCCCGAGCGCCATTTTGCACCATCCTCCGGGTGGGCGATTGTCTCCCAGTTGTTTCCGAGGTCGTCTCCAGACTCGTTGTAGCGCCATTGCTGTCCCCAGTCGATGAGGACGTCCGGGGCGGAGGGACGCGTCGCNGGGAGGGGGCGTGGGTGATACATGATCTCGTTGATCACGATATCNTTATTAAAAGAGAAGCTGTTGGGGGAGCCGAAGGTGGGCGCGTCGGGATAGAGCCANTTTCCGCCCGAGAGTCCCCGCAGTCGATTGGTGACCTCACGGGCGTCCGCCAGCTGGTTGCTTCCTGGTCGGAGCAGGGCGAGACGGTGGCCGGGTGCGACAGGAAAGCCGGGCGCGAGGGCAAGCTGTTCGCCCGGTTGGAGAAGGCCGGGGGAGAGGGTCTGAGTGGCCCCGCTTGACGATTGAAGGCGGTAGCCCGCAAGTTCAACCGCAGCGGGTCCCACATTGGCGATCTCGACCTGGAAGCCGGGGGAGCTCCCTCCCGCAATCTCACTGAACACGATGTCGCGGATCACTTCGTCCGGGGAGGGCGCCTCTTCGGTAGCAGTCAGGCTTGCTGCAAAGACCAGGTCAGGACTGAGAGCGGCAGACTGGTGAACCTCTACGGCGATCGTGTTCAGGCCGGTGCGCAGGCTAGTGCTTGGGACCGCAATGGGTGCGGTCAGGCGGGCATTGGCGATGTCGTCCCGGGCCAGGGTCTGATGGGTGATCCCGCCTTCCGGCATGTTTTCACGATGAAGCTCGTCGCCGTTGAGATAAACGATTGCCCCATCGTCGATGAGGAGTTGCAGGTCCAGGGTGGTCCGGGTGGGGCTGCCCGCGTAGGTGAATTCGTGCCGGAAGTAGAAGGTCGTAGCGCCGAGGGAGAGCTCNGTCTCGAGATTTCCGGGGGTCCGGTCGTCGCTGGTGGGTGCGGTNAGGGGTGTCAGGGACCGGTCGGCAAGTCCNGCGATCGAGCTGGCGGGCAGGGCCTTCTCCCAGATCGCGGGGTCATCCAGGCGGCCGCCCCAGTTCTCCTGCCGGCGGTCTCCGCCGAAGTAAAGCGGTTGTGGATTGTCCAAGCCCCTCGTGATCGTCCGGCTGCCAGTGTCCACCCCATCTCGATAGTAGGTGAGCCGGTTCCCTTCCTTGACTACGGCATGATGCATCCACGTGTTGAGGGGGATGTTGGGGTAGTCAATGCCGTCGCCCGCTCCGGAGCGGTGAAACTCAAAGCGATTGGTCGTGAACTTGATGAATTCCCTGGGCGAGAAGTCCTGGCCGCCGGGTGCGTAGCGGTTACCGAGAATGACATTGTTGTTAACGCCGCCCTGGTCGTAGGCCCAGAGAGACCAGGTAAAATCGTTTTCGAGAGTCATGCGGGGAATCGTGGCGGGCCCGATCACGACGTGGGCATCGGATCCGTTGAAGGCGAGAACCCGTCCCCGGGCGGGGTCGTTGAACCAGGAAGGACCGCTGACCAGCTGGCCGTTCTCGCCNCCGGGCACTTCGTTGTTGGCGACTGTCCCCGAGGTTTCATCGAGGGGCCAGTAGCCGAGGAGTCCGTCCGAGGAGCCCTCCGGGGTTGCACTGCCGGCATAAAGGGCGCCACTGCCGCCGGGCCAGGTTCCATCATCGAATCCCTGAGTGTGCCAGTTGGCNGGAGGAGGGGTGTCTTCGTCACGATATTTCCAGTCCGCGGTGAGAGAGAGGAGGGGGTGCACCGTGGGTGGGCGCGGGCCCTCGGGGAGGTTTGGTTGTCCNGGGGTGCCGCCCGGTTCCGGACTGGCCTGCCAGTTNAGGGGGCGTGAGTCCGCGCTGCCCTCATCCCGCTTGCTGAGAGTGGAGCCGAGTCCGTCCGCGCCGACCGGCCAGTCACCTCCGTCACCGTAGCTGAGCTCGTCCATGATACGGTTGCTGTTGTTGACGAGACGAATCGTTTCGCCGTTGTTAGNCAGGCGGCCGGTGAAGGGGCCGACTGCTCCGCGGCCGGCAAGGCTTGGGTGCGAGGGGTTGGCGGCCACGAGGAGGTATCCTTTCCCGGGGACGACCGTGCCCTCGGCAAAACGGTAGTTTATTCCGCCCTGCAGTTCCCAGTTTGAGATGTCGACATTGACCCCCATGAGACTGTGGAGTTCGACCCATTCGGTGTCATTGTCCTCGTTGGGGGGATGATAGTGCACCTCATTGAANATGATCACACTGTCAGCCGCAGAAAGGAGGGCTGCACCGGACAGGGTGGAAATGAGGGCGAGCAGTCGTCTGACGATTCTGAGGATGCGGGGGGATTTCATTGGCCGGGCAGGATAAGTTAGCGGACTGGCGTTCGCTCACAAGTCTGCAGTCNAGACCCTGCAGAAAGGNTCGGCACCCATCATTCTGACCGNGGAGGGAGGAGGGAACCCGGTTATNCGGGCGCCCGGAAGGGTCGGGGGAGGGCGTCCACGGGTGAATGGCAATNCCCGACGGCATGCCCCGCGGTGGTTATTCCAAAGGGGTGTCGAAGGGGCAGTCGTCCTCGACCGGGGGNGGTNGCTTGGCCTCCGGACCGGGCTCCGGTTCCGGCCCGGGAGTTTCCGGGCCTTCAGGAGCAGGTTCACTNGGAGGCNNGGGATCCGGTGGAGCATTGAAGCGCTCGTAGTGGAGGCTCAGGCGATCTTCGGCGTCCCGGTCGATCAGGCGTGCGCGGTAAAGATCCCTGATGAGCTCCTTGGCCCGTGTGATCTCGAATTCAGTGGGAGGAGCGTCCTGTTCATTCCTGGCTGCTGGCGAAGAAATCACCATGTTTGGAATGATACTCTCGATGCCGGCGGCAATTTCGGGCTCAACGATATATCCCACGACGGCATTGGCGCCGGCCGCTTCCCCGTTTGAAATGGAGGGAGGCTTGCCTTCCGCGAGCATCTTCAGGTTCTCGGAGTCGGAAAAGAGTCCGAGATTCGTGCAGTGCGTGTAGTTGCGAAGGAGGCCCTTGCGGATGATGTCGGCCTTGGGATCGCTGTAGGCGTTGGGGCCTGTTTCCTTCCGTCCGAAGAGNGCGCCTTCGTCATCGCCGTGGAACACTTCGGTCAGGACCTCCGCAGGCTCTANGTCGAGTTCCTTCTTCGCCTCGTGGAGGAGCCCCATGGTCCGGAAGAGCGCGCTCCGGGCGACGGTTGAGTTCCTTGCCTCGAAGGAGGCGGTTTGGTTTGTGAGGGAACGCAGATCCTTCACGATGCGGTCCTGCAGTTTCTGTTTGTTCCATACCTTCAGGCCGAAGGTGCCGAGAACCAACAGGACGAGTGCTATGACAATATACCGGACCAGGTCGCCGANGGGCATGNGTGAAATTTATCCCNGGTCCTGCCCGGAGGCAAGACGNCAGAGGAGGGCGCAGGGCCCGAACACTCAGCGGCCTGCTGGCGGTGGGGAGTCTGGCAGTGCCTGGGACAGCATGGCCTCCAACTGAGCCCTCTGTGCGGCCGGGAACAGGTAGTCCTCCAGTCGGCCCCGGAGGTTCCGGAGGTGGTCATGAAGGGGAGCGAACTCGTTCTCGTGGCCGTGCCGGGAGGTCATGAAGCCGAGAATCTGCGCCCCGCGCAGGAAGAGACGACGGGCTTCTTCGTGGCGTCCCGAGAGCAGGCTGACATCGGCAGCTTCGCANAGCCAGGCGCCACAGGAGACGAGCTGAGGGAGCTTGGCTGTGTCGGGGTGATAGAGCAGGGCGACAAGTTTCTGCGCCTCGGTGTCGAGAAGGGTGGAGAGAGGCAGGCCCGTTAGCAACTCGCAGTGTTCCTCAAGGAAGTCCTCAAAATCGGCAACAACGTCCGGTTTTTTCAAGCCGGCCGCGCGAAGGCAGAATTCCACCATGCGCTCTATCTCGCGAAGGATGTAATCTTGGCGGAACATGAANGATCAGTCGCGTTCCTGATTTCTCTCCTCCTTGTTCCGGAGTGCTTCCCGCCGGGCGAGCCATTTGTCAGAATCCATTTCGTCCTCGAGAGGATGGTCGGACGTCCCGGCTGGCGATGGTTTGTCCNCCGGGTCGGAAGGGAATCCGGGTGATTTTTCGCGGCGTGAAGCGGGCGNGTCNTCCTGNGGGGTTTCCCCGGCNGGAAGAGGCATGGTGGGAAGTTTTGATTCGGGGTGCTCCCGGGTCGGGGCGACGGGAACATCCTTCTCATCGCCGGTGCCCGGGGATGGCCCCGGGGTTGCTCTCCTTCCGGTGGCTGGCCGAACGCGATGCCTGGGTCGTCCGCTGAGGATGATGAGGGCTGCGGCCCCGGCCCAGATCGCGAATACGGAGATAGTTCCGATGTTGAAAATTCCCTTCTCGCCCCACGAGACGATGCCGTATCCGAGGCTCCCGGCGAAGAGGGCGTAGTAGAGGAACGCCCAGGCAGTCTTGCGGATGACAAGGCCTTCCTTGCCGACCAGGCCCGCCACTGCAGAGGCCGCGACCACATTGTGGACGCAGATCATGTTGCCCGCGGCTCCGCCAACCGCCTGGAGCGCGACGATCCAGGAGGGATTGACGCCAATCGCCTCGGCCGTGTTGAACTGGAAGAGCGACAGCATCATGTTGCTCACTGTGTTGGAGCCAGCCACGAAGGCGCCGAGTCCCCCGATGAAGGGTGCCAGAACAGGCCATGCCCCGCCGACGAGGGCAGCTACCCCCGTGGCGAGTGTCTCAGGCATCTCGGCATAGCCGGCGGCGCCCCCGTTCGAATGAATGAAGACTTGCACCATGGGAACGGTGAAGACGAGGGCGATGGAGGCCGCGGCAGTGGTTCTGAAGGAGGAACGCCATGCCGCCCGGTAGGCCTGCCACTTCATGCGGTGCAGGAAGAAGGTGAGGGCGGATACAAGAATGAAGACCGCGCCGGGGAGATACAAAAACTGGAAGGTAGTGGGTTTAAGGGCCTCTTCGATGGGGGAATGCACGGCCATGGACCACCCCTTGAGCCAGCTTGAAAGATCGGGAAGAGTCCGGGTGATGACGAGGAAGAGGCCCACAAGGATGTAGGGCAGCCAGGCATGGAGCATGCCGACTTTGGGGGCGCCCGCCTCTTCGTTCTCCTCCTCGATCTTCAGTGAGCCCATCCAGTCGGGGCTCCACTGGTCGCGGGGAGCGAAGTCCCAGGCCCGGTCGGGGCTGGGAACGAGGAACCCGGCGCGGGCTGTAGCCACCACGATGAAGAGACCGACCAGTCCACCCACGAGNGAGGGAAATTCGGGACCCAGCAGNCATGCGACGAGCCAGTAGGGCACGATCATGGCAAGAGCTGCAAAGAGGGCGAATTTCCATACGCGGAGGCCTTCGAGGAAGCTCTTGTTCGGTCCGTAGAAGCGGGTGAGGAGTCCACAGAGCAGAAGGGGAACGAGGAGTCCGGTGAAGGCGTGGAGGGTGGCCACTTTCAGGCCCACGCTGGTGAGGAATTCTTCTCCGGTCTCAAGGCCGGCTCCCGTGGCGTAGGTCTCCACGCCGGCATCGGTGGAGACCCGGTGAGCGGACTCGGAGGCGGGAGCGTTGTCGACCGAGAGGCCGGTGCCGACCCCGACCTTGATGGGCGTGCCGACCGCGCCAAAGGAAACCGGGGTGCTCTGGATGACCATTCCGGCGAGCACCGCGGCCATGGCGGGAAATCCCAGGCCGACGAGGAGGGGAACGGCTACCGTGGCAGGNGCCCCGAAACCAGCCGATCCCTCGATAAAGGAGCCGAAGAGCCAGGCAATGATGATCACCTGGACCCGCCGGTCGGGGGAAATGTCGGTAAACCCCTGCCGGATGACCCGGAGACCGCCGCTCTGCCGCAGGGTATTGAGCAGCAGGATGGCCCCGAAGATGATATAGAGAAGGCTGAGCGTGACGACCAGGCCGTTGATGGAGGCCGCCGCAACCTTGGTGGCTGGGACCTGCCAGACGAGGAGGGCGAGNANAGCCACGACGCCGTAGCAGACTGGCATGGCGCGGCTGGCTGGCCAGCGCAGCCCGACCAGCAGGACGGCCACGATCAGAACAGGCAGGAACGAAAGAAACGCGAGGAGGCCGGGATGCATTGGGAGAAAAAGTTACTCNGGCAGCAGCTTTCTCCCATTGTGCGGTAAAATCAGGAGGCGGGCAAGAGGGGGAATGCCGNTACCTGCAAGTCCGTGGGAAAAGGGGAGCTGNCCGCCCGGCNGGCGAGAGCGNTGGGGGTNTTGAGGCTCTTCAGTTTTTTCTTCCCGGATGCCTGGGTGCCCCGCCGAGGTACTTCGGTTTGTCGAAGNTTTCGTCGCCCTTGCCCNAGATGCGGGGGTCCTTGCCTTGGAGGAGGGCGGCCTCAAGTTTCGCCTGGAGGTGAGCGGAGACCTGCCGGTATTTCGGGTCGCCCGCCACGTTCGTGAGTTGCCCNGGATCTTTCTTCAGGTCATAGAGTTCGAGTGCGGGTCGCCTGCCGAAGGCGAGGTCATATTTCCGGCGGTGCTCGTCATCCTTTTCGCGGTTGTCGACCATGTAGGTTTTCGTGGGGCCATTGTCGCAGTCTGCGAGCCACGCACCGGGGATGATCGCCTTCCTGTGGTTGGGNGTGCCGGCAGGCCACCGCTCNGGTCGAAAGTTCCGGATGAGAAGGTGNTCGTAGGTNCGGATGGCCCGCATCGGGGTGCCTCCGGTGTCCGGCGCTTCCTGGGCCATCACGTGGCGCTCCTTGCCGATAATGATGTGGTCCCGCCGCGCGGGCTCGATNCGTCCGCTGCCCTGGCTCCTGAAAATTGGCAATAAACTTCGCCCTGTCATGGCGGAAACGGGGTCCAGGCCGGCCGCTTGCAGNAAGGTAGGTGCGAGGTCCGTGGTGCTGATGAAATCCTCCACCACACGACCCTTCTGGATCACCCGGGGCCACTGNATGGCGAGGGGAACCCGGGCACCCGAATCGTAGAGGTTGGACTTGCACCGTGGAAAGGGCATGCCGTGATCGCCGGTCACGACCACAATGGTGTTGTCGAGGAGTTCGAGCTCAGCCAGCTGATCGAGGAATTTTCCGAGTTCGCGGTCGAAGCGCTGGACCTCAAAGTAGTAGTCGGCTACGTCGCCACGGATTTCCGGGCTGTCCGGGTAGTGGTCGAAGAGTTTGATCCTGGCCAGGTCCATCCCGCTCTTGCGGCCGGAGTTGAGTTTGTATCCGCGGTGGGGGTCACTGGCCCCGAACCAGAAGCAGAACGGGTTGTCACTCGCTGAATTTTTCCATTGCCTGAGAAAATCGGCAGGATTGGCAAATCGCTTGCCGGCCGGGTGTTGTTTCCAGTTGGAGAGATCACCGGGCCCCCACGATTTGCGCCAGTGGCCNNTAAAATAACCCGCCTTCTCAAGGAGGTTNGGAAAAGTCTGGTGCGTTGTGTCAAGGATGCTCCAGAGGTTTGCNCCTCCTCCAAGGCGCCAGAAATCCTGGCCGGTCAGGATNGCATTGCGGCTCGGAGTGCAGGATGGCGAGGAAACGTAGGCNTGGTGAAAGAGGATTCCGTTGCCTGCAATCCGGTCGAAGGTGGGAGTTTGGCAGACGTCGTCATTCTGGTAGGCACTGGCGTGCGGCCAGCCCCAGTCGTCAGCGATGGCGAAGAGGATGTTCGGGCGTTCAGCGGAAAGGCCGGAGCCGAGGACAAGAAAGAGGAGGGCGCAGGGGAGTCGCATGAGGGAAGGGTAGGGTGGGCTGTCGGCAGGGGGAAGAAATTGTGCGCTTGAAATCAGGAGGCCTGGGGGCCCCTTATGGGCCAATGAAAACAACGTGCGCNGTGGCATTGGCNGTTGCCTGTCTTCTGGGGGAGGCTGCGGCTCAAGACGCCCCGGTGGTGGGGCCGGCTCGTGGGAGCCTCGTGATCATGGGTGGGGGCGGGAAGGAAATCCCGGGTATCTTCGGAGCCTTCGTAGAGCTCGCGGGCGGGAGGAAAGCCCGTATCGTGATCGTGCCTACGGCNGCGTCCAGCAATCCGACCTATCCATACGAGCGATCGTGGGCGGCCCGGATGGCCACGGAGAAGTTCGGAGTGGAGAAGGTNACNGTGCTGCATACTCATGACCGGAAAGTCGCTGAAAGCGCCGAATTCGTGAGNGCCATCGGGCAAGCCACCGGGGTNTGGTTTGGCGGCGGCCGACAATGGCGGCTCACGAAGGCCTACGGCGGCACGCGGACGGAGCGGGAATTTCACCAGGTTCTCGCCCGGGGAGGAGTGATCGGTGGTTCCTCGGCGGGGGCCACTATCCAAGGATCATTCCTCGCTCGGGGGGACACGAGCGGTAACACCATCATGATCGGAGACGTGCAGCGCGGATTTGGTTTCATGCGGAACACCGCGATCGACCAGCATCTCATCGCACGTGGCCGGGAGAAGGATCTGGTGGAAGTNCTGGAGGACCCGGAGGGCAAGATGCGCAGGNAGTTCAACCGCGAGGCCATGCTGGGAATCGGGATCGATGAGGATGTTGCCATCGTCGTGAAAGGGGACCGTTTCGAGGTTATCGGCAAGGAGAAAGGGGCGGTCCTGGTATACGACCCGAGGAAGTGGAGCAAGGACACGCCGATTGAGAAGAAGTGGGAGACCATTCGCACCGGTGGGGTGTTCGACCTGAAGAATCGCAAGGTAGTTTCAAAAGGGGTGGAACCCTCCACGGAGGAGAAGTGAACAGGTCGGCTTCCCTTGTCCTGCAACCGGCCCCCCCGGCGGTCTTCTCGGGCGACCACGGGCTCGATCATGCCCGGGCCTTCCAGGGAATCACTGGATCGCCCTGGTCTTCCGGGAATTCATCGCTTCGATGCATGGCCGGAATGCGGCGAACCTCCCGGGGCTGTCCGGGAACGGGAGGTTCCAGACAGGATTCCCGAGAGGGAGAGGCGGACATTTTCGGGAGAGGGGGATCCTGGCCGGCTGAGAGCTTGGCGATNCCGACGGAAGAAGAATATTGCAACGTCGAGGAGCGCAGGGGTGGCGCTGTAGTCCGAATCTGCTGCTTCGAGGAGGCGGGAACCCTGGTTGGACGATCACTCCCGGACTCAAAAAGATAATGTGGGGAGGAGATACCGTTGTCGTGATCGAATGGCTCAGGGCGAACGAAGCGCTGCTATGGGCTCTGGGTGCCCTTTCGGTAGGCTCGGTGGTGGTGGCGATCTTCCTCACCCCATGGGCGATTTCTNTGATGGCTGCTGATTATTTCATGCCCGACCGGGATCGGAGCCGGGCCTTCGGCACGAGGCATCCCGCGATGCGGTGGGCCGGGGTGATCATGAAAAACATCGCCGGAGTAGTCCTNGTGATNNTTGGGATCCTGCTCCTGGCCCTGCCGGGACAGGGTCTTCTGACGATCCTGGCCGGACTGGTGCTGATGAATTTCCCGGGTAAGATGCGCTTCGAGTTGTGGATCATCCGCCTTCCGATGGTGCTGGGCNCGGTCAATTGGTTGCGGCGGCGCAGCGGGAAGGAACCATTGCAGTTGCCCCCTGCTTAGTATTTGGAAGGAGTATGAGCGCATTCCGAACGATCAAGGTCAGTGATCCCCGTTTCGAGCATGGCGGACTTCGGCACGTGACGGTCAAGAGTGCGGCTCTTGGCCGGCGGGCAGATCTCACCCTTTTTGTTCCCGCCGGACACGAGGGACGGACGGATCTTCCCCTCGTCACCCTCCTGCACGGGGTTTACAGTTCGCACTGGGCCTGGGCGCACAACGCCGGGGCGCATCTCACGACCGCGCGGATGATCNCGGAGGGTGAAATCCCCCCGCTGGTGCTGGCGATGCCGAGTGACGGCCTGTGGGGCGACGGATCCGGCTATGTGGTCCACGAGGAGGCAGACTACGAGAAATGGATTGTCGATGAAGTGCCGCGTGCCGTCGAGGAAGCAGGTGCCCCGTCGTCCCCTGGATCCTGCCGCTTTCTCGCCGGGTTGAGCATGGGGGGGTTCGGAACCCTGTGGCTCGGAGCCAAATACGGGCACGTGTACCGTGCAATCTCGGCTCACTCTTCCATTACGAGGCTGGAGGAACTCGAGGGGTTTGTAGAGGAATTGCCGGAGATCGGAAGAACGGAGGATGCTGGATTGGACGTCCTTTCGGCCGTCCTCCGGGGTCGTGGGAACCTGCCAGCATTGCGATTCGACTGCGGGGTTGATGATCCCCTCCTCGAAGCAAACCGGGTGCTGCACGAGGCGCTCACCAAGGCAGGTATCGAACACCTTTACGAGGAGTTCGTCGGCGGGCATGAGTGGCGCTACTGGGAGGAGCACCTGGCTGACACGCTGAGGTATTTTGCGGCGCAGTTGTAGGACCTGTTGCCCGGCCTTCTCATGACCGGGTCGCAGGACAGGCTCTCCAGCCGGCCGGCGCCCGGCAGCTACGGCTTGCTATCAGGGCCTGTTCTCCCTAGAAGCGCCCGCCATGACGAATGATCCACTGCTCAGGCTTCTGCGTCGCAACGGGCGTGCGCCCGAGGCGGAACTTGCAGAGCGTGCATCCCTGTCTACAGACGAAGTGCGGGAGCAGATTGCGGCCTGGGAGGCCGATGGCACGGTGCTGGGCTACCAGGCGGTGGTGGACTCGGCACAGACCGCGCATGCTGCGGTGGTGGGAATCATCGAGGTCAAGTTGACCCCGGAGCGGGAAGGTGGTTTCGACCGGCTGGCACGGCGTATCGCCCGTTTTGACCAGGTGGTGAGCTGTTACTTGATGAGTGGCGGCTACGATCTCCTCCTGTCGGTGGAGGGTGGTGACCTCATGGAAGTTGCGCGCTTCGTCTCTGAAAAACTTAGTACGATGGAGGGCGTGCTCTCGACTGCCACGCACTTCCGGCTGAAGACCTACAAGGAGAACGGCTTCGCCCATGGTGGTGACGACGATCCGGAACGCCTGCCGGTGGCGCCGTAAAAGGCATGGACTATTCGTCTAAAATCTCGCGGCAGGTAGCCGCTGTGCCCCGCTCTGGCATTCGAGATTTCTTCGATCTCGTGCAGGGGCGGAATGACGTGATCTCTCTTGGAGTGGGCGAGCCTGATTACGCTGCGCCATGGCATATTCGCGAGGCGGCGATCTATTCCCTTGAGCGTGGTCAGACGTCCTACACCGCCAACCTCGGCCTCATGTCACTCCGGAGGAAGATCGCGGATTACGCAGGTGGCTTCTTTGGTGTGGACTATGATCCCGGTTGCGAGGTGCTGGTGACGGTGGGCGTATCGGAAGCGCTTGATCTCGCGCTGCGCAGTCTCCTCAACCCAGGGGACGAGGTGGTCTACCACGAGCCTTGCTACGTGAGTTACATGCCCGGTGCGGTCATGGCCCACGGGATCCCGGTTCCGGTAGCCACAAGCAAGGAAGACGGCTTTTCTCTCAAGCCCGACGCCCTGGCTGCAGCCCTGACCCCGCGGTCCCGCGTGCTGATTCTGAACTTCCCGACCAACCCGACCGGAGGAGTGGTCACCGAAGAGGACCTGGTTGGGATTGGCAGGCTTTGTGTGGAGCACGACCTCATTGTGATCAGCGACGAAATCTACAGTGAGTTGCGTTACGACGCTGGGAAGCACGTCTCGATTGCCTCGCTCCCGGGTATGCGAGAGCGCACGATCCTCCTCCATGGATTTTCCAAGGCTTTCGCCATGACAGGGTTCCGGCTTGGCTACGCCTGCGCTCCGGCTCCTCTTACCGAGGCCATGATGAAGATCCACCAGTATTCCATGCTCTGCGCCCCGATCACAAGCCAGGCTGCGGCGCTCGAAGCGCTTGAGAATGGGGCTGCCGCGGTGGAGCGGATGAGGGCGAGCTACCACGAGCGGCGGGACTTCGTGGTTCAGAGATTCAATGAAATCGGAGTTGATTGTCATAGTCCAGGGGGCGCCTTCTACGTTTTTCCGGATGTGCGGGCGCTGGGGTTGAGTAGTCAGAAATTTGCGATGGGTCTTCTCGATACTGAAGGAGTCGCGGCGGTTCCGGGGGATGCCTTCGGACCAAGTGGAGAGGGCTTCCTCCGCTGTTGTTACGCGACTGCCTTTGATCAATTGAAGGAAGCGATGGTGCGGATCGAGCGCTACGTCGGAACCCTTGGATAGGAAGATGAACCTCGTTCAGATCAGAGAGGACCGGACGCTCGCCTACGTGGTGCCGCTGGTGGCCTTCATGCTGATCGGGGGCGGCCTTGACCTGGTTACCGGCTCGATGGAGTCGACCTTCCGTGACCACGAATACCTTCCTTGGTGGCGGCGCTACCCCGAGCACTGGATCTATCCCCTGCAAACGGTCCTCGGGGGGGTGCTCGTGATCTTCTGGTGGCGGCACTACGAGTTGAAGTGGGAGCCAAGAAAACTTCTTCTCGCGGCCGTGCTCGGAGCGATTGGCATTGCGCTCTGGATTCTTCCTACCGCGCTCTATGACATCTGGGAAATGACGGAGGAGGAGCCGGGCGGGTGGAAGGAGCGTCTCGGTATCCTGCCACGCAGGGATGGGTTTGATCCCGGCGTTTTCGAGAACCCAGTGGCGTGGTGGACCGCCACCATCTTCCGCTTCCTGAGGGCGGTAGTGGTGGTCTCTTTTGTTGAAGAGCTCTTCTGGCGCGGTTTCCTGATGAGATTCGTGCTCAGGCCCGATGGGGATTACTGGAAGGTGCCTTTCGGAACTTTCTCTTGGAAAAGTTATTTGGTGGTCACCGCCCTCGTGGTGTTCATTCACAGCCCGGCAGACTGGGCCGCAGCGTTTGTGTGGGGAACGCTCATGTATTGCTGTGCGGTGTGGACCCGCAGCCTGCTGGCGTGCCTCGTCATGCATGCGGTCGCGAATTTCCTCATGGGCTGGTATGCCCTTTCCTTCGAGAAGTATGGCCTGTGGTAGGTGGCCGGCCCGCCACCTTTCCGGCGTGAGCTCAAATCGCTGTTTCCAAGGCGGCAATGCAGTGCCATACTGCAGGGCCCGGGAAAAACGAGGGCGATGGACCAGCAGGAAGGGAGATGAAAGTCGGACTTGCGCAGATCAATGGGATTGTGGGCGATTTCCCCGGAAACGCGAAGCGCATCGTGAATGCCTACCGGGAGGCCCTCGACAAGGGGGCAGACCTGGTTCTCACCCCCGAGCTGGCGCTGGTGGGCTACCCGCCTCGTGATCTTGTCTTCAAGTCGGGTTTCGTAAGCGGCTGCCTGCAGGCCCTGGATTACCTCAGCAGCGAGATTGGCGACACGCCCCTCGTGGTGGGCTACGTGGACCACAACGAAAAGGGCAAGCCCGGCAAGCCGTTTCGCAATGCAGCGGCTTTCCTGGATGATGGCCGGATCAAGGCGAGGGTCTTCAAGACCCTTCTGCCCACATATGACATATTTGACGAGCGGCGTTACTTCGAGCCCGCCGAGTTCTGTGAGCCGGTAGCCTGGGGCGAACACCGGCTGGGAATCACAATTTGTGAGGATGTCTGGACCGAGGACTACCTGCACCGCCCGCTCTACCGGCGCGATCCCGTGGAGGAACTGCGTCAGGCCGGAGCGGATATGATCCTCAACCTGAGTGCTTCGCCGTTTCACCTGAACAAGGCCCGCTCACGGTCCGAGATGCTCTCGGCGGTCGCGCGGGAACACTCCCTTCCGCTGGTATACTGTAATTCGGTCGGAGCGAACGACCAGCTGGTATTTGACGGAAGCTCGGTCGTGGTTCGGTCGGACGGAGTCGTGCAGCGGAGCCTGCCCTCGTTTGAGGAGGAGGTGTGCGTCATCGACCTGGCGGAACAGGACCCGATCGCGGTGGACGAGCCGGGGGAGCCCGAGCAGCTGTTTCGTGCCCTGGTTCTGGGAGTGGGGGACTATGTCGACAAGTGTGGATTCAGGAGCGCGTGTATAGGCCTGAGCGGCGGAATCGACTCAGCCCTTACGGCGGCGGTGGCGGTGGAAGCGCTGGGAGGAGAGAATGTCCATGGCCTGACCATGCCAAGCGGTTATTCCTCGGCCGGTAGTGTCGACGACTCCCGCGCGCTCGCGGATACCCTGGGAATGCGCTGTGATACGGTTCCGATCGGAGCAGTGTTTGAGGAGATCAAGAATTCCCTCGGACCGCTCTTCGATAGTTTGCCGGAGGATGTCACCGAGGAGAACATGCAGTCCCGGATCCGGGGGCTCTATCTGATGGCCCTTTCCAACAAGCTCAATCATCTTCTCCTGACCACCGGGAACAAAAGTGAACTCGCGGTGGGGTATTGCACGATCTATGGAGACATGTGTGGTGGTCTCGCCGTGATCAGTGATCTTCCGAAAACCCGTGTTTTTGAAGTGGCCCGCTGGCTCAACCGGGACAAGGAGGTCATTCCATGGAACACGATTGAAAAGCCGCCCAGTGCGGAATTACGTCCTGACCAGAAAGATGAGGACAGCCTCCCTCCCTACGAGATCCTCGACGGGATTCTTGAGCTGTATATCGAGAAGCAGTGTTCACCCGAGGAGATCATTGATAACCATGGGTTTGAGGAGCAGACGGTGCGCTGGGTGCAGCGGCAGGTCGATCTCAACGAGTGGAAGCGGCATCAGGCTGCTCCGGGAATCCGGGTGACATCGAAAGCTTTTGGGATTGGAAGACGCATCCCTATCGTCCAAAGATTCGGCAGGTGAGCATGGTCCATCTCCAGGAGGAAGTCAGCTACGAGGAGGCCTTGGAAGTCCTCGGCTACGCATCCGGTGCGATCGTTTCTCCGCATCTCCCCGCCTTTCGGAAGGTAGAGGCGAAGCTCGCTGAACTCGTTCGTGTGACCAGGGATGAGAATGTCAGGATCCGGGCCCGGCAGGAACTGGAGCGCCTGGAAGGAGCCCTTCGCGTAGTAGAGGCCGAGAGTTATCGGGAACCTGCCGCGCGGGTCAGGGGGGCAGGGAGGCGATTCCTGTTTTCGGTGCTCCTGGTGGGATGCGTGGTGGCTGGCATGTGGCAGGGACACCGCCTGCTGCTCCTGGACGGGCAGACGCGTGATGTGCGGAATCTTGAGAAGCTGGCGATCGACGGGCGCATCGCGGTGGAGAGTCGGGACTGGGCCAGGGCGGAGGAGATCTATTCTGATCTCGCTGCGCTGGAGCCGGACTCAGTGCGGTCCCGGGATGGCTTCCGGCTCGTCTCGCAGGGAAAGGAAGAAGCTCGCCGGCAGAAACTTGGGTTCCTTGTCGGATCTGCGCGTGCCGCCATGGACGAGCGTAATTGGGACGAGGCCGAGAAGAGCCTCAGGGAAGTCCTGAAGATGGAGCCTAATCATGCCGATGTGCCCGTCATGCTCGGGGAAGTCAGGAAGGGACGGGTCTACGATCAAGTCGCGGTGGTGCTTGAAGACGCGCAGGAATCGCTGCGGGAGGAAGAGTGGGAAAGCCTTGCCGAGCACACCACGAGGCTGGAAGTCCTCGCCCCGGGTCATGCCCAGTTGACCGCCTTCAGGGCTGCGACGGAGGAGGGGATGAAGATCGTGGAGGAGCGGCGTATTCGAGCGCGGGGGCTGTATGAGAAGGCGCTCGCCATGGACAGTGGAGCGTTCTCGGAGACAGCCCTTGAGAGTCTCCGGGAGGCTATTCGGCTCGATAATCATGAAGAATACCAGGACCTGTATGACAAGATGTCAGGTTACACCCGGTTGTTGAAAGTCCCTGACGACCACTCGACCATTGGGGAGGCCCTCGCTGCGGCGCGTCCCAATGACAAGATCCGGGTGGGGAAGGGAACCTATACCGAACCCCTCATCCTCAATGCCAGGATCGACCTTGAAGGAGCAGGGCGGGGAGAGACTATCATCCAGTGTGAGGCGGGGAGTGCCAGCGTGTTGCTGGTGACAGGTGAGGGGACGGGTAGCCGGGTGGCGGGTGTGTCCTTAAGGCAAACCGGGATCGTGCTTACCTCTGAACGCTATCCCGTGGCCCTGGCCGATGGCTCGGAGCTTATTCTGGAGGATTGCGAACTCGAGCATGGCTCGGGTCACGGCGTTGCCATTATCAACGGGGGTAGAGGACGGCTGACAAATGTGCGCGTCACGAAGTGTGGATGGGACGGTCTGGCAGTTAGCGGCGAGGGGAGCAGCGCAGAGGCTACTGACTGCCGGTTCGAGAAGAATTTCCACCATGGCATCGATGCCTGGGGCGGGGGTCGCGTTTTAATCCGGAAGTCGAGGTCCACCCGCAACGGGCTGGCGGGAGTGGTCCTGATGTCGAGGGGAGTCATGTCAGAAGTCACCCAGTGCACAATTGATGGAAACCGCGAGGTGGGAGTTTCCGTATCAAATGGTGTGCAGGCCGTGCTGCGGGCCAACCGGGCGCAGGGTAACCTTCTCGGGGGATTTCTCGTGGAGGGAGACGGGACGGTGGCCGGGATGGAGGGGAACGTCGCTGAGAAAAACCACAAGTTTGGGATCGTTGTTGACCGTCTCTCAAAAGCCGACCCTTTCCGGGACAACATTGCGCGTGGAAATACAGGCGAACAGCTGAAGCTACAGGCAGTTATGCCGAAAGAGGTTATTGCGCCACCTCCTTTTCTCGACCTCCCCGTCGGGAAGCCGGTGGAAGCCGGTCCGGCGACGCCGGAATGAGTGGCACGGTGAGGGGGTGATTTCGAGGTCGCCACCGGCAGGGGCAGTCAGATACGTTTATCGGGCGAACTGGCATTGCCCACGAGTCCTTGAGATACCTTTCCTGCATCCTGCCTGCCATTATTCTGGGACTGTTTTCATGTGCCCCCCGGGGAGTTGGCCCGTCAACGCGGACGATCGTGGTTTCGCCCTACAGCGGGCTCTCGGACCGCGAGTTGAATGCGCATTACCTGGCGCTCCTGCTCGACCTGCAGAAGCTCAACACTGAGATGCACAGTGCAAACAGGGCCCGCGACTTCGTTGGTGTTCACAGCAAGGCTCGCAATGGCCTTGAGAAGGCCCGGACGGCACGCCGGGTTGTGCTGAACATCGACGACGCAAGGATGCGCGAGAAGCGATTGAGGGCAATCGAGAGGATTATAGCCGACCTGGACAAGCTGGCGGAGATCAGCGGTGAGAGAGAATAGCGGAGTCCCTCAAGTCAGGGTTCTTGGAAGCCCGCGATGAGCGAGGTGAAGTAGTCTGCGCCTTCTTCGAGGTCTGCGATTTTTATGAATTCGTCCTTGGTGTGAGCTTGCCGGATGGATCCCGGGCCGAGGCAGATGGCGGGCAGTCCCCCGTTGTTGAGATGGGCAGCATCGGAAAACCAGGGGGCACCGACCAGCCTGGACCGGGGCTGGAGGGAACGGATGCGTGTGATCCATTCATTTCCGGCAGGAACCTCCATGGGGGGATTCTCAGCCGGACCGCTCACGGTGAAGGCAAATCCGCGTTCCGAGAGGAAGGCGTCGAGGAATTCGCGGGCGGAGGACTCCTCCACGAGGGAGGGAGGGAAGCGGATATCGATCTCGGCGGAGGCGCGATCCGGGATGATATTGGCCCGCGTGCCCCCGCCGATCAGGCCGACATTGAGGGTGGCCTTCCCGAGGACCGGATGGGTGAATTCGGCCAATCGGGCACCGAGTTCGGATTCGAGGGGTCCGAGGGCGCGGACCAGTTTCATGATGGCGTTGTCACCCAGTTCGGGTTGGGAGGCGTGACCGGAGAGGCCCGTGCAGTGCAGGGTGACCCAGAGCGATCCCTTGGTAACATGAACGAGGTCGAGACCAGTAGGCTCACCCGCTATCGCAAATTCATATTCGTGACCATGTTCCCTCGCGAAGTGCTTCGAACCCCATTGATCTGATTCCTCGCTCATGAAGGCCACGAAATCCACTGCAACGGGGAGATCGGCGAGCCGCTCACGGTTGGCGATCAGTGACCAGATCATGGCCGCCATGGAGCCTTTTGTGTCGGAGGCCCCCCGACCCCAGAGCCTGCCGTCGCGGATCTCGGCCCCGAAGGGATCGATCGTCATGCCCCCCACTCCGACTGTATCGAGGTGGGGCCCCAGGAGGATGCGTGGGCGGGACCGGCTGGAGGAGTCTCCGGGGCAGCGAGCAATGAGGTTGGGCCGTCCCGGGTGGACTTCTTCCAGAGTCACTGAAAACCCGTGGCTGGTAAGGAATTCGCCAAGCCACGTTGCGAGGGCCTCCTCGCCACATTGGTCGGTGCCAGGATCGCCATCCGGATTGACCGACGGGATGCGGACGAGCTGTTGCAGGAGTTCCGTGACGGATTCCACGTCCGAATCCTTAGCGCAGATCGTGTTCGATCAACGCAAAAAAGGGGAAGTTGATCGTCGGGGTGGGCAAGTCCCCCGCCCACGAGGCACGGCCGACCGGTATCCGGGCCCCGTTCCTCGAGGCTATCAGGGGGCCTGAGAGGGACGGGCCACAAGGATGCCGGCGTGCTTCCTGAACTTGTGGAGGTAATTGGAAATGGTGTCGTCCAGGACGACCTTGCGGTAGGTTGTGCTGGCGTGCATGAATCTTCGCTTACCAGTCCCATCGAGGACGATGAGACCCACGTGGGAGCAGTAGGATCCGTGATCTTGGCGAGCGATCCCGATAATATCTCCGTTCTGGAGCTTTTTTTCGATGGCGGCCACACGGGCCTTGGGAACCATGTAGACCGGAGTCTTGTTGAGGCGGGCCTCGTGTTTTGCCATGCCGACGCGCAGAGCGGGGTTGTGGGCGAGATAGCGGTAGTGCTTCCAGAGCCTGCTCATTTCCCCGCATTGGGGTGGCATGCGGACGGAGGGAAACGTGCGTGTGAGGTCCGTGATGTTCCCTCGCCTGGCGTTGTCAATGTACCACTCGGCCAGATAGTGAATGCGATCGAGGTAATTCCCGCGACAAACCCCGCCCCGGTAGCGGGTTTGCTCGATCTCAGTGAGGAGGTCGCCGGGGCGGTAGATTTTCTTCGTAGTTTCCAGCATGCGGGCAAGGCCGAGGACTGATTCAAAGAAGGTCCAGCAATCCTGCCCGTTCAAATTGACGCTGGGAGATTCAATCTCGTCATGAATTTCAAGGGTAAAACCCTTGTATGGAGTGCCTTCCAGTTCCTGCGCAATGGCTGCCATGCGATCGCCAATGGGCAGCCGGTTCCATTTCATCTGCCGCGCCCTGGTCGTGATGGACTTGAACTTGGCGGAGCCTTGGAAGGTAGTCCGAAGGGGCAGTTGTTGCTCCGCCGGTGCGGGCGCGGTGAGGGTGAGGAGTGCAAAGAAGGAGAGAGTGACACGCATTGCGTGGAAAATAGGGCCGGCTGGGCAGGAAAGGAACAGGAAACACTTTAGTATTTCGGCGCCGTGGGCAATGGTGGAACATCAGATGGACGGACGCTATTCCGAACGGCTTGAGGCCCGCATTGCAGTGACGGGATCGAATCTTTGTGTGGGACTCGATCCCCGCATCGAGAAGCATGGAAATGAAATCGGGGAGGTGGAGCGCTTTCTCGATCAGGTCGTGGCCGAGACTCTCGGACAGGCGGCCTGCTACAAGCCCAACAGCGCTTATTTTGAAGCGATGGGGCCGGCCGGGCTGTCGATGCTCAAGCGGGTGATCGGGCGCATCCCAGACGAGGTCCCTGTCATCCTGGACGCCAAGCGAAGCGATATAGGGGAAACCCAGCGCCGTTATGCGCAGGCCTGCTTTGAGTTTTTCGGGGCGGATGCGGTGACCATTAATCCCTTCATGGGCTATGACTCCCTGGAGCCCTTCCTCACATATGAGGCCAGGGGGATCTACCTCCTGGCGGTGACATCCAATCCCGGGAGCGCGGATTTGCAGCGCCGGGAGAGTGGCGGACGCAGAATTTTTGAGTTGGTGGGCGAATTCGCACAGCGGGCCCAAGCCGAAAAGCGGGCTGTCGATGTTGGATTGGTGGTCGGGCTCACCAATGCAGCGGAGGACGTGCTCGGGGGGCTGCCCGATGCACCACTCCTGATTCCGGGGCTCGGGGCGCAAGGGGGCGATCTTTCGGCCCTGAGCGGAAGTGCCCGCGGCGCACCCAACGTGGTCAACGTCTCGAGGGGCGTGCTTTACGGGGAAGAGGGGGAAATCGGGGAGCGAGCGGCTCATTATGCATCTGAAATCGCGAGTGCGCTCGCGAGGGCGGTGTGATCCAATTGTGCCCCGGCTGGAAGAGACCGTTTGAGGAACTGGCGGAAAGAATGAGTGGAAACGGTCGCAGGAGGATGGCGCGGGATTACGCCGGATTGAAGCCCGCGCGGGGCTGGCCCGAGCGCAACTTCCGTTACCTGCGGCACCGGCTCGTGCCCCAGATCTTCAAGAAACTGGAGGGAGATCCCCGGCATCCCAAGCTGGAGGCCCCCCCGAAAGGCAAGGCCCGCGTGACGTGGATCGGGCATGCTTCCTTCTTCGTGCAGTTTGCGCATCATTCGGTCGTGTTTGATCCGAACTGGGCAAATTGGATCGGACTCGTAAAGCGCCTGCAACATCCCGGTATCCTCCTCAAGCACATGCCTGAGGTTGACCTTGTGCTTGTTTCCCACGCCCACTTTGATCATCTGCACAAGAAGTCACTCAAGGGGATCGAGGCTCGCGATGGAATCATCGTTCCGAGAGGAAGTGGTGGCCTCGTGAAGGGGCTTGGATTCGACCAGGTGATCGAAATGAGGATATGGGAGGAGCAGAAGCTGGGGGATCTGCGGGTTCTCCACACCCCAAGCCATCACTGGGGTGCGCGATTTGGTCACGACACGCACCGCGATTACGGGGGCTTTCTGGTAGCCAGCGAGCAGCGGACAGTCTTTCATTGTGGTGACAGTGCCTACTTCGGGGGATTCAAGAAAATTGGGGCCCGGGATAAGATCGATATCGCACTTCTGCCCATCGGGGCATACGAGCCACCGAGTGGCCGGGACGTACATATGAACCCCGAGGAAGCGCTCACTGCGTTTGAGGACCTTGGAGCGGAGCTGATGGTCCCCATGCACTATGGGACGTTCATGCTGAGCAATGAACCGCCTGAGGAGCCCCTCGAAAGATTGCTGGCAGAGGCCGATCGCAGAGGTCTCTCGGGACGGGTGATCGTCCCTGAGCCGGGGGTGGGGCTGGAATTGTAGGAATCCTTCCCTGGCGCCGCGGGGCGGCCCGTCATCCTGCTACGAATGGTCTTGTCGCCGAGGCCCCCGGCCGGGGGTCAGTCAGCAGCAAAAAGGGTCCCGCAGACGGAGCAATCGGGGCGGCGACGCAAGTGAATCCTGCGGAACTCCATGTTCCGGCCGTCGTAGACGAGTAGTTTGCCGGTGAGGAGGTTTCCAAAACCAGCGAGGAGTTTTATGCCTTCAAGGGCGGCAAGACTGGCAACTGCGGCAGAGACAGCGCCGATTACCGGGAATTCGCGTTTCCAGCCAGGGGGGATCTCGGGGTAGAGGCAGGCGAGGCAGGGCGTCTGGCCGGGAATGATGGTGGTAAGCTGCCCCTCGAGGTCGAACATCGCGGCATCGATCANGGGCTTACGCTGGCGGACGCATTCCCTGTTGAGAAGAAGGCGCTCCTCGAACAGAGGAGCACAGTCAAAAACGATATCGGCGCCATCCACGAGGGAGGCCACGTTTTCCTTGGTAGCATTCTCCGGAACGGTCTCAATCTTGAGCCTTGGATTGAGTTCGAGAAGGCGGCGCCTGCACGATTCGATGCGGGGCCGGCCCAGTTGGTCATGAGTCTGCAGGATCTGCCTGTTAAGGTCGCTGGGCCTGGTGTTTCCCGCGTGAGCGAGGATGAGTTTTCCAATCCCGGCAGCTGCCAGCGACTGGGCNAGNGGNCCACCCAGTCCGCCCACCCGGGTCACAAGAGCGGTGGCATTCCCGAGCCTGACCTGACCTTCCTCGCCCAGTCCCTCCACCCAGATCTGCCACTCGTAGGTGGCGCGCTCTTCTTCGGTTAGTGGCATGGCATCTTATCGAACACGAATCGGCTTCCCCGTCACGAATGATCCGCAGGGGGCAAGGGGTGGTCACTTAGCCGCCCGACATCGGCGGGAGCAGGCTGATCTCGTCCCCGTCCCGAAGGAGGCCGTTCCGGGAGGGATCGATCGTTTCGTCCCTGAGGATTGCCATCACCGACCGTCGCAGGCGGTTTTCCTCGGCTAGAACCGTGCGGAGGCGGTCGCATGCTTCGGAGAGGAGGGTGGGAACCAGGTCATCGACGGATGCCCCCTCCGCGGCTTCCACTACCGTGCGATCGGAGGGGGATAATTGTCGGGCCTGGCCGAGAAACTGGACGGTAATGTGCATGATGGTTCCTTCCTCGCAGAGGGTAGGCTCCCGGACGGTCGATGAAAAGCAGTCTGACATGAGGAATTCCCGGAATGATTAGTTGAGGAGAAAGCCCGGGAGAGCCAGTCTCTCCGGGAGTTCCAGCCCCAGCATGAAGATCCATCTCCATCCCTTCCTGACCTTTTTCGCCGCGACCGTCGCTACTGTGCCCGGCGCGGGTGCCTCGCTTGAAGCGCTCGTCCGTGAATCCGGTGTGGAGGGTGGATTGATTGTTCAGATCGGGGCAGCTGACCCGGCGGTCACAGCGTCCCTGCGCCTGAACGAGAGCTATATGGTGCACGGGCTCAGCACGGACGCTGCCGCCGTACACAAGGCGCGCAGGAACNTNCATTCCAGCGAGCAATACGGACCGGTCTCGGTGGAGCAGTTTGATGGCCGGTCTCTTCCCTACATCGAGAACTTCGTGAACCTGATCGTGGCGGAGGATCCGGGACAGGTGAGCGAGGAAGAGATGCTGCGGGTGCTCGTTCCGGAAGGGGNCGCCTACGTGCGGCGGGAAGGGAAGTGGCATAAGATGNGCAAACCCCGGCCTTCCGAAATTGACGACTGGACTCACTATTTTCACAGNCCATCCGGGAATGCGGTGGCCCAGGATTCGGTAGTTGGCCCGCCCCGGCGCATGCAATGGGTCGGCAGCCCGCGCTGGTCGCGTCACCACGATCGCATGGCCTCGATGAGTGCACTGGTCTCGGGGGCAGGGAGGATATTCTACATCATGGACGAAGGTTCCCGGGTTTCCATTCAGCTTCCTTCGGAGTGGAAGTTGATTGCCCGGGACGCCTTTAACGGGTCNGTGCTGTGGAAACGTCCCATTACGAAGTGGCATAGCCAGCTCTGGCCCCTGAAAAGTGGCCCAAGTCAGCTGGCGAGGCGTCTGGTCGTTGACGGGCAGAGGCTCCTCGTCACACGCAGTATTGCCGGGCCGGTCGAATGCCTGGATGCGGCAACGGGGGAGACCCTCCGGGTCTACGGGGGGTCGGAAAGGACGGAGGAGATCATCTGTCACGGGGGCTCGCTCTTCACTCTTATCCGGGAGGGTAAATCTGAACTGGAAGACTATGTGCCCAAGCACAATGTCGGGGACCAGGGGCGCGTCCGCACCGAGTTTGTCTGGAACGCCGAGCCCCGCATTATCAGGGTTTACGATGTGGAAAACGGGGAGAGCCAGTGGGAAAAGAAGGACAAGATCTCACCCCTCAGCCTTTCGGTGGCGGGTGACTCGGTGGTCTACCACGACGGTGAGAACGTGGTTTGCCTCGACCGCAAGTCCGGGCAGCGCCGCTGGGTGAGCCAGAAGGTGGGGCGGCGCCCGCTGATACCGTTCAATTTCGCCCCGCGCCTCGTGATTTACGAGGATGTCGTCCTTTACGCCGGGGGCGACAACAAGATGCAGAGCTATGAGCTCAAGAGCGGTAAGCGTCTGTGGGAGGCAACGCACGACCCATCCGGCTACCAGTCTCCCCAGGATCTCCTCGTGGTAGGAGGACTGGTGTGGTCTGCGCCGCTGACGAGTGGTGGGCACAGCGGCGTTTACACGGGCCGCGATCCCCGGACGGGGGAGGTGAAGAAGCAGTTCCCTCCAAATGTAAAGACTTACTGGTTCCATCACCGTTGTTATATCGCGAAGGCCACCGAGCGATTCCTCATTCCTTCCCGGACGGGCATTGAATTCGTGGATTACGACAGGGAGGACTGGGACATCAATCACTGGGTGCGGGGGGGATGCCTCTACGGCGTGATGCCGGCCAATGGGCTGACCTACGCCCCGCCGCACAATTGCGCATGTTATCCCGAAGCCAAGCTCTACGGGTTCAATGCCCTTGCGCCGGCCTCACAGGAGTTCGTCCTCCCGGAGAAGATTCCAGAGGAGGGGCGCCTGACAAAGGGAGCGGTCTTCGGTGAAGCGGTTGATGAGCTGGCCGCCGGGCCGGAGGATTGGCCTACCTACCGAGGAAACGTAGCTCGCAGCGGATCCTCGAACCAGGAGCTCGGGGGCAATCTGGAAGAGANTTGGAAGGTGAAACTGGGAGGGCGCCTGAGCGCCCTCACGATCGTCAGGGAGCAGGTCTATGTCGCTCAGATCGACCAGCACACCCTCCATGCACTTTCCGCCGCCACCGGTGAGAAGCGCTGGAGTTTCACGGCGGGAGGCCGTATCGATTCCCCGCCGGCCTACTGGAGGGGTCGCCTNGTGTTCGGATCGGCGGATGGCTCGGTATACTGCCNGCGGGCCGTCGACGGCGAGNTGATCTGGAAATACCGGGCCGCCCCGGTCGATCGGCGCCTGATGGCCTTCGAGCAACTTGAGAGTGTTTGGCCAGTACATGGAACGGTCCTCGTGGAAGATGGGATCGCAACATTCGTGGCCGGACGGTCGAGCTTCCTTGATCATGGGCTGCGCTACATTCAGCTGGACGTGAAGACTGGGACGAAGNTGCTGGAGAGAGTNATGGATCATCGTGACCCCGAGTCGGGGGGCGATATCCAGGATCGCCTGCAGACTCTCCAGATGCAGGTGGGCCTGCCCGATATCCTGAGTAGTGATGGTGAGCATACCTACCTGCGTTCCCAGAAGATCGACAAGAAAAGTGGAGATCGTCTCGAAATTGGTCCGCTCTCAGGAAACGCGGCTGCTCAGGGCGCGGCGCAGAAGGGGGAGGGAGCGCACCTTTTTGCACCGATGGGTTTTCTGGATGACACCTATTTCCACNGGGCCTACTGGGTCTTTGGAAAGAGTTTCGCCGGCGGACACAACGGCTATTATCAGGCCGGCAAGTATGCGCCTGCCGGGCGCCTTCTTGTATTCAATAAGGACAAGGTCTACGGCTTCGGACGGGATCCGAAGTANCTCCGCTGGACGACCACCATCGAGCATCAGCTCTTTGGCGCGAACCGCGAGGCTCCTGATGCTCCGCCACCTTCCGCTGGCAGGCGCGGGGCGCGGTCCCTTTCCAATGCGCCGGTCGCCTTTCGGCCTCGGGAGAGCATGAACCCCGCCGGAAAGCCGATTACGATCGAGCTCTGGGTGTTTCCGGATGGACCGGGAGGCGTGGTGCTCGCGCACGGTGGCCCGCTCAATGGCTACGCCATAACCCTCCAGAAGCGTCGNCCCTCCTTTCACGTGCGGGCGGATGAAAAACTGACTACGATTTCGGGGCGTAGAGAGCTGCGGAAGGGGTGGAATCATCTCGCTGCGGTGCTTGGAAAGGACCGGTTGATGAAGCTCTACCTTAACGGTGAACTGGCTGCCGAAGGCCGGGCAGAAGGTTTGTTGACCAAGCTCCCGGTGCAGGGGCTGGACCTGGCCATGGACTCCGGCTCCTCGGTGGGCGAATACAAGGAGGATTTNACCTTCACGGGNCTCCTCGACGANTTGCGAATNTCCTACCGCGAGATGAACGCTGCCATCCTCAAGGAGAATTTTTCAGATCCGCTGGGCGCCCGGGAACGGAACCGGGACGCGATCCTGGCCTGCTCCTTTGATTCCCCGGTGGCAAAGGATGAATCAGGCCAGGGGAATAATGGAACTGTGGGTAACGTGGAAGTGGGNAAGGGGCGGGTTGGCAAGGCCCTCTGGTTCCGCAAGAAGGCCCGGAAAGCCAGGGGGCCTGTCCCCCGGGGCGGCAACTCCTACGTGCAGCGGGACTGGAACCAGCAGGTGCCGCTCTTTGCCCGGGCAATGGCACTGGCCGATGATACCCTGCTGGTGGCCGGTCCCCCGGACATTATGGACGAGGAGTACACCTTCGAGCGNATCATGGCGGAGGACGAGGAGGTCGGGAAAGTGCTTTCCGAGCAAAATGCAGCTCTCAAGGGAGCGGCGGGGGGCAAGCTGCTGGCGGTTTCGGTGTCCACGGGAGANCAGAAGGAAGAGCTCAAGCTCGACGCGCTTCCGGTCTGGGACGGAATGGCCGTTGCACGGGGCAGCCTCTTTGTGGCAACGAAGGACGGCAGAGTCCACCGCTTTGGCAAGTAGAGGAAACAAGCATGAGCATCACTCAAGGGATCATCCGGCTTGCGGCGGTCGCAGGCCTCGCGGGAGGAGCATCATCCGCCTGTACGGTTCCAGTCTTTCGTTATGCCCTCGATCACTGGCCGGGTGATCCCTATCAACTGGAAGCTCCCGAGGGCTGGATGGAAGGTCCGGCGGCNGCCGATNTGCGGAAACTTCTGGACGAAACCCGGACTGAAATCCTGCTTCAACCACTCAGGGATGTGAGTGGGCCCGCCCGCCTGCTCCTCCCGCGTGAGGGTACGGTGGNCTGGAGCGGTGAACTTGATGATACTGCAGGTGACCTGTTCATTTCGCCGGCTCGGAGGGAACTCGCNAGTCGCNTTCTCTCGGGGGAGTCGATGGTCTGGGTGATGGTTACGAGTGGGAACCAGGNAGTGGACGAGGTGCTGGAGGAGCGTATGACTGCACGGCTCGAATACCTCCAGAGTGTAGCGGCCATTCCCGAGCAGGATCCCACTGACCCCGACAGCAAACTTGGCCCCGGTCCCGAACTGCGGGTGGGATTATCTTTTCTGAAAGTCGCGCACGATGATCCCCGGGAGCAGGTGTTTCTGCGCATGCTGGCCGGNCCCNGGAGCGAACTGCTTGAGGCNAACCCCGAGACTGGTGAGCGAGAACCNTTCGGNGGGGTTGTCTTCGGACGGGGGAGGGTCCTCGGGGCATGGCCCTCCAGCAGNCTTGATGAGGAGGGACTGGATGAAGTTTCCCTGTTCCTGCTGGGTGCCTGTTCCTGCCGGGTGAAGTTCCAGAATCCAGGATGGGATCTCGCGCTGGCGNTCAACTGGGACGAGGCATTGCAGGACGCCCAGATGAAGGCAGACCGAAATTCCACGGAGAAATCCGTGGCCCTGAAAGGTGGAGAGAACCAACCACCACCACCGCAGGTGGAGCCCAGCCCCGAGGTAGTCAGAATCGGCGGCGGCCAGGAGGACAGGGGCGCGGCTGAGGATTCAGAGCGCAGACAGCTCAGGGCGCACCCGGCCGCCGGCCCGCTGGTGGGAGGGCTCGTTGCCCTTGCCGGCGTCCTCGTGCTGTATTGCTCCCTGAGCGGTAGATCCGGTGCGAAAGGTGGTTGATTCTCCCGCTCCGCCAGACAATGACTATTACGTAGCGTATGAAGGCCTTCATCGGAATCGTGACTGCCGTCGCTCTCCTGAGCGCCGCACTGGTATGGACCTATTTCAAGGATCGAAAGAGCACGGCGAACGCGAGGGTAATCACGGTATACTGTGCGGCGGGCATGAAGAAACCGGCGGAGGCTATTGCGGCGCAGTATCAGGAGGAGTTCGGAGTAAAGGTCAATTTCAACTTNGGCGGAACGGTGGCTCTCCTGAGCCAGATCGAAAATGCCCCGGAAGGAGANCTTTTCATCGCGGCGGATGNNNATGCCATTGAGCTGGCGCGCGAAAAGGGTTTGATTGAGGAAGTTCTGCCGCTTGCCTACCAGTATCCGGTTATCGCGGTGCAGGCCGGAAACCCAAAGGGGATCAGGAGCGTTGAGGACCTGTATCGTGAGGATGTCAGGGTGGCAATTGGCAACAAGGAAACTGCGAGCATCGGGAAGGCGACGCGGGCCGTGATTGGGCAGCGCTGGGAGGAGTTGTTTGAAAAGGTGGCCGTCACCAAGACCACCGTGATGGAGCTTGCTGCCGATCTCGCCCTGGGAGCGGTCGATGCGGCTGTGATCTGGAACTCCACGGTTCCCCAGTTCGACGAGCTTGAGGCGGTGGAGGTGCCGGAGTTCTCCGTCCACAAGGACAAGGTGACGGTGTCCGTCCTTGGTGCATCCGAAGTGCCGGCTTCCGCGCTCAAGTTTGCCCGGTATCTCGGTGCTCCCGAACGGGGGAACAAGGTCTTCTCCGAGATGAAATTCGAGGCGATTCAAGGAGACCGGTGGGAGGCCAAGCCGACCCTGATCCTGTACAGCGGAGGAGTGAACCGTCCCGCGGTGGAGGGGATCATCAGGGAGTTCTCCGACCGTGAGGGGGTATTGGTTGAGACAACCTTCAACGGTTGCGGAGTCCTGTGCGCAGCAATGGAAGGGATGCAGGATACCGCAAAGCCTAAGTTCCCAGATGCCTACTATGCCTGCGATCTCTGCTTTGTGCCCCCGGTGGAGGAGACCTTTCCCGAAGCAGTTCTCCTTACCGAGACCGTGATCGGGATCGCGGTTCCGAAGGGAAATCCCAATGGAATCGAGACGCTGGCAGACCTGGCCGGGCCGGGCCTCAAGGTGGGAGTCAACAACGCCGAGCAGTCCACCCTGGGATTTATGACCAAGGGGATGCTGAAGAAGTCCGCCTTGTATGACGCCATCCGCAGGAATGTGCGCTCGGAGGTGCCCACTGCCGACCTCCTCATCAACCAGATCCGCACGGGAAGCCTCGATGCAGTCATCGTCTACGAGGTGAATTTCAAGTTGGTGGAGAAGCACCTCGACTTCATCAGGATCGACCACGAGGGGGCCCGGGCAGTGCAGCCATTTGCCGTGCGGGTGAACTCACCGCGCAGGCTTCTGGGGCAGCGCCTTCTCGCTTGCATGCAGAAAAATCGCAAGCGATTCGAGGAGAAGGGATTCAAGTGGATCGAGGATCAAACCCCGGTCAAGAGTGCGGAACTGGAGATTCCGCCCTGGCTGCGTCAGCCCACAAAGAGGTAGCATGGACCACCTGGCGCGATTTGTTACAGGCATCATCCATTTCTTGGTGAGCTTCGTGCGGGATCGGAACTCCCGATTCTGGTCCCTCCTGGGGATCACTACCGCGGGATACGTTCTGTTCATCGTGGCCTTGCTGGTCGCAACGGCAGTACACAGCACGCCTGGTGACCTCCTTGCGGCCCTGCAATCCCGAGAGATCCAGCACTCGATCTTTCTCAGCCTGCTGACCTGCTCCCTGACTGCGCTCCTCTCGCTCATCGTGGCAGTGCCCATCGGCTATCTCCTCGCCCGCAGGAACTTCTTCGGGAAGGCGTTGATGGAATCCATCCTCGATATCCCCATTGTCCTGCCGCCGATGGTGATCGGGTTGTGCCTGCTCATTCTGTTCCAGACCCGGCTCGGGGGTGCGGTTGATGCAGTCATTCCCTTTACCTACACCGTGTTCGGGGTGGTGCTTGCGCAATTCGTGATCGGGGCTGCCTTCGCCATCCGCACGATGCGAAGCACCTTTGATCAGCTTTCCTGTCGTCCCGAGGATGTGGCCATGACACTCGGCTGTTCGCGGGGAGGAGCGATGTGGCGGGTTACTCTCCCGGCTGCGGGCAAGGGGATGGTGGCGGCAGCGAGTGTAGCGTGGGCCCGGAGTCTCGGGGAATTCGGTCCAGTCCTTGTTTTTGCAGGGGCAACCCGGATGCGGACGGAGGTCCTTCCCACTACCGTCTGGCTGGAACTCAGCGTCGGGAACCTCGAAGGAGCGATCGGGGTGAGTTTGTTGATGGTCTTTTTCGCCATGGTCGTCCTGGTGGCGATGCGGCTGATGGGGGAACGTTGGTAGGACGGAAGCAATGATCGAACTGCAGAAGGTCTCATGGGAAGTGGACGATTTCGTGCTTTCGGAGGTGGATTGTTCCATCGGAGAGGGCGATTACGCGGTTCTCATGGGGCCGACTGGCTGTGGCAAGACGACCGTTCTGGAGATCATCTGTGGCCTGCGCCGGCCCACCGCGGGCCGCGTCCTGGTGGCCGGGCAGGACGTCACCACGCGGTTGCCGGGGGACCGTAACATTGGCTATGTGCCCCAGGACGGGGCCCTCTTTCCCACCATGACCGTGCGGGAGCAGATTGGATTCGGGCTCTTGGTGCGGAGGCGGCCGAACGAGCAGATCCGGGAAGCAGTTTCCCTGCTCGCCGAGGAGCTGGGAATCGGGGAACTCCTTGAGCGCGTACCACAGGGATTGTCGGGTGGAGAGCGGCAGCGGGTTGCCCTCGGCCGGGCCCTCGCGGTCGAGCCCAGCGTGCTGCTGCTTGACGAGCCCATTTCGGCACTCGACGAGGACATGCGGGATGAGATGATGAGTCTGCTGAAGCGGGTCCAGAAAGAGCATGCAGTCACCGTTCTGCACGTGACCCACAGCAGCAGGGAGGCTGAGAGGCTGGCCGACTGCGTCCTGCGGATGGAACACGGTGTGATCGTGCCAAGAGGAGCCTGATCTCCTTATTGGCCGATTTCCTCAGCCAGTGAAGTAGCCCACCCCGCTGGCAAAGAGGGGCTGGTGCTTCTCGCCCGGGATGTTGCGCGCGATGTTGATCCCGCTGCGCTCGGTGTGGCCCATCTTACCGAGGACCCGTCCACAGGGACTGGTTATTCCCTCGACTGCGAAGAGGGATCCGTTGGGATTGTGTTCCACTGCCATGCTTGGCTGACCCTCGAAATCGGCATATTGAGTGGCTACCTGGCCGTGAGCGGCAAGTTCCCGGACCTGGCTTTCAGAGGCGTAGAATTTTCCTTCGCCGTGCGAGACGGGGATGAGGTGGAGGTCGTCGAGGGCGCACCGCGAGAGCCACGGAGAGAGGTTGGAGGCGATCCGCGTGGTGACGTAACAGGAGACGTGACGCCCGATTTCATTGAAGGTGAGGGTGGGAGCGTCCGGCTCGGGGTCGCGGATTTCCCCGAAGGGCACGAGCCCGGTCTTGATAAGGGCCTGGAACCCGTTGCAGATGCCGAGAATCAAGCCGTCACGCCTCGTAAGGAGGTCCATCACGGCGTCGCGCACAACGGGGTTTCGCAACACCGTTGCGATGAATTTTCCAGAGCCGTCCGGTTCGTCACCTGCGCTGAAACCACCTGGGATGAAGAGGATCTGTGCTCGGCGAATGGCCGTCGCGAGCGCGTGAAGGGATTCATCGACCGCTTCGGGGGTAAGGTTTCGGAAAACAAGGATTTCGGCTGCGCCACCCGCATCCCGGATGGAGCGGGCGGAATCGTATTCGGAGTTGGTGCCCGGAAAGGCGGGAATGACGGCGAGGGGTTTTGCCTGGTGTCGCTCGCCGCCGGGAGTTCGGATCAGTGGACCATCGGAGTAGCGGAAGGTTTCCAGCGCGCTGTGGGGCGATTCAGCCTTCGTCCGGTAAATGCTCTCAAGCGGCGCGGTCCATTTTTTCAGCAAGGCGCACAAAGAGAGATCCTTAGGGCCTATTTGAATGGCTCGGGAAGAATTAGTCCTGCCGATCTGGATGGAATGCTCCACGGGCAGAGGGAGCTCTGATTCGACAAGAAAGGAGGCATATCGTTCGTGGAAAAGAGCGGTTTGGTCGAGATCTTCGTCTGCCTGGAAGCCGATCTCGTTGCCGGCGGCCATGTTGACGAGCCCGGCCGCGAGGCCACCCTCGCCAAGGCTGTGCATGGCGAGGACGGCTCCGTCACTCGCGAGGGCATGAAGCTGGTCCGCGATCTGCCGAAGGGCAGCGAAGTCAGGACGGTCATGCGCGTCGCGGGGGATGGTTATGAGGGACACGATGTTACCGCTTCCCTTGAATTCGGGTGAGATGGTTGTGCTGCACTTGCCGGGGGCCACGGCGAATGAGACGAGAGTGGGTGGGACATCCAGGTCATTGAAGGATCCAGACATGCTGTCCTTGCCACCTATGGCGGCAAGGCGTAGCGCATTTTGGACGTGGTAGGCACCCAGGAGCGCACTGAAGGGCTTGCCCCAGCGTCTCGGGTCGTCCCGGAGTTTCTCAAAGTATTCCTGGAGGGTGAGGCGGATGTCAGCGAGGCGACCACCGGTGGAGACGATCCGGCAGACTGATTCGGTGACCGCGTAGATTGCGCCATGATAGGGGCTCCAGCTCGAGATTCGGGGATTAAAGCCCCAGCTCATCAGGGTGCAGGTATCAGTCTCCCCTTCAAGGAGTGGAATCTTGGCGACCATGGCGTCGGGAGGCGTGGACTGCGACCTGCCTCCGAAGGGCCAGAGCACTGTCCCGGCCCCAACTGACCCATCAAACATTTCACCGAGGCCCTTCTGACTGGCAGAATTGAGATCGGAGAGAATCGCCGAAAAGTTTTCCTCAAGGGTAGAGTCGGCGGCGACCGATTCGATTGATTTTCCAAGGGGGCTTCCGGGGGCCGGGGCGGTGACCTGGACCTGACCCGACCCCTGAACGCCATTGGTGTCGAGGAAGCTCCGGCTGAGATCGACGATCGGCTTTCCCCGCCAGTTGATTCGCAGGCGCCCGTGGTCGGCGACGTTGGCGACGTGCGTGCACTCGAGGTTTTCCTTGTCCGCTTCCTCGACGAAAAAGGCAACGTCGGAGGACTCGACAAGAACGGCCATGCGCTCCTGGGATTCGGAAATTGCAAGCTCGGTCCCGTCGAGGCCATCGTATTTCTTGGGGACCTGATCGAGGTCGATTTCGAGACTGTCGGCAATTTCACCAATCGCCACTGAAACTCCGCCGGCGCCGAAGTCATTGCAGACCTTGATGCGCCGGGCAAACCGGGGATTGCGGAAGAGACGTTGGATTTTTCGCTCGGTAGGGGCGTCACCCTTCTGAACTTCGGCGCTGTTCTCGAGGGCGTTGTCGGTGTGTTGCTTGGAGGATCCGGTGGCGCCCCCGACTCCATCCCTTCCGGTGCGTCCTCCGATGAGCAGGATGGCGTCTCCGGGCTGCGGCTCGCCACGGAAGACATTTTCCCGTGGAGCGGCGGCGATGACAGCGCCCACCTCCATCCGCTTCGCGACGTAGCCGGGGTGATAGACCTCGGAGACCTGACCGGTGGGTAGACCGATCTGGTTTCCGTATGAGCTGTAGCCTTCGGCGGCGATCTGGCAGATCTTGCGCTGGGGCAGCTTGCCTGGGAGGGTCTGCTCAAAGGGAGTCCGGGGGTCCCCGGCACCAGTCACCCTCATGGCCTGGTAGACGTAGGAGCGTCCCGAGAGAGGATCGCGGATGGCGCCGCCGAGGCAGGTTGCAGCACCCCCGAAGGGTTCGATCTCGGTGGGGTGGTTGTGGGTCTCGTTTTTGAACATCACGAGCCACTCTTCCTCCACCCCGTCCACGTCGACGGGGACAACGATGCTGGCAGCGTTGATCTCTCGCGAGACCTCGAGATTGTCGAGCTCCCCGGACTGGCGAAGTTCCCTCATGCCGATGAGGGCGATGTCCATCAGGGTGATGGGTCGCTCCCTCTCCCCGTAGACCTTCTGTCGCGTTGCGAGATAGGTCCTGTAGCTTTCTTCAATGGGTTCCGTGCCGGGATCGAAGGAGACTTCCTCGATGCGGGTGAGGAAGGTGGTGTGCCGACAGTGATCTGACCAGTAGGTGTCGAGCATGCGGAGCTCCGTGATGGTCGGGTCGCGATCTTCCTCGTCGCGGAAGTAATCGCGGCAGAAGGCGAGGTCGGCCACGCTCATGGCGAGGCCGAGATCCTGCCGGAGGGAATCGAGGGCGTCCTCGTTACGCTCAGTGAAAGCGGTAAGGACCTCCACGTCGGGTGGGGGATCGGTGGTAAGGGCGAGGGACCCGGGTGGTTCGAGGGGAGACTCGCGGGAGTCAACCGTGTTGATGGTGAACTCCTTGATGCGATCGAGTTCACGGCCGGTAATGGTGCCCTTCAGGATTATGACCTGGGCCGAGGCGACGAGGGGGCGCTGCTGCTGGGTAAGGATCTGCACGCACTGGGCTGCGGAATCGGCTCGTTGATCGAATTGTCCGGGCAGATACTCCACGGCGAACCATTGTTCGCCCTCATTGAGCGGGAGCTCAGTACTGGTGGTGTCGACCTGAGGCTCGGAGAGAATGAGGCGAGTGGCCTCCTCGAACTGCTCATTGTCGAGGCCTTCGAGGTCGTAGCGTTGGACGATGCGCAGGGACTCAAGCCCTGCAAGCTGGAGGCTGGTCTTGAGGTCGTGGAGGAGCGGGCCGGAAGCGGAGTTGAACTCGGGTTTCTTTTCGACGAAGAGACGGTCCATGAAGCGGGGCTGCCCGGCTTGTCCGGGAAGCGGGTGAGATTAGAACCCGCCGGGGCCAAGGCAAGGCCAATGCCCCCCGGCCAGGGTGAATTGCGGCAGCGACGCACGTCATTAAAAACTTTGGCCGGTTTTAGAACGATCGGGGCAATCTTTTTACGTGCGTGGGTCGAAATTCAGGTCATACAGGAGCTATGAAAATGCGTGCGGAGCCGGATGACTCCCGGGTGCTCTCCCGGGCCGCGGAGGTAGCGAACGAGGTCGTAAACTTCCATCGGAAGGGGAGAAGCGGCCGGGCGAAGAAAAACCCGTAGTCATAGAATGGGAAGGATGGCCATGAGGACGGCGGTATGCAGTGGAGGCGGAGGGCTACAGAGGAGGTTTCGCCTCGTTCTGCTTTCCTGCGCCTGCGCGATTCCCGTGGGTGCTGCTCCCGGTCCGCCTGCTCCCCCCGGGGAGGTCAATGCTCTTATTTTGGAGCTCGGGGCGGAAGTGTTCGCTGTGCGTGACGGTGCGGATCGGAAACTGCTTGAGCTTGGCAAGGATGTTCTCCCGGCCCTGCTCGAGGCCGCGAGGAGCAGTGATTCTCCCGAGATACGTGTGCGCTCGAGGACTCTCGTGGCGAAGATTCGCTCCCGCGTGCTGCGCTCCGAGTTCGAGCTCATGGGCAGACAGGACGATAACGAGCTCGACGTGGAGAAGGCGATGTGGGTGATTGCCCTTTTCCTCGATCCCGATCTTGACCGGGAGGTGCTCACTGGAAAGCTGGACGCCATGGCCGCTGCCGTCAGAAAACGGATCGGCAGGAAGGTGAAGCCTGCGGATCTGCCGCCTGAAAAGGCGATGACAGCACTCGTTACGGCTCTCCGCGACGATTTCGGCCTGGCTGGGGATCGTGCCACCTACCAGCATCCGGACAACAGTTCCACGCACCGTGTGATCTTGCGCAGGAAGGGTCTGCCCATTGCTCTTTCGGAGATCGCGGTGGCGGTGGCGGGCCGCCTCGACCTTCCCGTGGTCGGATTGGGTATTCCGGGGCGCTACATGATCAAGTATGACGGCGCCCGGGGCCCCGCTGCGCCTGACCGGGAGGATGTCATTATCAACCCGTTTGAAGGTTGGCGTAGAATGACCGTGGCCGAGCTCTCGCGGAATGTGGGAGGCTTCGATCCGGATGAGCACCTCGTGAAGTGCCCTCCTCGCGAGACAATCCTGCGTATGATGCGCAATATGGAGAATCACGCCCTGGTCACGGGGCGGGAGGACCTCGTGGAGGCCATTCGGGGCTGTTATGAGCTCGTTGATCCTGACAGGCTCCGGTTCAGGTAGGCCGTCGGGCAGATTCGTGATCTCATGGGGTTATTGAGAGCCTTTGCCTTGCCATGGGATATGGGCGATGGAAACTAGGTCCATGTTGGCTCTCAGGCGAGGCTTCGTTCCGGTGGCGCTGGCCCTCGGATTGGCTGCTGCCCTGCGCGCTGAAGAGCGGGCGGAGGCGGATTGGTGGTCGCTCCAGAAGGTGGTGCGCCCTCCCGTGCCGACCGTGAAGGCAAAAGACTGGGTGCGTAATCCGATCGATTCCTTCATTCTCGCCAAGCTGGAGGAAATGGGCCTTGAGCCCGGTCAGGAAGCCACCGAGGCGGTGATCCGCCGTCGCCTACACTTCGGGCTCACCGGCCTGCCGCCTGCCCTTGGTGCCAGTGCGGACGTGGACGCCCTGCTGGCCTCTCCTCACTACGGGGAACGCTGGGCCCGGCACTGGCTCGACGTGGCACGCTATGGAGAGAGCAATGGATTTGAGTACGACCAGTTACGGCCCAACGCGTGGACCTATCGGGACTGGGTTATTGAGGCCTTCAACGAAGACATGCCCTATGACCAGTTCGTGAAGTGGCAGATAGCCGGAGATGTGCTTGAGCCAAACCACCCCGGAGCGATCGCTGCAACCGGTTTCCTTGTCTGCGGGGCCTTTGATGGCCTTAAGCCCTCCGGTGATAAACAGCGCCGCATCATGCGGGAAGATGAAATGGAGGACATCGTGGGGACGGTTTCCCAGAGCTTCCTGGGACTGACTGTCCATTGCGCCCGCTGTCACGACCATAAGTTTGATCCCATTGCACAGAAGGAGTATTTCCAGATGGCTTCAGCCCTTGCGGGGGTTCACCGGGGTGATCGCACTGTTCCGGCGAGTAGTGACGTGGCTGAGAGGCGCAGGGAAATCGAGGAGCTCTCGCGGAAGCTGGCGGAGGCAGACGGGGCGGTTCGCAAACGCCTGCTTGCAAGACCTGAACAGGATGAAGTGAAGCGTTCCCTCGAGGGTCTGCCACAACCGGTTTCACGCTGGTCCTTCGACA
>PBLI01000041.1 GCA_002721695.1 Roseibacillus sp. | reverse complement strand
AAGGCCGGAGCAACTCATGTGGTAGTCATGGCCCGGGCACACGAGGAAACGATCAAATGCGTGGTTCAGTGCGGGAAGGACTACGGGGTCGGGGTAATGGGCGACAATCTCGGCTGCCCTGACATGGCTGAAGGTGCCCGCCAGCTTGAGGATCTCGGGTGCGGCTACATCGTGCACCATATCGGGTATGATGAACGCCGGGGTATTGCCGCTGCCGGCAACCGCATGCCCAGTCCTCTCGACCAATTAGAGGAAATCGTCGGAGCCGTCTCCATCCCCGTCCAAGCAGTAGGCGGCTTATCCATTGAGGAGGCCATAGCCTGCCCCTCACATGGGGCCCCGCTCGTGGTGCTGGGCGCCCCACTCACCATTGATGCCGACTCCTTCCAGACAGCCTCGGGGGATGTCGAAGAGTCCCTGAGGATGATCTGCCAGCAGGTCCATGGCTCCTCCTGATTTCATTTTGCCCCCAACAACTTACCATGCGGCTGAAAGACAAACGTATTCTCGTCACCGGATCCACCACCGGAATCGGCAAGGCCATCGCTCAACGGTTCGTAGAGGAAGGCGCACGCGTGATGATCCACGGTCTCGAGGAGGATCTCGCCCGTGAAACCTCAGCAGAACTCGATGACGCTCCATGGCAAGTCTCCGACCTTTCCGATCCAGACGTTCCTTCCCGCCTGATTGAGGCCTCCATCCGGGAACTGGGAGGACTCGACGGGCTCGTCAACAATGCCGGGGTAGTTACCCGGCGCCAGCCTGCCGAGATGAGCCTCGAAACCTGGGACTGGACCTACGCCATAAACGTGAGGGCCCCGTTCCTGCTCATCCAGGCTGCCCTTGAGGAACTCTCCCGGAACAAGGGACGGGTCCTCAATATCGGGTCCGTGAATGCTCATGGAGGAGAATCATACTTTGCCGCCTATGCCAGCTCCAAGGGGGCGCTCATGGCCCTGACACGCAATCTCGGAGACACGCTCCATCGGGACTACGGAGTGGTAGTCAACCAGATCAATCCGGGCTGGGTCCTCACCGAGAACGAATCAGCCCGCAAGCAGGAAGACGGCCTTGATCCCGACTGGCACACCAAGCTTCCTCCTGTCTACGCCCCGGCAGGCCGCATTCTCATGTCCGCCGAAATCGCTGCCGGCGCGGTTTACTGGCTCGACGACGCCACCGGACCGGTCAGCGGCTGTGTGGTGGAACTCGAACAATATCCTGCCCACGGAAGAAATCCCGACAAGGTCGGGCTGTGAGATCCCTCTCTGACCCCGACTCGCCACCTGCCACCACCATCATCCCACCGGAACCGGAAAATGCCCAAACTCGCCACTTTCCCCAAGGCCGAACTGGAGGCCCTCGTTGATGGCTCCATGCGCCTCTCCGATTATCTCGAATTTGCCTCCGGGCTGGATGTTGACGGAGTGGAACTCTATCCCCTGATCGTCGACCTTGAGGGACCGGAAACATGGAGTCGCTACCAGCAGGCCTGTGGAGACATGGGGCTTGAAATCCCGATGCTCTGCTGCTCCCCCGACTTCACCCACCCGGACCCGGCATTCCGGCAGCAGGAAATCGAGAAAGAGAAACGGTGGATCGAAATGGCTCACGGCCTGGGTGCCGGTTTCTGCCGGGTGCTGAGCGGCCAGCGCCGTCCTGAGATCGCCCGGCAGGAGGGCATTGACCTTGCCGCCGATTCCATCAGGGCTTGCCTGCCCTTTGCCGAAGAACATGGCGTGACCCTCATCCTTGAGAATCATTACAAGGACGGGTTCTGGGAATATCCTGAATTCGCCCAACCCATGGATATCTTCTGTGATCTGGTGGAAGCGGTAGGGGACCATCCTCGATTCGGAGTGAACTACGACCCGTCCAACACTCTCCTCGCCGGAGAAGACCCCCTCGAACTTCTCTCCAGGGTGAAACATCGCGTAGTCACCATGCACGCCAGCGACCGCTATCTGAAGCACGGCACTCTGGAGGATCTCTCCCGGGAGGAGGGAGTCACCGGCTACGCCGAACGTCTCGCCCATGGGGAGATCGGACGGGGAATGAACGACTACGACGCAATCTTCTCCACCCTGAATTCAGCAGGGTTTGACGGCTGGATCTCCATCGAGGATGGAGTGGACGGGCCTGAGCAACTGGAACGTTCCGTCGCCTTTCTGCGCCGCAAGATGACGGAGCACTTTCCCTGACTCCAACTCCTACAGCTTTCCAGCGGACCAGAGGATTCCCCGGGTCAGGAGATCCAGAAATACCGGGTCGGAAAAGGTGTCATTGGTGTGCCCATAGGTCGTACCAAATACCCGGGCCCCCTCAAATTCGTTCACCCAGAATACCGGATGAGACTTCTGGTTCTTCTCGCTCTTCGAAGTGGCGAGGACAGTTGTATTGGGCCACGTCTTCTCGATGATATAGAGTTCGTCCTTGGGAGTCACCCAGTCCACCGGCACTCCCTTCATGATGGGATGGTCTGCCTTCTCGGTCTTGACCGGGTAGCGAGCCTGATGCTCATGCCTTCTGCTCGTCACTCCCAGAAACCTGCGCCAGTCGTCGATTTCAGCAGCGCGGTAGGTGTGCATCGCACAATGAATGACCACTGCAGGGGTGCCCCCCCGGTGGCCGTCGACAATCTTCCTGATGTAATCGGGGTTCTTGGTATTGGCAAAGCACTCATTGTGCACCACCACATCAAACTGCTCTGCCCATTTCGGGTCATCATAGAGATCGATCTCGGCCTTGGTTCCCCTTCCCCCCTTGTTTACCACCGTCCAGTCGATATCGGCCTTTGCCGATGAAGACAGCGTGAGCGCCTTGGACTGGAATTCGTAGTCGTGGCAGCATCCTCCGGTAACCAGAAGGCACTTGAGGGCCTTCCCGGAATTATCAGCTGCGCTCTGACCCTTTTCCTTATCCGCTGGGGCGCTAACAGTGAGATACAGTGACAGGGCGAGAGCAGAGGCAATCGTGGTCAGGAGGGGAATGATGGTCTTTGTCTTCATATGATCCTTAGGGATACCAGGCCCTTTGCCCGTGAGACCGAGAATGCAGGAAGATTCCCCGCATGACAATCAATCTCCGTATCCTCCAGGATGGGCCTTATGCCATAACCACGCACTCTGGACCATTTCCTCAAGGTCAGCGGCAGGAGCCCAGTCCAGAATGGAGGCCGCCTTCGCGCTGGAAGCAACCAGTACCGGCGGATCTCCAGTCCGGCGCTGACCCCTCGTCACCGGAATTTCATGACCGGTTACCCGGCGGCAGGTTTCGATCACCTCCAACACGGAATATCCCCGGCCGGTCCCGAGATTGAAAGCTCCCTCCACGTCCCTCTCCACCGCCCGGCGATGTATCTCTGCGAGGTCGCACACATGAACATAATCACGAACAGCGGACCCATCCGGCGTCTCATAATCCATTCCAAAAACCTCAACGCTCGCCCGCTTCCCCAGAGCTACCTGCAGAACATTGGGTATCAAGTGAGTCTCCTCCCGGTGATCTTCCCCAAAACGCGCAGAGGCTCCAGCCGCGTTAAAATAACGAAAGACAACCGGACTTATCCCATGAGCCTTCGCAAACCACGACACCATCCCTTCAAAAGCCAGCTTGGAATGACCATAAGGGCTTACCGGATATTGCGGACAACTTTCATCAATCGGCACCGTTCCAGGAATGCCATAGGTCGCACAGGTCGAGGAGAACACCAGCTTGGGAACCTCTGATGCCACCATTGCCTCAAGTAGATTTAGCCCGCCGACAAGATTGTTCCGGTAGTATTTCGCCGGATTACCCATCGATTCCCCGACGAGCACATCCGCAGCATAATGAATGACTGCTTCCGTTCCATGAGCTCGCAGAACCTTCTCCAGTCGTGTTCCTTCTCCAAGGTCCATGACTTCCAACCCTGCCCGGGGGTCAACAGCTCCCCGGTGTCCCTCCCGGAGGTTGTCAACAACCAGAACGTCATGGCCCGAGTCGCAGAGCAACTCAACGCATACGCTACCAATGTAGCCTGCTCCTCCGGTCACAATGATTCTCATGAGAACTCGTGGCACGTGCTAAACCACAGGTGCCGGATCTTGTCGAGTATGCCCGGATTCAATTTTACGAGGAAACAAGCCTCTTCCCGCCATCTGAGCCTCTTGAGACAATCATGTTCCGGTTGTCAGCCTCTACCCTGTTGGGAACTCTCCTCCCGTCAAACCGGGAGGCAATAACGCAATTTCTTGAAAGAACGGGCAGTCACGACGCATACTCTCCACATGAGACCGGGACTCCCAGCGGGCAACGCCTTTGCTGCTCTCGTCTTGATGGCGGGGTCATCGATGGCGCAAACCGAACCACTCGATCCCGCTCAACTCAGCTTCTTCGAGAAACGCATCCGGCCAGTCCTCGTAAACCGATGCTATGAATGTCATTCAGCTGGAGAAAAGATCAAGGGAGGCCTCCGGCTTGATCATCGGGAGGGGCTTATCCTTGGAGGAGACAGCGGACCAGCACTGGTNCCCGGNCAACCGGAGAAAAGCCTCCTGATCACTGCGATCCGNCACACCGATGACGACCTCAAGATGCCTTCAAGGGAAAAGCTCCCTCCTCAGGAAATCGCAGCCCTGACCAAGTGGGTNTCCATGGGAGCCCCCGACCCGCGGGTTGATCATGGCGAGAGCCCTCTTCCNNATGAAATCGATTACNAGGAGGGGAGGAAGTTCTGGTCATTCNNTCNGCCAGAGAAACAGGACCTTCCCCGGGTNGANGCCGNGGANTGGCCTCTCACGGNNATCGATCATTTCGTCCTGTCCGCCATGGAAGCCCGGGGCCTTGAACCGGTGGCAGAAGCCAACCGGCGCACCCTGATACGNCGGATCTATTTTGANCTCATTGGCCTTCCTCCCACCCCGAAGCAGATTGATGCNTTCCTGAACGANCCGGACTCCACCCCCANCGCCGTAACACGTGTAGTNGACNAGCTTCTTTCCTCTCCACATTTCGGAGAACGCTGGGGGCGNCACTGGCTCGACGTGGCACGCTTCAGCGAATCTAACGGGATGGAGCGCAACTTTACCTATCCCCATGCCTGGCGCTACCGCGACTACGTAATCGCNGCCTTTAACAAGGACAAACCCTACGACCAGTTCATCCGGGAGCAACTGGCTGGTGACCTGCTGNACGACAAAACAGCCCCGGGCACCACCCGGGAGGAACGCCAGACGGCTACCGGATTCCTGGCNCTGGGACCCAAGATTCTCAATGAGCAGGACAAGCAGACTTTCCAGATGGAGGTGGTCGATGAGCAGATTGANGTNTCCACCCGGGCNNTGCTNGGTCTCACCGTGAGCTGTGCCCGCTGCCATGATCACAAATTCGATCCGATTGGCATCAGGGACTACTATGCTCTCGCTGGCATCTTCACAAGCACCCGTACCCTCTACGGCACCAAGGGAGGCAANGGAAACCGGCAACCATCGCAACTCATAGCTATCAGCAAGGGCGACCCGGCTCAATCTTCCGCCCGTGAAAAACACCAGNAGGCTNTCAAGGCCGCNCAGGNAAAACTTACCCGGACNACCCGGCANTATCAGAACCTGAAGAAACAGANCAGCAAACCGAAGGACAAGGCCTCGGGAAAAGGCAAAAAGACCAANGCCANTGACAAGCGTATNTCTGAGCTGCGCACTCTGATGGAAANNCTAAAGAAGGAGGTGGCCCAGNTACGCAAGANNGCTCCCCCTGCNCCCGACTTTGCCATGGGNGTCGCCGAGGGAAAAGTCGCNGACTGCCGGATTTGCCTTCGNGGTGACCCCAAGAAANGAGGTCCCGCAGTCAAACGAGCCTTNCTCCCCNTCATCCCTGCTCCCGACCAGGTTTCCATCANGGACAATGCAAGNGGNCGACTCGAACTGGCTGACTGGATGACAAGCCCACGGAATCCNCTCACCGCACGGGTNATGGNAAACCGGATATGGCACCACCTTTTNGGAGCTGGACTCGTTCGCACCGTGGATAACTTCGGCAAGATGGGGGANGCTCCCGCCAATCTTCCACTGCTCNACCACCTCGCNTTACAGTTCATGGCTGACGGATGGTCNATCAAGAAGCTGATTCGTGAACTCACCAGCTCACGCGTCTATCAGCTTGGCGGAAACCACAACCAGAAGAACTTTCAGATNGATCCCGAAAATCGCTACTGCTGGNAAATGAGNCGNCGGCGTCTTGGGGCTGAAGCCATTCGGGATGCCATCCTGCATGCCAGCGGNCANCTCACAACCTCACCCTACCGTGGTTCNGTCCTCCANAAGCTGGGAGATATNAACTACGGACGCAGCANCCCNGAGGTGCTTGATGGTGANNTCGCCCGACACCGNAGCGTCTACCTGCCTGTNATCCGGAACGCCGTNCCCGAGGCCCTGAGAGTCTTTGACTTTGCNGAACCCAGCCTCATCGTCGGCCGCCGACAGATCACTACTGTCCCCACTCAGGCCCTCTACCTGCTCAATGACCCATTCGTGCTCAGGCAGACTGAAGCCATCGCCCAGCGCCTGATGGATTCGACTGNCGATGTGGNCGANAGAGTCAACCTGGNCTTCACGTGGGTTCTGGGACGNNCCGCCACNACCCTGGAACGNGAGCGNTCCATCNCGTTCATGCAGGAAATTAGTGCCGGCCTCGACTCCCAGAATGAGCAGCACCGNGAAANAGTGGCCTGGGCAACTCTTTCCCAGAGCCTTATTGCCTCGGCAGAATTCCGTTACCTCAACTAGNTTCCAAATCTTTCCCTNATGTCTGANCTTCCCTATCTNACCCGACGCCATGCNCTCCAGTCCCTGTCCGCAGGCTTTGGCTACATGGCTTTTACCGGCCTTGCCGCCGGGGAAGGCAAAANACCTGTCAGCCCGCTGACNNCAAAAAAGGCTCATTTCCCGGGGAAGGCCAAGCGGGTGATCTTTGCCTGCATGCGNGGAGGNCCCTCTCATGTCGACACCTTNGACTACAAACCTGGGCTCACCCGNAACAACGGNAAGAAGATCAGCGGCCGCACNATCATGGAAAGCCCGTGGAAGTTTACNCCCAGAGGCGAGAGTGGTCTTCCTATCTCCGAACTTTTCCCCANGCTCTCCNAGCACGCTGATGATCTCTGCCTCCTGAACGGAATGTATGGGGATGTCCCAGCGCACCCCCAGGCCTTCGTTCAACTTCACACCGGCAGTTTCCAGTTCGTCCGCCCCTCCATGGGGTCGTGGATTCTTTACGGCCTCGGATCCGAAAACGAGAATCTCCCCGGATTCATCAGCCTTTCTCCACCTGCCCGCGTCGGTGGGGCCCAGAACTACGGAAGCGCCTTTCTCCCTGCCCTCTACCAGGGCACCGCCATCGGAAGCCTCGGGCGCCCCATCAAGGACGCAAACCTGCAGAATCTGGGGAGCGACCGCCTTCCCCGGGACCTGCAGCGACGCCAGATCGATTTCATTCAGGAGATGAACCGTGACCTGAAGGAACAACAGGGAGATGAGAGTCGAATTGACGGAGTGATCAAGTCCTATGAGCTCGCCTTCCGCATGCAAAGTGCCGTCCCTGAGGTCATGGAACTCTCGAANGAATCTGACCAAGTCAAGGAGCTCTACGGAATCGGAAATCCGCTGACCGATGACTTCGGTCGTCAGTGCCTTCTCGCCCGCCGCCTTGCNGAGTCTGGAGTCCGCTTCATAGAGCTGGGACACGGCAACTGGGATCAGCACAACAGCCTGCGCAAGAATCTCGTTAAGAACTGCACCGGCATNGACCAGCCCATCGCCGCCCTNCTTCAGGACCTGAAGGAACGTGGCATGCTGGAGGAAACCCTCGTCATCTGGGGAGGAGAATTCGGTCGCACCCCTCACGTGAAGAAACAGGACGGCCGGGACCACAACCATCAGGGGTTTACCTTCTGGATGGCAGGGGGAGGAATCAAGGGTGGGCTCAGGTTTGGAGCGACNGATGAAAATGGGATTGCGGCCGTGGAGAAGAGAACCCATTTCCATGACCTCCATGCCACNATCCTCCACCAGCTCGGACTTGATCACGAGAAGCTCACCTACCGCTACGCCGGNCGTGACTTCCGCCTCACTGATGTACATGGACAGGTCCTCAGGGAGATCATCGCCTAGGGCTCCCGGGACACTCAGGCCCGCTCTCTCTAATCTTCGCCTTCGCCCCTGCAAACCTACTCAGACGGGTGATTCGGGTGGGCCATCTGCTTTCAATCCTGACACCCCCACGAGGATCTCATTGACGAGCTGACTACCGCAGGCGTACCGTTGCACGATAGGCCGGACGGTCAGCCACCTCCCTTTGATCTGATGCCCCGAACCACCTGCTTCGCAGCGCTCATCTTCCTGNGCNCCCTGTGCCTCNCCCCTTCGCTTCCAGCTCTCACCGTTCTCGGCACCGGCACCGGAGCTCTCCTGGGAGGCGATCTCACCGACCCGGAAAATGANGGCAANGATGGGACCGGAAACGGATTCAATTGGCTCTCAACCGCCGCCTCTTCCGAAAACAACTTCGGGGGTGAAGGCGCCCTCGACGTCTTCGACAACCAGGTCGGCTCGGGCAGCACCAAGTGGTGCTGCAGCGGGCCACCCCAGTGGGTCGCCGTGCAACTCGACAAGCCCTACGTCCTCACTCATTTCACCCTTGCTGCTGGAAATGATGTGCCCAGCCGCGACCCCAACCTGTGGTCCATCGAGGGATCAAATGACGGGACGGACTGGACGCCCATCTTCCAGTGGACCAGCGGGGTCTCTCCCTTTTCGAACCGCCTTGAGGTCATTCGCTTCGACGGGAACGGCGAGGACTTTGCTTCTCCTGCTCCCTTCAGCTGGTTCCGTTACCGAGTCACCTCCACCGACAACGCCCACCAGATCAACGAGTTGGAACTCTTCGGCGTTCCGGTGGTCGTCTTCAAGGACTTCTCGGTCGACAAGCCACTCATTCCCACCGGCGAACCCGTCACCCTTTCCTGGGACCTCGATCCGGGCGTCACCAGTGTTTCCATCGACAACGGCGTGGGAGACGTCACCGCTCTGACTGTTAACGGCGTCGGGCAGATTACTCTCGATCCCGGACCCGGAAGCAACACCACCTACACCATGACCGCGATCCACCCGGAATCGATTGCTGAGAAATCAGTCTCGGTCTCGGTCACCGATCAACCGGTCATCAGCTCCTTCACCGCAACCCCAGCTGTTATCGCTCCCGGGGGCGCGACCACCCTCCGGTGGGAAGGCTTCAACTTCAGCTCCCTCGACCTGAACGGAAGCAATGTAACAAGACGGACAAGCCTGGTGGTCAGCCCTGCGAGCACGACCTCCTACACCCTGACAGCCAGCAATGAGAATGGCTCCGGGACCGCCAGCCTGACCGTCATGGTGGTCGTAGCCGGAGAGCCTCTCATCAGCGAATTCATGGCATCGAACGGCGGCGCCTCTGTCGTGGACGAGGACGGCGACTCATCCGACTGGATCGAGATTCACAACCCCAGCGATAACACCGCCCTTCTGGGCGGATACTACCTCACTGATGATCCAGCCGATCTGCAGAAGTGGGCGTTTCCCGAGGTCAACCTGCTTCCCCTCGGCCACCTGGTCGTCTTTGCCTCCGGAAAGGACCGGGTGTCACCCCTTTCCGAATTGCATGCCAACTTCAGCCTCGACGCTAACGGCGAGTATCTTGCCCTCATCAAGCCCGACGGCGTAACCATCGTCAGCGAGTTCGGATCTGCCGGAACGGAATACCCGGAGCAGGAAGCCGACCTCTCGTTCGGAACCTTCGGGAATCCGCCCCAGTCGGGGTATTTCGAAACCGCGACCCCGGGAGCCGCCAACAGCACGGGGTTCCTCGGCTTCGTGGCCGACACCAAATTCGATACCAACCGCGGCTTCTACAACAGTCCCCAGACGGTCGCCATCAGCACCGCGACTCCCGGTGCCTCCATCCGCTACACGACCGACGGGTCATGGCCCACTGAAACCTCCGGCACACTCTACTCCGGGCCGGTTTCCATCAATCGCACGACCCCCCTGCGCGCCATTGCCTATAAGGCCGGTCACCGCCCGACCAACGTCGACACTCACACCTACATTTTTGTCAATGACGTCATCACACAGAGTTCCTCCTCCACCCGTTCGGTCTGGGGATTTCCCTCCAGCTGGGATGGCACCTCGGCTGACTATGGAATGAACCCCAGTGTTGTCTCCCTCCACGACCGGACCATTCGTAATGATCTCAGGAGGGTTCCCACGCTTTCCATCGCCATGGACTCGGAAGACCTCTTCGGCCGCAGCGGAATTTACTCCCATCCCCAGAGCAGCGGAGTGAACTGGGAACGGGCCACCTCCCTTGAACTGATCGATCCCGCCAACCCGGACGGCAGTAACGACTTCCAGTACAACTGTGGCATCCGCATCCAGGGTGGGGCTTTTCGCAGCTTCGGACTGACCAAGAAGAAGTCCTTCCGCGTCCTCTTCAAGGATACCTATGGGCCAAGCAAACTTCGCTACCCTCTCTTCGGACCAACCGCGGCCCAGCAATTTGATACCCTGATCTTCCGCATGGAGTCCAACGATGGTTACCAGTGGGGCAACCGGACGAACGTGCAATATGCCCGTGATGAATTCGGGCGCCGCTCGCAACTTGCCATGGGCAGCCCCTCCTCCCGTGGGCGGCACATGCACATCTACCTCAATGGCGTCTACTGGGGCGTTTACAACATCGTCGAACGACCAGATGACTCCGTGGGAGAAAACTACTTCGGTGCCCGCAAGGAAGACTGGGATGGCGTCAACTCCGGCAGGGCCACCAACGAGGGAAGCACCTCCTCGTGGAATCGGCTCAAGAACCTGGTAAGCGACATTTCCAATGCGGGCGGTGAGTCTTCCCGTACCGCCATCTACATGGAGGCGCAGGGCCTTAATCCCGACGGCACCGACAACCCAGCCAAGGCTGACTATGTCGATGTCGACAACTACATCGATTACCTGATCGTCAACTGGTACATGGGCAATAATGACTGGCCCCACAAGAACTACTACCACGGCCGCGAAAGGGACCTGCTCGACAACGCACCCTTCACCGGAACCCGGAGCAGCAGTGGAACCCATTTTTTCTGCTGGGACGCCGAGTGGTCTCTCTTTCTCAATTCAAGCAACGACAAGACCGGCTCCACGGCCGGGGTGGCGGAGCCCTACGGGCACCTGCGCCGCAGCAGGGAATTTCGTGTTCGCTTCGGGGACCGGGCCCACCGGGCTCTCTTCAACAACGGGGCCATGACCCCACAGAAATGCCTCGATCGCTACGCGGAAATATGCCGGGACCACCGGAGCATACTCATTCCCGAACTCGCCCGCTGGGGCGATCAGCACGGTACCCAGCGCACCATCCAGCACTGGATCAACGAGTATAATCATATTCGTGACGACTGGCTCGCTACCCGCACCCCGGAATTCGTGAGCGTCCTGCGGGGCGCCAACCTCTATCCCCAGCTCCCGGCGGTGACCTACAGCCAGCATGGAGGCAGCGCCCCAGCCGGGGGTGTCACCATGTTCACCGATGCCGACACCATCTATTACACCCTGGATGGCACCGATCCGCGCCTCATCGGTGGCGGTATCAGCCCCGGTGCTCTAAGCGCTACCTTTGGCGGCGGAGGACCGGCCTCGCAGACCTTCATGACCACCGGTCATGACTGGAAGTACTGGGACGAAGGCACCGACCCCGGAGCCGGGTGGAACCTGGCCGGATACAATGACGCCACCTGGCCAAGTGGCCCCTCCCAGCTCGGGTATGGCACTAATAACGAGGGNTCCGGAACGACCTTGAGCTTCGGGCCCAGTNCGAACTCCAAGNANCCGGCTACCTATTTCCGCACCACCGTTACCATTCCNGACCCCTCGNTTTACGANCACTTTCTCCTGCGCATCAAATACGACGATGCCTGTGGGCTCTACGTCAATGGCTCCCCGGCCNTACTCACGTCCAATCTCCCCAACGGAGAAGATTCCGCNTTCAACCAGTATGCCGANGAAATTGTTTCAGACGAAGACGCCTGGAAGGACTTCATCATTCCGACCAGCAGCTTTGAGCCGGGCAGCAACCTCCTTGCCGTCCAGATCCATCAGGCCAGTGGAACCAGNTCGGACATCCGTCTCGACGTCACCCTGCGTGGGGAGGTCACCCCCGTGGGTGGCGGCAGCAACGAAAGCAATCCCCTTATCTTCTCCGATCATACCGTCCTGACTGCCCGCTCCTACGACTCCGGTTCGGGTGAATGGAGCGCCCTGAACCAGGCCCTCTACACTGTCAATGTCCTCCCCCCCGACAGCAACTCCCTCGTCATCTCGGAGATCCATTATCACCCCTCCGAGCCCGTTGCCCCGGGTGAATCCGCGATTTCGACAGATCGCGACGACTACGAGTTCATCGAACTCCTCAATACCAGCGAAGCCACCCTCGACCTGACGGGTGTCCGTTTTGATTCCGGGATCACCTTCTCCTTCTCCGAAAACACCTTTCTGCCGGCCGGCCAGCGTCTCCTGATCGTGCGCAACGTGGACGCCTTTCTTGCGCGCTACCCCGGTGCAGACTCCGCCNGTATCGGGGGAATCTATTCNGGCCGGCTCAGCAATGATGGNGAACGCATTCGACTGGCCGGTCNCGGCGGTACGATTCAGGACTTTACCTACAATGACCAGATACCGTGGCCTACTCCGCCCGATGGAGACGGGCCGGCCATGGTCCTCGTCAACCCTTTCGGCAACCCNACCCCCGACCACAATNTCGCCACAAACTGGCGCGCCAGCACGACTCCGGGTGGCTCTCCCGGCGGCAGCAACTCCCAGAGCTTCGCAAGCTGGAAAAGCGCCCGNGGGATCATTGACGANTCCGCCNACCCCGATGGGGATCGCCTCAACAACTTCGGCGAGTTTGCCCTCGGAACCGCGNACGACCAGCCGTCTGACAGNCGCTTTCCAACCCTCTATCCCGTCCCCGTCGGGAATAANTTGCATACCGGCTTGGACATCCGTCTCAGCCTGGCCGCCATGGACGAGGTCGCGCTCGCCATCCAGTCATCCAGCGATCTCCGGAACTGGGTGGGTGCCACCGCGGATTTCGACCTCGTCAATCAGACGNTACACGGAGACGGTACCGTCACCCTTCATTACCAGACCGCTCACCCGATCCCGCCCAATCCCCGGAAGTTTTACCGGGCCTCGTTCCTGCTNCGCTAGCCACCGCCCCCCGGTGGAACACCGNCCTTCAGCCCCGCGCTCAGGAGGNGGTGAGGTTAACGGCCGGAGAGCGAACACNACCTCTCANCCCAGCATCTCCACGATCTCCNCCCTCCGCGGGATNGCCGCCTGGGCTCCCGGCTTGAGAGTGGCGAGGGCCGCNGCCGCATTAGCCANTCTNACAGAATCTAACAGNTTCATCCCCTCGGCCTGCGCCACCGCAAGAGCACCNGCAAAGGCATCTCCGGCCCCAACCGTATCGACTGGTGAAACCACCGGGGGAGGCACCTCAAGGGCNTCTTTGCCTCCCGTGAAGAGCTGGGTTGGGCCTCCTCCCCNGGTCACCACCACCGCCTCGCATCCCAGATCCCGGAAAACCCCTTCTTCGCAAAGGTCCCGCCCGGCAAGCAGAGACNCCGCTTCCCCCTCATTGAGAATGAGGATCCCGGGGGGCGGAGTGCATTCCAGCCAGCNCGGATGCCAGGGCGAGGGGTTGAGGATGACTTTGGTTCCNNCGTCCCTGGCCGNTTCGACNGCGCAGGCGACCACCTCNAGGGGACACTCCAGTTGTAAAAGGAGAACNTCNCTTTCCGCCAACTGCCTCGCCATGCGACCGATCATGNCAACCCCTAGCTCGTGATTGGCCCCCGGATCCACCAGGATGGTATTCTCTCCCGCNTCATCCACCGTGATGAAGGCCGTTCCCGTTGCCCCATCCCCTGTCAGGACTCCGGAATGGTCGATTCCCTCCTCCTCCAGGAGCTTGCGATAGGCCTCCCCGTGGGGGTCTCTTCCCAGGCAGCCGATCATGCGGACCTCGGCCCCCGCCCGGGCGGCNGCCACTGCCTGATTGGCCCCCTTTCCCCCGAACGATATCTCGGCCCCCGGAGCCGTCAGGGTTTCCCCCGGTTCCGGGAAACGGGAAACCCGAAAAGTGTGGTCTACATTCAGTGACCCCACCACTGAGATGACAGGAACGGAACTCACGATGGTGTCCAGCCAGGGTAACAGCAGCTCGCCACCGGATCTCCCGNTCACTTCCGGCTCAATTGCCCCAGNGCATGGGTAATCGCTACCCTGGCATGCCCCTTGGAGTCCTTGCGCGCCTCTTCCAGGATCTTCTCNGTTGCACCACCCATGGAAACCATGACCGCAGTCACGGCGTCCAGGACCAGTGGGTCCTCATCCGCCAGCAGGGGCACGAGCCCNGGGGCATGGGTTACATCAGCAAAATAGCGCAGCTGCTGCAGGATGAAACTCCTCACCGTGGCCGGACGCTTGCTGAGAGCGGCCGACGCATANAGCCCGGCAAGGACCTTNCGGTCATCTGCNCGGGCAGGAACACTGCAATGGGTGGCCAACTGGTGAAGGAGCAACCGCTCCTGCCAGTCCTCACCGCTGTCTACCTCCTTCAACCCGTCAATGAGCTCNCTCACCGCATCAGCTCCCTTCTTCAGNATATCGGCAACCAGTCGGTCTCCCTCACCTTTCTTGATCCCTCCCCACCTGCTGTTGCTCAGGGCGGGCAGGCGCTCCACGAACTCGCTTCGCTTGGTCTTTGTTTCTTCGGCCATCGTTCTAATTCGCTGCTTGATTCATTCTCCAGGCCAGGTCCTACAAGTGCCACGGTGCCCGCATGGGCTGATCGATAAGACGATTCGCCTCCTCATCACCAAGCGCTCGCTCGGTCTTGGGATCAAACCTGATGGTGCGCCCCGTCCGGAAGGCCACATTGGCAAGATGCATGAGGCAAACCGTGCGGTGGGCAACCTCGGGATGTCCTCCGGCCAGAACACGCGTCTTCACTGCTTCCCCGAATCCNACCAGAGGGTCCTCGTCCGGAATATCATCGAACTTGCGGCGCTCTTCCTCATTCAAGTCTTCCCGGGTGATCCCCTTCGGCTTCAAGCCATGGGGTTCTCCCCACTCCCCGCTCTCCAGGACGAGTTCCACTCCATCCTCATACTTGAAACGAACCCAGCCCCACANCCCTGNAACCTCGGGATGCGCCGGCGGCGCATGAGCCGTGACTTCAACAGGCGAGGTCTCGTCCTTGCCCATCCGATAGGTGATGGGGTCAAGGGCATGCTGACCCATGTCCCCAAGNCCACCGCCATCATANTCCCAGTATCCGCGGTGCATCCCCCCGAACCTGGGCGGATGAAACGGTTTCAACGGCGAAGGCCCGCAATACATCTCCCAGTCAAGATAGCCGGGAACTGGCCTCGGCTTGATCCGGACNGGACCAGACCACTGCCTGACCTTGAAGCCTCCGCGGTGGACCACCCGGACCTCGCGGCCGTTCACCAACCCTGCCCGGACGATCTTGCGCATGTCNTTCCTGCCTCCGGAGGCTCCAAAACGCCCATAGGTTCCAATCTGGAAGATCCGCTTGGTCCGCCGGGAGGCTTCTACCACCGCACGGCCCTCGGCCACAAAACGGGTCATGGGCTTCTCGCAGACCACGTCCTTNCCCGCCTCCATCGCGGCAATCGAAATCAAGGCATGCCAGTGAGGCGGAGTGGCGATGGCGACGACATCCACGTCGTTGCGGTCAAGGACACGGCGGAAATCCGTATAGCGGGTCTTGTTATCCGACCTGCCGACCCACTTCACATCACAGCGCGCAATCTCCCGGATAGCCAGCTTATGCTTCCTGCTGAGATCTCCAAAGGTCCCCGGGCCCCGACCTCCCGCTCCGATGAGCGCAGCCCCGAAGGTCTCACTNGGNGGAGTGTGCCTGGGCCCTCCCAGGACGTGGGGNGCCACGATCTGGAACACGCCCGCCCCGGCCACGTTCTTCACAAAGGAACGCCGCCTGATACCATCCGCNGCCACCTTCATTGTCTCTGTTTCCAAACCTTTCACTGGTACCTGNGTTTTAATGTTCTGATGAGATTCTCAATCCGGCAATAGGATCCAAAGGGATTTTTTACCCACGCCCTGATGGAAATCGATCAAAACATCATCCCCTCAGGAACAAAAATCCGCTTCCCACCCTCCCGTCTGCCTCTACACTCCCCGCCAAGTCATGAAGGAATTCACTCGCCGTAAATTTGTCAAAAACACCGGCATCGCGACCGGTTCCGTCCTCGGGTTCCCTGCCATCGTGAGCGGGCAGAATCTGAACTCCAAGATCCGCGTGGCCTGCATCGGGGTCGGGGGCAAGGGCAGCAGCGACACCGACAACGCCGCCCGGGAAGGTGGCGAGATCGTGGCGCTCTGCGACATCGACCGTAACATGATCAAGAGGAAGGCCGGAAAGTTTCCCAAGGCGAAGCAGTATCAGGACTTTCGAAAGCTCCTCGAGGAAATGGAAAACCAGATCGATGCGGTCACGGTATCTACTCCCGATCATTGCCATGGCGTCGCTGCCATCACGGCCATGGCCATGGGCAAGCACGCTTACGTGCAGAAGCCTCTCGCCCAGACGGTCTGGGAATCAAGGATCATGCGGAACCTGGCCCGGGAGAAAAAGCTGGCCACCCAGATGGGAAACCAGGGAAGCGCCAACGAGGGACTGCGACGCGGCGTGGAGGTAATCCATGCCGGTGCGATCGGAAAGCCCCAGGAGCTTCACGTCTGGACAAACCGTCCCGTCTGGCCNCAAGGCGTCGACCGCCCCAAGGGCTCGGACCCGGTTCCCGCCCATCTTGACTGGGACCTGTGGCTTGGACCGGCCNTGCCCCGACCCTACAAGGCTGGCGTNTACCACACCTTCAAGTGGCGCGGATGGTTCGACTTCGGCACGGGNGCNCTNGGNGACATGGCNTGNCACACCGTCAACATGCCCTTCCGGGCTCTCAAGCTCGGCTACCCCGACCGCATCGANTGCGAGGTGGCCTCCCGTCCCTACAAGGAGACCTTCCCGCTCAGTTCGNGGGTTCGCTTTGATTTCCCCTCCCGCGGAGACTGGCCNNCTCTCAANTTCTGGTGGTATGATGGCAATCCCCGTGATCGCCAGGCTCCNATCCGCCCCTACAGTGATATCACGGCCAATCTGGTTTCGAACCAGGGGAACAAACTTCCGGTCAGCTGCTGCCTGATCAAGGGAACCGAGGGTGAAATCTACTCCCCCGACGACTACGGTCAGAACGTGTTCCTCATGCGCAAGGGAGAAAAGAGTTATACGAACATCAACAACCACCCGGCCTGCAAGGACATTCCCAAGGTCATTCCCCGCTCTCCCGGTCACGTAAAGGAGTGGTTCCAGATGATGAAGGATCCCGGCAAGCCTGCCTATTCAAGTTTCGAGATTGCCGCCTACCTCAACGAGGTCATTCTGCTTGGCTGCCTTGCCCAGCAGATCGGGGAAGGCCGCCCCATCGAGTGGGACGGCCCGAACATGAAGTCCAAGGACAACGAGGAAGCCTCCAAGCTCGTCAAGCGGGACTACCGCCCGGGCTGGGAACCCAAGATCTAATCTGTTTCACGGTCACGGCCGCAGCCCGGGAGTCATTCTGGACTGCGGCCCCCAGCTTCCCGCACGTTTCCCAACATGGCCCCGCGTNTCCTCCGCATNGTCCTTCTCGTTGGCTGCATTTCCAGTCTTCCCTCCTGCCTGAGCTACCACGCCCGCTTTGAGAAAGCGGTCGCCAAAGCTGCCGCGGCAGGGAATTCCGCGGATCTCACGGGTCCCTGGAANGGCACGTGGAAAAGCAACTGGAACGGTCACGAGGGTCCGCTCTGGTGTATTGTCACTCCCACCCCGGATAAGCCAGGCACCTACGATTTCCGCTACCGGGCAGGCTGGGGAATTCTGCAGTTCGGGAATTACGTGCACACCCTGCCCCTGCAGCGAAACCCGGACGGGTCTTATCAGGTGAAGGGCAAGATGGCGCTCCCCAAGCTGTTCGGCACCCATTCNCTGGACGGCCGGGTGAGCGCAAAAATGTTTGATGCGGCCTACAAATCCGACAAGGGGGACCATGGCATCATGACCCTCCGCCGCCCTGGCCCGGCAGTCCCGGACCAGGATTAGCGACCGAGGCAAAAAGCGGGCCAATTCCCCGGACGCGGTGAGGGCTTCTCGATTTTGCTACCTGACCTGGACCGCCCCGTAAGGGCCATCTTCCTCTCGCCGGAGAGCCCTCCTGCTTCCCCCTTTCCCGGGAGGGGCGAGTTGCTCCGGCAGGACCCTTNCTAGGGCGCCACTTCAATGGCACCCGGNGCACCGCGCAGTTCGAGCGAGAATTCCCCCGGCTCCTCCCCTAACAAGCCTACCACNGTCACNCGATGATTTCCTTTCTTCGNCTTCATCATCACCGACATCTTCTCTNCTCCCTCCTCCCGCAACAATTCCACCCCGTCAAAAAACACCCTGAGTCTCTCCAGATCACCCGCGACCTCGAATGAGACGACCCCATCCTCCTCCATCGCCAGCTCNGCCTGCGCGACTCCATACCGCGCTCGTCCACGTCCAACCTGCTGGCCCATCTCCCCNAANGGAACTCCTCCATTCACCTTCGCCAGGAGCGGTTTCCACTGCCACTCCTTCCGGTCCGCCGCAAACGCCTTGGGCCCGTAGTGCCCGATCGCATCCGGATGCAACGCCCCTGGCTGCAGCACGTTCCACTTCCGCACATAACGATTCGCCGTCGTCTTGTAGGCCCCTTCCTTTCCAAGCTCTGACAAGAAGCGGATCAAATCCACAAACTCATCCTCCCGCAACTGTGCAGTCAATCCCACCGGCATCAACGATACCGGACTCACACTCGTGCTGACTACTTCCCTCTTCGGAATCCGCGTCTCCCTGCCGGTNGCATCCCGCACCACGACCTCCGTGGCATCCTGCCGCGCAATCGCCCCCGCCACAATGTCCCCCGCCTTCGTTGTCACCACCGCCGTGTGATANCCCTCCTTGATCTTCTTACTTGGCTCCAACATCGACTCAATCAAGTAATCCACCGGGGCGCTCGCCCCGATNCTCACCAAGTCCGGGCCGATCACCCCTCCCGTCCCGCCGATGGCATGACACACCAGACAGGTCATGCTTTCCCGCCGGTAGATTTTCTCTCCCCGCGCNGGATCCCCCTTCGCCNCCACCCGCTCCATCATGGCGTCCATCTCGGCTGCGCTGAGATCAAGTTTCATTGGCCTCAGGCTGCCTGCCTTCCGGAAGGCCTTGATGAGAGCCTCTGACTTGTTGGCCGAACTGCTGGCACGATTCAATCCCACGAGCGCCATCTGCGGATTCATCGTGGAGCCCGGCCGCTGGAGCACACCGGCCAGTGCGGGAGGNCCGTTCTTATTCGCCAGAAAAGCGTCCACGATNACCTGCACGTCCTCCGCCCGGCGCGTGCCCCGAAGCAAGGTCACGGCCAACTCCGCTCCTGCCCCGGGGTCCAGCCGGGTCTGCCCCACGACCGCCCGACGACGCTTCTCGAAATCGAGATCCGTGTTCCGTGCCGTGGTTGCAAAAAACTGCCTCGTCTTCGCCCCGCCAAGCGCCCGCAATCCCTCCAGGGCCGCGGCCGTGGAGCTCGTCTCCTCGCCAAGGAAAGCCTTTTCAAGAGCAACCCTGGCCNCTTCCAGCTTCCACATNCCGGCCAGGGNAGCAGCTTCCGTAAAGACCGCTCCCGCCCCCGTTTCCAGGAAGCGGTTCAACCTCCCCGGGTCTCCAGCCGGCCGCTGCTTTCGCAGGCGGGCAGCATCCCGCAGGCCCCTCAAGGCTCTCGCCCGGCGTGACNCGGGCGCTCCCTCGTCAAGNGCTATCGAGAACAGTATCTCCAGGTGGTTTCCATCNCCGACGTTTGNAACCCAGTTGATTACCTCGTCGAGCTGAGCCTCATCCTTGAATTCTCCGGCAGCCAGCGACTTGAGCACGTGCGAGATTCCAATTGGCTGCTTGAGAGCACGTCCTGCGAAGAAGAGTTGCCACGTGTGACGAAAAGGATTGCGCTNCCGCGCCACCGGAACCCAGCGCCCGGCGTGTTCCCGGCAGATCGACCACACTGCAAAATCGAGATACTTGTCAACGCCGTCTCCCTCCAGAGCCCGCAGCGCCAGGGGCACCGTGTCCAACCANGGCAACTGGGCCAGCACGCTCACTGCCCACAAGCGCACCTGCGGGTTCGCATCTTCCACCGCCCTTTCCATCAGGGCCCGGGAGGCCTCTTCTTCACCCGCGGAATAGTAAAGGGCCCGCAACGCACCAGCTCTCGCCTTAGGATTCGGTGAGGACACCAGGTCCTCCGCCCAGTCGCGCCTCAGGGCTCCCACCGCCTGGGAACCCCAGACCGCCCGCAGTTTCTGCAGGTCCTGGCCCTCCTGCAGTGAGGCATGCCACTTCTCGAGAGCCGGCATGATTTCATCGACTTTCCGCTGCCGCAGNTCGACCGCCGCCAGAGTGCGGGTCAACCCTTCCGGAACATCCAGCAAATCCACCAGTGCAGCAGGGGGCGCACCCACGATGGTGGGCTTTCTCACCAACGGCCGTTCCGGGAAGCTGACCCGCCAGATTCGCCCGTGCGCATGGTCTCTCCGGGGATCCCGGAAGTCGACCTCCCCATGCTGAATGATGGGGTTGTACCAGTCCGCGATGTAGATGGCCCCGTCCGGTCCCATCTTCACGTCGATGGGACGAAAGGCCCNGTGGGTAGAGGAGACCAGGTCGTCAATCCTGGTGGAAACATAGCCCCCNCCTTTTTCGCTGAGGCGGAAACGATTGATGCGGTGGCCCCGGAAATCCGGGGCGAGCAATGTGCCCACCCAGTCCTCAGGCACGTGACGACCGGTCACAATTTCCAGCCCACAGTGCTTGGGCTGCCCCGGATTGAGTCCACGCAAAACCCGGGAGGCCCCGGGCGAGGTCACCCCCACAAANCGCGGGAAGACNTAATTGATTCCGTCGCCNCCAGCCCCGTCCGTCATGAAACTCTGCCCCCAGTCGTCGAGGATGTGCCCCCAGGAATTNACAAGTCCCTTCATGAACACTTCAAGCCGGCCAGTCTCCGGACGGAAGTGCCACATTCCTCCCCCCAGGAGCCGCCTCACCCCGTAGGGCGTCTCCACGTGGCTGTGAATGTAGATCGACTGGTTCATCCAGAGGTNNCCCGCCGGACCCCAGCGAAAGGTATGAAGAAGGTGGTGGGTATCCTCNGTCCCNAACCCGGANAGCACGATCTGCCGCTCATCGCTCCTGCCATCCCCATCATGATCCCGCAGGAAAATCATCTCGGTCGAGTTCGCCACGTAAACTCCTCCGTCCCCCGGCAGAACCGCGGTCGGAATATGCAGGTCGGCCGCGAACTCGCTTACGCTGTTGGCGGTTCCATCACCGGTGGTATCCTCNAGGACGTAGAGCCGGTCCGTCTCCTCTTCGCCCGGCTTGATGTGCGGGTAAAGAGGACTGCCCACCACCCAGAGCCGGCCCTGCCCATCCCAGTTCATATGGATCGGCTTGGTGATCTCGGGATCCGATGCAAAAAGATTGATCTTTGCTCCTGCCGGCAGCTTGAAACCGGCNTCCTGTACCTTCACGTCCGGATTGGGAATTTCCTTCAGCCCACGCTGGGCGGACGCGCCCNGTGCAGCAGCCAGCAGCAACANTNCANACAAACCTGCTCTCTTCATANTTCTTCTCCTCATCTTTCCAGCTTATCGAAAACCACCGCGCGCAACTTCTCCACCTTCTGCTCCTCCTGCCCGATCAGCGGATCGAACATGGGAATCTCCCGGGCGTTGTTACCCTGTTCGTGCTTTCGGAAGAGAAACAGGTAGGTCTCGTTGGCCGGGCGCCACCGATGAAAGAAGAGCCGNTTCTTCTCCATGATGCTCTTCCGCAGAGCGACGACTGCGGGATCGTTGGCGGAAAGGTTTTGCGGCAGNTTGAGNCCCANCCCGGCCACCANCGCCTTTCCGATCACNTCATAACCAGCCTCTCCNTAGTGCATCCCGTTCAGGGTCAGGGGCCCCGGGCTCCTCTTCCCGGCTTTCAACTTGTTGCCACCCATCCCTGCAAAGAGGTCAAGGAAGCGATGGCCCCGGGTATTGGCGAGATCCCGGATAGCATCNCGGTAGGTCGCAAGACGGGCATTGTTAGCACTCTGGTCCGGGAGCGGATGNCCCAGGTTCTCCAGAGGCGGCGGGGAGATCAGGACGACNTCACGCAGCTCNGTTCCCGCTCCTGACACCATNAGGTCCAGAAACTTTCCATACGTTTCCACNAAAAGTTTCCGGCTTTCCTCGTCNCCNCCCTTTGAGCGGGCCGANCCNGCCGGGTCATCGGTCCACCCCTTCGTNGCACTCATGGCCGCATTGGTGCCATAACAGACCATGAGCACGGTCGGCCTGACCTCCTTCACTACCCGCTGCAGACGATCGCGACCTTCCTTCGGAGCTCCGAAGTAGGACCGCGCATCTCCAAACACCGAGTCACCACTCCAGCCGATATTACGAAAGGTCACCCCCTCCGCCTCCACTCCCGCACCCAGCTGAAGCATGGTCTCCAAATGCCCGAACCGCTGCGCGCGCTCAATGACGGTATTGCCTACCAGGGCGACGCGGTCATTGCTCCGGAAAGCGAACGGAGCTGCCGGCAACACGGCAGAAGATACGAAAAGCACTATCGGGAACAATACGTGGACAGGTGCCTTCATCGATTCGCGNGTGATTGGTTCAAGCGGGGTTCATTCATGTAGATCACAAACGTCGCAGCACTTCAAACCTTTCCCGATTCACCTCTACCTAAAGAGCNCCCCCCAGGAGCGTNTTGCACTCANCGCNGGGCCGGAAGNCGGTGATCGAGACCACGCCGCGGATTCCNGTTCCCNAAGTAACCCAGCTGAAAACGGCAGTCGGAGAACCCTTTTCTGGTTGTGTTCCGTATTACAGATCTCCTCTGCCGNCGGCAGTGCCCGAAAGGCCCCGGTCAACCGGTTCATGAGCCCTTGCCCGTGGACCTCATCAAGTCATGCCGGCAAGGACGGGAACGAGAAGGNNACACCATGGGATGCGGACCCAGAACCTGCCTCCCTCCCTTCGGAGCCTCTCCCCCCTTTTCGCGGGATGGGAANCAGGNCCGGGGATGGCATCACTTCCTGTAGGGCAGGGTCTTCCAGACTGCCCGTTGCGCTCCGGACGGCCCGGTCCGCGACAACATCCCCAGCACTCCACACCCACTCTCCCCGGAGATCGNNTGACTACTCATGCTCCCCGGACCNATACCTCATGTGGGGATTTCCACCNTGAATGCGCTTGCGCTGAGAACGGGCGCGTCCCTACCTTTGGGCCGCCCATCCATGCCGGTCCCTGCAGAAAAATCGCAGGGGGTAGCTGCTCCGCCCCGGCATGCTCCAGATCCCCCTGCTCATGCAATACCCCGCCGCATCGTGCCCTCCCCTGCGCCGCGCTCTTGTGATCGNATGCCTCGGACCGCTTGCGATCCTCCTGTCCGCTGCCGCAAACCCCGTGATCAATGAAATCTTCTATCATGAGGANCACGGGGCCANTCCGGAGAACCCGCTTACCGAATGGATTGAAATTTACAATCCTGCTCCCGAGGCCATCAGCCTTGCAAACTGGGCCTTCGAACAGGGTGTTGCATTCAAATTTCCTGCTGGAGCCAGCATTCCTGCCGACGGATTCGTGGTAGTCGCCGCCGATCCCGCCACCTTCAGGGCCAGACACCCCACGGTGGATAATGGCGCCAACATTTTCGGCCCCTGGGTCGGGCGCCTCCGCAACGGGGGTGAAACCATCGAACTGGAGGACGCTGCGGGCTCACGTGTTGACCGCGTTCGGTATGCCGACGAGGGCGACTGGGCCGTGCGCACTCGCGGGCCATTGGACCGGGGGCATGAGGGCTGGACCTGGGCTGCCGCCCACGACGGGGGTGGATCTTCACTGGAACTGATTGACCCCGCTCTTTCCAACAATGAGGGGCAGAACTGGGCTGCCAGCCAAGCCACGGGTGGCTCTCCCGGGGCAGCCAACTCGGCCGCCTNGAGCACAGGTGCACCCATGATTCTCGACGTCCGCCATGACCCCGTCATTCCCCGTTCCGGAGAGACTGTGATCGTTACGGCCAAGCTGTCACACGCTCCCGCGGATCAGAGCGTGGAGCTCTTCTGGAGAGTGGACGGGGAGCAGGCCTGGAATCTGCAGGCGCTCATCGAGGACGACACAGGGCGTCTCTGCTCCGAAATCCCGGCCCATTCCGACAGCACCGTTATCGAGTTCTACATCCGGACCAGCGCCGGTGGGGAACAGCGCACCTGGCCCGGCCCGGCCCAGCCCAGCGGAGAGCAGGAGACCAACGCCCTGTTCCAGTTCGATGATTCCTATGAACCGCTTGCGAGGTGGGTCCCCGGGGCCCAGCCCAAATACCGCATTATCATGACCGAGGCCGAACGGGCTGAGCTCGCCGACATTGGTGATGACAACGAGTCCCCCCGGAACGAGGAACAGAGCAACGCCGAGATGAATTGCACCTTCGTCGTGGAAGACGGCACCGGCCTCGCCCTGCGCTATCTCGCCAGCGTTCGCAACCGTGGGGCAAGCTCCCGCAACCCTCCGCCCAACAACTACCTCGTCAAGTTTCGCAGCGACGAAGACTGGAACGGGCGANACGACATCAAGTTCAATGCGCGCTACCCGCACTCTCAGGTCTTTGGCAGCTGGTATTTTCGTTACGGCGGAGTGGAAACCGCAAACGCAGCCGCAGCGCTCCTCCGGATCAATGGGAGCGACCTGGCCCGGAGCGGCGGAAACATGTACGGATCCTACGCTCGCGTGGAAGGCTTCGGCAGCGCGTTCGGCCAGAACCACTGGCCCCTCGACCCGGACGGGAACTTCTACCAGGTCCGGGATGACGACGATAGCGGCGAAGAAGGAGACCTCCGCTACGAGGGNGCCAACCCGGACAATTACCGCAATACNTACTTCAAGCAGACCAACCAGTCCGAAGATGACTGGAGCGACCTGATCGCCCTCACCGAGGCCCTGAACAATGCTCCGGATGAAACCTATGTGCAGGACGTGGGCGAANTCCTCAATATTGACCAATGGCTCTCCTTCTTCGCCCTCGACACCCTCGCCGGGAACCGGGAAGGCGGCCTGATCACCTCCAAGGGAGACGATTACGGACTCTACCGGGGGATGAACGACCCGCGCTTTCTCCTCGTCCCTCATGACCTCGACACCGTCTTCAACATGGGCAATGTCACGGTGGATACCGACCGCTCGATCTGGAGCTTCGCCGACCTGCCCGGCCTCTCCCGCTTCTTCAGGAATGACGTTATCATCCAGCGCTACTACGCCAAAATGCTGGAACTGCTCGACGGCAAATTCGATCCGGCCGTGATGCACCCCATGATTGACGANCTGCTCGGGGACTGGGTTTCCGATGGGGAGATCGAAGACGCCAAGGANTGGGTCAGNGGACGCGTGAGTGGTGCNCGGGACCAGATCCCCGATGACTTTTCGGCCGACTGCCAACTGCCGGTCCGGGACGGATTTTTCCGGACTACCGACGGGGCGGCGGAATTCAACGGAGCCTTCCGGGCCGGACGCGCCCTCTCCGTCCTCCTCAACGGAGTGGAGGCAAACCGCAACCAGCAGGCNGGCACCTGGAACATAGATCTGACGCCCTCGGACGAATTTTTCCTGCCGGGTCTCAACCGGGTCCTCNTCCAGTCATTTTCCGGACCCGCCGGCACCGGCGAGGTCGTCGACTCCACCTTCCTCGACGTGTGGAACGACACGGGGTCAACCACCGACGTCTCCGGCACCCTGAGGGGCGAAATTCCAGTGGGAAACCTCAAGCTGGTCACCCGCGACTCCTACCTTCCCACNCATCCCGTGCTCGTCCGGCTCGANTTCCGCAATCCCGACGGCACGCTCAACCGAAACATGTGGGAGACCACCGCCACCCTGAGCAGCGACGTCCAGGGAGTCACCCTCACTCCCGACACTGTCACCATTCGCAACGGTCTGGGCTCGGCTCTTGTCTCAATTGGAGGTGGTAATGACGGCATCCAGGCGGAGCTGATCCGGCCGGGCGANGTATGGAAATACCTGGACGACGGTTCCGACCAGGGGGTGGCCTGGCGCAACCGGGAATTTGACGACGAATCCTGGAGAAGCGGGCCCGCCGAGCTCGGCTACGGAGACAACGACGAAGCGACCGAANTACGCTTCGGCCCCAACGAAGACAACGACGACAACGATGAGGACGAAAAATACATCACCACGTATTTCCGAAAGAATTTCACTGTCACGGATGCTTCCCAGGTGGCCGCACTCNCCTACCGGATCAAGCGGGATGATGGANTGGTCGTGTATCTCAATGGTAATGTCATCGGGCGTGATCACGTNGGAGAAAATCCGGACTACCTCACGGAGGCTCGTAATGGCTCCAGCCAGGAAGATGATTTCCTCGAGCCCGGGGATCTGGATTTTGCAGCGGATGACATTCATACCCTNCTCGTCGATGGCACCAATACGATTGCCGTGGAGATCCACCAGGATGATAACGAGAGCTCGGATATCAGCTTTGACTTTGAACTGACCGCCACGCTGCCGGCGACAAACCCGGGTGACCTCACCATCACGGCCAATGCCGCCCAGCAGGAGGCTCGCAAGTCCCTTGTCAGTCTCTACGACAGGGAGATAATCGAGGTNAACGGCCTCCTTCCGGGCACCGCTACAACCTGGGACGGGATCATCCGGGTCACGGCCGATACGATCGTCCCACCCGACCACACCCTCACCATTGAGCCCGGNGCCCTCATTCTGGTCGACGGTGACCCCGTGAGCGAGGGNACCGAGGGCAGAGANCTCATCGTCCNGGGCCATGTCCAGGCGATGGGAACGGACACCAGCCCAATCACCTTCACCTCCTCAACCTCCAATGCCCCCTGGGGACAGATCCTCTTCGACAATTCCCAGTCCGCCCGGTTCAGCTTCAGCAATATCCACCGGGCGGGGCACTCCCCCCGGGGCGGGCATACCGGCCATGGCAGGGTTCTGCGAATCATGGGATCANGTGTCACCTTCGAAAACTGCACGATTTCCGACAACCCGGGCAAGATCGGCGAAACCGACAATCAGGGCGGCGCCGATTCCGAGATGATCTTCCGGGAATGCCACTGGGCCCGCTCCGTGATGGGAATCGAGACNTTTGATACCGGGGTTCTCATGGAGGACTGCTGGATCACCGACATGCTTGGCCGCTACCGGGAGGATGGCGTAACGGATGACAACGATGCCATCTACCTGCATGNCGCCGGAACTGGACAGTCCATCGTCCTTCGTCGGCTGATCGTCGCCAACTGCGATGACGATGGGATAGACACCCTCGATGCGGATCTCGTTGTCGAGAACTGTATAAGCCGTAACGTCGCTGACAAGGGAATGAGCATGCTGGGGGGGACTGCAACGGTGACCAATAGCCTCTTCACCGCATGTGATATTGGATTCTCCGCCAAGAACGACGCGCGTGCCATTCTCCAGTTTTGCACGATNACCGGAAACACAACCATCGGCCTGCAGGCCGAGAACAAGAATGGAGATGATGACCCGAGCTTTTACGAGATCACCAATTCCATCATCTGGAACAATGCGTCCGAGATCCGGACTGACTACGATCCCGCCGATATCACCACGTTCCACACCCTGATCGGTCAGCCCTGGCCCGATGCCACCGCCCAGGACCCCAGCAACCTGAATGCCGATCCCCTCNTTGTGGATCCCGGTAACGGCAACTACCACCTCACCGCTTCTTCTCCTGCCCGGGACGCCGCCGATCCCAATCTTCCCGGGGATCCGGATGGCAGTCCCCGGGATATCGGCCGCCACCCCTACGACCCCGTCTTTGACGGAGCTGGATCTGAGATCCGCTGGTTAGCGGCCAACGGCCCCTACCGGGTTACTGAGGATGCCACCGTCCCCTCCGGCAACAACCTCGTCATCGAGGCTGGCACCAATGTCTACTTCGAACCCGGNACCCGGCTCACCATCAACGGGTCGGTTCGTATCGAGGGNACGCCAACGAGCCGGGTCCAACTGACCAGCGTCCCCGGGGCCCCTTATGAGGANGATCCGGCCAGCGACGGACTTCCAGACGGCCCCCCGAAGTGGGACGGCATCAAGATCGTAGATTCCATGGATCCCGCCAACCGGATTGCTCACATCGACATCCGCAACGCCCAGCATCGCGAGGGATCAATTGGCATTATCCGCTCCCAGTGCGTGATCGACGACGTTCGCTTCAGCGGAACGCATATCCGCATGATCTATACCGACGATGCCTCTGTTATCATCGAGAACTCAATCTTTCCCGATATGTTTGCTCCCAACGAACAGGCTGCCGCCCTCGGNCTCGACAACATCAGCGAACACATCAAGGGAGAAGGNGAGATCCCCTCCGAGGGACGCTACATCATCCGCAACAACCGCTTTGGAACCAACAAGGGCCACAATGACGTGGTTGACGTCTTGAGTGGANGACGACCCGNCCCGATCGTGCAGATTCTGAACAACTACTTCGAGGGGGCCCGGGATGAGGAACTGGATCTCGGGGGTGACATCTACATCGCAGGCAATGTCTTCACCAACATCTTCAAGGATGACGAGACCTCCGACCGGGGGTATGCAAATGGCATTTCAACCGGCGATGGCTTCGAGAACACCACCAACATGCTCGCTCGGAATATCTTCTGGGACGTGGACCACGCCATCAATCTCAAGAATGGGGCCACCACCATCTTCGAATACAATACGGTCTACAAGGTGCACCCAGACTTCATAGACACCTTCGACAATCCCAACATTGGCTCTGTGATTAACCTCTTCGTCCCGGGTGACAGCTCTCCCACCCCCGGCGGAGGAGCCTATGCCGCTGGAAACATCTTCTCCGACATTCCCCGCATCTTCAGCAATGCTGACAACCTGACCGAGGACACCACCTTCCGGACACCCCTCGAGTTTTTCCACAACCTCGTCGACCCCGGGATCACCGATATCACGGTGGGTCCGGAGCATCCCGGAGAAACCATTTATGACCTGGGGACTGGAAGNAGTCCGGGCGCGGCCCTCTTCGCGGACCCCGACAGCGGTGACTTTGCCCTCCTCCCCGGCTCACCCGCCCTCGGTGCTGGACCCTTCGGTGGAGATCTCGGTGCCCTCGGCACGGACCGGATTCGGGTCACGGGCGAACCACCAGCCTTCACAACATCGGACAGCGCCACNCTTACTGTCGGAGGCCCGGGCTTCTTCGGTTATCGCTACCGGGTCAACGACGGACCCTGGAGCGAGGAGCTCGATATCGGTAATCCTGACGGATTCGTTGCCAGCAATCCCACCGAGCGAAGCGCCGAGATTCGCCTCAGTGGGCTGGACCGGGGGACTTATACCGTCTTNGTGGAGGGCCGGGACTACGCCGGNGTCTGGCAGGACCAACCTACTGCCTCGCACTCCTGGACTGTGGACGCGAGCCTCTCCCGCCTCGTCATCAATGAGGTCCTCGCCGACAACGGCGGGGTCCACGAACACGAAGGNACCTTCCCTGACCTCATCGAGCTCGGCAATCCGGGCTCCGGCCCCGCCAATCTGGCTGGCCTGAGTATTTCGGACCGCCCCGATGCACCCGGCAAGTTCGTCTTCCCTGCCGGGACCACCATCCCGGCCGGTGGATACCTGCTCCTCCATGCCGATGCCGCCAACGGCACCTCCGGNATCCATCTCGGTTTCTCCCTGAGCGCCACCGGGGAGGGGGTGTATCTCTTCGACACCTCCGCCCGGGGACACCGCCTGATCGATTCCATCGAGTTCGGGCCCCAGGCCCCCCGCTCCTCGATTGGCCGCCTCCGTGGCAGCGAGAAGTGGGTTCTCAACGTTCCTACGCCTGGCGTTGCGAACATTGCACNAATGGAAGGAAATCCCACCGGCATCCGGATCACCGAATGGCTCACCGAGGGCGATGTCCTCTACCGGGATGACTGGTTCGAGATTCACAATCCCGATCCCCTGCCAGTTCCCATCGCGGGATTCAGCGTGAGCGATCACCCAAACAATCCACAGCATCATATCTTCCCGCCCCTGAGTTTTATCGCGGGCGGGGGCTACCTCAAGATCATCGCGGACCGCGATGTGGCAGCCGGGCCCGATCACGCTCCCTTTGCACTCGACGCGGACGAGGACCGCCTCTCTCTCTTTGACGCCTCCGGACGCCTCCTCGACGAGGTGATCTTCGGCCCCCAGGCATCCGATATCTCCCAGGGACGCTGGGACAGCTCCCCCACCGGCCTCGATCACTTTCTCCTCCCCACCGGAGGCCTCCCGAACAGCCAGGCAGGTCAGGCCAACATTCCCGGTTTCGAAAACGCGCTGGCCCTCCTCAACCACCTTCGCATCACGGAGATCATGTATGAACCCCGCGGGGGAACACCCTACGAATTCATCGAGTTGAGAAATACCGGACCAGTNNNTCTCGACCTCACCGGCCTNCGCTTNACCGACGGGATCNCCTTNACCTTCCCNGCCCTCACGCTGGGCCCGGGTGAAGAGATTCTCGTCGTCGGGGACCTGGCCGCCTTCGAATCCCGCCATGGCAGGGNCCTCAACATTGCCGGGGTGTTCAGTGGTAATCTCAACAACCAGGGNGAGGCAATCGTCCTCTCCCTGCCACTTCCTTTCGACGCAGCCATCCTGCGCTTCGACTACGATCCNGGGTGGTGGCCCTCCACCGCCGGGACCGGACGCTCCCTCGAACTGCACGATCAAGTTCCCCCGGCCCGTGACTTCGACCTCAAGGNCAGCTGGGAAGCCAGCGAAAACATAGACGGGTCCCCCGGGGGNAGTGCCATCCTGGTTCCCTCCGAATTCCAGTCCTGGCTCGCCTTCTACGGGTTGACNGCCCTTGAGGATGGNGATGGCGATACCCTTCCGGCCCTCATGGAATTCAGCCTCGGCCTCGACCCCCTCCTCGACCTGGGGGTAAACGGTCCTGTCTCTCTTCCGGACGTGACCCACTCGCCGGACGGNAAAGCCATAATCTCCTTTGCTCTCCCGGTCAGCAGCACGGCCGCCGATGGCTATGGAGCGGCAGATATCATCTACACCGTAGAAAGCTCCAATGACCTGGTGANCTGGGACCCTCTCCTCACCAAGACCGACTCGACGTCATTCACCGGCGAGGGAACCATTGTCACGGACCCGCCCTTCAACGGNCGTGTGCGNGCCCGTATAACTGATGCTCCGGCGGCCCTGCTCAGGCGCTTCCTTCGCCTGAAGGTCGAATACGCNCCCTGATCATTCACCCCGGTCCTCCAACAGCCCCACTCAGCCTCTTAACGGCGTTTGCGGTTGTTCCGGCGGTTCAGCTCGCGAGCACGCTCGGCCTGCTTCTTGTTGAATTCCCTGCGCTTCTCCTCCAGCTTGTTATCTGCTTTGGCCGTGATNCGGGTTGCCTTGTAGACCGTATCGGCCTCTCCCTTNCCGTAGCGCAGCACACCGCCCGCGACCGAGACCTGCATGCCGGGCCTGAGCTGTCCGAGGGTCGCTCNCTTGCCGTNCACCAGGATTCTCGTGAAACTCGTGACCTTATAGGTTTTNCTTCCGATGGTCACGCTGTCTCCGCCCACCTTCTTGATGGTCGGGAGCTCGGCAGCAGCCCCCTTCCGGGTCAGNGGAACGACTCGCCGGTTATTCTTCTTGTTGCTTTGCGCAAACGAGTCGAGCGGAAGGANCATGGCCCCTCCCAGCAACAGGAAGGATACACGGATCATCTTCATCTGGGTTCTTACTACCGTTGCCCTGCTGGCCTTTCAACATCCGATTCCAGATCCAAGCGCCTTCCTTCCCCGGTTACGATTCAGGACCAGGGTTTTCTCGCCATGATTGCACTGCGGTCGCCCCCNGTTTCAAAGTGACTCACGTCCACGAATCCAACCCTCCCCATGTAATCCCGAATTTCGCCCGTCCCGTAACACCGGCCTTTCGTAATGCTCACCAGNATCGTGGAATACTCTGCCACCGCCCGCGGACCCGTCTTCTCCGCGTTGAGAAATGCCTCGTGAGCCACGAGAAGCCCCCCCGCAGGCAGGGCCGCATAGGATTTTGCAAGTAGTGCCTCTACCTCCGGAACATCCCAGTCGTGCAGCACGTTGGAAAGCAGGTGAACGTCGTGATCCNCGGGATACGGATCCTTGAACATGTCGCCCTCCACCACCGCGACTCGTTCGCCGAGGGCCCGTTCCGCAATNGTCCTCCGCGCGATNCTGTCGACCGGTTGCTTCTCAAANACCGTGGCTCNTAATNTACTGTTTCCCGCTACCAGACAGCAGGCATAAACTCCAGAACCTCCCCCGATGTCGAGCAGGCGCTCGCTCCCATCGAGGTTCAGCTCGTCAGCCAGCCTCTGACCCAGGAAGACCCCCCTGCAGTCCATCGCCGCGGTGAACATCTCCGCAAAGTCCTCTGACTCCATGGACTCGTGCCAATCTGCATCCGCCATCCCGCTCTCCCAGTTGGCCGGCCTCCCGGTCNTCAGGACTGTCAGCACTTCCTTCACCACCGGGCGGTCTACGAGGGAGGCANAGTAGGACCCCAGCGACCACGGCGACCCCTCGCCGAGATGCTCACGCGCCAGCTCCGTGGCGGAAAAGCGGTCTCCCCTCCGTGTAACCAACCCGTTCACACAGGCCAGCGTCAGAAGCACGTCNGCTGNCCGCTCACAAATCCCGCAGTGCTCACAAATCTCACCAAGACTCGCCTNGCGCTCNGCCAGCCAGCTGAACAGGTCAAGGTGCACGATTCCGCAGGCCAGGAAGTCGGCTGCGTAAATGCCGTCCCGGTAGCGCAGGAGTGCCGTGGGATCGGTTTGCGGGCGCTGCGTCAGGTCCATGGTGCCCATATCCACGGAATATGAGGCCAAGGGACACCNGCGGGCAAGACGGGATCGGCAGGGATCCTGCGAAANTTTTCCAACACCGCCCCGCTGCCGCGCGCAGGAAAAACTCTCCTTCAATCTTGCTGTGCTCTTCCCTGCTTCCGGCGCATCATGAACGGTCCGATGATGGCCCAGAGCAGCGGCGGCAGTCCCGCACTCAGCACGAGGGCAGGCACTGGGTGCTCGTGCGCCCACTGCCCGATCGCAGCAAAGGTGAATCCCAGGGGGGCACTGCCACATGCCAGAGCGAGNACGAAACGACGGAAAGGCATCCGTGCCATTCCTGCCAGACAGGCNATCACTTCCGGCAGGANCGGCAACCACCGCGAAAGCGCTACCAGCCATCCGCCTGCCTTTCCGCCAAANATCGCCTCACCCCTCGACAGGTCTTCCCTGCCGGCGATCCACTCAGCTGCCGGACGCCCGATTTTCCAACATAGCCCGTAGGCCANGANCCCGGATAGCATCGATCCCGTTACCGCAAGCCCTCCTCCCAGCCAGGGTCCGTAAATATAGCCCAGGGCNGACATTACAACCGTTCCGGGGACTGGCAGGACGAGATCCGAGACCAGCAGGAAGATCCCACCCGCCCATGCCCACGGCCGCCCAAGCTCCATGAGCCAGTCNACCGTCTTCTCCAGATCGAAATGGTCCGTAAACTGATCACCCCACAGCAGGAAGGGCANAAGCACGAGAGCNACCAGGAGCAGGAAGAGCCAGATAAGACGCACGGAGAAACCGGATTACCACNCGATGCTATCCTCAATACCGGCCGGTGTCACGAATTGCGCTCGCGAAGCCTCCGCTCTCCGCGCTACAGTCTCCAAACACGAAATGTCNAAGCCCAGACCTGATCCGTTCGAACTCTCCGAACTTCCCGCCCTCGCCCGCCTGGTGATCGAGAAGGCCAAGTTCCCCATGCTGGCGACCCTGGACGGTAATCAGCCGCGCCTGCGNCCCGTCTCGCCTGTCCGGGTGGATGGCTTCACCGTCTATGTCGCCAACCTGCGCAGCTATCACAAGACNGGAGAAATCGCGGCCAATCCGAAGGTGGAGCTCTGCTATCTCGCTCCCGCGCACGACCAGCTCCGCATTACCGGGGTCGCTCANCCCCTCGACGAGAGCGAGCAAACCCTCATCGACGAGATCTGGGANAGCAATCCCCTGCTTCGCCAGTATCTCGGAATGAGTGACAATCCCGAACTCATCATCTATCGCATCGTTCCCCACCGCGTCCGCTTCATGAGGGAATGGGCACTCAATTATCATGANGTGCCNCTNCCTATTGATGCCGNATAGGCCGGGCTCCCNCCTGGCGAAGTCTACACCCATCCCTGGTTCGTCTCACCAAGCTGGGTCAGCTTCTCCNCCCGGAAGCGAAGGGCATTCTCAACGATCTCGATTTCTTCCTCCGTCAGGATCCAGTCTCCCCCTCCCGCCGTCTGCTCGATCTGCCCCGGCTTGCGCACTCCGACAATTGCAGAAGTGACCTCNGCCCGNTGCAACACCCAGGCCAGAGGCAACTGCGCCATGGGACGCCCTGCAGCTTCCGCGAGAGGCCGGATCGTCTCCACGAACTCCAGGTTGAGCTCCAGCTGGGGGGCCGTGAATTTCGGATCCCGGCTTCGGTGATCCTTGTCCGACAGGGCCTTGGCCCTCTCCCTGGTAAAAGCTCCCGTCAGCAAGCCCTTCATCATCGGGCTGTAGCAGACCACTCCNACCCCATGTTCTCCGCAGTAGGGAAGCTGCTCCTGCTCCACCTCCCGGTTCAGCATGCTGTAGGGAGGTTGCAGGGAGGCAAGCGGGNAGATGGCCCGCAACCGCTCCATCTGTGATACGCTGTGATTGGAGACTCCGATTTCGCGAACNTTTCCCTGACTCCTGAGGTCCATCATCGTGCTCCANGCCTCTTCGATCCCTTCATCAGGATCCGGCCAGTGAATCTGGTAGAGGTCAATACAATCGACTCCCAGCCGGCGAAGACTGGCCTCACACTCGGCCACCACACTCTCCTTCTTCAGACGTCCGAAGACCGTTCCGTCTTCCCGCATGATTCGTCCGCACTTGGTCGCCACCACCGGGCGCTCCGCGGCCCCCAGCTCACGCAAGGCCCTGCCTACCAGTTCCTCGCTGGCTCCTTCCCCATAGATGGCGGCGGTATCGATCCAGTTCACTCCCAGCTCAACTCCCTTGAGAATCCCCTCGATCGCCTCCCGCTCGTCCTGGTCACCCCAGCCGAACGACCAATCCCCCCCTCCGATGGCCCAGGTTCCGATTCCTATCGTAGTCAGCTCCAGCTCAGTGCTGCCCAAGCGTCTTTTCTGCATGGAGCCAAGGAACTGTTCCGCATCCTAACTGTCAACGCTTTCGCTTTTCCCCACCCCGCCAATCTTCCACACTACGGCAGTGCCTCACCCNACCAAACGCCCCAACGAAGTCATTCGCCGCAAGCAGGTGGGCAAAAGCCTCGTCTATCTCGAACGCTACTATGTGGAATCCGGACGGCGCTACTATATNGAAGCCCTGGGACCTGACTACCGGATCTGGAAACGAACCCGGGGCAGCGAGGACCGGGCNCTCGAGATCTATCAACGCTNNCGCTTCTGGGTGTGGTTCATCGAGGCCCTNTGCAACTGGCTTCCCGCTACCCGCTTCATCACCTGGATCATGCAAAAGACAATATGATGCCCGGATCAAATCCGGGAACTCTNCTTGAACCCCACCACGAACCACCNCCCATTCCATGCCGCTAACCTTCTTCACGCACAAGGCCTANGATGCGCACAAGATGCACGACGGGCATCCCGAACGACCCGAGCGCACCCAGGCAATCCTCGCCCACCTGCAGGAAGCCGGGCAGCTCGCCCAGTTCGACCAGCGCAACCCCCGGACCGTAAGCGAGAACGCACTCAAGCGGGTTCACGAACCTCTCTATCTCCGGAAACTTGTGGAGAATGCACCCACATCCGGCCTCGTGATGGTCGATCCCGACACTCATCTCTCCCCGGGCTCNCTTCCCGCCGCCCAGCTCGCCGCTGGTGCGGTGGAAGAGGCAGTCGAACTCGTTCTCTCCGGCAAGAGCAAGCGGGTCTTTTCCTGCGCCCGTCCGCCTGGTCACCATGCCGAACACGANGCTGGCATGGGGTTCTGCCTTTACAACAACGTCGCCGTCGGTGCNGCCGCGGCCCTTNCCCACCGCGGGATCGANCGGGTCGCCATCCTCGACTTCGACGTACACCACGGAAACGGGACGGTTGATATATTCAAGGACAACCCCGGGGTGCTCGTCGCTTCCAGCTTCCAACATCCGCACTACCCTCACCGCCTCTTCGACCTCGAGCGTCCCAACATCGTCAATACTCCACTTCCGGCCGGNACTGACAGTCCCGGTTTCCGCAAGGCCATCGAACGTGACTGGCTCCCCGCCCTCGACCGGTTCAAACCACAACTCCTCTTCGTCTCCGCCGGNTTCGATGCCCACACTGATGACCCGCTCGGGGACATCCACCTCCGTGAAGAGGATTTCAGCTGGGTCACAAAACTGATCGTCGCCTCGGNCAATCAGCACAGCGAAGGACGCATCATTTCCACCCTGGAGGGGGGCTACAATCTTGATGCCCTCGCCCGGTCCGTGGCGGCCCATCTCGCAGCACTCGTCTGAGGCGGCCCCCGCACCGATGACTAGGGTTTCGCNGCACGGGGGGGCTGCCCCTGGCGGACCAGTGCATTCACACACCGGGCGAACCCATTCATCACNACCGCGGCAGCTTCCGGACCGCAGGCATTGGCCTCGCCATACTGCGCCCTCTGCCGCCCGTAGGCATAGGGTTTTCTGGTATCCCACTGGCGCCTCGGGATGAGATACCCGATTTCATCATTGGCGAGACCAAANAGCATCCACTTACGGCCACCCACGATCTGCATTATTGTTGGCTCGAGATCCGCTTGCGGGAAATCCGCAGCGGGGTCCGCTGGATCCTGNAACTTGCCGTAAACCAGTTCAGGGTAGAGCTCTCCCGGAATGGAGGCCAGCAGGAGCTCTCCCANCTTCAGGCAGGCCACCTCGCTCTCCACGGTGATGACCTNGTCGGAGCTCCTCGGATTCATCTCCTTGCCTTTCCGGTAGGGATTTCCCGTGGAAGCGAAACCTGCCCGGCGCAGCACCCCGATCGAAAGCGCTAGCCGGTAGAGCTTGTTGGTCACCGGCAGGTAAATCATACGGGCCTCGACCTTCATCGGCGTGAGCTTGATCGGCCGGGCTGCCGCCACGGCTCTTGAGGCTAATCCCGCCACCTCCACGCCGTGCCTCTCGGTATATGCAAAGGTCGTCGGCCCGGCTGGGGGAGCCATCAAACCACCTACCGCCCCGGTGAAGTAGGCCACCGGGCACGCATGGACCCTCTTCAACTCCCTCACCGTCGCCCAGGGAAAGTCAGCCGTGATCAGCTTGTTCTTCGCGCCCATTGCTTCCGGATGGGAATTCCACTGCACCAGCACACCCGCCTTCTGTCCTTCCTTCGTCCAGAAAACCAGCACCCGCATCACCGCGTCGAAGGCAGCAGGCTGGCGCGAATCCTTCAGNAGACTCCTGTCCTCAGCCGTACCAAAGGACACGGTCACNTCCCTGGNCATCCTCGTGGCCGTATCCTTCACCAGCTGCGCACACTTGTNNACGACCTCTGCAACGTAGTCGCCGTTCACTCCATAGGAAAANTGATTGCGCCCCCACATCCCGATCACATCAGGNCCCTCATGGTTATGAGTAGAAGANACCAGNACATAGGAGAAGCCAGGTAGCAGCTTGCGGATCTCCTGCACGGCCGGATACTGCAACCCGACCAGGTCCACGGAAACCAGTGCGATCCTCGTGCCGGCCTCCTCAAGAACCACACACCTCGCCATAAGCGGGTCGTGTACCCCTGCCGCCTGCCGACCCGTCCCATACCCAGCAAGCCAGACCTTCTTCTTGCCCCCGAGCTTCGGGGTAATGTCCACCTCTCCGAACCCNACATCAAGGGCCAGGGCACCTGTCCCGGTGGCCAGCAACAGAGTCAGGATCAACACCCTCATTCCCAGTATTTNTTGTTCGGTTTNCTCNGGAACTCAAGCCCGTCATCGCAANTACTTCTTCCGCCACCGCAAGTGCCGGTGCAGAAAATCATAGGTTTTTGATCCATTGATGGAATGGGGGCCCACGAACCACTCGATCTCGGTCCGGTCCCCGATTCCCAGGCGTGCGGCATAGAGAAACCNTACCTTGGCGAACTCGTAGGCCACCGTCTTGTCAGGAGCGACCCCATCGAAGTGACCACGCTCTACCATGAAGGGACGCGGACAAATGAGAGCCGCCATCTCGTAGTAGTTGAATGTGCCTCCCAGATCGAANTCGAAGATCTCNTATTCNCCCTTGTTGGCNTANCTGTANCGCANCGNNAGNGGNTCNGTAGCNGCATTTTTCCANACCCACTCGTTGAAATCTGCNGAGCAGATNGAGAGGCAATANCGATCCACNAGGGGAGGGATACGCATGGCCGACTTTCCTCCGTAACTGAGACCNTAAAAACCGATCCGTTCAGCGTCGANNAAAGNCAGCCCTGCCAGCCANTNCGTNATCTGCCGATGCTGNGGCACCATCACCGAGAANAGGGTGCANCCNACCGCATTNGCCTTGAACTGNAGGATNCGGAAAAGNTCCCANCCCAGNTAGAGATTCTGGGGGGCNAAGGTCACGAAGCCACGCTCCGCCAGTCGGGTCGAAAAGGCCTTGTAGTAATGGTACTCCTCTTCCCCCACGGTCGATTGCGGACGCCCCTCCAAACCGTGCTGGCATACCACCACCGGCCGCTTTTCCGAACCATCGAGCTTCATGCCCCTGGGGAGCGTCAGGATTCCATAGGCCTTCACCCCGGCCTGCACATCAAGAAATACTTCGTAACTGATCGTATGTGGCCCTTCCTGATAGCTCCTGGTGTGCGCATTGGGGTCCGCCAGCTCCTGCAGGCTCGCATGCTCACCGATCACCTCCTTCCTGAACCTCTCCCGCAGCGGCTCAATACTCGCTTCATAGTTTTCCACACTATCCAGTTTCACCACTTTGAAGAGGTCCTCCCGCACGCGCTCCGAGTCGACGAGAACCCGCTGATTGTGACGATCAATTGCCTGCACCTGCTCCGCCTGACGGCGGGCAATGTTCTTCGCGTTCTGCAGGGGCTTGAACGCCGCCCAGCCAAGATCACGATCCACGAGGGTTTTCTCCGGGACTCCCACCCCGACCTTCTCCAGCAAGGCCCGCCAGCTCTCCCGGGGAACTGCACGGTCCGTGAAGCGCAGCAAAACCGATTCATTACCGATGAGTTCGGCCTCAAGCCGCACTTCCTCATCTCCCGGTTCCAGTAATTTTCCCGGCTTACCCCGCTTGCCTGCCCCTTTCCGCAATCGCTCCGGTAACCCCTGCTGGTCTAGACGGAAACCATACTCCGGAAAATGGCCCGTCTCGATCACAAGCGGCCGGGGAGCGATAAGACGAGCGATCTCCGCATCCGAATGGCCACGCAGCAAGCCAAAGATCGTGCGGTCCGCAGGCTCATCCCACACCCGGTCCCGGGGCCCGAAATACCCACTTACCAATGCCCCATCCAGACGTTCGTCAAGGGCAGCGGCATAAAGGGCGAGCCGACCTCCTTCTCCCCAGCCAACTACGGCCAACTTCCCGCTCCTGCTTTTCCCGGACCGGCTGGGGTGGTCTCTCCGAAAGCAATCGACCGCCGCCAGAACCTTGAGCACCTCATAGCCCGCGAGGGTTCGCCCCAGTTCCCAGGCCGGGCGGTGCAGCCATTCCCGCATGGGCATGGCATGGTGTTCCGTCCGCCGGATCAACACCGGCACCAGGACGCGGCAACCGGCCAGGGCCATGTCGGCTGCAAAGGGGTGCGTGCGCTGGCTACCTTCGTGCGGCTCCATCGCGCCCAGTTCTTCCGGATCCTGGTCCGCATCCGGCAGCGCGATGATATCCACAAGCGGCGCGCTTCCGCTCGGCTCAAAGAGCAGCCCCACCGCCTCCGTGTTCCCGAAGGTCCTCCAGCTCACCTCATTAACCGTATAGTTCTGCCCATTGCCAATCGGGCCCCACCGACGACCCGCGTAGCGAAACGAGTTGTCCTCGGGATTCGTATCCCGGGGAAGTCCAAGAATCCGGGCCAGCTCCTCCCGGGTTCCTCCTTGCCTCTCCTTCAACTCGGCCGCGATCTCACCATCCAGAAACCGGTCCACTCCCTCTACCATCTCAATGGAGAGGTCTCCTTTCCTGTCCAGAAACTTTGTCCCGGGAAGGGCCTTGCGTTCAGGCACTTCCGTCAGCACAGGCCAGGCAGGTTCCTGCGCGAACACTGTGGCAGCAAGGGAGAAAGTAGCAACCAGCAAGGCTCTCATGCGACGACGCTAGGGAGTGCCCTCTCACATGGCCAGCATTCTAAATGCCCTCCGGAACCCATCAGCCACCGGCGCCCTCAAGCCACGCCCCCCACCGCGTTCCGGGAGGGGAGGGTGTCAGCGCAAGAGCACCGGCTGGCCGGCTCTTCAGGGGGCCTACTTCCAGCCTTGTCCGCCCGTGCGGGCGTGTGAAGCGGGCCATTTCGAGAGCCACCCGTCCCATCGTGTAACGTGGATTCAGCTCTACCACCGGCTTGAAGCGTAGTGCATTCTCCCGGTCGCGATAGAGAAAGGCATCAACTCCCACTGGTCCCGCATAGCCATGCCTCTCCACAAGTTCGCCGAGGCCGGGCTCAAGGACCTCCTCCACGAATTCCATGAGATGCCCGCGCCTCGGGGATCCCTCAAAGAGCGTCCGGCGCATGTCCTTCCCAAGAAAATCCGTGAAGCGCTCCGCTACGGTGGCGGCCCGGAACTGCCCCCTCGCCGTATTATCCATCACCACCAGGCCACGCCGCCGGACACCCTTTGCCCCCACGTCATAATGGAGGGAGAAATCAATCACCCGCCGGAGCCACGGCTCAGCGACCAGCCCCCCGTGCCGGAAAATGATACCCTCGATCCGCTTCTGAACCGAATCCGGAATCCCCGGCGCAGTCCGGACAACAACGCGATCTCGCCCCGCCGTGCTGAAGGGTGCCTTGAGCACACATTCCTCCTCACCCGAGCTCTCCATCCAGCCACGCAGCTCCTTTACCGAAGTGACCCATCGCCCTGCACAGGATTCCGGGCAGAGGAGCGGGTTCCTCGATCGCGCGAGGATTTTCCGCAAAAAGGTAGCGTGGGTCGCCTTGGAAAAGAGCTCCCGTGGAGTCAGCACGCATTCCCCTGCCAGCGCATCGATCACCGGTTGGGCATCGGGTGTCCGGGCCCATGGTCGCAACTCGTGCAGCTTTCGTTCGGCAACCTCACTCACCCGCTCGACGGAGACGATCTCCGGCAGCTCCACCCCCGCCTCCAGCAGACTCTCCAGGAAACCGCTGGACGGCTTCTCGGGCACGAGAACGACATCTTCCCTCCGTGCGAGGAAGGCCGGTAACATTGCCAGATCACGCTCTACCTGCCGGACCGCCTGCGGCACCTCCTCAGGAGAGCGAACCAGGCTTTCCTCCGCTCCCGGATTGAACCAGAATACATTCGGGGTGCGCCCCTTCGACTGTGCGTAAAGCCGCAGCTCCCTGATGAACTCCTCATCGAGCCCCGCCTGCCGTCGCCCCTCCTCGTTGAATGAGAAGGTGCCCTTGGCCCGGGCTGCCGAGAGCGGCAGGTGCAGGCCCGAGACGAAGGTTCGCCAGTCCGAATCCTCCCGCTTCCACTTGCGGAACCACTCCAGCCCATAGCTCACGTGCCTGATCTCATCCCGGTAGATTCTTTCCAGGAGGGCCGCTGTCCCTCGATCTCCTGCTTCCGCGAAAACCCGTGCATACCCGCGGGCGTAGTCGAGGTTGGCCTGCTCAAAGGTCAGCGAGAGCCTGGTCACATAATCCAGTGGCGTGGACATGCTGGAGACCGCACTCCAGAAGAAACCGTTCACGGGAAAATCACCGAACTGCACTCCACACTCGGCCATTCGCTTCAGATAGAGCTTGGTGTGCATCTGCTCCTCTTTCAAAGTCTGCAGAACACCCGCCCGGAAATCAGCGGGAGCATCCGGGAACTTCAACAGGACCAGCGCCATCAACTCCGTGGCGAGCAATTCGTGATTCGCAAAGAAGTGGAGAAGTTTACCACACTGCCGGTCATCCTCGATTCCGGATGCTCCGGGAAAATCTGCCCGCACCCCGTCACGCCGCAAAGCCAGGTTCTCCGGGCGACCTGGAACATCCGGGAGACGAATTGCCCTGCCCCGGTCTTCATCGGTCACTCCAGCAGGCGGAGGAGCCAGTTTCTCTTCAAGGGAGGTCGCGAACAGAGCCCTCTCCGCTACCTCGCGCAGCGTCATGCCCTAGCCCAGCAAAACGGGGTCCCTCTGTCGAGAAAGGGCGCTGGATCACTTGTGGCGGGCGGCCCCGGAG
>PBLI01000040.1 GCA_002721695.1 Roseibacillus sp. | reverse complement strand
CGCCGCTCCTTCCCCGCAGCAATGTCTTTCCAATGACCGCAACCATGTCAGAATCACGCATCATGCTACCAGCAACTCTCTCCTCCCGGTTCCAGAGCCTCCTAATCGCTGGCACTCTCGCCGGACTGTGCGCGACCGCCCTCGCAGACTGGCCCCAGTGGCGTGGCCCCAACCGGGATGGGCTCTCCACCGAGACCGGCCTGCTCAAGGTATGGCCCGAAGACGGTCCCCCGCTGGCCTGGAAAGTCCGGAATACGGGTGGCGGATTCTCCAGCCTCGCGATTTCAGATGGCCTCATCTACACGCTCGGCGACCTCGCCGACGGCTGCCATGTCATCGCCCTGCGGGAGGCCGATGGCTCACCGGTCTGGAAAACCAAGGTCGGGCCTCCGGGAGGGCACGCCGGATACCCCGGGCCTCGCAGTACTCCCACCGTCGACGGGGGGCAGGTCTTCGTCCTTGACCAACACGGCACGGTGGCCTGCCTCGATGCCAAGACCGGCTCCAAGACCTGGTCGGTCAATCTCCAGGACGAATTCGGGGGGAAAATGATGTCCGGCTGGCGCTGGAGCGAGTCCATCCTCGTGGATGGCGAATCGGTCATCTGCACCCCGGGAGGCGAGAAGGGAACTGTTGCCGCCCTCAGCCGCAAAACAGGCAAGAGCCTCTGGCAGACCAGCGAGTGGACCGACCCCGCCGGCTACTCGTCCGTCATCATCACCACTCTCAACGGGGTCCGCCAGTATGTGCAACTCACTGGAAAGAGCGTAGCGGGCATTGACCCGAAATCGGGCAAGATCCTCTGGCAGGCAGAACGCCCCGGCAAGACCGCAGTCATTACCACCCCGGTGATCCGGGACAACATCGTGTGGGTCACCTCTTCCTACGGGGTTGGGTGTAATGCCTTCCGGGTCGACCGGAAGGACGGGGAGTGGACAACCGAGGAAATCTATGCCAGCCGAAAGTTTGCCAATCACCACGGTGGGGTCATCGAATTGAAGGGACACGTCTACGGCTCGAGCGGCGGAACCTTCGCCTGCATGGATATCAAGAGCGGTGAACTCGTCTACCGTTCCCGCAGTGCCGGCAAGGGCGCCACCATCTACGCTGACGGCCACTTCTACCTGCGTAGTGAAAACGGACCCGTGGCACTGATCGAAGCCTCTTCCGACGAACTGAAGGAAGTGAGCCAGTTCGACCAGCCCGAGCGTAGTGACAAGAAGGCCTGGCCCCACCCCGTGATCGCCAACGGGAAGCTCTACCTGCGCGACCAGGACCTTCTCCTCTGCTACGACATCAAGGCGAGGTAGGGGAGCGATCCCTCAGGGTGCGTCATCGGCCCGCCCATCGCCATCCTCGTCCCGCACACCCGAGAGGGGATGGGCCACGACCGCCTTCCAGGCGATCTCACGAAACACCCGGTCGAGCCGGGCGCCGGGAAACTCCCCCGAACCTCCAAACGCGATCCTGTCGCTGATCAGCTCGGGCGAACGCCGGTAGAGGGTGGCATAGAACACGTAACCCTCCAGGCGGTCGAGGCCGGGACCCAGGTGGCCGAGCCTGTCGCTCCAGAGCGAGCGCTTCTTCCCCCCGATGGCCCGGTTGATCCCCTCGACACCGGGCAACTCTCCCCGGTGGTAATACTGTGCCGCCAGCACCATCGCATCACAGGTCGGCAGGATGAAGACCTTGTCCGGGAATTCCTCGTTCAGGATTCCTGCAATCCTGCAGTAGGCCTCGTGCTTCTCTCTGCCCATTCGCGTGATGATCGTAGCGGTGAGTTCCTCTTCTGATTCCGGGATTTCATCCAACTGTTCCACCTGCGGCCAGGCATCGGAGAGGTAGAACTTCATCTCCGGATTGTATTTCAGGCAGAATTCAATCCAGCACCGGTAGTATTCCGGTCGGTCCAGGAAATAAGGACCCCACATCATTGCTTCCCACTGCGCGTTGGCGATGGAGGCCAGCAACTTGGGACGGGGTTTTCCTTCAAACTGGAAGATGCCATTTTCCTGCTCCCACTTGAAGCGCGCACTCCCGGTCATGCCTCCCCCGAGATGGAGATGCAGTGGCTGACGAAAACCCGCCGCCTCGCAGATCTTTGGCAGGACCTTGTAGCCGGGTGCCATGAAACTGTGCCCTGTCCCCACAATCCGCAGGGCGCCGTCAGCGGACTTGGGAAAGGAAGTCACCGGATTGCGCCCCGGGCCGAGCACCTTCGCGTAGATTTCCTTGATCCGCTCGGGAGACTGGTAACAAACGGCATCCCCGGGAAACCTGTCTTCCTGCCAACCCGGATGAACCTCGAATGACCGCGGCGGCCCCCGCCTCCCCTTCGTCCCACCACCCTGCGCCCGGGCCCGATAAGCAGCCGCCTCCTCCCTAGTGAGGACCCCGTCTCCATCGGAATCCGCCTTCGGAAACTGCTTCAGCCAGCGGGCTAATTGTTCCTTGGAGGGGTTCGCGGGCGCTGCTCCCGCCAGACCGAGGACCAGGAGAATGGAAAAGGCGGTCAGGGGGCTGGAGGCACGCATGGGGCCTTCATGCTTCACCTCCAACCCCCGTCGTCCATCCAATTCTGAACGACGGGCGACCCTTTTAGGTTGCGGGCCGCAGGTCACTGTGGTCAACGGGACCAGTCTCCAACCGGAATGTGATCCACCCTTTTACTGATACCCTGACATGCCAGAACACTTCGACTTTCTCGTTCTCGGCGGCGGCAGCGCCGGCTACGCGTCTGCCCGCACGGCCCGCGAATTCTGCGAGCGCGTTGCAATCGTGGATGGTTCCGCCGAGCTGGGTGGCCTCTGTATCCTGCAGGGGTGCATGCCCTCCAAGACCCTGATCTACTCCACCGACATCCTTCACCTGGCGAAGCAGGGAGAAAAATTCGGTCTCCGTATCGCGGGGGCAGGGATCGACATGAGCGCCCTGCAGGCCCGCAAGCGCCACTGGGTGTCCGACTTCGCCGAATACCGCAGGGAACAGCTGGAGAGCGACCGCTTCACGCTCTTCCGGCAGAGCGGCAGGGTCATCGGGCCACAGGAGATCGCACTGGACGACGGAACCAGGATCCGGGCGGACCAGATCATGGTGGCCACCGGCTCGGTAGTGAATACCCCCGATGTGCCCGGCCTCGCGAACGTTCCGGCCTGGACCAGCGACGATGTCCTCGGTCTCGAAAGCGTGCCTGACAGTGTTATCGTGCTGGGTGGAGGAATCATCGCCTGCGAGCTTGGCCAGTTCCTCGCCCGGGCCGGTTCACGCGTCACTCTCGTCCAACGCGGCAATCATATTCTGCGGGAAGCGGGCGAGCCTGCGGCCCGGGTCATTGAACAAGCCTTCCGCGATGAGGATATGGAGGTCTTTACCGGGACCGTCATTGAAGGCATTGAGAAAACCACTGCCGGCATCCGGGTTTCTTTCTCACACGAGGGGCGAGCCGTAACGCGGGAAGCAGGGCACCTTCTCAATGCCCTCGGCCGGGGTCCGAACACCAGTCGCCTGAACCTCGCTGCTGCCGGCCTCAGGACCGGCCCCCGGGGCCACTTGCTCCACGATGACTGGCAGCAGACCAGCCAACCCGGCATCTACACCGGGGGCGACTGCGCTGGTCCAGCCGAACTGGTTCATATAGCGGTCCGGCAGGGAGAGACAGCCGCTCGCCACGCCTTCGGTCAAGACCCGCCTCCCCTGCGCTATGACGCGCTCATGACCGTCGTCTTTACCGATCCCCAGGTCGCCTGGGTCGGCCTGCGCGAAGACGAGGCCCGCGCCCGGAAGTTTGATCCCGTAGTCGAGGAATATCCCTTTGAGGATCATGGCAAATCGCTCCTCATGGAGGCTCCACGCGGCTACGTGAAGGTCATTGCCGACCGCGCGAGCGGGAGAATCGTGGGAGCTGAGTGCGTCGGCAAGGACGCCTCCGAACTCATTCACGCGCTAACAGTTCCAGTCGCCATTGGCCTGACCCCGGCCCAGTGCATGGAAGCAGACTGGTATCACCCTACCCTGGCCGAGATCTGGACCTACCCCCTCGAAGAACTCGCTGAGGAACTCAACAACGGTTAACGGCAGCCCGGGACCGGCGCCCCTTGATGAGGCCGCCGACTACATGCGCGGCATGTGCGCGGGAGTGACAATCAGTTCCGGAACAACTGCCCGCCGGGGCAGGCGGGCCACCGCAAGCACCATCTGGGCAATATCCTCCGGATAGACCATCCGGGCGCGCTTCTCCTCGGGCGGAGGCACTGGCCGGTCGTCTAGGATGGGCGTGTTGGTCTCACCCGGAATCACATTGGTCACCCGGACCCCATCGGGCAGAGCCTCGAGGTTGGCAAGGAGCCCCAGGCTGTTCTGTCCGCTCTTGGCCGCGGAATAGGGAACCCCGGCCAGTTGCACGGACTGACTTCCCGCCAGCGAAGTCACGTTGAAGATGAGCCCATCACCCCGCTTACGCATGCCTGGCAGAACCGCCTGGATCACGTTGTAGGCCCCGGTCAGGTTGATCTGCACCACCCGGTCCCAGCTCTCCGGTTCAAAATCCTCCCAGCTGCGCCCGGGAATGTTGACGCCTGCGGAAAAGACCAGGATATCGACCTTGCCCACTTCTTCCTCGAACCAGGCGAGGAGGGTTGCGATCTGTTCACGGTCCACCACGTCGCAGCGGTGCATCCGCATCCCCGTACCAGACACGGCTCCCTCAAGCACCTCCGTCCGTCGCCCGGCCACGGCCACCTCGTAGCCAGCCTCGTCAAAAGCCCGGGCGATGCCGAGGCCGATTCCTGTTCCGCCTCCCACGACGAGGACGTTCTGGTATTCCGGGGTAGTGCTCATGCGCCCCTTCATCCGATGGAAGTGCACGCCTCTTGTCAACCAGCCATCGGATCAGGCCCGGCTTCAGGAGTTCACCAGCTCCTTGATCACCTCGCCCCCGATCTGCGAAAGCTGCTTGAAGCGCCCCCCGTGAAAGTAGGTGAGCTTGTTGTCGTCAAGACCAAGGAGATGCAGGATGGAACAGTGGATATCGCGGATGGGGTGAACTGCCTCGACCGCTTCCAGTCCGATCTCATCCGTGGCTCCGATAACCTTCCCGGCAGGCACCCCGCCACCCGCGAACCACATGCTCATTGCTCCCGCATTGTGGTCCCGCCCGCCGTTCTCCCTGCCACGGTGAGCCTGGTTGTCCGGAGACCGGCCGAATTCCCCGCACCAGATGACAAGCGTTTCCTTGAGCAGGTCCCGGTCCCTCAGGTCCCGGATCAGCCCTGCGATCGGTTTGTCCACGGAGCGAATCAGGTTCCCATGATTATTGACGAGATCATCGTGGGAATCCCAGCCCACCGAGAATGCCTGCACGAAGCGCACGCCCTTCTCCACCAGCCGCCGCGCCAGCAGGCACCGCCGCCCGAAGGCGTCGGTATGCTTTTCCCCGATTCCGTAAAGACTCCGCACTCGCTCTGATTCCCCTCCCAGGTCAAGCAGGCCCGGCACTTCGGCCTGCATCCGGAAGGCGAGCTCATAATTGTGCAGGCGGGTCTTGAGAATCTCATGCCCGGGGTGGCGCACCCGGTGCGCCTTCTCAAGGTCGGAGAGCAGATCCAGGTTCCTGCGCTCCATCCTGCGGGTCATATGCTGTGGAGGATGAAGGTCGAGAATGGGCGACCCCTTCGCTCTCAGGGGAGTCCCCTGTAACTCCGCCGGCAGGAACCCGTTGGACCAGTTGGCAGCTCCCGCCTGTGGATAATAAACGTCCGGCAGGACCACGAAGGCCGGCAGGTCCCGGTTGCCGGACCCCAGCCCATGAGTGACCCACGACCCCATCGCCGGATCCCCTCCAAATCGGTTGCCAGTGTTCATGTGCAGGTTGGCGGTCGGGTGATTGATGGACTCCGCCTGCCCCCCCCGGTAGATGCACATCTCGTCGGCCACCCCCGCGAGATGCTCGAAGCGGTCGCAGATCCAGTGGCCCGACTGCCCGGCCTGCCGGAACCCGAAGGGGCTTTTCACGTAACGGCGCTTCCCGCTTGCCATGGCGGAGAGGAGACGCCCCTCCCGCTGGAAGAACTGGCCATCAAGTTCCTCGAGCTTGGGCTTGGGGTCAAAGGTATCGAGATGACTCGGACCTCCTTCCATGTACAGGAAAATACANTTCTTGGCGCGCGCGACATGATGAGGCCCCCTCCGTCCATTCCCTTCGCNCTCTCGTCTCTCCTCCGCATGGAGCAGGGAATTAAGGGCTACCGTGCCCATGGTAGCGCCAAGTCCATAGAGGACCTCACGTCGACTCNCGGATGGTAACTCAGTAGACATACAGAAACTCACTTGAGTTGAAGAGGACCAGGCAGAGGTCCGCGAGAGCCCTTGTGATTTCATCCACCTGCCACGGACGCAAATCGTCCTCGTATTTTTCCAGAGTCTTCAGCTCGTAGGTCTTTCTGACCAGCTCCCCGGTCTTCTCGATCACATCCTCGATCTCAACCGAGGTGGCTACCGGCCGCTTCTCCAGCTCGTGGGCGCGATGCAGCTCGGCCATTTCCGCAAGATGGCGGACGGACCGTGTGCGTTCCTCCCGCCCCGGAGACCGTCCGTAGACTGCCAGAAAGGCCCGTTCGACGAGTTGCTCCATGGCCCCNCCCCCTCTCCGCAGTCGATCGGCCAGAGCGAGGGCCTGCTCGTGCGCGAGCTCTCCATGCCAGAGGGTNAACACCTGCGGGGTCACCGTNGTCTCGTCCCGGCCGTCGCAGGAGAGTTCACTCAGAGGACGGTTGAACGCCTCCATGAAGGGATGACCAAGATTGCGGAGCCTGGCCGCATAGATGGATCTTCGGTTGCGCTCATTCCGGAGCGGAGAGGGTTCATAGAGGGGAGCGATCTTTCCCATCAGGCGNCGCGGCTGGAAGGCCACCTCCCAATTGATCTCAGCTCGAAAACTCGGTCCNCCCACCTTCGAGTTGAGCTNCCCCGAAATGGCCAGCATGCTGTCGCGGATTTCTTCCGCACTCAGGCGGCGGACCGGAAAATAACTCAGGAGCCGGTTATCCGGATCGCTATCCTTGGCCAGAAACGGCTTGGGCGCCGTGCTGCTACGCTGGTAGGCCGGGCTCGTCATGATCAGCCGGTGCAGCTTCTTCACCGACCAGCCATTCTCGATGAACCAGGTAGCCAGCCAGTCGAGCAGCTCCGGATGACTGGGATCCGCTCCCATCCGGCCGAAGTCATTGGCCGTTGCCACCAGGCCCCTTCCGAAATGCATTTGCCAGACCCGGTTCACCATTACGCGGGCCGTGAGAGGATTGCGGGCATCGGCAATCCACTCGGCCAGAGCCGCCCGGCGACCACGCGGCGAGACCCTGAGGTGGTGGGCAGCCGTGCCCGCCAGCACGCTCAGGNCACCGGGCTTCACNTCTTCCCCGGGATTCTCNAGGGCGCCACCCTGCAGAATCCTGATCGCCTGCCGAGGTCGTGCGCCCACGTGGTAGGTTCCCCCGTTCTTGCCCTGCTTTCCCCCATGGGTCGTATCCGCAAAAAGTGCCTGCATCGCATAGTAGTCACGCGTGGGAATGGGATCAAACTTGTGGTCGTGGCACTTAGCGCAGCGCAACTGCTGGGCGAGGAAAGTCACACCCACGCTGTTGGTCACGTCGTCCAGCCAGAGTTGCCGCGTCACGGCCNCCACACTCATTGCGGTCTGCTCCCAGGGTCCCATCCAGAGGTAGGCGAGGGCTTCCTGCCCCGCCAGCTTCAGCTGGTCTCCGGCAATCTGTTCCCTGACAAACCGGTCGTAGGCCTTGTCCTCGTTGAAGGACCGGATCACGTAGCTGCGGTAGGTGTGGGCCTCAGGGCGNAACTCGTCGCGCGCAAATCCGTCACTGTCCGCATAACGGACAACGTCCAGCCAATGCTGAGCCATGCGCTCCCCGTAATGCTCGCTGGCCAGCAACTCGTCGATNAGGTGGGCGAATGCCTCTTCCCTTNCATCNGCNAGAAACGCGGCCACGCGCTCCGGCGCAGGCGGCAACCCGGTCAGGCCATAAACCGCCCGGCGAAGCAACGCGCGCGGGGAGGCCTGCACCGCCGCCGGCAACTTCCGCGAACGTATTCCTCNCAGCAGAAAAGCCTCGATCGGATGATCTGCCCCCGGAGGCACGCTGACGTCCTGAGGAGGCTGGAAGGCCCACAGGTCCTCACGCGGATAGCGCCGGTTCGTCCAGTCNGTGTCAAGGCCNCCACTGGTNCGCACCCGCACNCGCCCTTCCGTATCCGGNGCGGCCCATTTNNCGTCCNGGACAACCACCCCTGCGGCGGGGTCGGGCCAGAGCGCTCCCGCCTTGATCCAGTTTTCCACCAGCTCGATCTCACCCGGTTTCAGGCGGTCATTCTCCTTGGGCGGCATCTCAAGGTCCCCGTCGAGCCACCTGATCGCAGCAACGAGTGGACTNTCTTGCGGCTGGCCGGGCACTACTGCGGGANCCCCGGATTCTCCACCCGCGAGCAGCCCGCGGAGCGTTCGCATGTCATAGCCACCCTTCAGCTTTCCGGGATCTCTGCCATGACAGGAGAGGCACTTCTGGGAGAANAGCACCCGAACCTTCTCGGCCTGTTGATANCCTGCGCTCTCCAANCCTTCCTCCGCCCGGCCGAGTCCCGCTGCCGTCGCAATGACGACGAGAAGAGCGGGCGCGACTGATCGCCGGGCTGGACTCNGGAATATCNCCTCGGGATAGTNTNTNNCTCCGGGACGGNNCATTCNATCAANAAAACTTACCGCCTGGACGGCCGGGATACCGCCCTGTGCCACGCGGGCGAGCGAGAACAGGCGAGCTGGCCGAGGGGATGCCCNTCGATGATGGGGTGAGCAGGACCCCACCCGTCATACCCGGGGTAACCAAAATCGGTAACCAACGAGGCGAGTGCAGAGACATCTCTGCCACTACCCGGTCGANAAGCATGACCGGGAAACATTCTGAACCGAGGGCCCAACAGGTTTTTACAATGGAATTCGAATCCCTGCAGTTTTGGCTCGCTCGCCGGCACAGCTGCAAGCGACACTGCTGCCGTGAGCTGAGCTTCTCTCTGCTCCCGGAAAAACCCATGCCCCCCCCCTTCCCCCCGATTTCCCGGACGCTCGCCCTGTTGCTTTTCCTGATCGCCTTNCCGGCTGCCGGGGGACCGCGCATTTCCGAGTTCATGGCGAGCAATGACAGCGTGCTCGCTGATGAGGATGGGGAATTTTCTGACTGGGTTGAAATCCACAATCCCGGACCCCTCCCGCTCCAGCTTGCGGGTTATACCCTCACCGACGACCCCGACAATTTGCAGAAGTGGATCATACCCCCCGATGTCACCATCGCGGGAGATGGCTACCTCCTGGTTTTTGCCTCCGGCAAGGACCGATCGGCGGCCCGGGGAGANCTGCACACGAATTTCCGGCTCGATGCCAGCGGGGACTATCTTGCCCTCGTGGCCCCGGACGGGAGAACCATCCTTACCGAGTTTGGATCCGCGGTCGGGGGATTCCCGAGGCAACGGCCCGACATTTCCTACGGCNTGGGCGAGAGAGCCCGGGAAACCGTCCTCCTCGCTCCCAATGCCCCCCTCCGCTACCTCCTCCCGACCAGCGCCGCGAAACTTCCCCGGGACTGGAGNAGCCCGGCCTTCGACGACCAGGACTGGGCCGCCGGGCGCTTTGGNATTGGATTCANCCCGGACGGTGGATCCACGGCCAGCGCCCCGCTCCATCACTGGCCGTTCGACGACGGATTTGGAACCATCGCACGCGAGACGGTCGGCTCCTTCCCAGGGTCNCTCGTGGGGGCCGGGGACGGATCGGCCTACTGGGACGGGGACGCTCCCAGCGTGGTGGGAGGACCGGAATCCTCCCTGCGCTTCGACGGAACCAGTAATTACGTCCAGACCACCTTTCCTGGGATCGGAGGCTCCGCCTCCCGCACGGTCACGTTCTGGATCAAGACCACCGACACCACCAACCACGGCATCATTTCCTGGGGCGACAGCAGCAGCAACACCCGCAAGTATCATGTGCGCATCAATAATTCCGAGGCCAATGGGACGCGGGGCGCCATTCGTTGCGAGGTCCAGGGTGGCTACACGATCGGCTCCACCAATCTCGCCGACAACCAGTGGCACCACGTGGCAGTCGTCTTCGGCGAGGATGCCACGCCCAGCACATCCGACGTCCTCCTCTACGTCGACGGGCAGCTCGACCCTAAGAGCGGAACCGCTGATCTTGCCGTCGACACCGATATCAGCGGGCCCAATGCCAACAGCGTCGTCATCGGGCGCAGGGTGCAGGGGGCGCCGGCCTACTTCGCCGGCAAACTTGCCGACGTGGCCCTNTANGACGTGGCGCTCGGCGCAGGGGAGGTTGCCCAACTCGCTGATGGCCGGGCGCGGCCCGGCAGGGCCATCGGTTTCGGCTCCTTCCTCGCCACCGATCTCGCGGGCGAAATGCGAGGGTCCAGCTCTTCTGCCTTCGTCCGCGCCACCTTCGATCTCCCTGCCGATCACGGGCTCGATCAGCTGCGCCTCTTCCTGCGCTTCGACGACGGGGCAAGCGCCTTTCTCAATGGAGTGGAGGTGATGCGCGACAACCTGCCTGCTGATGATTCCTGGAATGCCGTCTCCCTCGGGGAACGTCCCGACCGCGAAGCGACCGAAATCGCGGAATTCAGCGCCTCCCTGGCAGTCCCTGAGCTGCGGGCAACTGGAAATGTGCTCGCCCTGCACGGGGCGAACGTCACCGCCGGCGACCGGGACTTCCTCCTCCAGGCCGAGCTGAGAGGGACCGACCTCGGCCGGTCTTCCACCGGCTATTACCTTGAACCTACCCCTGGGAAGGCCAATACCGGAGAACCCGACGCCGAGGCCTTCGTTGCCGACACCAAGTTCAATCCCAATCGTGGATTTTACGACCGCCCCTTCCCCCTCGTGATCACCAGCGCGACCCCCGGAGCATTGATCTACTACACCCTCGACGGCAGTGAACCCTCTCCTGCCAACGGAACGCTCTACAGGGGACCGCTCACCATCCGGCAGACCGAGACTGTCCGGGCCGTCGCCTACAAGGACGGGCAGGAGCCCACCAACATCGACACTCATACCTATATTTTCCCTGGCCATATATTGGATCAGGGCCCCCGCCCGCCAGGCTTCCCGGCGACCTGGGGCACTCGCACGCCGGACTATGAGATGGATCCCGGCCTGATAGGCCCGGTCTACTCCCAGCAACAGGTCGTGGACTCCCTGCGTTCACTCCCCACCATCTCGGTGGTCATGAACGTCGATGATCTCTTTGATGGAACCGACGGATTCTACGCAAATTCAAACCAGCGGGGCGATGAATGGGAAAAGCCGTGCTCCTACGAGTTCTTTGGCTTTCCCGACGGCTCCGAAATCCAGCTCAATGGTGGGATCCGCGCGGTGGGCCGTGCCAGCCGCAGCGCCAATCGCGGCAAGCACAACCTCAGGGCCGTCTTCCGCTCCGAATACGGCCCGACCAAGCTGCGCTTCCCGCTCTTCCCCGGCACCGAGATTACAGAATTCAATTCCCTCATCCTGCGTGGGGGAAATGGTGATTCGTGGCTCAATCCGGGAGTGGTCGAGCGGGCCCAGTACATCCGTGACCAGTGGCACCGTGACGCCCAGAGGGAAACCGGGCAGCCCTTTCAGCACCAGATCTACNCCCACCTTTACCTGAACGGACTCTACTGGGGCATGTATCACATCTTCGAACGCTTCGAAGACGACATGCTCGCCGCTCACTTCGGGGGTCGGGAAGAAGACTGGGACGTCGTCAAGGACGCCGGCAGCGCCAGCGTCCTGGAGGTCGTGGACGGTGACCTGTCCGCCTGGAACCGCACGCTCGCCATCACGAGACGCAGCATGAGCGATCCCCGGAACTACGCCAACGCCCTGACCTTCATTGATCCCGATACCTGGATCGACTATTTCCTGATGAACTTCTACTCCGGCAACGCGGACTGGGACCAGTCCAACTGGAGGGCGGGACGCCGCCGCGACATTCGGGACGCCAAATGGATGCTCTTCGCCTGGGACTCCGAGCGCACTGATCTTAACGCCGGCCAGATAAATAACTCAGCCAACAAAAACGTAACCGGAAAGAATATCACGAACTTTCCGTCCAGCATACACCATCGCCTCGCGGCCAATGAGGAATACAGGCTGCGCTTTGCNGACCGCGTCCGGCTCCACTGCTTTAACGGGGGCACCTTTACCCCCGAGGGTGCCGAACGTCTCTGGACTGCCCGTGCTGACGAGATTTACGAACCNTTGATCGCGGAAGCCGCCCGCTGGGGCGACCGCCACCGCAATCCCGCCGCCCGCCGGGAAACGCACTGGGCGAACATGCTGCAACGCATGCGGACCGAGTTCTTTCCCCGGCGCACGGAGANCCTGCTCAACCAGCTGCGCAGCCGGGACCTCTATCCCATGGTTGATGCACCTGATTTCAGGCCACATGGCGGCCCCCTCACAATTTCCAGCCCGATTACCCTGGAAGCACCCGGCGGAGGAGATATTTACTACACCACTGACGGGAGCGACCCCCGGCGACCCACCACCGCCGGGGCCACGAATGTCCTCCTTCCCGAGGGTTCTCCTGCTCGCGCTTTACTGCCACAGGATGATTCCCCCGGCCTCGAATGGACCGGGGTTGGTTACGATGACGACAACTGGCTGAGTGGCGCCAGCGGGATTGGTTTCGAGCTTGATAGTGGATTTGAAGGGCTGTTCGGAATCGACCTGCGGGACATGCACGAAAAAGCCGGCACCGCATACGCGCGCTGGGAGTTCGAGATCGCGGACGAGGCCGAACTGAATGCGGTCACCTCCCTGACCCTTCGCGCCCGCTACGACGACGGCTTCATTGCCTACCTGAACGGGGTAAGAGCTGCCTCGGCGAATGCTCCTGCCGTCCCTCGGTGGAATTCCCCAGCCTCCGCTGCTCATCCCGACGGCGCCGCCCGCGAGTTCGAGGAATTCGATCTCTCTGTGGTGGCTGGCCACCTCCGCCTCGGCACCAACGTCCTGGCCGTGCACTGCCTGAACCAGGGGCCGGAAAGCAACGACCTCCTTTTCGTCCCGGAACTCGTCGCCGCCACGGGAACCATTCTCTCCGGCCTTTCACCTTCCGCGCAGCTTTACCAGGGACTTCCCCTGTCGCTCGACACCAGCACACGAATCCGTGCCCGCGTCCTCCACAACGGCATCTGGTCCGCCCTCACTGGTGCCCTCTTCACCATCGGCACCCCGGCCGCGGCCGGACACCTTGCCATCAGCGAAATCCACTACCACCCGGTGGGGGATACTCCCACCGAGTTCATCGAGGTGATGAACATCTCCGATGAAACACTCGACCTGACCGGAGTATCCTTCTCCAGAGGAATCGACTTCACCTTCCCGGAGGCAACCCTCCTCACCCCGGGTGAAAGGATTCTCGTCGTGCAGGATGTCACGGCATTTGAGATCACCTACGGCCTTGGGCTCCCCATTGCGGGATCCTTCGCAAATGACACCAGGCTCGCAAACGCCGGGGAGCGCCTCACCCTCCGCGCTCGTGATGACGCCATCCTTGTCGACTTTCGTATCGGGGACCTTCACCCATGGCCCGAGGCACCGGACGGCACCGGACGAAGCCTGGTCCTCATCGATCCGCACCATGCCATTCCCGACTCCCCGCTGCACTGGCGTTCCAGCATCCACCCCGGCGGTTCCCCTGGAGATTCTGATACCATCTCCTTCGAGGGGGGAGGAGGCCAGGCTCTCCTCGACTACGCCCTCGCCGGGAACAGGCTCCCGGGCGTGGGTATCCTGGAGGGGGTTGCTGTCGTCGATTTCCAGGTTCGCACCGCAGCCGATCAGGCTGTGGTCTGGGTAGACTACTCAACGGATCTTCGGAACTGGACCCCCGCCGCAGCGACGGACTTCATCGCCCGGGCCGACTACGCGGACGGAACCTCCCTCTACCGCTTCGCGATGCCTGCAAACCAGCCCCCTGGGCATTACTTCGCCCGGCTCAGGGTGGACCGGCGGTAAACTGTGACAAACTTCCTCCGGATCGACCGTAGAAACCAAGATCACCACCAGCATTCCCTCCCCATGAAGACCACTGTCCTCCCCGGCCTCTTGCCTCTCGCCCTGCTCTCGGCAACCGCAACCATCCCGCTGGCTCTTGCCAACCCCGCAGAGACAACTGCGCCTAATACTCTCAGCGCCGCGGAAAAGGCTGCCGGCTGGGAACTCCTCTTCGACGGAAAGGCCGCTACCTCGTGGCGAAGTTTCGGCAAGCCCACCTTCCCGGAAACCGGATGGGAAGTGCAGGACGGCTGGCTGGTGAAAAAGGGTGGACAGAAGCCCGGTAACCTTGTCTCGCGGGACGAATATACCGATTACGAGTTTTCCTGGGAGTGGCGGATGGCGCAGGGAGGCAACAACGGCGTGAAGTACTTCGTCGACGAGCAGAGGGGGAAACTCGGCCACGAGTATCAGATGCTCTCCAATCCCGGCGGCAAGGTGAACAAGGGCGCCACCGCAGGATTCTATGCCGTCCTGGCCCCGCGGGACCTCCCCGCCATCAAGGTCGCTCCCGCCTCCAACCATTCCCGCATCAGCGTGCTCGGGAACCGGGTCAAACACTGGCTCAATGGAAAGCTCGTTCTTGAATACACTCTCGGAAGCGAGGAGGTCCTTGCCAATGTTGCACTCAGCAAGTTCAAGAAGGTCCCGGCTTTCGGCAAGAAGGTGACCGGGCGCCTGATGCTCACGGACCATGGCAGCGAATGCGCCTTCCGGAACCTCAAGATCCGCAGGCTGCCGGCCACCGCCACCGGGAAGGCGAAGTAAACACTCCAGCCCGCCAAAGGTGCTGCCATTTACGCCTTGCAGGCACCTTGGCACAGCCCCGTCCGGGGCGTGCTCCCGTTCTGGTCACATTCGGCGCCTCTCGATGCGATCCTCCCCGGGATGCGTTCCTCCTTCCGTTGCGTCATTGACGAGGGAATCGACCGGGGTAGGCNGACAGGTCCGTCCGAACCCACGGTGACCCGGCACCCTGCTGCTTCCCAATACTCAGTACGGGTCGAAGTTATACCCATTTTAACCAAAAATCTTGGTGTGTCCTTGACCGCACCCAGTCATTCGTCAATCTCGCGCCGGTTGCCGATTGCCAGCTTCCTGCGTCGTTCGGCATTCAAGCTCCCCAAAGCCCACTTTATCAGCCTAATGAAAAACCTGTGTTTCCGGTCACTGGTCCTGCCAGTGAGTGCTTCCCTTTTATTCAATTCGCTACCGCTTCATGCCCAACTTGCAGCCTCCGGCACTGCCGGCGACCGAGTCGTCTACACCCTTGGAGCGGGCGCGACCCTCGGCACCGGTGTGGGAACGCGCGTTCTTCATCCTTTTGACACCGTGGCGGTAGAGGATGATGCGGACAGCTTCGATTTGAAGCTCAACTTTGCATCCCCCGGTCAGCCAGATCCTCGAGGTACTGTGAGCCTGACGGCTGGTCACCATCTCGTCATCTACGGCACCCGCTACATCAATGGGGCCGGGGGCGCCCGGGCCGGGCTCGATAACACCATCGTGCTTGGCCCAGAAGGCGATGGGGACGAGATCCCGTATGGCGCTGCTTCCAGTTACTCCCGCGACGCATCCAACAACAACAATTTCGTCCGGGGCGGAACCATCATTGAGGCCGCCCAGGGAGACGTCTTGAATATCCGGTCCACGCGAGTCGACAACCACCCCCAGACCATCATCCAGCAGGACGCTGACCTCCAGCTCATCAAGCTCGACGATTCGCTCAGCTTCCTTCGCCTCAGTGTCGGCGGCGACGTCAATAACCTGATGAGCAACAGTTCAGCCGGACCGGCAGCCATCAGCTACGACGTGCAGGACGAGGTGGACTCCGGGTTCACCCACGCCGCTGGATCGAGCGAGATCACCCTCGAGGAAGCCGGAAGCTACCTCGTCTTCGCAAACAGCGGCTTCCGGATCAGCGGAGGCAACCGCCATCGCCAGGCCATCACCCAGCGACTCACCCTCGACGGCACCCCGGTCGAAGACACCTCGACGGTGGTCTATATTCGCTACGCCGGCTCCGGAGACGGACTGGGCGGACTCATGGTCACCGGGGCGGCCTCGCTCGGCACCATCATCGAGACCAATGCTCCCAACACCGTCCTGGAGGTGGAGGTCCAGCGCGACAATACTCCTGCCACCACCAATACCGCAGTGGCCCTCGAGGCATCCCTCACCGGCCTCGCCATCCTGAAGCTGCCCGGCTACGGGGAATACCTCCGTCTCTCCGGTCCTTCCCAGGAAATCAGCGCCGCCCAGGGCGATCCCGAGACACCCCTTGCGCTCTCGGAGGTCTCCCCGGTCTCCAACGCCTCCTTCTCCTACGATGCCGGCACCAGCAGTTCCCAGGTGATCGCCAACAAGGACGGTGACTACCTGTTCCTCGCCTCTCACTACCTTGATGACTTTGACACACCTCCCGGTGAAGCCCGCACCATTACCAGACAGGGATTCCAGACCATCCCAAACGGGGGGACTGCCGGTAAGATCTCCTACGGGCATGGCGGAGCCTACAACCGGGACCGGACCGCCGGAAACGGCGGCGACCGGGCCCGTGATTCCGGGGACTGGGCCGGCGCCATCCTGCCCCTCGCTGCGGGTGATGCGGTGGAGACCACCACTTCCCGCTACGGACTCAGCAATTCCCTGATTGCAAACTCGGTTGGCCTGCAGGCCCTCAACATCGGAAGCATCTCCTCAGCACCCACCGAACCGGTCGTGGAAGTCAACCTCCCCCTCAATCAGGTCGTGAACTCAACGAGCACCATCACCTCGGCCTCAAACCTGCGGACCACCCATATCAGCGACGGCGCAGCCGCCCTCGTCTACACCGTGGACACCGCCCCGGCCGCTGGAACGCTTTCTCTCTCCGGCACGGCCCTCGGGGCAGGCGACACCTTCACCCAGGACGATGTTGACAATGATCTTCTCACCTTCGCTGCAGGCGCCACCGCAGCGACTGGAGGGTTCGCTTTCACCGTCCGGGACTCTGCCGGCAACGCTGTTGCGGGATCATTCGTGATCAACGTGGGCGCTGCCACCGCGCTCGTCGCAGATGCGGTATCCACCGACGAGAACACCAGCGCCACCGAGGCCGATCTCACCCCGGCGGCAGCCAATCTTCTGGCCAACGACAGTGGCAGCTCCCTCTCGGTCACCAGTCACGATGCCACCAGCGCCCGGGGGGCGGCGGTCACCGTGAATGCGGACGGAACCTTCACCTACAACCCCACGGGTTCAGCTGCCCTGCAGGCCCTGGACGATGGTGAGCAGCTCACGGACACCTTCGACTACACGGTTACCGACATCTTCAACCAGCAGAACACCGTCACGGCGACCATCACCGTGGACGGCGTGAACGACAATCCAGTGGCCGGTGATGATGCCTTTTCCAATGGTGAGCGCTTGGTCACCACGGGAAACCTCCTCTCCAATGACAGTGATGTCGATACCAGCGACAACCTGACCGTCACGAGCGTGGCGGGCGGGGCACCGGGCACGATCATCACCGCCAAGGGTGCCCTTCTGACCATCAATGCTGATGGATCCCTGAGCTATGACCCCTCCACCTCCGCCGCCCTCGCCGGGCTCACCACGGGAGCGAGCGATTCCGAGACCATTGCCTACGAAATCAGCGACGGGACGGCCACCGCCTCCGCCTCGGTAACCTTCACGACCTTCGGAGAAGGAGGCACCAGCCCGGATTTCGCAACCGTCGACGCCTCCGGGATCAATAGCAGTGCGACCATCGACGTCCTTGCCAATGATACGGTGGGAGGCGCCCTGGGAACTGCAACCGCAGGAGCACCCTTCGACCTCAACGCCAGCGACCCGGCTGCCGGGAATACTGATGGCACCTGGAACAACAGCAATACGGTCTCCGGCAAGGCAGTCACGATGGAAAATGCCGGGACCGGATCCGTCCTTCTCTCTCCCCTCCAGAATTCTCCTCCCGGAATCACCCACGCCTACGACCTTTCCGGAACCGGCAGTGGCGGACTCCTCGGGGACACGGACCAGACTGGCGCTGCCAACCACCTCTACGGCACCAATTTCAGCAATTCGTCCTTCTCCGTGGAGGCCGTGATCCGCCCCGACGACCAGGTGGGTCCCGAACCGATCTGGGGATCTGGCGGAAACGGCACGGGGTCATCCCTGATCCTGATTGACAACCAGTTGATCTTCACCATCGGCAACAGTGCCCAGGTCGCCCAGGCCGTTGCCACCATCCCTCCCAGTTCTGTGGAGAACGGCGACTACGTGCACGTCCTCGGCACCTTCAATATCGGCTCCGACGTGATCTCGCTCTACGTCAACGGCAACCTCGTGGACACCAAGGGAGCAGTGAACGTCCTGACCGGAGGGGCGGGCAACGTGACAGACTGGTCCGGATCTGACGATGAGGGACTGGGACGCTCCCAGGGAACTACCGGGGGGGACATCAACATTGCTCCCTTCCTGGGTTCCTACGGCACCACGGATATTCCAGACTTCAACGAGGCCAACGACCGCTTTGATGGGGAAATCTCCATCGTGCGGGTCTACTCCAGCGCGCTCACCCCGGGCGAGGTTAATGCCAACGTCGAGGCTGTCTTCGGGGTCCCCGCTGCCGCCGCGGTGGGCAACATCATTGAACTGGCCGGGCAGAGCGCTCTCGTCCCGGGCACCACGGTTATCACCCTCGATTCCGGAGCCACCGTCGCCCTCGGGGCAGACGGCACACTCACCTACGATACCAATGGCGCCTTCGACACCCTCGGGGTAGGCCTCACCGCGGAGGACACCTTCACCTACACTCTCGATACCGCTCTCAACGCAGTCAACACCGTCACGGTCACCGTCAACGGAACCAACACCGATGCCCAGATCGAGATCGCAGCCGATCAGAACAGTGTCACCGAGGGTGATGATGCCGGCTTTACGATCACCTCAAGTGTTGCACTGACCACCGCAGTGGATGTGAACCTCAGTTACAGCGGAACGGCCCAGGAGGGTAATGATTTCACCGGCTCCACGGTGGTGACCCTGCCCGCCGGAGGCACGCCCTTTGCGCTGGATCTGCCAACCATCGCCGACGCCCTGTTCGAAGGGTCGGAGAATTTCACTGTCACAATCGAGAGCGTGACCGGGAGTGCCGTGGTGGGGGCCACCGCCTCGGACTCTGTCACTATCGATGACTCCGACAGCGCACCGGTCCTCTCTATTGGCACCCCCGCCGGTGGCTCCACCGAGGGAACCGCGGTGGACTTTACTGTCGCCGCCTCGGTTGCCTCGGACGTTGAGGTCACCCTCGATCTCGCCTTCTCCGGAGCAGCAGGTCCCGAGGACGTCTGCCCGAACCCTTCCTCCCTCACCATCCCCGCCCGACAGACGTCCGTCACGGTGAGCCTGCTGGCTCTCGATGACGCGGTGGCGGAGGGCAACGAGACCCTCACGGCTACCATCGCAAATCCTTCCATCGGTTCGCTTGGCGCGTCCGACAGCGCCACCGCAACCATCTCGGACGGTAGCGGCATTGTCCTCTTCAACGCCGACTTTGAAGGTATCAACGCTGCGGAAACTCCGGGCGGAACCCTTCTCAATGCGGACGCCCCTGCCGCCGCCAACCTTGGAACTGCGGTGGGCGAGTGGGCCAATATCTTTACCACGGCTCCGACCGGATCCCCCCCCGGCGTCTTCCTCGAGGGTGGAGCAGACGTGAAAGGCGACGGGGCTGACAATGCACTCCGGCTAGACCGCCCCGGACCGACTGACGGATTCGTCTGCGCCCAGTTTGACGGCGCGATCGACATCAGCGGCTCCAATACCGGGGTGATCACCTTCGACCTCGGGAGCCGACGGACACAAAACCTTTCGACCGCCAAGGACACCCGCATCGTCGGCCTCGACGAGGCGGGCAACAAGGCTTTCGAACTCGTCGTTAACACCAACAACAGTGGCACCTTCCGGCGGCAACTCTTCCACGTCGACAGTGCAGGAACGCAAACGCCCATCGGAAACGCCGATGACTTCAACAATAGCGGCAACTTCAACGAGGACCGCATGTCGAGCGTCCGCATCGTCCTCACCAGCACGGGCTACTGTGTTCAAGTCGAGCGGTTCCCGCTGGGAGCCACCCCCTCCCCAGATACGACCACTCCCGAGCTTCCCTACGCGGGTAACGCCACGAGCGTAAGCCAGCTCGTCTTCGAGGTCTCCGGCAGCACCAACACCGGAATCAATGGCGGTATCTACATCGATGACATCCGGGCCACGGGGGCCGGCCTCACCACCCTGCAGGCCTGGCGCGTGGCTTACTTCGGAAGCTCCGCCAATACAGGGGATGGAGCCGACAACAACGACTTCAACAGCAACGGTCTGGACAACCTCCTCGACTTCGCCTTCGGCATCGACCCGGTTGCGGGAGCCGCGGTCCCTGATCTCGAGGTGGACGCCAGCGGAAACATCACCCAGTTCGGGGGCATTACGATCTTCCACGACCCAAGTGACGGAAGGGTGTACCTCCGGTATCCCCGTCGGTCCGACTTCGACGATATCGGTCTGGAGTTCGACGAGGAATTCAGCCGGGACCTGAGCGCCTTTGAGGATGCCGCAGGTGCCCCCTCGATCATCGGCAGCGGGGTCAGCCCGGACGGCACCCACGTCGAAGCCATGCAGATTGAGTTTCCCTCCGTTCTTCCCGACAGCGGAGGAAAGGCCCGCCACGCCCGGGTAAGGGTGAGCGTCAGCCCCTGAAACCGCGGAAACTCCTCTTCAGCAACAAAAGAACCCAACTCTCATGAAAAACGCCATTACAGCCATGCTCCTCCTGGGGACAACTGCGGCGGCTCCGGGGGCCATCTCCTGGTTTCCCGCGCAGAACATTGCCATTCCCAACACCTTTGAGGGTGTCTCGGTCGATCTGGAGACCGGTGACGTTTCCACCACCCTGCAGGGCCTCCCCGGTGGCGATGCCAACTTTCTTTTCGGCGGACAGGAGGTTTCCAACGACGCGGACGAGACCGCGGCAAGTCCAAGCTGGCAACCCGTTCGCAGCGGCACCGCCAACACCGACGCCCTGCGCAACCTGGGAATCGGCACCACCGTGGACTCCAGCAGCACGGTCGCTTCCGGGTTCGGGGGCTCCGGTTCCCCCAACTCGCACTTCCCCGAATTTACCCCTGGCGTTCCAGGCAACATCGGTTTCTCGCTCGAAACCCCCTCGGGAAAGCGCTTCGGCTGGATGCGCGTGACTCTGCAGGACAACAATCAGCCCGGCGGCACGATTCACGCATGGGCCATCGAGGATAGTGGTGATCCCATCGTGGTCGGAGCCATTCCCGAACCTGGTTCCATCCTGCTCTCCAGCCTCGGTCTGGGCACCCTGCTCTTCCGGCGCCGGAGACAGGCCTAGGAAAAGAGACTGACCGCGTAAAAAGGCGGTTTTTCCCGCTTCCTCTTAGCGTGGCGGTCCCGGAGCTTCTCTCGGAGGGCATGGCAGCTCCGTAACAACAGCCGCCGTTCTTCCGCGAAGACAGACGCAAAGCGTTTCTGCGCCGTCACCGTTCCCTGAGGTTGAAACGAGCGGGCACGAAACCCCATGGGATACCTTGGTTTCCTTAAAAGGTTGACCCGGCCCTTCTCGATGGGACGATGTAGGACCTCCGGGGACCTGTTCGATTCCCCGTCCCTCCGAAAAATCCAATGAGCCCTCCCCCCAGGCCCCCCGCCCGGAACCTCTCCGGCAATTGTTTCCTGTGCCTCCTCGCAGTTTGTTTCTCCCCCGTCGCGGTCACCCCCTCCGCCCAGGCGGACCTGGTGGCCCACTACGCCCTCGATGAACCCGCCGGCAGCGGGGACACCGTCATCGATTCCCTCGGGAGCAACGACGGAACCCTGATCGGCGCTCCCCATGTCACCCGGGAAGTCCCTTCCTTCCTCCCCGCCCTTGGCACCGCATACGAATTCGGCCTGCGGGGTGGAGCCAATCTCGGAACCGGCGAGGAGGTGCGCCCTGTTGACCAGTTCACCATGACATGGTGGATGCGGCCGACCACGCTCAATTCCTTCGATCGCATCTATGAAACGCTTGCCGGGACCGGCAACAACGGAAACGGTATCCGCATTGATCTCGGGGCCAATCCCGGTGACCGCCTGCGGGTCCTGCTCCGCGACGGGAACGGAGCCAGCAGCACCCAGCATACGCACAGCCGGAATCTGCGCACCGACGGCACCTGGTATTTCATAGGCGTCCGCTACGACTCAACGGCTGGTGACGGGTCTGCCCTCAAGATCACCGTTCTCCCCGCTCAGGCCTCCGCCACTGCCTCCAGCATTGCAGATGCAACCCAATCCCCGGCCTCCCTGGGAACCGGGCCCATCGACCTGCATGCCTCCGGGGCTTTTCTTGCCGCCGACGATGCCGGGGCTTCTGGTGCAAACGATTTCGGGGGCGCGCTCGACGACTTCGCCATTTTCCAGACTGGCGATACCTTCGGCGTTCTCTCCGATGCGGACCTGGCCGCGGTTTTCAACAGGGGAGCACTGGCATTCGACCCTCCCGAACCACTCCCCCTGATCAACAGCTTCAGGAGCAGTTCCCAAGCGATTTCTTCCGGAGCTGCCGTGACCCTCTCCTGGGAGGTCAGCCATGCCGATACCCTTTCGATCGAACCGGGAGTCGGTTCCGTGGACGGCCAGACCGTCAATGGAAGCGGATCTCTCCAGCTTACGCCAGACGAGACCACCGTCTATACCCTCCGCGCCACCAATGCGGAAGGTTCGGCTGCCACCAGTCTTCAGGTGAGCGTGGACGGTCAGATTCTCCCCCCCCTGCTGACCGAGTTCATGGCCCTCAATCGGACCAGCCTCCTTGACGGCGATGGCCGGGCCTCCGACTGGATCGAGGTGCACAATCCCAACCTCGTTCCTCTCGACCTCGGAGGCTATCACCTGACTGATAATTCCACCGAGCTCGACCAGTGGACCTTTCCCACCGGGACCATTGTTGACCCGGGAGGCTACCTCGTCGTCTTCGCTTCCGGACAGCCGGTCGACGACTACATCGATGCCGGTGGCAACCTGCATACGAACTTTGCTCTTCGCTCCGAGGGCGAATTCCTCGCCCTCGTTGCGCCCGGCGCACTCACCACGGTCAATGAATTCTCTCCCCGGTATCCGGAACAGAAGGAGGACACGGCCTACGGACCCAATGGATTTTTCCTGGAGCCCACCCCCGGTAGTCCCAACGAAGGAGCTGGCGTGCTCGGCTTCGTGGAAGACACCGCGTTCAGCGTGGATCGCGGATTCTACGAGCAACCAATTGCCGTGGCTATCACCAGCGATACTTCAGGGGCCAGGATCTACTATACCACCGACGGCACGGAACCATCTCCCAGCAATGGAATGCTCTACACTGCGCCGGTGAGCGTCACCACGACCACTGTCCTGCGCGCTGCCGCCTTCAAGGACGGCTTTGAGCCCACTAATGTCGACACCCATACCTACCTCTTCCTTGCCGACATTCTCCAACAGCCCGACCAGATTCCCGGTTATCCAGATTCCTGGGCCGGCAAGCCGGCCTTCTATCGGATGGATCCCGGGATCGTGAACCATCCGCTCTACGGTCCCGAGATGCGCCCCGCCCTCCAGGTCCTCCCCACCCTCTCGATCGCAATCGACCCCAGCCAGATGTTCGGACCNTCCGGTATTTACCAGAATCCCCAGAGCCAGGGTGAGGCCTGGGAGCGGCCGGTCTCGGCCGAGCTCATCATTCCGGATGGCCGGGAGGAGGGCTTCCAGCTCAACTGCGGAATGCGCGTGCAGGGCGGAAGCAGCCGCAACCCGGACATCCCGAAACACAGCCTGAGCCTGCGCTTTCGCCGTGACTACGGACCGGGCAAACTTTCCTACCCGCTTTTTGCCGATGCGCCCTACGGGGATTCCGCGGTGGAGGAGTTTGATTTCCTTCAGTTGCGCTCCGGCTTCAACTTCGCCTGGACACACCGGCACTACTACCAGTCCCGCCACGCCCAGTATAATCGCGACCAGTTCGCCAACGACCTCTATCTTGCGATGGGCCAGCCCGGAACTCATGGGCGGTGGGTCCACCTCTACCTCAACGGGCTCTACTGGGGGCTCTATCACATGCACGAGCGTCCCGACGGTGACTTCATGGCCTCCTACTTCGGGGGGGAAAGCGAAGACTACGACGCCCTCAACTCCGGACAGCCCCGCAGCGGCGACAAGGCGGCCTGGAATGCGATGATGGCCATTGCCAACGGCAACATCTCCAACCCGGCGCAGTATGCCGCCATCCAGGACTACCTCGACGTGGACTCCCTCATCGACTACATGCTTCTCAATTTCTTTGTCGGCAACACGGACTGGGATGGCCACAACTGGCGGGCGGCCCGCANACGCGAGNCCGGCGCNGGCTATCTCATGCTGCCCTGGGATTCAGAGTTTGCCATTTCACCCAATGGGCCCGGTGTGACAAACACCCCCCAACCCCTCTCCAGTGCTCTCAATACCAACGTAACCGGCCGCAACGGGTCAGGTCGTCCCAGCGGCCTGCACCAGGACCTCACCGCCAATCCCGAGTACGTCATGCGTTTCGCGGATCGTGCCCACAAACATCTCTTCAACGGAGGGGCACTGAGCCCGGCCACGCTCAATGCGATCTGGCGAACCCGCTCTGATCTCATGGACAAGGCCGTGGTCGCTGAATCTGCGCGCTGGGGCAGTTTCCGCTACGACGTGGACCCGGGGCGCTGGCAGCAATCGGACTTCGCCCGCTACACCAAGAATGAGCACTACCTCGCAACCCAGGAATGGATCCTCGGAACCTACCTGCCCCGGCGGGGAGGTGTCCTCCTGCGCCAGCTGAGGTCCCGTGGACTCTACCCATCCACCAACGCTCCCACCTTTCGACAATTTGGTGGACACCTCGCCCCCGGCCAGGCGCTCACCATGAGCAACCCCAATGCGGGNGGNACGATCTACTACACGCTGGATGGCAGCGACCCCCGCAACCCCCGNGCGGGGGGNAATTTCATCTCACCNTCCGCTATCNCCTACACTCGTGCTCCCGGGTTCCGCGAGAGCACGCGCCTGCGTGCACGCGTCCTCCTCGGATCCGAATGGTCNGCGCTCACGGAGGCAACCTTCCTCGTGGGCAACTTGCCAGATCCGACAGCTCTCGCGGTCTCTGAACTGATGTACAATCCACCCGGACCGACGGAAGACCTTGAGTTTATCGAACTGGTCAATACCAGTGATTCGCAGGCCTTTGAGCTGGGGCAGGCGGAATTCGTCGCTGGCATCTCCTTCACCTTTCCGCTCAACACCCGCCTCTCTCCGGGTGGGCGCATCCTCGTGGTGGCCAATCGAACCGCCTTCGAGCAGGCCTATGGTCCCGGGCTGCCCATAGCCGGGGAATACAGCGGCCTGCTTGCCAACGATGGCGAACAACTCGTCCTCCACGACGCCCTTGGGAACGCGCTTCTTGACTTCACCTACGACGACGGCCCAGCCTGGCCGGCCGGGGCCGACGGAGGCGGCCGCAGCCTTGTGTTTCGCAGCCCCGGACTAGCACAGGATCACAACGATGCTCTCAGCTGGCGAGCCAGCACAAGTCCGGAGGGTAATCCAGGCACCTCGGACGCCACCACCTTTACCGGTGATCCGCTCGCCGACGAGGACGGGGATGGCCTCGAAGCTCTCCTCGAATACGCGCTGGGCAGCAGCGATCTGCGCCCGGGCTCCTCGGACGGGGGAATCTCCCTGGCACTCGACCAGTCCGGTCATCTCACCGCCACTATTCAGCTCAACCTCCTCCCCGCTGATTTCGAAGCCGTCCTGGAAAGCAGCGCAGACCTGGTCTCCTGGGAGGCTCCGAACGGTCTCCTGCGAACGGCCATCCTGCGGGACCCGGAGCGGGGAACTGCCCGGGTGAGCTATCGCTCGGCCCTTCCCCTGAAATCGAACGTGGCCCGGGGCTTTCTCCGGCTCCGCGTAAAGAAGCCATGATCCCCGCCAGGTCCTTGAGGAAGGAACCTGGCAGGGCATGGTGAATGATACCTTACGGGGCGGGCACCGTCACCTGCAGGCGGTAGAGCTCCTGCTCTTCGCCTCCCGTGACGTCAATCGCGGTGTTGGACGCTGCATCCGCCGGGGCAGTGAAGCTGTCAATCGCATCTACCGGCAGGCCCGTCGTGGCAGAGAGAACTTCATAGGTGCGTCCCGAGAGAATGGGTCCGTAGGTGATCTCCACCCGCGTGTCATCGACATACACGATTTCAAAAACCGGCTTGCTACCGCCGTCATTCGCGCTCGTCCCCATGAGATACTCGGAAAGGGCGTCCCAGCCGTCGTTGTCACCATCACTCGCGGCATCACTGGGATCACTCGGATCGAGTCCGTTTGCGATCTCGTAGTCGTCGGACATTCCGTCGTTGTCCGCATCCTGCGAAGTGAGTGAAAGCGTAATCGTGCCGGTCAACGGCCCGCTTCCGTCCTCATCCCCGTCGTCGATCGCGACATCAATGACAACTGGTGTGCTTCCATTGGGCAGGAACTGCACCGCAGCCAGGGCACCGTTTACGTCGCGAGCCGATCCGATGATTGTCCAGATCCCCGTTTCCGGAATGTAGGTCGCGCCAGTTGGCTCGGTGAGAGCTCCCTCCCCGGGATTGAGACTCAGGGTTGCCGTGATCTCCTCGGGGCTGCTCACCGCCAGGATCGCGAAGGGATTGGCGTCTGCCGCATGCCAGAGCCTCGCAATGCTGACCGAGCCCTCCATCGGGAAGGATCCGGCATCGTCAAAGATGCCATTGGCATCGTTACCGAGCCCCCCACGCCCGCCGTCCACGTTCTGCCCCACCCGGATGGTGTCATCTCCACTCCAGTTCGTAGTGGCCGCGTTCCGATTGGTGAGAGCAACCGTGGTCTGTCCTCCACCGTTCACCGAGTAGGTGATCGCATCGAGGCTGGAGACCAGGGCCAGCTGGACAGGTTCGTCGATAACCACCCTTCCCACTGTCAGCGGCACACTGACGTTGCCATCTTCCCAATCGGTATCGTTGAGTCCGGACGGCAGGTCATCGGCCACCGAATTCATCTTGCTCACGAAATAGGGAATGCCGTCAATAAGGTAGATCCCCGTGCCGTTGCTCGTCCCGCCGATCTCGGCCACCCGCACCGTGCCGAAGTCATCAAACCCGCCCGGGATGAAGGTGAGCTCGATCGCAAAGCCGGCATCGGTGTCCGGGTCAGGAGCAAGATTCAATGTATCCTCGTGAATCGCCGGGTAGTCATACTGCGGATCCAGAGCCGTAGTGACAACCGAATCATTGGGGTCCGTCACTACGATGTCGCCCAGGTCCACCGGTCCGGCACTGTAGTTGACATCCTGCACCAGGTTGGTCGCGGTGGGGGGCAGGTGCGGGATGTAGGTCACGCTGTCATTGAGCACCATGCTGGCCTCGGTTGCCGCCCCTCCGGCCGCCGCGTTGGCCGCTCCCTTGGGAACGGAGATGACGACCCGGCCTCCGCTGCTCATACCGGTGATCGAGACGGTATACGCGTCCCCTGCTCCGCTGACGCTGGCCACAAGAGGTCCTGCATCCGTACTGGCCGAGAGATCAACATCGCTGTCATCGAATCCAGTGACTGCTTCACTGAAGACTACCTCGAACAGGATGGGTGAATCACTGGTGGGATCAGTCTGCCCATCCGCCCAGTCAATCGTTACGGTGGGACCTTCGTTCACGAAGAAGTTCAGGTCGTGGGTGGTCGCCTTGGGACCTCCTGGACCCGTGTTCCCACCATCATCAACCGTGACGGAGATAGTTGCGTCCCCACCCGTGACCGTGTCAGCGGTGTAGGTCACTCCGGCAGCCAGACTGGCGTTGAGATCCGTAAGGGTCCCTGTAAGCGTGAGAGTGTCCGTTCCACTGCCATCCACTGCAGCGGGACCACCGGCAGCAAAGGTCAGCGGAGCCTGCCCCGTGCTCTGCAAGGTCACGGTAAGCTGGCCTCCCTCCGCATCGGCATCATCCACCTGAAGACCTTCGAGGAGCGTACCGGTCGCAATGAAGGTAGCCGGCAGCGAGGTCGAGCCTCCATCAGCCAAGACCTCTTCCCCGAGCGTCGCGCTGGGCGCACCGTTCCCCGCAATTCCACCGACAGTCAGATCATCGACGATGATTCCGCTGCTTTCACTGTCCACGAGACTGGTATTCAGGCTGAAGAGGATGGCGCTTACCTGGGTCGCTGCACCAGCATAGGGAAGCACACCACTGGTCGAGTCAATGGCCCCGTCCATGGGCCAGCGATCGATAGCCACCTGGTAGCCCGCGGAAGTCAGGGAAAGAATCAGGCGACTCTGCTCGGTCTCCTCCTCGATGGAACCCGTGTTATCGAAATCCGCGGCCTGCCCGAGGGGGGTCAGCACCCCGGCCGAGTCGACATGGTGCAGTCGCTCGTTGTTGGGCGCACTATTGTTGCCGCTGACGTAGAGTTCGAAGGATTTCTCTCCGGCGTCATCGAGACCGATGATTCGCCAGCTCTTCACTTCGCTGCTGTTCTGCGTCCGGCGATTGCCGAGATCCATCGATATGAAGGCCGCATTACTCCCCGAGATATCCGCCGGGGCCGCGAGGCGGGCCTTGATCTCACCCGAGCCCGGAACAGGGCGGTCCAGCACGAGAGCCTCATCAACGCCGTCTCCCTTGGCATCGTCGATCTCAAGATAGATGCCGGGCAGATCTCCCGAGACATTGGCTACCGGGACATCTTCCCAGGACCCGACGGCCGTGCCAAGATTGGCAGCGAAAGGGGCATCGGTTCCCACCTTCGTTCCATTCGGAGTTCCCGGGTCCCCAAAGGGATCAACATTCTCGAAGTCAGCGAAGAAGAGAAGGGCCCCTGCCCCGTCAGAGATCTCACTGGTTGCCGAGGAGTTTACGCCCACGGTACCAGTATCCACCGTCTCCAGGCTCACCGTCACGGTTTCCGCTCCTTCGGGAAGACCATCGTCAAAGGGGATGAAACTAACGCTGCCAGAGGCATCACCCCCTGGTATGACAAGTGACGCCTCGCCGAAAAAGTCCTGCCCGTTCACAGCACTCCCGGAGTAGCTCACCGTTAGCGAGCGATCCTCCTGGGAAGCCACATCGGGGGAGACCGTGAACCGCAGACTCGTTCCCTCCGCGCCAACGGCCTGGTCCGCGGCAATGGAGAAGACCGGCTCCGAATCAACATCGTTGAGCAGGGTCTCGGCCGAGGCAGGCACTCCCGAAACAGCACTCCCGTCCACACTTTCGATGGTCACGATGATGTTTTCCAGCCCTTCGTAGAGATTATCTGCAAGAGCATCGAGGGCGACCTGGCCCGAGTTTCCTCCATCTGGAATTACCACGCTGGCTGACCCCGCGAAATCGTCCCCGGAGGCAGCCAGGCCGCTGAAGCTCAGGTTCACGGTGACCGCTCCCGAAACCGTTGCGGTAGAGGAAAGACTGAAGGTCGCCGGTGCACCTTCATCCACGGAACCCTGGTCCGCCACGATGGAGATCTGCGGGTCGGGGTTGGTTCCTTCCACATCGACATTCACGGTCACCACGGCATTCGAGGTAGTATCGAGGGTGTAGGTGAAGCTGTCCCGCACAACCAATCCGAGTCCCACCGAGGCGAAGGCCCCATTAGGGTCATAGGTGAAGGTCCCATCCGCCTCCAACGTAACAGTCGCTCCCGAGGGAAGTGCCACCGCATTTCCCGCAGTCGGGGCTCCAGAACCGGCCAGATCGGTAATATCAGCCACGGAAGCCGGTATCCCTGCCCCGTAGACTGCCTCATAGTTGGCATTGATCTGGGCGAGAGTCAGGGCACTGGGATAAATTCGCACGATGGCCAGCTCCCCATCATAGCGATCACTCCCATCATTGAAGTCGGGAATGTCGGTTGTCCCGAAGGATCCTAGGTAGGGGGCGATGTTGACATCACCGCCCGTCGTTCCCGCCGATCGGCCAATTCCCTCGTCATCGGTCCCAGCCCAGTCGGTCACGTTCCCCGGCGACCCATTGGTGATGTTGATCGCGGTCCCCTGGCTGACGAGCAGGCCATTCACGTAAATAGAGGCGACGTCCGAGACGATATCGAAGGTTCCGATCACCTGGACATAGTTCCCTCCCGCAATGGCACCCGGGGGAATGGTGGCCACCGCCTGCGCCACCTGGGCACTGTTGCCAATCGTGAAGATCAACTGATCGTCGATCAGGACCAGCGAGGAACCTGTCCCATTCCCCCCGGCCCCCCAGATGGGCTCCGGACCGACGTGGTCATCGGGACGCATGACTACCTCGACCGAGAAGGAACCGGTCGAAATGTTGCCCCCATAGAGATTGCTGGCATCATCGGGAGAAAGGATCTGGTCGCCGCTTCCCGTTCCCGAGAGATCATAGGCGGCGGCAATTCCCACCGGGGCGTTCTCCGGGGTGATGAGAACCGAGGCCGTCCCGGCACCCTCCATCACCAGGGCTCCTCCCCCGGAGCCGTTGTTGGCCCAGTTCGCATCCGTGTTCCCGGCATCTCCCGCGTTCAGGTTAATTGCCGCCCCGGGCGAGGCCGTTCCCGCGGCTCCCCCCACGAAATCATTGGAGAGGAGATCGAGGGTCACAGGACTTGCTGCGCTCGTGGTCGCATAGTCCCGGGTAGGCCAGCTCGCTCCCCCCGAGGTAATGGTCACCATCGCAGAAACCGTGCTGGTCCCATCAGAGATATCATACTCGAAGGTCTCCGAGAGGGTCACTCCCGGATCGAGACTCAGCAGGATCGAAGACGTGCTCGCGTCATATTCAAACGTGCCATCCGCGGAAGCCCTCACGGTAGCTCCGTACTGGGAAGTGAAAACAAAAGGCACGAGCTCGAAGTTGAAGATATCACCGCCCACGGCACCCCCACCCCCGAAGATCTGCTGGGACACCTGCGTGATCACCAGCACATCTGAGTCATCAACATCGGAGTCATTGCCAAGCAGATTGAGAGTGGCTCCCGCCCCGTTGATACTGGTGAGGTTCTCGTCGAGGGTCACGGGATCATCATTGACCCCGGTTACCACGATGGTCACCGTCGCGGTGGACGTATTTCCGAGGAAGTCCTTGCTGGTATAGGAGAAGGTGTCCGCGACCTGTTCTCCTACCGCGAGAGCCTGCAGGGCCCCGGATGCCCCGGGATCGAAGGTGAAGGTTCCATCCCGGGCGACGGTCACCGCTGCTCCCTGCGCACTGGTGGCATCATGGCTCAGGACAGTGAGGCCCGTCCCCAGGTCATTGTCCAGAAGGCTCGCTTCCCCTGCTCCGAGCAGGGAGAGCGCAGTATCCTCATTCGTCGCGCCAGTGTCATCAAGGAGCTCCGTGCTGACGCCGACTACAATGACAAAGGTCCCGGCATCCTCTCCTCCGTCCTCATCTGAGACGGTGAAATCAAAGCCACCTGCCTGAGCCGTTCCTTCGGCGTCAAAGGTGAGAAGGTCATTGTTGACCTGCTCCTGGGTGAAGGTGCCGCCATTCAACAGCACGGCCCCCTCGAGGGAAAGCGTTCCCCCGGTGATCTCACTCGTGATGGTATAGGTCAGGTTCTCCGGACCGGTGTTTGCATCGGAAGTCTGGAGGTGTGCCTCGTCCGTGATCAACGCCCCGGCCGTGCCGACCAGGACGTTGAGGGGACCGCTGATCCCGATCTGCGGAGCCAGCGGCGCTGACGAGATACTACCGATATTGAGGGCCTGGAGACCAACCGAACTGGCAATCAGGGAATTGGAGAGACCGTAACGCGCAGTTGTGGTTTCCACTGCGTCTCCCGCATTGAGGGGCAGGATGGCGCCGGCCCAGTCCCCGGAATCCCGGGCCCGGTCCCCGCCGTTGCCAGCAGTACGGTCCCGGTTGTAGGCACCTCCGTGGCCGTAGGAAATCTTGGCAGCCACTCCTCCACTCGGAATGGTCTGGAATCCCTGTCGGGTAATGGTGCGCGCCTCACCCGGAGGCGTGTCAAAGTCATCAAGGTAGTGAGAGGCGAAAAAGAGGTAGTCGCCAGGCCTGTTGATCGTCACCTGCGAATTACTGACCGCTGCGTCGTAGCTGAAGGAAGGATTGGTCACCGGAATTCCTCCCGAGAGGTCGAGGGGCGTCTCGGGGTTGCCCTGCGCCGCACTGATCTCCTGAGACGGACCCGAGAGGGTGAGATACTCACCGTAGGAGGGCAATTTGACGATTGTCAGTCCGGTCCGCAGGGCTTCCAGGGCAACCGCGGTGTTCGTCGAGGACGGCAGGTTATCCCGCAGCAATTCGACCTCGAGGAGTGACCCGGGGGTCTCGGTCCTGATAATCATTCCCAGGGACGCCGTTCCATACTCCATCAGGCCACCGAGCCCGTCATTCGTTCCGGCATAGCGCACGTAGAGAACGGTGGAGGAGTCCTCCACCGGGCTGCCATTCAGGGTGAGGCGCTGGGTGATGGCCTGACGATGCCGGTTGCCACCACTGATCCGGACCCCGGTATTCGCAAAGACGAGGTAGTGGCCCACGTCGTTGAGCGCGACCTGACTATCTCCCTGATTGTGCGTAAAGGCGTCGTCTACCTCGTCCTGCACATCATACGCGATTACCGCTGGTCCAGCCGAGGTATTCGGCATCAGGTTGGGAACATCGAAGAGAGACCCTAGCCGCAGGAAATCAAAATTGTCATCAAGTTTGACCAGCTGCAGGTCGGCATCCTGCTGGGTGATGGTCTGGGGATGATTGTCAGTCCGCTGGGACCGGATTGACAGGGAATCCCCCTGGGCGACCTCGACAATGGATCCGCCCCGGACGAAATTATTGTTGTTGGATGCGTCGCGGGAGTAACTGGAAGCAGCGCCATACGGGATCTCGTCCCCATTGATCAGGATCGTGTTGTCGAGGCCAGAGCGCGCGCCTCCCGCTCCGTTGATGTAGCGGGTGCCATAGATAACGATATGGTGTCCGGCTGTCAGGCTGACCGCCCCATCAGCCTGCAGCTCATAACTGTCCGCGGAATCCTCGACCGTGATGGTATCAAAATTATGGATCACGTCGGTCCCGAAACCTGTGACGAGGGTGCTACCTGCTCCGCGGGTATAGACCGCCCGGTCTCCGGGAGTTCCCGACTCCGCGAGCTGGGCATCGACCGATATAGTTGACAGGGATGAGGCAACCACGACCGTAAACAGGGCGCGGACAGGACGGCATTTTTCACTGATAAACATGAATTCCGGATAGGTTTTTTTATCGAAGGTGGAAGGTTTCCCTCAAGTCCTCCACGTCGAGGAACCGGCAGAAAAACCTTTCACGTCGGGCGTTAATTCATGCGAAAAGACGACCCGCTGCAAGCAGTCACAAAAAAAAATCCGAATCTTGACGCTTGCGAGAGCGACGTGCCCCGTCTTCGAACGACGATTTTGACAATCAGTGTTTATATATCTTCGCAGCAAGCAAATCTTACAGCGGTAGCCCGCGGTCCCGGCAGAAGGATCAGCCGCATTCTCACACCTCCTCCGCGGCAAGCCAGCGGAACTGAATCACTCGAAAACGACGCCCGAATCTTCGGTTGACCTCGCTGACGAGCTCCGCCTGCCTCCGGTGAGCAGGGTCTGCCCGGTCTCCGGTTGACTGCAGATATTCCGGAACCCTCTGAACCACAGCCTCGCACCATGCCCGGGCCTGGACCTTTCCCGTTGGATCAAGGGAATCGCCATAGGCCCGCACGACGAAGGTGTCGCCGCGCGGAGTTAACTGGGCCCCGAGGTTGCGCAGGATGTCCGCCTGGTCGACATAGGCGGCACTCCCGTAGGCCACCGGACCCTCCAGGGCTTCCGGAAATACCGGGTCAAGCCGACTGACCTCCCTCTCGGAAAAACTCCGCACGGGGTCACGAAATCCCTGGTTTACACTGACGTCAGGGTCATCGAGGGCCGACTGGAGGGCTCCCTTGACGCTCAACTCCCTGTCGCCGCCACCCAGGCGCCGGTTTACAAACTCTGAAAGGGACAGGAAGGGGCCCCTCCGCTTGACCTGCTCCACCATTGCCTCCGCGAGTTCGTCGATTTCTCTCTCCGTGAGTGAGCGCCACGCAAGCCACTGCTCTGCTTCGATTGGATCCGAGGAACTTCCCTCGTAAGATACTCCATTTGCCACGCTCACGGGGGCAACCGGAGATCCACCCGGCGTTTCAGCCCGGATCGGGGCATCGGGACTCATGGCATCCTCAAGAGGGAGGGTTGCCACCGCTTTTTCCCGCAGGCTGGAAAACAGCGCTCGCCACGCGTCTACCGAGGTGGAATTCACGTTGAAGGGGCCACGCACCAGCAGATGAGATGCGATCCGATCGGCACGCTCGAGGGCAGCCGTATCCGACCCGAAAAAATCACCCAGCAGGTTCTCGGTCATGCCGCCACGATAGGGAACGAGTCGCCGGTTTGGCAGCAAACCTTCTCCGAAGAAAGCCCGGCGGGCGATCTCCTCAGCCTCCATGTTCTGGTCTTCCTCATAGAGCTCGACGAGATGCGGAGCTATCGAGGAAAAAAAGTAATCGTCCCAGAGCGCCTTGTTCGCGAGGTAGGAATGGTCCACCATGGGGATGTTCTTGGGTCCATTTGCCTGGCTGTAATGCCGGGTCCATGACCCCACCGCCCGGTCCTCAGCGAGATAGGGATGGGCATAGGAGTTTCCGATGGCCTGAACCATATGCGGGAAAAGACCATTCGCTCCGGTCGCCGTCGTAGCCTGATAACTGACCCGGGTCTCCCCGGCACCCGGCCCGAGGTCTTCATTGGCGAGGCTGTAGCCCCCAAGGCGTGCATGGCTGAGAGCGGCGATTGAATGGAGAGGCGTCAGGGGAACCTCCTGCTGGACCAGGTGAGTCGTCCCATACTCCGCGGAATACCCCCCGCCATAATACGAGTTCACATTGTTGGGGTCCACCTGGACCGCCGCTTCAAAAACGGAATTGATGTCCTGCACCCACCAGTTCCACCCATGGTGGTAAAATGAGTCATGATCCTCGCGGTCCACAAAGGAACACGCTACGATGGGCGTCGAATGCAGAAAGGGCCGCGAAGCAAAGCGACGGCCATGCGCATCCCCGGCAGCGTCATGATAGACCTCGCATCCCGCTGTCAGGCTAACCAGCAGGAACGGGCGGGTCTGACCGATGATCTCCCGGCCTGAGATTGGAGGAAACTCGATCTCGTCCCTCTCGCCGGGAAAGCCCTTCCTCATGAGTTCCCGGTGAAAATCTCTGGCTGCCGCACTTTCCCTGCCCCCGGGTCCCCTCTCGTGCATCCGGGAGATCATCTGGTAGTGACGGCGCATCCACTTGGTGCCCCCGGCACCTCCTTCGCCCTGCCTGACGACACTGGACTGCCGGAAAAAGAACTGCAGGGCAGACCCGTTGGCAAGGTCCACGTTCTCAGCAGCTGACACACTGAAGGAGATCCGGTCATCAGCATCGAAACTCAAGGCACCGCCAGTCCCGTCATCATTACGGCCGTTGGGGGCGGAGGACTCCTGCTCCACATGGAGCCTGTCCCTGTTGCGGTCCGAGCGAGGAAGCTCCAACCACTTGTTGGGATCCCATCCGGGGTCCACTTCACGGATCGGACGATATTGGTTGGTATCCTCGATCAGGGCCCCATCCGCCGGCCCACTGGTCTGGCGAAGCGAAAAGACGCGCACTTCGCCAGGGGCGAAGACAATAGGCTTCTGGCCTCCTACGAACAGCTCGAAGCCGGTATGGCGATCTGCGTTTCCTTCCCTGAAGATCCCGGCTCCATACCGGTCCCTGTTTGTGATCCATGAAAGCGAAGTTGGCCTCTCTGACTCATAAGAACCGCTGGCTCCAACCTTTTTCCAGCGCAGGGCGATCGGCAGNTTGAAAAAGCGGATCTGAGTCGAACGATCCGGGCCGTGGTTCAGGATAAGGGGTACGTTGTAGGGATTCCAAAGTGTGACGGCCGGCGTGATCCCGATGTGGACCTTGTAACGATTCTGGTTCGGTTCAGACCGTGGGGGACGCTGGCGCTGCTTCCCGATGTAGCTCAGCAGGAACTGAACCTTCACCGGGACGGGCATGCGGTAAAGATTGGTGTATTCCCGTCTGAAGCGGGTTCCGGGAGTAAAGTCCGGGTTGTTGATCTGGAGAACGTCCCTCCCGAGCGGATTGCGAGCGCCCCTCCCCACGTAATCAACCTGCTCCCTGTAGAGCTGGTAATANGCCGCAAGATCCTGCAGGGGGACACGGTCCGTGTTGCGTCCGAAGCGGTACAGCATGAAATCATCNCGCTGCTCTCGAAGCTGAATCGGCCGCTCAAGCAGGGCATTGAGATCACGTTTCAACCCACCTTCGCGCACATCAGCCAGCACTCCGTGGGAATAGGGTGTGACGTCATGAAAGGTCGGCCGCACCCGCTGCACTTCTCCCGANGGCAGTTCCAGTGANCTCCGCGTATGAATCCGGGCCACATCCCCCTGATCATCGAGCTCCTCCAGCGCTGTGATGACATCATGGCCAGTGGATCCGGCACTCATGGCACGGGCAATCAAATCCCCCTTGTCGAGTTCCCCGGATTCATAAGTGTCCGGAAGGANTCGAGCTTTCGTCGATTCATCCGTAATCCACCAGGCGTAGCGCCCTGACCGGCTTGCGCCCGATTCGGGGTNTGGNCGAATCCCCAGCAGGGCACCCGAAACCAATTCCGTATCGTCCGCGTCCTTGCCGGAGGTCCCCCGGCCCACCAGAACTACTGCCTTACTTTCCGCGTCAGGCAGGACTTCTCCCTCCAGCGCCAGGTTACGAGCGCTTTCGATCACACTTTTTTGCTCCGGGTTCAGGGAAACCAGCCAGGAGCGGAAATGATCCCTGCGATTCTTCGCGTAGGCAGGTGCCATTCCNCTGTTCAACGCTCCCGCGATCGTCCGGTGCTCACTGGGTTCATCATCCCCAAAACTCTCGCCGCCTGCGGACCAGGAATCCCAGACTCCGGTCCAATGAGGATGACGGAGATCATCATAACTGGAGGATTCCACCGAATCGTCCAATATGGATGCCGGAGCAGAAATGCGCTGGTCGGGGCCCATCTGCTGCTGCAGTTCTCCCAGCGCGAGCATCAGGGCAAGGCGGGCGTTGGCGCGAGCCTCCATCTGAGCGTCAAACGCCGTGGAACTGCGCAGGGTGACCGTCGACAACCCCAGCAACCCAATTGCTATCAAGGCAATCAGGGCCAGGATCGCCACCGTACTCACGAGGGAAAATCCGGACTTCCATGCGGAATCCCGGATGGAAATCCGCTCTGCGGCACTCTGCACCATGGGGTTTTTGTCTGCGCCCCGGCCAGCGAGCGCGTTCACAGGGATAGATCGCCCTGCGTAAACACATTGTCAATTCGAATACCTTCCGGTCTTGAACCGCGATTCGTCCAGACGGATGCGGCTCCGCACCGTGAAGAGAGTCCGGGACCAGCATTGACGCCGGCAACCGGAAGGGGCGAAATGCGGCATGATCTTTGTGGGGCGGACCACCAGCAGCATCGCCTTGAGTGCTGTGCTGCTCTCAGCGGGAATCGGCGTGCAGCAAATCCGCGCGCAGGAAGTATCGATTACCTGCCTCTCCTTTCCGAAGCAGGCTCCTACGTCGATAGAGTTACTCGTGGGACCGGGCAAAACGGTGCCCATCATTCTCCAGAGCCATACCCTTACGGAGCCACTGAAGGTTCCCCGGCTCGCTGCCTGGAAATTCGGTAAGTCCAGCACCAACGCCGCCGGAGAATTCCAGTTCAAGGTCTACGGCCAGGTCAGGCCCGGGAAGGCCCGGGAGCAGATACTCCTTCTTATCCGTAAGGGTGCATCTCCAGCCAACGGTCTTAGCATTCTCTCACTTGACGGCGGTGGGTCATCGTTTGGAGCCTCCCAGATGCTGTTCTTCAACCTCGCCCGCGAGCAGGTGACCGGGTTGGTGGGCGGCAGGAGATTCCGACTCGATTCCGGCAAATACATCATCATCAAACCGAAGGCCGACCGCGGAAAAAACCTCTGCTATGCCTCCCTGAAATACCAGCGTGGCGGAAAGTGGCGCCCTTTCTTCTCCACCAATTGGCCCACTCTTTCGAATGCGAGGGGCCTCATTTTTCTCTACAATGACCCCAGATCAAAATCGGTCCGGATTCACTCAATAGTTGATTCCCTCGTCAGGGTCCCGCCACTGGAGGAGTAAGGACGGCCCCGATTGACAATTCTCCACCTGGAAACAACGATCGCAGCGTATGAAAGCGATCACCCGCTGTTTCCTGGCCGTGGCCCCTGCCCTGTTCGCCATCTCCCCTGCCGTTGCCGAACCTCACGGTAAGATCAAGGTGCTCTACATGGGGGGACGAGGGCACGACTCACCCGGATACGAAAAATTCCTGACCGGACTCCTCGCGAAGCAGGGCGGCTTTGAGCTCAACATCAGCAACAAGCTGGACGACCTGAAAGCGGAAAACATCCGTAAATACGACATCGTATTCTTCTTTGGCTCAGGCGGCGACTTCACGGATCCCGCCCAGGAAAAGGGATTCGAAAGTTTTATCAGGGATGGGGGGGGCGTCGTGGGAATTCACGCTACGGATGCCTTCAAGAAATCCGATGTCTACTGGAAGATCTTCGGCGGACAGTTTATCGGCCACGGCGGGGGAACCTTCCCCATCGAGTTCACTGACACCGCGCACCCCATCACAAAGGGACTGAAGGGTTTCGAGATTACCGACGAATCCTATAAGGATAAGTTCCACCCCGCCACCATCGACAAGCTCCATCACCTTGGCCGCATTAATCGCGGCAATGAGAAACACTCCATGATCTGGGTGCACGAGTATGGGAAAGGCCCTCTCTTCAGCACCGGCCTCGGCCACGATCAGAAAGCCTGGGACAACCCTTCTCTGCAGACTCTGACCATGCGCGCCCTTTACTGGGTGGCCCGGAAGCCTCTCAAGGACCCCAAGTAGCGAATACCGCAACTACTTCTCGATCTCGAGAATCTCAATGCTCTTGAACTGCGTCGGGTGACTTTCGGCCTGGATCGAGATTGTTCCCTTCTCAATCAGGGTCCCGTCATCCAGCTGAGGCAGTTTGTATTCCATGACCAGCTCCCCGTTGATGAAGTGACGAAGCCCTTCGCTGCCACGCACTTCCACCTCACAGGTCACCCACTGGTCCCCGCGGAAGGTCTTGGACCGTGAGCCGATACAGTGCCTCTTCTCGACCCGGTCGCCGAACACCACATGCGTCCCGGGCGTGCAGAGGTTGGCCGTGGTCCGGCGGCCCTGTTCAGCACCGCCAAGGAGCTGCACCTCGATGGAAGCGGGAAAATCCTGACCCAGCTTCATACTTTCAACCGTCTGACCGTGAAGCATGAGTCCGTTGTTACGCAAGGCCCAGCCCGGCCCGCCTTTCACCTGCTTTCCCACGAACCGGTAGACCGCACGGATCCGGTAATAGGAATACTCCGTCTTATAGAAGAGGTGCCCGAAGACCTGCTTGAATTCATCCCACTTGTCATAACTGACCGTAAGAAACCCATCCTCGACCCGGAAGGTATCCCTGTAGTTCTCACCTGCCTTATGCCCCACGAACTTGGGGGTCCAACCCTCCAGATCCTTCCCGTTGAAGAGGCTGACCCAGTTCTCCCCTCCCTTCCCGGCGCTCTCCTCCTTTTCAAGGGGCTCACCCGGTTCTTTCTCTTCAGCCCAGGCCAAACCGGACATCATGAATCCAGTCGCGCCGAGCATCAGCTTCAAAAAGTTCCTCAACTGCATGGACTTCGGGTTACCACGCACCTCCCGCCCCGGCAACCTTCTTTCGGACCCGCTCCTTATCACTCATGCTTTCCTGGACGGCCCCGGAAAATTCTCCGGCACCTCTCAACTTCCCAGATGCCCCACTGAACCACGGAGTTATCACCGAGTTTAACATTGTGCGTCGAACCTGAGCCGCCAAGCTGATCCCGGATTCGCCTCCGCGAACCCTGAGCCATAATCCAGTCCACTCCAACCGCATCCCTCTCTTGAGCCAGCAGATCAAGAGTCCCGCCTACTTCGACGAAGGGTTTCGCCTCCTCGAGACTCATCTCCGGGAACTCATGGACACCCTCGCGGAGGCCCTTCCGCTCGACCCCGGTGTTCTCTCCCGGATTCCCCTCCTGACGGCCGGGGCAAAAGCTGGCGAACTGGATCACCACAGTTCAGACTCTCCCCAGGTCCTTTCCCTCGCCTTCGAACTCCTCAATATGGTCGAGGAAAATGTGGCCTTCGGACTGCGCTCCCGCCGACGCAGTGAACACGGCCCCGGCGCGGTGAGTGGCCTCTGGCCACACATGCTTGCCAAGCTCTCGGAAGCCGGGTGCACCGAGGAGGAAGCGCTCGAACACTTCCGCAAGGTACAGGTCGAGCCGGTCCTCACCGCCCACCCCACCGAGGCCAAGCGTCCCGAGGTGAGGGAGAAACACCTCGCCATCTACCACAAGATCGTGGAGTGGGACGCCGCCCGGTCTGACCCTCACCGCTCCAAGCGTCTCCGCACCTCGCTGGCAGCCGAGCTGGAAGCCCTCTGGTTCACCGGGGAAATTTTTATCCGGCGCCCCAGCGTCGAGAACGAACTGCGCAACGCGGTCTACTACCTCCGCGAAGTCTTCCCCGATGTGGTCGTCCGCCTTGATCGCTCCCTGGAAGCGGCCTGGCAGGACCACGGCTGGTCTCTCGCTCGCCTGCGCGAGACAAACGCCTATCCCCGCGTCCGCTTCTCGACCTGGATCGGAGGCGATCGTGACGGGCACCCACTGGTCACTGCGGAGGTGACCGCCCGTTGCCTCTCCGAGCTCCGGGGCCACGCTGCCCGCCTCCACCGTCGCTGGCTCCGGCAGGCAGCGGAGTCCCTCCCGCTGGCCCCACCCTTCGTGCACTGCCCAAAAGAATTCCAGGGCTCCCTCGCTGCTCTCGCGGAATCTCTCGGCGACCCTGGGCGCAAACTTCTCAAGCAGAACCGGATTGCACCCTGGCGGGCCTGGCTCTACCTCGTGCGCGAAAAGATGGGGCGGCTTCCCGAAGATGGAGGCTATAGCCGCTCCTTTGAATACCGGGCCGAACTGGACCTCCTCCAGAACTCCCTTCAGGACGTTGGCGCCCACCGCTGCGTCACCGAATTCGTCCGTCCGCTCCAACGCCTCGAGGAGGTCTTCTCCTTCCATCTCGCAGCCATGGACGTCCGTCAGAATTCGGACACCCACGACAAGGCGTTCGCCGAAATCCTGGAGGCCGCCGGGGTTCCCGGAGGCGAAAATTTCCCCTCCTGGAACGAAGAAAAAAGGCTCAAGTTCCTGACCGCGGAACTGCGCAATCCCCGCCCTCTCCTCGCTCGCAGGCCTTCTCTTCCGGAGAGGGCCGACAACGTCCTCTCGCCGCTTCGCGTTCTCGCCGACCAGGTTGAACGCTTCGGATCCGGCGGCCTCGGTCAGCTCATCGTGAGCATGACCAGGCAGGCTTCCGACCTCCTGCTCGTTCACATCCTTGCCCGGGAAGCCGGTCTCGCCGAATTCAGCACTGCGGGTCAGTGGCGGGCGACACTTCCGGTCACTCCGCTCTTCGAAACCGGGGACGACCTCACCCACGCCGACACGATCCTGAAAAGTTACTTCTCCGCGCTCGAAGGCCCGCCCGCAGCGGTCCAGCCCGCCATGGTCGGCTACTCCGACAGCAACAAGGATGCCGGGGTGTTCGCCAGCCAGTGGGGAATCCACCGCGCGCTCGAGCGAATCTCCGCGGCTTGCGAGGAGGCCGGCACTACCGTCCAGTGCTTTCATGGCCGGGGAGGCACCATCGGGCGTGGAGCAGGCCCGACCCACTGGTTCCTGCGCTCCCTGCCTCCCGCTTCCCTTGCGGGGCCGGTCCGTTTCACCGAGCAGGGCGAAGTGCTTCCCCGGAAGTATGCCCACGAAGGAAACGCTCACTACCATCTCGAACTTCTCGTGGCCGGAGTCTCCGCGGCCGTGTGCAACAGCTCGCACCATTCTGCCGTTACGGACCCGCACCGGGCAGCCCTCGACCATATCGCCGAGCACAGCACCGCGGCCTACCGTGCACTGCTTGAGACCCCGGGGTTCGTCGACTTCTACCGGGACGTCACTCCGATCGATGCCCTCGAGGCGGGCACCTTCGGATCCCGCCCGCCCCGACGCACGGGTTCAACAAAAAATACCCTTGAGGACCTGCGCGCCATCCCATGGGTCTTTTCCTGGACACAATCCCGATTCTATCTTCCCGGATGGTTCGGAGTCGGCTCCGGCTTAGCTGCCCTCAAGTCCGCCGATGCCCCGGCCTACCGGCACCTGCAGGAGACTCAAAAGGAGCTCCCGCTCTTCCACTACCTGTTGAACAATGTGGAAAGTGGACTCGTCAGTGCCGATCCCGAAATCATGAGCTGCTACGGGGAGCTCTGCCAGGAGGACTCCCTTCGCGAAGAACTGCTTGCTCGGATCCGGGCCGAGTTTGATTTGACGCGTGCTCACCTCGCCGATTTCTTTGGTAGTGACTTCTCTCAACGGCGGCCTCGCCTCAACCGCACAATCGCTCTCCGGAACCAGCCATTGAGAGCTCTTCACGCCCAACAACGATCCCTGCTCGTGGATTGGCGCAATTCTGGACGCCCGGTCACTGATTCCGACCGAGGATCGAAATTCGATCCACTGTTCCTGGCGTTGCAGCTCAATATCAATGCCATCGCCAGCGGGCTTCGCGAGACAGGATAGTCTGTCAAAAACTTCAGGGCCGGCGATGCTCAGTGCAACACCGCCGGCCCGTCACCACTGTATGAGACAGGGGCTATCCCGGCTCTGCCCGCCGGGCTCCCCGCTCTGTCACCCATGGAAAGATTGAGCCCGAAAAGGTCACTTCGGGACGGAGGTCTCCTCGTGAACTGACGCCCTGACGGCAAATTGTTCTGATAAGGCGCGGTTGCATGCGCCGATCAGGATCACGATTGGAGTCGCGAGGACGAAGAATATCAAACTTGTCATGGGGGTCGTCTGGTTCCGACCGCTTCAGGCAGCCACAGGCGCCTCCACCTTTTTGGGTGGCTGGAGGCGGGCCGCCAGTTCGGCCAGCGGGCGGTTCAGCACTACGCTCAGGAAGCGCAGGTAGGCCATCTGCTCCGAGGCCAGCGATCCCGTGGCCTGTGTTCCAGATTCAACTTCAGCGATGTAGGCGATTGCGTTCATTGTTTACTATTTGTTACAGACAAAACATACACGTAAAATGATTCGCGCAAATAATATCGCCTTAAAACCTCATAATTACCTTTTTTGTTTATTTCTTGTTGAATAAACAAAAACGAGAATTAGGTTCCCGCCACATGAGACAAGGGACCAGCCAGACTTTCGGCATCGGCGCGGTAGCTCGCCGCACAGGACTCAGCACTTCCAACATCCGGATGTGGGAGGCTCGCTACCGGGCCGTCCAGCCCGAGCGCACGGCCACGAACCGGAGGCTTTATTGTTCCGAGGACGTCGAACGGCTTACCGTCCTGCGGAATCTCACCCGACGAGGTCATGCCATCGGAAATATCGCTCACCTCAATCTCGAGGAGCTCAAGGGTTGCTTGGATGAGGAAGTTGCCACACCCGCCACCCCCCGACACCGGGTTCTCGTCGTGGGAAACAGTCTCAAGCGAATCGTTCGGGGCGGGTCCGTTCCGGGTCAGGAGCTTGCGGGGGCCTTCCCTGACCTCGCGACCACCGCCACCACCCAGCAAGTTCCGGAAAGCGACTTTGTCCTGATTGAAACCGAAACCCTCTTCCCGGAGACCATTGCAACCGTCCGCGAGCTGATTCAGAGGGCCAAGGCCCCTCATAGTATCCTCATTTACCACTTCACCACTTCCCGGACAGCCACTGCGCTGGCGAGGGCCATTCCGGGTTTGAACCTCCTGGTAGCCCCTGTGAGCGATGCCCAGCTCAGGCGGGAGTGCCTCCTCCGCTTCCAGTCCCTTGAGACTGGCGACTCGAAGATTCCAATCGATCTGGGTCCTCTCCCCGCGAAGCTCTACACTCAGGACCAACTCGCCCAGTTGTCCCAGATCACGTCCACCGTGGATTGTGAATGCCCCCAGCACCTCGCAGGGCTTCTGCAAAGTCTGTCGGCTTTCGAGAAATACAGCGGTGAGTGCGAAGACCGCAATCCCCAGGATGCTGTCCTGCACTCCTTCCTGCACCGGACCACCGCCAAGGCTCGCCGCTCGCTCGAAGAGGCTCTCCAGCACGTCCTGCAAACCGAGGGCATCTCTCTCGCCCCCTGACGCACCAGCCTCCAGCTAGTCGCAAGCGCACTCTCCTTCGCACGTGAACATCCCCGCTCCAACTGAGGCATCGCACAGCCCCGGATCCCGGTTACACGGCGTGTCTCACCGACATGTCCCAGGTCCTTCCCGGCGGAATCCAGTCCTCTTTCAGTCGTGGAAAAACCTGCTCTTCCTGCATTGGGGATACGACCCTGACGCCCTCGCCGACCACCTTCCACCCGGGCTCACTCTGGACACTCATGAAGGGCGCGCCTGGCTCGGGATCATCCCCTTTCAAATGCGAAATGTTCGTCCTCGAGGGCTCCCCCCGGTTCCGGGGATCTCCAACTTCCTTGAGCTCAATGTCCGAACCTACGTCCATGACCAGTCAGGTGCCCCCGGCGTGTGGTTCTATTCGCTGGACGCAAACAGCAGACTGGCCTGCGGAATCGCGCGCTCGAAATTCCATCTGCCCTACCGCAACGCCATCATGTGCGTCGAGGGCAGCCAGCGTATCTCCTACACTGCACGCCGAAGGGGAGTAGCCGACGAAGCTGTCTATCGTTACGAAGGAATGGGTTCATCCTCCCGGGCCACTCCCGGCACCCTCGGACACTTCCTCCTCGAGCGGTATCTCCTCTATGCCTCGAAGAGGGAGAACGGCCAGTTACTGTCAGGACGCGTGTATCACAGGCCATACGACCTTCGACAGGTGAACCTTGAGGAATGTTCCACCCTGCCGCTGGAATGGAATGGACTCCCTCTCCCCCCGTCCTCGAAGCCCGATCACGCCTGCCTCGTGGATGGGGTCGACGTCTCTGTCTTCGGTCTGGAACCCCTCCAAGTCCCCTCCTGCCCCCGGAACCCATGACAAAAACCTTTCTTCTTGCGGGCGGCACCTCCGGAGTAGGCCGTGCCACCGTCGAACTTCTGGCGGATGCTGGGCACCGCCTGCTCTGCGCCTGCCGGAATCCCGATCAATTGCCGGCCCGGCCCAACGTCGAGCCAGCGCCCTTCGAGGCGACCGACCCGAACTCGTCCCTCGCGCTGCCCGAAAGTCTCGACGGCATGGTCTACTTTCCCGGCTCCATCCGCCTCAAACCCTTCCATCTCCTGCGTGACGATGAGATTCTTGAGGAATTGCAGATCAATTTCCTGGGGGCCGCCCGCCTCCTTCGGCAGGCCCTGCCCGCACTGAAAAACAGTGGGCAGGCTTCCGTGGTCTTCTTCTCCACCGTGGCGGTCAGTCAAGGCTTCCCCTTCCATGCCAGCATCGCTGCCGCCAAGGGCGCGCTGGAAGGATTTGCCCGCTCACTCGCCGCCGAGTTCGCACCCTCCATTCGCCTGAACTGCATAGCCCCCTCCCTGACCGACACTCCCCTGGCCAAGCCATTCCTTAATAGTGAGGCCAAACGTGAAGCATGTGCCGAGCGTCACCCCCTGCAGCGCGTTGGCGAACCACGGGAAACCGCCAAGCTCGTCCACTTCCTGCTGAGTGCGGACTCCGCATTCATGACAGGACAGGTCCTCGGGCTCGACGGCGGCCTCTCGACCCTGCGAACGCAACGATAAGGTTTCCCTCTCCCGCGCCGTCCGTCTCACCGCCCGAACAATCTCCTGAGTCAAGAAACACACTCCAAAACACAACAAACCAAACCAATGAAAGTCATAATTAGTCCCCTCCTGGCCCTCGCGGCCCTCTCCTCCATAACGTTCGCTGAGTCCAAGAAAGCCGACATCGTCGATACCGCCGTGGCAGCAGGTTCCTTCAAAACCCTCGCCGCAGCCCTGAAAGCTGCCGATCTGGTGGAGGCCCTCAAGGGCGACGGTCCATTCACGGTTTTTGCTCCGACTGACGAGGCTTTTGCCAAGCTCCCCAAGGGAACAGTCGAGTCCCTCCTCAAACCCGAAAATAAGTCCAAGCTGAGTGATATCCTCACCTATCACGTGGTGAGTGGCAAAGTGCCCGCCCGGAAGGCCCTCAAGTTGGAATCCGCGACCGCCCTGAACAAAAAAGATATCGCCCTCGAAGTCCGGGACGGTGCCCTCTACCTGAACGAGAGCAAGGTCGTCAAGACTGACATCAAGTGCGCGAACGGCATCATTCATGTCATCGACGCAGTCCTCCTGCCGCCCGCCGGAAAAAAGGTGAGCCGGACGGGGACGCAGGGACTCATGACCGTAGCCATCGAAAAGGGCGTGAGACTCTTCAACCACGGGCAGCACGGAGCCTGCGCCGACCTGTATGAGATTGCTGCCCGGGCATCCCTCCAGATGAAGGATACCGCCCTCGACAGTCACGATCGCAAGGTGCTCGAGGCAGCCCTGCAGGCCAGCTCCCACAGTCGCTGTGATACCACCCGGGCATGGACCATGCGGCGGGCCCTCGACCGCGTCATGGTTTCGAACCGATAGACGGCCATCCATGGGTCGGGAGCCTGCAAGAATCACCCGCCAGGCTCTCGTCCCCGCACGGTTTCCTCACCATCCCCCCCTCGATAGTCCTCCTGCAGCCGCGCTCCAGCCGGTAAAGCCGGTAAAGCCGGTAAAGCCGGTAAAGCCGGTAAAGCCGGTAAAGCCGGTAAAGCCGGTAAAGC
>PBLI01000089.1 GCA_002721695.1 Roseibacillus sp. | reverse complement strand
TACAGTCATGAGGCGGTTCTAAATGTCCCTGCCCGTATCCCCTCTCTGGGCGTGCTCCCCGCAATCCCCGGCGAAAGGGCAGGAACCCGGCTCTGGACGGCGGGATGCAGGATCCGGGGCAGGTAGGACAGTGCGCACCCGGGAGCGCGCATCTCCGCCCCCCCGGAAGCGCCCGGGGCCCCATACCCAAGCTCGCGGTTGCCTCCTTACCGATGTTTGCTTTAATCGGAACAAGCATGCGCGCCCCCTCCCGATTGCTCCTCCTCGCGCTTCTGGTCCTGTTCACAGCTCCCCCGGTCACCGCCCGGGATGAGATCGAAGATACCATTTCGCTCCTCCTTGCCCGGATGACCCTCGAGGAGAAGGTCGGGCAAATGACCCAACTGACGCTCGGGGCAGTCTCCCGCAGCAAGGCTGACTCCACCAACCCGGATGGTCACCGGCTCGACTTGGAGAAGCTCCGCCAAGCCGTTGTGGAAAAGCACGTCGGATCCATTCTAAACGTGCACGCCATGGCGTTCAGCGCCCGCCACTGGCACTCGACTCTCAACCAGATCCAGGATCTCGCCACCACGGAAACCCGGCACAAGATTCCCATCCTCTACGGCATCGACAGCGTGCACGGTGCCAACTACGTCCGGGAAGCCACTCTCTTTCCCCACAACATCAACCTGGCCGCCACATGGAACCCTGAACTGGTAGAGAAAGTCCATGCCGTGACCGCCAGAGAAACCCGCGCCGCCGGGATTCCCTGGAACTTCGGTCCCTGTCTGGACGTGGGGCGCCAGCCCCTCTGGTCGCGCTTTGCCGAAACATTCGGCGAAGACGTCCACGTCTCCGAGAGAATGGCAACCGCCGCAGTGCGGGGCCTCCAGGGCAATTCACTCTCGGCGCCCTACCAGGTGGCTGCCACCGCGAAGCACTTCCTTGCCTACAGTAATCCCCACAGTGGGCGCGATCGCACCCAGTCCCTCCTCCCGGAACGCTATCTCCGGGAGCACTTTCTCCCACCCTTCATTCGTGCGGTCGAGGAGGATGTCCAGGCCATCATGGTCAATTCCTCCGAGGTCAATGGCCTTCCGGTCCACGCCAACCACAACGTTCTCACCAAGCTCCTCCGCGGCCGGATGAAATTCGAGGGTGTGGTGATCACGGACTGGGAGGATGTGCGCAAACTACACGAGCTGCACCGCGTTGCCCCGAGCGTCAGAGAGGCCGTCCGCCTCGCCGTTGAAGCGGGGATCGACATGTGCATGGTGCCAAATGATTTTCATTTTACTGATAACCTCATCGCCCTTGTCAGGGAAGGGCTCATCCCTGAGGAGATGCTCGACAATCCGGTTCGCAGGATTCTCCGCCTGAAGCACAGGCTGGGACTCTTCGAGCAACCCATGCCCGACCCATCCCTCATCGACGAAATCGGACGGGAGGACGCCAATGCGCTCTCCCTTCAGGCTGCACGCGAATCCCTCGTCCTGCTCAAGAACAACGGCATCCTTCCCCTCTCCCAGAAAGGCAAGATCCTCCTGACTGGGCCAGGCTGCCATTCGCTGGCCGCCCTGCACGGGTCCTGGTCCTATACCTGGCAGGGCGCGGACGAGAAGGCCTACCCCCCATCGCTGGACACCATCCTCGAAGCGTTCAATGCGGGACACGGCCGTGACAATGTTCTCTGGGCACGAGGTGCACAGTGGGATGGCTCCACCGACTTCGACTACGCCATTCGCAAGGCCCAGAATGCCGATGCGATTGTCTGCGTTCTCGCCGAGGAGCCAAGCACCGAGACCCCCGGCAACATCTCCGATCTGGCCATGCCCCAGAACCAGCTCCGCCTCGTCCGGAGTCTCGCAACCGGCAAACCGCTGATCCTCGTTCTCCTTGAAAGCCGCCCCCGCCTCATCACGGAGGTGGCCGGCCTCTGCCACGCGATCATCTATGCCGGCCAACCCGGACCGCATGGGGGAGCCGCCCTCTATGAACTGCTCACCGGCAGGCTGAACCCCTCTGGCCGGCTTCCCTTCACCTACCCCCGTTCTCCCCATAACCTGCTCCCCTACGATCACAAATACAGCGACACCATCGGCCGCGATGCGGAGGCCCCCGGTTTCCACCCCCTCTACGCCTTCGGCCACGGACTGAGCTTCACTTCCTTCGAATACGACAACCTCAAGGTTCCTGCCGCCCCTCTCGCGCAAACCGATCGCCTCGCCATTTCAGTCGAGGTGACCAACACAGGACAGCGCAGGGGAATCGAAACCATACACCTCTATGTCCGGGACCTCTATGCCTCGGTTACCCCCCCGGTCAAACGCCTCCGAGCCTTCACCCGGGCCGAGCTCGGTCCCGGTGAACGCAGGACCATCAAGATTGAGCTGCCCATCAGCGACCTCGCCTTCTTCGGCCCTGAGAATTACCCCATCGTTGAACCAGGGGAATTTGAGGTCATGATCGGCAACCAGACGGCTAAGATTGCCGTAGAGTAGGAGCGGGTTGGAAAACCCGACTGCTTGTGTGGCTTTGCCGGATGTCCGACTGACACCATTGACCCCCGTGCTACCCTCCATTCCCAGCCATCCGTGTGCCGTCTCCTTTTCATCTCCGTTCTTCTCGCTCCGTGGGCCGCCCTCATCGCCTCCGCGCAAGGCGGCCCGCAGGTCACCTCACCGACCAAGGCACCTCCAAATCCCTACCAGTATCGCGAGACGACCTACCCTTGGCGCCGCGATATCACCGCCACCGTTTTCTGGATCGGCGAGAAGCCCGGTGGACGCAACAAGACATCTAATCACCAGTCCTCGTGGGATACCAAGTGGGCCCAGAACTACGGCGGCTATGACAACCCCGACCCCGCCGCACGGGCCAATTACGCACCCCGGGGCTTCAGGCCGGGATTAAACTCATTCTATGTGGCGCTGCCCTACAACGACTGCCTCAATCATCGCCAACACCGCCCGGAGGCTTCACGCGTCATCCCCTGGTTTTCCCGCTACAATCCCAGACCGGGAGCCAGCATCTGCAAGGGCCGCTGGATCCAGCTCTATTTCCGCGGCAGAGTCTGCTACGCCCAGTGGGAGGACTGCGGTCCATGGGTCACCGACGACTGGAAATACGTCTTTGGAGGGCAACCACCCCGGACCAACCAGAACAACAAGGCCGGAATCGATGTCTCTCCCGCCGTTCGCGACTATCTTTCCTTGAAATCCGGCGACAAGCTGCACTGGCGCTTCGTCGAATTCTTCAGTGTCCCCCGCGGCCCCTGGTCCTGGTACGGATCCAACAATCCCTTCGTCAATCCCGAGGCAGACCCCGATGTCGCGGTCGCACGGCGCTTTTATCGCTACCTTGAGAAGAAAAAGCTGGAGGAATTCCAGCGAAAAGCGGCCGGGCGACGCTAGCCCCGGCCCGGAGGGCTGCGAATTCATCACCTTTCTCAGATCTACGTTGAGGCTGAGGCCGGAGGCCCCCGCTATCCGGGCCATTTCCACCTCGGAAATCACATGGCCCGCTCAGACGCGCTCGCCGGAAAGTAGCATTCGGAGACGCTCGATGACACGGACGTTCGCTCCCCGGTGCCGCTCAAGGACCGCCCGCGCGCTGTTGCTCCGGATGCGTCGGTTGTGTGCCGAGTCAAGAACAGCCCGCAGCCCTTCCTCCAAGGACGCCCGGAAGACGGATTCAACTCCACCCCTCTCCCGCAACTCGGTAATAAGGGGTTCGAAATTTTCCATGTGAGGACCGCATACCACAGGCACCCCCGCTGCGATCGCCTCGACCGGATTCTGTCCACCACGTGCCAGGAAACTCTTACCCACTACGACCACATCGGCATGCGCAATCCAGTCGCGCTGCTCCCCGGTGCTGTCGACCACAAAAACCGCCTTTCCAAGGTCACCCGGCGGATCGAACCTGCTTCGAAGAACGACCTCGAAACCGGCTCGTTCGAGGTCCGCACGCACGGCCTCTCTACGCTCGGCATGACGAGGAAGAACGACCGCCAGAGCTCCGGGGATCGTTCGCACCGCCTCAGCTATCAGGAGCTCTTCCCCACTGTGTGTGCTCGCGGCAAGAATAACCGGCCTTCCCGATCCGAAACCTGCAAGCATCTTCTCAAATTCAGCCCTCCGGGCCGAGCGGAGCGCTCCGTCCCCATCGAGGTCGTACTTGAGGCTGCCGGTCACCTCAAGCACGCCGGGTGGCACCCCAAGTCTCGACCAGACCTCGATGTCCTCATCGACTTGCACACAAACGAGCTTGAGTTGAGCCAGCATGGGCGCAGCCAGAGCCCGGAGCCTGCCATAGCGACGCGCCGATCGAGGGGACAGCCGCGCATTGACGAGGGCAACTGGAATTCCCTTCCGGTCAGCGAAGTCCAGCAGCCCAGGCCAGAGCTCGGAGTCGATGAGCACCACCAAGGCCGGTTCAAAACGCCGGAAAGTCCGGCGAAGGACAAACGCGTGGTCCACCGGACTGTAGATCACCCGCACGCCTTCGGGGGCTTTCTGGTCAGCAAGCTGGAACCCGGTGGACGTGGTGGCGGCAATCACAAAAGTCTGACCCGGGTAATGATCCAGCCAGTCCCGGACAAGGCGCAGGGCCATCATGACCTCGCCTACACTGACAGCGTGCACATAGACAACCCCGCATGGCTCGAGCTCCGCAGGAGTAGAAAAGATGCCGAGCCGCTGCCAGAGCCGCCTGTCAAAACCGCCCCGCCGGGCCATCTTCAAGAGCCAGAACGGAGCCGCACACAGACAAACGAACGGGAGCAGCAGATGGTAGAGCACCCGTACTGCCAGGTTCATCGCCCCGGAAGCTAGCGGGAGTCTTGGTGAGCGTAAAACAGAATCGCGCTCCCTCCGTGCTTCCGGCATTCCACCAGCCGCCACCCGGGAGCCTCCGGGCAATCGCGGGCGGCCTCAACCTCCAATACCAGCAAACCATCTCGTGCCAGGTAGGCTGGCAGCGCGCAATCCACCAGCAGAGCTTCCGCCAGATCGGCCCCCGAACTCGAAGCGTAGGGAGGATCCGCAAAGATGAGATCAAACTCCGCCCTTGAAGCAGAGAGAAAGGCGAAGACATCCCGCTGCAGGACGACCCCCTTCTCCCCCATACGGGTCTTCTCGAGATTCTCTTGCACCACCGCGGCAGCGGCGCGACGGGATTCAACGAACAAGGCCTTCTGCGCACCCCGGCTCAAAGCTTCGATCCCCAGGGCTCCGGATCCGGCAAAAAGATCCAGAACCCGGGCTTCTTCCAAGCGACCCTGCAGCATGGAAAAGAGCGCCTCACGCAGCCGATCGGTACTCGGACGGGTTTCCCGCTCCGGAACCTTCAGGCGTACTCCCCGCGCCCTCCCTGAAATCACTCTCATCACACTGTCCTCATTTCCCGGTGGGGGGCAGGATTGCTCGATGTCCCGGCTGGGGCTGCATGGGCCTGATCGCCTCGTCTTGTTGTTTCTTCTCTTCGTTCTCCCGCTTCACAAAGGCCACTACCCGGTCACGAACTTCCCCCACCTCCAGTTCCTCCCCGTGCCGTCCCACATCAACCACCGCCCGTTTGACAGTGCCATGCACATGCAGATCACGGACCTGGCGGTCTGGAGTGACCAGCGGTTTAAACCAGGACCGGGTCCAGCCTCCAGTCAGCCTGGCTCCCACCGCAAAACGGGTGATCGCCTCTGCATGCCCGGAATCGGCTACCAGACGCAGCGTCCCGCGCATCCGGCCATCCGGGAGCAAAACTCCATTGCCCAGGAAGGACAACTGCTCGCTGTGGAGCCGTGCGTCCACGATCCTGAAAACTCCTCCTCGCATGCTCGAGGACACTCGCCCGTATTCGAACTTCCGGATCTCCCCCGACCGCTGGACGAGGCCAAGAGCGCTTATCTGACCCGAGAAGTTACCTCGCCAGCTGTCGAGGGCCGTGAGCGTTCCCTGCAGGCTTCCCTGTCCCTGCACGCTGGCGGCCTCCGCCTCGATCCCGGACCAGGAAGCGAGAGAAACACGCCGCATGGGAGCCGCTGGCGCATCGAGATTCACCAGAAAGCGTGGAGTCCCCACCAGCCTGATGAAGCCCTCGACATTCAGGGACACACCCTCCCACTTGAACGTCCGGGCAGGCAGCCGAAGAAAGGGGCGTCTCCACAAGACCGGCATTTCCATTTCACTCATCAGGAGACTGCTTCCGAACGTAAGTCCATCATGACGCAGCGAACCCGAAGCATCCTCCCCCTGCAACGGAAACTCGCCCCGGAGCTTGTGGAGAACGAGTTCACGTTTCCCACTCCCGTGGATGGAATAAAAACCGACATCACAACGGTCGATCCTGAGGATGACCGCAGGGCGGGCGGGAGGACGCTCCTGTTTCCCGGGCGGGGCGGTTCTCGTATCCGGCTTTTCGCTTTCTCCCGTGGTTTTTTTATCAGGGGTTTTTTCCCCTCCGGGCGGCTGGTTGTCCCTCTTTGCGGCCTGTTCTCGCTCCCTGGGAAGGAGCGAAAGCAGCTCCAGGGGAATCGCGACCTTTCCCTTACGCACTCGCAACTCACGGACTTCCACTCTGCGGCTCAGGAGCGCCCTCCAGGAGATCTGCACATCGAGGTCCAGCTCATAGATAGGACGCACCCCAGCACTGCCACCAAAATCCAAGTCCCGGATCTCTGCAGCAAGATCCCGCATCTGGACTCCCGTCCACGGCGTCCACGAGAGCGATCCAACCGTCCACTCAAATCCGAGGCGGCGCTCCAATTTGCTCTCCATCCACTCGCGTACCGTGCGTGTCTGCAGAACCAGGTTGGAAACGATCAACAGGCCCAGCGAAAACACCAGCATGGGTGCTGCCAACCAGCGGGCAAGCAGAATGCCCGCAGACGGTTTCCGGCCTTTCTTCAAGAATGATGCTGTCCTACTTCGCGGGCATGGGGAACCTGATCACCATGCTGCGGTCGAAGAGAAGTTTACCAGCGGGAGAAGTCGACTGCAGCCGGTAAACCAACAGGCCCCACCGCGTGTCCACCAGGGTTCCGATTGCAAAGTTCTCCTTCGTCTTTCCAAGTCCATCCTCCTCCTGGAACCTCCACTCATGTCCCGTCCAGGCACCAAGAATACTCCGGGGGTGCGCGTTGATATCATCAAGCCGGACGAGTAGACCGTTCGGTGATTTTATCACATCCTTGTCTTCCTGGTATCGCAGGAGGGACAGGGGCGCACCCTTCCCGGAAACCCGGACCATCCATTCACCACTCTTGGGTTGCTCCAGCCGGACCACGACATTGCCATCCTTGACCGGGGTCATTTTGCGCTCATCCCACAGCTTGTTGTAACTCGCGTATTCCTCCTTCGTAAGTCCCAGCTTCTCGTGAAAGGGAAGCGGAACTCCCGCCGTGGCATTCTTCGAGTAGGTAGTGGACCACTCTGGATCCGTCCGGGCAGCCTTTTCCACCTTCTTGACGTAAGTGCTGATTTCCTTGGGGGGCTCCACCATTATCAACTGCCCACGCGCAGCCTCCCCCGGTTTCAGATACTTGCCGAAGACGGCGGGAGCCTGCTGGGCGATTCCCCCTTGGGAGAATATCAACAGACCTCCGGCAACCGCGCTCATTGAGAGGATGGCTCTTTTCATGACAAGGCCGGATCAGGACACTGTCGGCAGAATCGACCCGAGGCGCGTTGCCGACGGAGGAACCCTTATCATTGCCGGAGCCGCCCCGCAACCAGAGTGATCGCAAACTCGCGTCGATCCGGGAATCTCACTATTCGACCAGGACCCAGTAGGGGGAGACTACCTTCTCAACCAAGACGGACCTGCGGGATTTCGTGTTTGGAAGAAACCGGAGCCGCAACAGCACCGGTTGCCCCTGCTTTGTGCCCCCCTTCTCCAGATAGGCCGTCAATCCCCGCTCCTCCGCGCTCCCTCTAAGGATATAGCCGAAAAGAAACTCCTCATCGTCCCGAAAGGTAATTTTCAGGCATCGGTAGCGATCCTCGTCCGCAAACTCATAGCCGTAGAAGTTATCCAGACTTGCGTATACCCGGAAATCCAGCGCCTCGACGGGCTTTTGGTCCAGATAGTCCGAGATCTCCATCGGTTGGTAACTCACCTGTGATTCCCAGTCGAAGCGCGGTTGCCCGTCCACGCAGTCCTCCACGAAGAGGAACTTTGTGAGGTTCTCTCCAATCAACGCTACCTCGAGTAGAAAAAAGGAGTATCCGCCAACTGTACGCTCCCGGTATTGCTTGATGGATTCCAGACGCACCGGCTTCAGTAGCCTGCGCTGATAAAATTCCTGCATCAGTGGTAAGACGCGCTCGCCCTGCCGCACGTAGCTGGCCTTTTCCTCCACCGTCTCGGCTCCGAGGTAACGCTTCGCCAGCGTCTCCACATGGTCGTAATGGACGCGCGCGGCCTCAAGCTCCTGCTCCTCCTGATCGCGCTCACTGAGAACCCTTCTGGCCTCGGAGTCGTAATGAGCCGACCCCTTCCCCAGCTTCGCGAGAGCCCACCCTCCCACAATCAGCAGCAGGATCGCGATCAAGGCCAGCCATCCCATGGGGGTCGTCTTCTCTCCCGCGCCACCCTCTGAGTCCCAGGCCACCCCGAGCTCTGCTGCCACCGCATCGAGATTTTCTTCCCCTTCCTCCTCCAGGAGATCCATTTCCTGATCCGGCTGGAGGCGCGCGACACGCTCAGAGTGGGCAGCCGGCATCACGTCGAGATGCTCCAGTGGTCCACTTTCCGATACCGGAAGGCGCACCACTTCGTCATCGGCAGAAGGAATGATGCCCTTTTCCGAATCCGGACCACTGGAGGGAGCACGACGACGCATTGCTGACGGCAATGTGCTCCCAAATCCCACCGCTGGCAACCCCAGACCGGAAAGCCAGCTGCCACAATTATGCACAACATCACTGGCCGAACCCGCGTCCATACCCTACAACCTGACTCCATGAACCCGTCCAACCCGCCGCGTATCCTGATCGCCACTGCGGGATTCGGCGACGGACACAATCCCGCCGCCCGGGGCCTCGCCGCCGCCCTCGAGGGACGGTCCGACGTTCTCGTGGTTGATCCCTGCGCGGAAGGTTCACCGTGGTTCAACAACCTCCTGCGCAAGGGCTACCAGTTCGCCATCACCTATCTGCCCCGGATCTGGGAGCTGATTTACAATGGAGTCGAGCGCCGGGATTTTTCCAAGCAGAACATTCCGTTCATGCACCCGGTCGAGCGGGCCTTCTCGGCCCGCCTCGATGAATTCGACCCGGATGTCATCATCTCCACCTATCCGCTCTACCCCTACTTCGTCGAGCGCTACTTCAAAAGCGGAAGACGCCCCCGCCCGATAGTGACCGTCGTCACCGACTCGATTGAAATCAATGCAGCCTGGCGCAAGGCTCCCACCGACTTCTGGCTCGTTACGGACGAGGAAACGAAAAGCCGATTGATCCAGCAGGCAATTCCCGAAGAGAAAATCGTGGAAACCGGTTTCCCGGTGAATCCAGTTTTCGACCGCCTCCAGCCCCTGGGAGAAAACGCCCAGGTTCAGCCCTTCCGCGTTCTCTATTTTCCCACCGCCAACAAGAAATCTCTTCAGCGAACGGCCCGCCTGCTCCTCCGCCACCCGGACGGTCCTATTGAACTCACCATTGTTCTCGGCCGGAACCTACGCCGTCTCTACCGGCTGGCGAGAGGGATCGCAGAGGACTACCCCGGCCGCGTGCGCATCCGGGGATGGTCTCGCAAGGTGCCCCAGCTGCTCTGCGAACACCACCTCGCGATAGGGAAAGCCGGCGGAGCCACCGTTCACGAGTCCCTCGCCGCGTGTTGCCCCATGCTCATTCACCACCTCGTTCCCGGTCAGGAGGAGGGAAACCTCGAACTCCTGCGAACGATCGGAGGAGGAGACCTGGCCGACACCGAAGTGTCTTTGGGCTCTGCCCTGCAAAGCCTCCTCGCCAACCACGCTTCCGGCTGGCGTCGGCAGAAGCAAAACCTCGCCTGCCGCGCCCGCCCGCAGGCTTCCAGGGTGGCTGCCAGTTTCGTGCTCGAACTCGCTACCGGGAATGCCTCCCCTCCCACCATCGATACCCCCGCCGGATAATCTCCTGCTGTCCCGTGCCTTCACGACCTGCCGCCGCTCTCTTCGATATCGGAAACGTCCTTCTCGGGGTCGACTTTGTCCGCGGCCTCCTGCCTCTCGTTCCTGCCGAAGTCGATGACCCACGGAAAAGGTTGAAGAGCCTTCTCGAGAAGCGCGAGGATTTCGAATCCGGCCGCCTCAATCAGGACACATTCGTCAAGTGGGCCTCCTCACGGCTCGGATTCGTGGGATCCCATGAAGAATTCCGTCATGCCTGGAACTCGATCTTCGACCCGATCCGGGAGATGTGGCCAATCTTAGCGTTCCTGCGCTCCCTGCGGATCAAGCTGATTCTCTTCTCCAACACCAACTGCATGCATGCCGAATGGCTCCTCCAGCACTACCCTGTCTTCGAGCAGTTCGAAGGGAGTATTTTTTCCCACGAAGTCGGGAGCTGCAAACCTGATCCTGCTATCTACCATCACGCCATGTCCAGGTATGGACTCACTCCCCGGGACACCCTCTACGTAGACGACCTGAAGGAAAATATTGAAACCGGAGAGAATCTCGGCTTCCGGTGCCACCAGTATGCAAGGAGCCGGCACCTCGAATTTGTCACCTGGCTCAAGGGCCAGCTGGGAGTAATCGACGGCTGGCCGAGGCGGCCCCTTTCACCCTAATCCTTCGTTGCCTCGAAAAGACGCTGCATGGAGTCGAGATATTCCGCGACCGGTCCCCGGGAACCGGCTGAGTGCTCTTCCAACCTCTCCTTCAGGTCTACAAAACTTTCAAAGTCGCCCGTAAGCCGTTTTGAATTGGTGATGCGGTACCACTCAAGGTAGTCGCGGGTCCGCACCCCCAGCCCACGCAATCGTTCACGCTCCCTCGCCAGCCCGGCGAGACGTTCCGGGATACCCTCATCCCGGTCGGCTGCGATTTCACCGAGGATACCCAGATATTCCATCAAAACCGGGCGGTGCGCAGGGAACACCCGGTAGAGAAACTGTCCCCCACGGCTCACCCCCGCGCGGATGGCCACCTGCCGCTCCTGAAGTGGCAGGGCCAGCAGATCTCGAAACTGATCCGCGCCAACCTCGATGAGGTTCCCGGCCTGGTCAGAGAAGCGTACCACCAGAACCTCCTGCAGTTCTTTTTCTGTTTCGAGGATGGTCAGGACGTGCGGGAAGGGCTTCTCTGCCATTTGAGCCAGCTTGAGAGCCCACCACTTCGAGAAACTCTCCGGCCCGAGATTCATCCCCGGAAAGTGTTTGAGAAGAAGCGCCTGCACTTCGCCCTCGAAAGTAGCCAGTTCGCGCAGCATGGACCGCATCGATTTCGAGCCGTCCTTCTGCTCCAACAGGGACATCACGAGCGCCCCGGCTGAGCCGCGGAAAGCCGCATAAGTGATTGCATCCAGTTCTCTCAGGTCGCTCGTCTCAAGCAACTTCTTTACCGGGTAGAGCTCATTCTTCTCAAAAAGAGCCGCGTAAAGGGCCCGCTCACGCTCACCTCGCTTCCAGCGGAAACTCTCCAGCATGCCCTCCACCAACCAGGGCGGAACGGCCACCGAACCCACCTTCTCCCCGGCTCGTCCGCGCAGCCCGTACTCAATGAGCAGCAACTCCAGAATGGCCCGCTCCAGCCCGGATGGCTTTCCGCGGGACAGGTAGACATCGAGTTGCAGGCGATAACCTCCCGGAACCTGATAGAAACTCATCTTTACTGGGGCATCTCCATCGCGCAGCTGGATGGCAACAGCGTGCTCCCATCCCTCCTCATCCTTCCCCATCACCTCCAACAGGTTCGTCCGCGTAGCTTCAGCCAGCGAGGCGATCGCGCCCCGGGTTGAAAAATCCGATCCATGCACGACAAATTGACGAGACTCACTCTCCGTCATCTTCCGCGGCTTCTGCTTCTCGTCACGAGCCAGCTCAACCGCAATAGAGGGCGCAGGCTGCGGGGCAGTATCGGGCAGCACCTGCCCCGGGCTCTCGGGAAGGGATCCGGGCGATGGGAGGTCGCCCTGGCTCCAGGCCGGGATGATAACTCCGGGGACCCAGAAGGCGCATGCGAGCATTGGAGTCGGCAACTTCACATCGGTAGAGAGGCACTCATGACGCATAACCCCGGCCAATGCAAGGAGTCAGGGGACTTGTCGACCGGCAAAAGCACCCGAAGTCCACATTGTTCTCAACGATCCCGCACTCTTTCCGGACCTGTCTCAGGACGTGGGAGCTACCTGCCCCTCGATCTCTGGCGGAGAGAGTTCCAGCAGTCCGTCCGAAACCTTGATCCGGAAGTTTTTCCGCAACATCTTTTCCCAGATCAGCTTGGTTTCCTCCGCATAGGCTTTCTGAAGGGCCTCGAAAGAGGAATAGGTCAGGTACATGAATCCGTTCAACACCCGCGTCCGACCCCACTTACCATGCTTTTGGCCTACCGCCGTGCTGATACCCCCGTCCTCTTTCTTGGTCTGCTTCGGTTCGAAGAGCATGGATACAGTATGGCGCCTGCCATTCATTTCCCGCTCAATGATGACTTCGGCTATACCTTTCTCCAGCCGCACCCACACTCCCCTCGCCTTTACGAACTTCTTGAACAGGCCACCCTGCTCAACCGCGAGTGTGCGCCGCAGGTAGTTGTTAAGCTCCTCCTCCGTGATCCGGACAGGAGCCATGTTCTTATAAGCGTTCTCAAGCACGGATGCCAGATCGGGGCCCCCGGCTGGGGGAACAGAAGAGTCACTGACGTAGCCCTCGATGTCGGAAAGATTCTGCGGCTGGAAGGATAGAAAAGCGAGGCCACCGATCACGAGCAGGCCCAGCAGGGAAACGTAGAAGAGATTCCTGAAGAAGATTCCCTTCTTGGTGGGAGGAGGCACGATTCGCTTCTGCTTTTCTTCCCCTTCCTCCGAGTCCTTATCAATTCCCTCGTTCTTCCCCGGGTTATTGTCCTCCCGCTTCCCCTTGCCCGGGGCCAGATCCTTACCCTCATCCTCGCCCTTACCCAGGTCCAGACCCTTATCCTTATCCGCGCCCTTGCCAGCGTCCTTGCCCAGGACCAGACCCTTGCGCTTATCCTTATCCTCGCCCTTGCCAGCGTCCTTGCCCAGGACCAGACCCTTACCCTCATCCTTGTCCTTGCCAGCGTCCTTGCCCAGGACCAGACCCTTACCCCTATCCTTGTCCTTGCCAGCGTCCTTGACGGGATCCTTACCCTTGACGGGATCCTTACCCTTGACGGGATCCTTACCCTTGACGGGATCCTTGCCCTTGACGGGATCCTTGTCCTTGCCCTGATCCTTCTCGTTCTCGGCCATTGTTCGGTAGAGAGTATTTCGTATCGCACCGGACCTGTCCAGAATTCAGAGAGCGCTCACCCAGGGCGGTTCTTCCCCCGTCAATCGGCCTTGGCGGGGCCACCTCCCCCGTCCGATCTTGGCTTCGGATCCGCTTTCGGGCTGGAATTGGACCCGGAACCCGGTTTTGAACCGGAGGATTCGCTCGATCCTTTTTCTGTGGACTTGCTGGCCTCCGAATCCTTCTTCGCTCCGCTCTTGTACGAGTCGCTGCGATAGTCAGTCTCATAGAACCCTCCACCCTTGAAGATAATCCCGGCCCCCGTACCCAGCAACCGCTTTACGGGCCCGTTACAATCCTCCAACGGGCAATCCTTCAGCTTCTCATCGTTCATACTCTGGAAGTANTCGAATCGATGCCCGCAGCTCTCACAGAGGTAGTCGTAGGTCGGCATGAGGTGAGGCTAAAAAACATCGAGACCGCTCCTTGGCAAGTGGGATGTCTCGCAGATCCGCTTGCATCCTCCCAAAGGCATGGGACAATGCCACTTTCGTCGGNCCTTCCGCTGAAATCGAGAGTTCATGGGCAAGGAATCGAGCAAACCTACCAACACTCGNCCGAATTGGGATCCAGTCCTCACCATGGCCTGGTTGACAGGCGCCAGCGTGCTCCAGGTTCCCTTCCAGCGTGCCTTCAAGTTCGGCCCGGGCAATTTCGGATACAACATCCTCATCGGNNCTGCNGTTGTCGCCCTNGGCGTTCTCGCCTTGGTAGGCCTGGTCCATCTCGCCCGTCGCTGTCTCCATCAGCACGAGCACGAAACCCGGTTATGCCGGCTGGTCATGGCCTCACTGACTGTGTGCACCCTGATTTTTCTGGTCGCTTTTCATCCTGCCGTTCCCTTCGAGCTATACTGGATCGGAATCGGGCTGGGNGGNCTCGCGGCCCTGTTGTTCACCATCTTGATCTGCACCCTGCCCAGAANCAAAAGAGATCCCCCGCGGCAGCCCAGTTCACAACGCCAGCGAAAGAAGGCCTGGCAGTTTAACGGGGCATTCTGGACTCTCGTCCTCCTCGTCTTTCTCACCCGGGACTTCTCTTCCTTCGGGGATATCGGGGAAAGGAGTATCTGGGAGTCTACTCTTCTCGTCCTCGGCCGCCTGCTCTCCCTTGGAGGNTTTACCATGGCAGGTATTCTNCTCTCCCACGCGCTGCTGGTCTTCTTTCCTCCCTATACCCGCTGGCTCGTCATTNCGGGCATGGTCCTCATCCCCCTTGTTGTTCTCGCAGACNTGGCAGCCGATATCTACTGGGAGCAATCCCTGATCGATGTCGTCAACAATCTGACCCTCGATGGCAGGTTCGACATGAAGGTTGAACTGGAGGCAGCCGGAATCAACCAGTCTCCTCTTCAGGTCACCCTGGCAGTTCTGGCCGTAATCGCACTCGCCATCGGCGCCTATTTCGGGCTGCAAAAGCTCTCTCGGCGTTACGACCTCCGCCTGCGGACCTCGAAGGCCCTCCTCCTCTTCGCGGGGCTCTGGATGGGAGCAATCGCCCAGCAGGCGCTCAGCATGGTGAGCATGCGCAAGGAGGTGTGGCAGGCCGAACACGNGACCTTCGCCATTCACCTAGGNCTCTTTCGACCCGACCCGGGCCTGGAGACTCTCGCTATTCGCTTCGCTCCCACCCAGACCGACAGTGAAATTGAAGCCCTTCTCTCGTCCTCTCTGCCAGCCCTCAAGCGTCGGCCCGATATTTACATCGTGATGGTGGAGACCTGGCGCTCCGACACNGTGCGGCCCCAGGTCATGCCTTTCCTCTCCACCTTCGCGAAGGAGGAATGCCAGCAGTTCGACGTCACCTTCGCGGGATCCAACTGCACGCCCGTGTCATGGTATACCCTCTTCCACAGCAGGATCGGGATTTACTGGCGGGATGCCCTGGGAGAGGGCCGGCGCCCGGGGGGGTTCAAGGGCTCCTACCCCATCCGCCTGCTTCATGAGCTGGGCTACCGCTTCAGTGTNCGCGCCGTGTGCGACCTGAGCTACAAGAAAATGTGCGATCTCAACTTTGGGAGTGACCACAAGTTTGCCGAGCACTTCCTCGATGCGCCGCTCCTTCCCGATGGTGCCAGTATCCCGGAACGGGAAAAAATCATCGTAGCCGACCTTAAGAAACAGCTCGAAAGCACCCCGCCCGGTAGCCACCTTCACTTCCTGTCCCTCGACTCCGCACACTACAACTACTACTGGCCCAGCGAAAACTTCACGCCCATCCACGAGGACTGCGCCGCCATCGACTTTGGAGCCCTGAAACCCACGCCGGAGCAGATCCGCGAGGTGGTCAAACGCTATGAAAACGCCGTCAACTGGATTGACCGGCAAATGGAGGAATTCATCAACTACCTTAAGAAGGAAGACCGCTACGAAGACTCCATAATCATCATCACCGGGGATCACGGGGAAGAATTCCAGGAAAATGGCACCTGGTTCCACTGCTCCAGCCTGCGCCGCGAACAGGTCGAGGTCCCTATCATGATCAAGTGGCCGGAATGGATCCAGGAACAGCCCCGCCAGAAACTGGTTTCCCATCTCGACATCATGCCCAGCGTGCTCGACGCGCTCGGCCTCGACCGNGAATACTTTGAGGGGCTCGCCGGCCACTCCGTTCTTGGGAAACACCCCGGGGAAGCCCTGCTCAGTACACGCTGGCCCGGCAAGTCCAATATTGGAGTCTGCTTCGTGGCGCGGAACAAGAAGGCGAATTTCAAGGCTTCCAAGCTCTGGCTCGATGGCATCCCGGACACGCTCTACTTCATGGGCTGGACAAATTTTTCCGACGATCCGCTGGATCCCCTGCAAATCCGGGGACGCCGCAGCTGCCGCGAACTGCTGTTGGAGCAGTACCCCACCTCGGTGGGCCGTCACTTTGAGAAATTCGAGGTGGTCAAGTGAGGTCAGGGGCTGCTCCAATAGGGCATCCATGATCCGCTCATTCCTCTTCTTACTCCTAATCCTGTCCTTCCCTCTCTCAGCCAAGGATCGTACGGTCCAGGTCTTCATCCTCGCGGGGCAGTCAAACATGGAGGGCCACGGCCGCATCTCCGGACCGCAGAAGGGCACTCTTGAGACCCTCTCTCAGGATCCTGCCACGGCGGAGCGTTACCGCCATCTGCAGAGCAATGACAGCTGGGTCACCAGGGAAGACGTGTGGATCACCTGGTTGGAGCGCAAGGGAAAGCTGGGCGTCGGAGGATGGGCCGCCAAGGGCGCGATCGGTCCCGAACTCGGATTCGGCTGGGTGGTCGGCGACTTCCTCGATGCCCCCGTCCTTCTTCTCAAGTTCGGACCCGGTGGCACCAGCCTCGCCGGTCCCTGGCGTCCACCGGGGGCCGGGCCGCACCGCAATGGCAAACCACGGGGAGAAGGTATCGGCAACCAGTATGATCACCTTATCTCCAGTGTAAAAGACCGCCTCGCCAATCTTAGCCGCGAATTCCCGGAACTGGCCGGCTACCAGCCACGCCTTGCCGGATTCGGTTGGCACCAGGGATGGAACGACGGATGCAGCAAGCCAGACTGCCTTGAGTACGAAGCTAACCTTGCCCACCTTATTCGCGATATCCGCAGGGATCTCAAGGCGCCCGGGCTCCCTTTCGTCATTGCCGGTAGCGGATTTGGTGGCTGGGGTCAGAAAATCGATCGGCGACTCATGATCATGAAGGCGCAGGAGGCTGTCACCCGCTATGACGAATTCAGGGACACCACTCGCTACGTGGAAACCCGGAGTTTCTTCCGCGACGGTCCTGTCTCCCCCCGCCCGATCCGCTTCCACTGGTGTTGCAATGCCGAAACCTACTGGCTCATTGGCGAGGGAATGGGCCGGGCCATGGTAGAACTCCTCGGCGGCCCGAGGGCCCCCGCGAATCCCGAACGCCCCTGAACGTCTCCGGGGACGGAGCTGGGGCGAAGCCCACGAGCCACCACGAAAACACGATACCGNGGCTTCCCGCCTGACGGAGAGGCTCCCCTCCTGCCATCTGGCGGACAGGGCCGATTCCCGCAGATCGCTCCACCGCTGACGTGGAAATTCCCCAGAACGGAAATTTATTCTCATGACCAGGTGATCAATTACCCGGATGGCCAGCTTGCCTCGTGGCGCTCCTCTGCTTGGATCGCTGGATGCTGATTACCCTGACCACCGACTTTGGGACCAGCGACTGGTTTGTCGGTACCATGAAGGGGGTCATCACGGGCATCGCTCCCGCTACCCGCGTCATTGACATTACCCACAAGGTCCCTCCGGGCGACCTCGTGGACGGTGCCTTCGCCCTTGCAGCTTCCTCCTCCTACTTCCCTTCCGGGACCATTCACGTCGCGGTTGTCGACCCGGGGGTTGGCAGCTCTCGCCGGGCCGTCGCCCTTCGCACCCGGCACGCAATTTTCATCGGACCGGACAACGGGGTCCTGTCCTGGGCCGTGCGGGAGCAACAGGTCGAGGAAGTCCGGCTACTCAACAATGAGAATTGGTTNCTCGACCCCGTCAGTGACACGTTCCACGGCCGGGACATCTTCGCTCCCGCTGCCGCCCACCTGGCGGCGGGTGCATGTTTCGAGGAAGTCGGGGATCAGGTGGAGGACTTCGTCTGCCTGCCCTGGCCCAAGGTGAAACAGGAAGGGAACACGCTNCGGGGCGAGGTCGTTTACATCGACCGCTTTGGCAACGCCATTTCCAACCTCCCAGCATCTGCCTTCCCCTCCACCATTCTGTCCGAGGGGGAGCTCACCACGGTATGTGGTGGTCGCAAGGCCCCCCTACAGCGCTGCTACATGGACGTTCATCCCGGAAAGCCTCTCGCCATCCTCGGCTCAAGCGGACTCCTCGAACTCGCCATCAACGGTGATGACTTTGCCGAACAGAACGGAATCGAAGTCGGGTCACCCGTGTCGGCNACGTGGGACGACTAGACATTCCGTCCATGGCCCTGCGGGGGCGGCCAGGTTGTGATCTCACTCGACCAGCACCCGGTAGAAACGCCGGTCTGCCCCCGCCGCATTGCTGTCGAGCTGGGAGGTCGTCGAGCCCGAGGCTACAATCCCGCTGGCCACGACCGCCCAGTTAATCATGTCTGAACTGGCCTCCAGGGTGTAGACCTGACCTGCCACGCTGGTCCAGGTGGCCGTTACGAAGCCCGTCCCGGGAATCTTGTTCAAGGCCGTGATCTCAAAAACCGAATTCGCATCGAGAGGATCCGTTCCGGTCGCCACCTCGGCTCCGTCCGGAGCTCCATCGTAGTCACTGTCAGGATTGAGTGGGTTTGTNCCGAGGAGAGCTTCNTCGGTATCGCTCAAGCCGTCGCCATCACTGTCAANCAGNACGCCACTTCCGGGCGAACCTCCTGGCACCGTACTCGCGCGCCAGTTGGCCGGATCATCGTAGTCGCCCTCCGTGTCGATGACCTCCAGCGACGGGCCCAGTCCAGCAGGTGCAGTCGGCCAGGGCGCGACCGTGTCGTAGTTGAAGTCGTGGATGATATTTCCCGCGTTATCGCGGAGTACGATCCTCTCCCCACCATTCGAGAGAGCACCCGCAGCCCATTCGCCCAATACCCGGACAGCACCTCCATACTCGGCCTGAAAGGCACTCGAGTCTGCCACCAGGACAGCATACTCATCGGGAGCGAGGGTCAGTGCACCAAATGAATAGGCATCAAAGGGATCCCCCCCGTCGAAGTTGACGCCATCGAGGTCAAGCGGGGTATTGGCTGTATTAAGCAACTCGATAAACTCGAGGGNTCCTCCACCNACCGGCTCGTACATGAGCTCGGTAATGCGCAGGTGATCGACCGCCGGGCTCGAAACCGAGGGATCCACCAGCATGACGTAGTCGAACTTGAAGCGGGAGGCCCGGGCAGTGTCATTCGCACCAAAAATACCGCCCCGCCCAACCGTGGCGGAGGACCCGATATTGCGCGAGTAGATCTCTGTCCATACTCCCGGCTTCAGGCGCCGCTCGAAACGGAGCCGTGAGGCGTCACGCCGCATCCGGATGACCGCGGCGCCTTCTGAATAGCTGGAGTTGAAAAGCTGGGTGTAGCCGCCACCGCTTGACCGCTTCACGCGCAGTGCATTTCCGTCCTCCATCCCGAAGACATAGCGCGCAAGAATCGCGCCTTCCTGTACCTCGACAATCAGCCCGGCCATGAAGTCACCCCGCTGAACCGAGTCCAGGGTCAGGTCGGTTTGCAGCGCAAAGTCCGCAGCGTCCGGCAGCTCCCTCCACATGGCCGGATGCAGGGGATTCGTTCCTGTCAGGGGCCTCGATTTACTGTCACTCAGTTTCAGGACCAGGTTCCCGGGCCGGTCATCGAGGGAATACCAGCAATCCTCGCTGTAGTCGTGGCGCACCTCCAGATTGTCGAGCGTCCACCAGCTCTCAAGGAGCCCCTCCGTGAAAGGGCTCCACCCGGAGTCAGCATAAACCGAAGCCTCGCGCTCCTCCCAGGACTGGACTCCATTTTCATCCGTGGCGGTGACCCTGACAGTGTAGAGCCCAGGCGCCCCGAAGATCACCTCCCCGGTATCAACGGTGGGATTTTCCAGCGTGGCCCCACTCACGGGACTCACACTCCAGGACAGACTCAAGTCCGTACCTTCCGGGTCGTAGCTGCCTGAGGCATCCAGGTCGAGGACTTCCGATACCGGGACATTGAGCGAATCAGGAGCGGTATCAATATCAACCACCGGCCTGGAGTTTCCGGACTTGTTGACGTTGACCGTATCGGTATGCACCACGTTCCCGTCGCGATCGAGGCCCTGAACAGTCAGCGTGTTGATCCCCTGCTTCAGCTGAATCCCGTTCACGGTCCAGCTCGTCTCCGAATTGAAAATCCACTCCGCCTCAGGGTGGTCGAGCACCTCCACCGTAAAGACACGATAGGGGCTCGTCCCGCTGATGGAAATAGTTTCGCTGCCCGTGTTGACTGTTCCCCCTCCACCGGTCGTGACGTTGAAGGCCATGTTCATCGCCGTTGAACCGATCGCGGAATTCCGGGCATAATTGACCCGGCTGTTGTTGAAGCTGCTGTAGGACGAGGTGTTGGTTGAATAGGAACTTGAAGCCGCCTCCTCCAGGCTGAGCCACGTACTTAAACGCCCCGACCCAGAAGTGTATTTGTCAGCCAGTTCACCAATGTAGTAGTTCAAGCGCTGCCGGACGTAAGGCTTGTAGAAGAAGTTGCGCACGCCTGCCAGGTTTCCGATGAATGCGGAATTCGCGCTGCCGAAGGTGAGATCGGAGTCCCACTGCACGAGCTGCCACTTCCCGTCGGAGTAGCGACGCAGGAAGTAACCGTTCTTCCCACGATCACGGGTCAGGTTATCCCAGTCATCAACCCATCCCCGCACCGCCGCATTGGCCGCCATCAGGTCGATGTCCGCCATGCGTTCGATCTCCGCCCGGGTGAAGATATTCTGCCCTACCAGTTCGACCCAGTTGACGAAGGACGAATAGTCGTACTCGTCCTCCCGGGACCGCTTGATCCACTCGGCGTGGTAACGCTCGGGCTCCCGTGTTCCCTTGTAACTCCAGTCCGCATTCCGTTGTCCACGGTTCCAGTTGTCCTCGAACCACCACTCGTCATCGATCCGGTAAAGCTCCCCTTTTTCTCCCTGCTCCCAGTTTCGCTTCAGGAATCCATTCGCATTGGGCTCCACGTCCTCCCGGAGAGAGGCACTGCCCCCGTTCACGATCACACGCACGAATTCATTCTGGTTGTAGGCGTGCCCAAGCAGGTAGAGCCAGTAGCGGATGATCCGGTTATGATACCCCCTGCCCCCGCCCGCATCGTTGTCGATCGCACGCTTCGTCCACCCCCGGAAACGACGGTCCCTCGGGGGTTTCCACTTGGCACGCGCGAGGCTACCGCTGGAAGAGCGCGTCCACGGACTCCCGCTCTTGCGGATCTCCGTGTTGTAAATCACCTCGTTCTCGTTACTGATGAAGGTCGAATTGAAATACTGGTTGGAAAGACGCGGGAAGGCATAGTTATTGGAGGACTGCCCCGAGGTTCCACCGTTCAGGTTGTCTATGTCACGGGCCGAGATGACAAAGCGCTGCGTCCGCAGGTCGGTTGCAATGTTGCTGTTGTCCACCACGAAAAGGGCCGGCGCCTCAGGTGCCATGCGGGGAATGCGGGTCGTACCTGCTGCCGAGGAGGCCTCCACGTAGAATTGCGTGATACTGTTGTCGCTCCGGGACGAAAGGGTCGTGCTGTAGATCCCATCATTGGCCACGAGGTCTCCGCCCACCCCGTTGTCGTTCATGGACCGGATTCCCCACGAGTTGCTCCAGCTTGAGTTGTCAAGGCGATGGCGCAGGCTGACCGAATTTAGAGGCTGTACCGAGTCCACCCTCGCCGAGATGATGATCGAATCCGACGACGTGGGCACCGCCGGGCTGTGGATGAGACCCGAGAGCGTGGGAAACGGACCGTCTTCTGCACGTGAATTGACCGCCCCCGGGGTGCCCAGATTACGCGGAACCGGCAGTCGAATGATGCCCCCGAAGCTGCGATCCCAGGTGTTCACGATCAGGGTCGGCTTCCCATAGACCCAGCGAGCCTCGCACTCCCAGACCAGGTCGTCGTTGTCACTGATGGAAGTCACGTCAATCTCGCAGCGATTGGCCTTCACGTCGCCATGCCCGGTCGAGACCACGTTGAAGACATTTCCCGACATGTAGCTCTGGTAGTGTGTCCCCTGGCACAACCAGCCGGAGGAAGCGTTGCCGTTGGTGACCACGGTCTGTCCTCCCCCGGGCAGGAAATTGGAGCCCACCCCGTTCTCTCTCAGGCTCATGTTGCGCATCGCGATGTGGGCGTCACCGACCGCATGGACATGAAGCTCCTTGTAGCTTGAGGAGCCGCCCCGCGAGTTGTTCTGGAGGTAACGGTCCGAGATGGTGTAGGTCTGGAAGGTGGACTTGCTGGACTCGTCGGAGGCAGCCCACGCGCTCGGTCTGGAGTTGTCCATGTCGGGATTACGCAATTCGAGGCTACTGCCCAGTCCTCCGGCGAGAAAAGGCCACTCTCCACCGGTGGCATAGTGAACTTCATCGGCGAGATTGCCCCACGAATCAATCAGACGGATTCTCTCACCGCTGTTGCTGAGATTACCGGTATATGGTCCCAGGACGCGCGCTCCGGGATGGGACTCCTGCGTGAACTCCGGGTTGGAAGCCACAACGAGGTATTCCCCGGGCGCAATGCTCGTCTGGGCGGGAAACGCGTAGGTGACCCCCTCATCGATTCTCCAGGCGTCCAGGCTGATGGTTGAACCGGAGTTGTTGTAGACCTCGATATACTCTCCGTCCCGGTGACCGGAGGGTGGCTCCACCATCAACTCCGTAATGACGATGCCTGTCTCGCGGGTCGGGTTATTGGCACCGTTCTGGCTCCCCACTGCCGAGGAGTAAAACTCACCCGAACCGTCCGGGTAGGCCGCCGAATAAGCCCGTGGCGGGAACTGTTCCACAACCACCGCATCGATCACACGGTTACTGCCGTCGATCAACCACAATGCCTCATCTCCTCCCCCCGTGGAAAAACTCACCGAATGACTGGTGAACCCCCGTGGCCCGATCGCGCCCGTGATGGGAACCTTGTCCGTGAAATCTCGTCGGCTCGCCAGAAACAACCCCGCAAGACTCTGGGTGGCCGCTCCCCCGTTGTAGAGTTCGATCCAATCGATGTCCCCGTCCGTATCGTAGTGCACCTCGTTGATGGCGAGCACCGTCCCGAGCTCGGCCGCACTGGAATTCGAAGTGTTCTGGGTGGGTGAAGTGAAGAGGAACCAACTCCCCGACCCGGCGGGCTTGCGTCCAAGCGAACGACCATCAATGGGCATTGCGGTGTCGATCCCGTTCACGATGGTGGTCCCGTCATCCTCCGTGAGATAGATCACGGTAGGGCTGCCTGCCGTAAGGCTGGCCTGCGAGTAGCTGATCGAAACGAAGCCACCAGCCGGTACAATCAGCGAACCGGGAATCTGGTACTTCGTGAGGTTGCTCACCGAATCACTGAGGTACCAGCTCCCGATGTCGATGTCCGCCCCTGTGGGATTGTAGAACTCCACGAATCCTCCCTGGTTCTGCGGCAGGACCTCGTTGATCACGATTCCGGGCGCACTCGGGGTGGAAATATTCACCCGCGCTCCGAAAACCACGTCTGAGCTGGTCGTATTGGTCTGGTGCACCTCGACCGCGAGGGTATTGGTTCCCACGACCAGGGGAGGAGACCCGCTCGTGATGACGCCCTCCTCCTCGCTCGCGTCTCCAACCGTTCGGGTGGCGGCAGTGTTGTAGCCGGCTCCCTGGCTGACACCAATCCCTCCCAGCCACTGGCCGTTGAGCCAGAAACCGGCCCCGTCATCGAGAATAGTATCAATCGAAAGGCTCGTCCCGGCCACCGTTCCGTTGAACTGGAAGGTTGTTCGAAAGTAATAGGTGATAATACTGTTACCAGGCGCGTTTGGGTTCTGGAAGGGGGTCGAGATTCCGGGAGACGGGACCACCGCCGTTTCGTAGCCATAGAGTCCCGGACCACTGGCCCAGCTCGCATCGTTGAAGCCGGAATTCTTCCAGGCCGTACCCTGGTTCGATCCGTTATCGAGATACTTCCAGCTGTGGCCGTAATTGATGTAGGGAACACCCACCGAGAGGTCGACTTCCGGATTGGAATAGGACTCCTCCGAGGAAGCCGGTTCTCCCGACCCGGGAGTTCCGCCCGGGGACATGCTCGCTCCCCACAGGCGATAGTCGTCAATGGCGTAGTTGTTGTTCTTGAGGACCAGGCTGTGTCCTCCTCCGTCTGCTTCGATCGCCCACGGTGCCCGATCATCGTAACGCAGGGTACAGACTGTCGCCCCGTTCTTGTCGCGCACGGTGATCCGCTCTCCCTCATTCGCAAGGGACCCTGCCCAGGGTCCGAAAACCCGCACCGAGCTGGGCAGGCCGTAGGCTGCCCGGAAAGTCGACGGATCAACCCCGCAAATCACGATCCGTTCCCAGGGCTTGAGAAAATTACTCTGGTGATTCCCCCCGTTATAGGCAGGAAAATCAAAGTCTACTCCGCCACGCACACGCCAATCTGCAATGTCGAAGACCGTGGCAGTGAGGTTCTCAAGCTCAAGGAACTCATGGAGTCCAGCTGGCGGATGATACATGACCTCGCTGAGGACGACCTGCTCCGCCTTGGCGGATGCGAGAGAAACAGCAGCCAGCGCGGCCGCACGAATCATCAAACGGATTTTCATTTCGGGGATTTGCGGATACCGGAAGGTTTCAACTACCGGATTCGGTTAGCTTGTACTTAAGTAACCTTGAATGAACAGGTCAAATTCTACCGCTCCCGCCCGATTTAACCCAGAAGTGGCAGAGAGAATGACGGGGCACCCTGTCTGCAGCCTTCCTGCATGACTCAACCCGCAGCAGAACGCCACTAAACGGCTCTCGCCCGGGCGCCTACTCAACAGCAACGCGGTAGAAGAGCGCACCCTCCCCGGCAGCCTCGTGAGGAACGGTGGTGGTGGCCCCGGAGGCATCAACGGTAGCGACATCCGTCCAGCTTCCCGTCGACAGGTCCTCGCTTACCTGCAGCGTGTAGCGACGACCCGGGACACTGTTCCACGTGGCCTGGGTGATGTCGCCCACCCGAAGCAATTCCACCAGTCGGAAAGCCGAATTTATGTCCAGAGGATCAGTTCCGGCATCAACCTCCGCACCATCCAGGATCCCATCGCCATCACTATCGGGATTGAGCGGATCAGTCCCAAGGGCTCCCTCTTCCGCATCATCCAGCCCATCCCCGTCGAGGTCTCCTCCCAGCACCTCCCCGGGCGTTCCTCCCACCATCAGGCTGGCCCGCCAGTTGAGGGGATCGTTATAGTTGCCTCCCGTGTCGATGACCTCGAGGGAAGGCCCACCTCCATCCGCCTCGACTGGCCACGGTGGAGAATCGAAATACTGGAAATCGTGGATGATGTTGCCGAGCGGATCAGCCAGGACGATAGATTCGCTGCTGTTTCGCATGCTTCCGTCGGACCAGGATCCGAGAATCCGCACGCTCTGCCCGTAGATGGCCTGGAAGTGAGCGACGTCCGCCACCACCACGCCCACCTCACCCGGGCCGAGATCCAAGTCACCAAAAACCAGCTCGGCAAAGGGGTCTCCATCCTGGAATGTCACCTGCGAAAGGTTGATGCTCTCGTTTCCAGTGTTCATCAGCTCGATGAACTCGAGGTTGAATCCATTGCCTATCTCAAGCGGATTGTACATCACCTCCGTGATCCGAAGCGAATCAACCGTGGGACTTACCGCCGCCTCATCTACGACCATGAAGTAATCGAACTCGAAGCGTGCCATGATCGGTGCCTGACTGGAGGCAAAGATGCCGCCCTGTGAAAGGGTGCTCCCGGCTGGCATGCCCTCCACGTGCAGCGACTCCCAGAGCCCCGGGCTGGTCCGGTAATCAAAGTGAAGGTCATCACCCACCCGGCGAATGCGCACCACCGCACTCTCTTTCACCCATGGGATTGTGGACAGGCGGGTCTCCGTACCTCCCACCACCTTCTTGGCTCGGAGAAAATCTCCATTTTCCATGCCCACTGCATAAACGACCTCCTCGCCGTCTTGCCGGGCCTTGAGAATCACGCCTGCGATGAAACCGCCCTGCTGGATACTGGAGAGCCGCACGTCGGTCTGCAGCAGGACGTCGGTGGTGGCGGGAAGGTCCCGCCAGAGAGCTGGATAAGCCGGTGGGTCCGACCGCATTCCCTTCGCCACGGTATCGTTGAGCTTCAAAACGAGCTCACCCGGCAGGTCATCCAGGGTATACCAAGCATCCCCGCTGTGATCGTGTCGCACTTCCACGTTCTGCTCGGTCCACACGTCCGAAAGGGTCTCGTTGCTGAAGGGATGCCATCCGGATTCCGCGTAGACGGGAATCTCCCTGGCCGCTACCGCCTCATTCCCGTCCTCATCCTCTATTGTCAGGGTGAGGAGGTAGAGGCCCGGACCCGGGAACTGAATACCGGCCTGATTCTGAGAATAATTGCTGATGACCGCGCCACCGTCAACCTGCCAGCCGAAGCTCAGCTCGCCACCCTCCGGATCGAAGCTCCCGCTGGCATCCACCGTGAGAATCTCGTGCGCCCCCACATTGAGCGAGTCCGGATTGGTCTCGATGTTGACTACCGGTGGCGCATTCCCGGTTTTAGTCACCGAAAAGGAGTCGGTGGCAACAACAAGACCCTCCGAATCAAGCGCCTCGAACTCGAGGTCATTCCGACCTTCCCTGAGATAGAGCCCCGTGACTTCCCACTCCGTCTGGGTCGTGAAGATCACCTTCGCTTCCGGGTGTCCCACCACCCGGATGTCAAAGGCGCGGTGATTGCTCGTACCGGTGAGATCGACCGTGTTCCCTGACGTCGAGGACGGGCCACTCACCCGGAAGGGCGTGTTGACAACCGCGCTTCCGATCTCGTTGTTCATGGCATAGCCGACCCGCGCATTGAGGAAGTTGTAGTACATGGACGGATTGATGGAAACGCGCCGGTTGGAACGCACCTCAAGATCGAACCATGTCTTCAGGCGAACCGAATCCTTGGTGTATTTTTCCACCATCTCCCCGATGTAGTAATTGACCCGCTGCTCGACGTAGGGCTTGCGGAAATAGTTTGGCACACCGGCGAGACTTCCAAAAAAGGGCGCCGAGGTATTTCGAAAGGTCAGGTCGGAGTCCCACTGCAGCAGCATCCACTTGCCGTCGCTGTAGCGGCGCAGGAAGTAGCCGTTCTTGCCTCGATTGCGCGTCAAGTTATCCCAGTCATCACACATTCCCCGGACCACCGCGTTAGCCGCCATCATGTCGACGTCCGACATGCGGTAGATCTCTTCCCTCGTGAAACGGTTCTGTCCTACCGCAAAGACCCAGTTGATGAAGGACCCGTAATCGTATTCCTCCTCCCGCGAGCGCTTCATCCACTCCGCATGATACATGTTGGGCTCCACGCTCCTGCCATCCACCGACCAGTCGGCACTGCGATGCTGCCGGTTCCAGTTGTCATCAAACCACCACTCATCGTCGATCCTGTAGAGCTCGCCCTTTTCACCCTCGTCCCAGTTTCTCTTCAGGAAATCGTTCGAGTTGGTCTCCACGTCCTCCCGGGTCTGGGGCGATCCGTTGTTAACGACCACACGCGTGAACTCGTTCAGGTTGGAGGCATGGCCCAGGAGGTAGAGCCAGTAACGAATGACTCGGTTGTTGTGAGACTGGCCCTGCCCGCCGGCACCGTCATTGTCAATCGTGCGCCGCGTCCACCCGCGGTAACGCTTGTCCCGCGGGGTCTTCCACTTCCCTTTCGGGATGGAGTTACCATCCGAACGGGTCCACGGGCTTCCCGACTTGCGGATCTCGCAGTTGTAGATGATATGCCTTTCGTTGGCGATGTAGGTGCAGTTGAAGTATTGGTTGGACAGCCGGGGAAACGCGTAGTTGAAGGTTGCACTCTGCCCCCGGTTGGTTGACAGGGCATCCATACTGCGGGCGGAAACCACGAAGCGCTGGCTTCGCAGGTCTCGCCCGGGGGTGGTGCTGTCGATGATGAACATGGCGGGTTTTTCCGGTGCCGGGCCCGGCATGATCGTGGAGTCCACACCCCCGGCGTCGGCCTCCACGTAAAATTGGGCTATCTGCCCCTCGGAAGCATACTCGTCCAGCACGGCACTGTAGATTCCATCCTCCCGCCTCTGGTCTCCGCCCGTGCCATCGTCCACCATCAGGATCGGGCGCCAGGCCGTCTCCGCGCTCGTACTGTTGAAGTCGGCCCGGTGCCAGAGGGTAACCCTCGGACTCGCAGGGGAGTCTACCCGCACCGTGATCGTGACATCCACCCCCGGTCGCGGAACCGCCGGGCTGTGCATGAGGTCACTCAGCACGGGAACGCCCGCGGCCAGAAGGGCGGAGTTGGCCGCCCCCGCCGTTCCCAGGTTGCGTGGAACCGGCAGACGGAGCACACCGCCGAAGGAACGGTCCCAGGTATGCACGATCACGGTCGGCTTTCCGTAAACCCAGCGAGCCTCACCCTCGAAAGTCAGGGCGTCATTCCGTTGCATGCCCAGCACGTCAATTTCCACCCGGTTCGCCTTGATGTCACCGTGCCCCGTGGAAACGAGATGAAACTCCTGTCCCTGCATGTGACTCAGGTGGTGGGTTCCCTGGCAGAGCCAGCCCGCCGCTCCGTTTCCGTTGTTGCTCACCCGGCGGCCGTTTCCGGGAAGGAGATTGGAACCCCCGCTTTTGGAGAAGTCCAGGTCCCGGAAGGCTATCTGGCAGTCCCCTACGCCATGCATATGAAGTTCCTTCCAGCTGCTTTCGCTGCCCATGGTCCTGAGCTGGTTGTAGCGATCGGCAATGGTGAACGATGTCCACTCCCCTTTCTCCGATTCGTCGGAATCCGCCCATGCGGTGGGAAAGTCATTGTTCATACCGGGGTGACGCAACTCCATGCTGCTTCCCAGTCCACCCGCCTTGGCCGGCCAGTCGCCACCCGTGTGGTAGTGCACTTCGTCCACCAGGTTTCCCCAGGAATCCTCAATGCGGAGAAGTTCGTTGTTGTTACTCAGGTTTCCGGAATACTGGCCGATGATGTTGGCCTGCGGGAAGGCCTTCCGGGTGACTTTCTCGTTGGCGGCAATGATGACATACTCGCCGGCCGCAATCATCGCCCCGGCGGGGAAACGGAAACTCACGCCCTCCGTGATTTCCCAGCCGGTCAGGCTGATGTCCCGGCTACCCCGGTTGTAAAGCTCGATAAATTCCCCATCCCGATGGTTGGAAGGGGGCTCCACCATCAACTCGTTGATAACCACGCCCGTCTCCCGGTCCGGGTTGTTGGGCCCGTCACGGCTCCCCGCCGCAGAGGAATAAAAGTCCGTCGAGCCATCTGGATAGGCCGCCACGTGATCCCGTCCCGTATCCCGGTCGTAGGCCACGGCGCTACGCACCACGTTGTTTTCATCGACCAGGAACGCCACGCTGTTGTTGGAGAAGGAGACGTCCAGGGCGAGGTAGCCTTCCGCGGGCACCGATCCGGAGATGGCGACCCGGTCGCCAAATCCCCGCGCCCCGCTCAGGAAGTAGCCATCCAAGCTCTGGGGTATTGCGGATCTGTTGTAGATCTCGATCCAGTCAACGTCTCCATCCCGGTCAAAGTGTACCTCGTTGATGGCGAGCGAGGAGACTACTGCGCCGTCGGAAACACCCGGATTGCCACCCACCCTTGAACTGGTTCCCCACCTCCGGTAATCATCAACAGCCCGCTCGGTATCGACCAGGACCAGGCTGTGGCCCGCGCCGTCCGGTGCCACGGGCCAGGGGTGCTCGTCACCCCAGCGCACCGATACCACCACAACCCCGTTTTTGTTGCGAAGGGTGACCCGCTCACCAGCATTATCGAGCGATCCCTCCCAGGGACCATACACGCGAACCGAGGGAGAGATCCCATAGGCTTCCCGGAAGGCCTCAGGCTCACCCTCACACACAACCACCCTCTGCCGCCCCATCAGGAAACTGCCCGTCGGATCTCCGGGATCAAACTTGGGGAAGGTGTAGCTCACTCCCCCCGTCAATTCCCACTCCGCGATATCAAAAACCGTCGAGGTGATGTTCTCGATCTCGATAAACTCCGGGAGGCGACTCTCCCCTTCCGGAACCGGCTGCGGGTGATACATGATCTCCCGGATCACAACCATTTCCGCCGACACGGGCGAGAGGGACAGGAGGCCGCAGAGTGAGAAGCCAACTAACAGGAGACGTTTCATCATGCTGGCTGCTTGTGTTGTCAGTACGCGCGAATTCATCAGGGATTTGAGGGTTTCAGGGGGGGAATCCGCCCACCTGCGCGGTCATCCTTCGCGGCCACGAGGTGATGTAAAGTTGGAAAGGCGGAAAGAGGGTCAAGGCTCGGCAAGTTCATTTGAACAGGTTACCCCCAAGCTACCTATCAATCGCTCACCCTCCCTTCCTTGGCAAGAAAATCCTTACAGCCAATAAAGGATTATTCCCCCCGACCGGCACTCTCTTCCCCGTTCGCCGCCTGGCACCACGCGAAGAAGTGAGATGACAAATTCGGATTGAGATGAGTTAAGGATAATTTAACACCAGTCCAACGGAGCTCCTTCCCGTACATGCCATGACATTCCCGATCCTGTTCCCGCGCCTTCAGCGCCCTCGCACAGCCTGCCTGCCGGGTGCCCTGCTCCTCGCCTGTTCCAGCGCGGGATTGGCCCAGGAAGTCGACTTCGCCCGCGAGGTTCTTCCCGTTCTTTCCAACAAGTGCTTTGTCTGTCATGGACCCGACACCAGGAAAAAGGACGATCTTCGACTCGACTCCTTTGAGGCAGCCACTGCAGACCGCGGGGGTTACCGGGCGATCGACCCCGGCAAGCCGGGAGAGAGCGAGATGCTGATGCGGCTTCACGACCAGGACGACCCCATGCCTCCGAAAGACGCGGAGAAGCAGCTCACCGATGCGGAGCGCGATATCCTGAGCCGGTGGGTGGAGCAGGGTGGCCGCTACGCCAAGCACTGGTCCTTCGTGCCGCCCAAGCAGATCGATCCGCCTGCGGGAAGCTCTCCCGGCGCAATCGACCGATTTGTCGAACAAAAACTCAGGGAGATGTCCGATGGGAAGGTGAGCTTTGCTCCGGAAGCGGATCGCGCCACCCTTGCCCGCCGCGCAGCCCTGACCCTGACGGGGCTCCCTCCCGAACCTGCTGGGCTTGCCGACTTCCTCGCCGACACCGCTGATGATGCTTACGAGCGGTTCCTTGAGGAACTTATGCAGAGCCCTCGATTCGGCGAGCACCAGGCCCGCTACTGGCTGGACGCCGTTCGCTACGGGGACACCCACGGCCTCCACCTGGACAACAAGCGGGGGATCTATCCCTACCGGGACTGGGTGGTCAGGGCCTTCAACAAGAACCTGCCCCTCGATGATTTCATCGTGTGGCAGATGGCCGGGGATCTCCTCCCCGCACCGACCATCGAGCAGCACGTGGCCACCGGATTCGTTCGCATGAACCCCTCTACTGCGGAAGGCGGGGCCATTCCGGCGGAGTTCCAGTGCAAGAACAACTTCGACCGGACCGAGACTCTCGGCACTGTTCTTCTGGGCATGACCATGAGCTGTGCCCGCTGCCATACCCACAAGTATGATCCCATTACCCAGACGGAATACTACCAGCTTCTTGCCTTCTTCAATTCCACCTCCGAGTCCCCGATGGATGGCAACAAGTATGAGTATGGACCCGTGATGAAGGTCCCTGCCGACCAGAACGCATGGGAGTCCTGGGACACGATGGAGAAGGAGCGCTCGGCCCTCATCGGCTCGGTCCTGCAGGGAGAAGGTGATGGGATTGATGCTGCGGCTGCCGAGTCCTACCGCAAGGCCACGCCCGAGGAGAAGTTCAACATTCTGCTCAAGAACGACCACGAAATCCCGGAAAAGCGTACTTCCCATCGGCAGAGAGCGATCGTGCTCAAGAAGCGCATGGACGAGGCCCGCTCCCAGTTCACTTCCACCCTCGTCGCCCGCGAACTTGGCAAACCGCGTCCCACCAAGGTCCTCATGCGGGGCGAATATGACCGCCCGGTCGGTGAGGCGGTGCAGCCCGGAGTCCCCTCCGTGATGGGTAGCCTTCCGAAGGGAGCCCCACCCAACCGCCTTGGGCTGGCTCACTGGATGGTCTCCCGCGACAACCCGCTCGTGGCGCGGGTCCTTGTCAACCGCATATGGCAACGGGTCTACGGGGAGGGCATCGTGCGTTCCCCGGAGGACTTCGGACTACAGGGCAAGCAACCCACCCACCCGGAGCTCCTCGATTGGCTTGCGGTCGAACTCCAGAACAATGACTGGAACCTCCGCCATATTCTTCGCCTGATGCTCACGAGTCGGACCTTCAGGCAGCAATCCGCTCACCGCGGGATCGCCCTCGAGGATCCGGCCAACCTCTGGCATTCCCGTGGCCCCAGTTACCGCCTCGATGCCGAAGTCATCCGCGACCTCGCGCTTTGGTCCAGCAACCTGCTCGACGGACACATGGGGGGGGAAGGAGTCAAGCCCTACCAGCCTCCCGGCCTCTGGAAAGCGCTCATGCACCCGGCCAGCAACACCAAGAACTATGTCGCCGACAAGGGTGACCGGCTCTACCGGCGCAGCCTCTACGTCTACTGGAAGCGAAC
>PBLI01000039.1 GCA_002721695.1 Roseibacillus sp. | reverse complement strand
CCACCGGTATTGCAGCCGGCCCGGGAGAGGGCCGGCATGATGTCATTGCGGAAGGAGACCTTCGTTTCCTCCGCCAGTGACGGAGAGCCCACCGGTATGAGCAGGAGAATCCCGGGCCACCAGCTGGTCCGGAAGCAATGGTTCATCGCCTCGGATAATCGGGTTGGCTGCGGGGAGTTTCAAGTTTCAAGTTTCCGGCGATCTCTGCCGCGACGACTGGGATTCTGGCTGGGCACGAGGTGCGAATGGAGCAGGCCCCGGGGTCCTGCCCCTTAATTTGATCACAAGCATGTGTGTCCCGGAGGATGACACTCCTGATTCCGCCCGGGGGACTCTCGCCGGGGGTGAGGCATTAGGGCCAGCTGTTCTGGTTTTCGAGGGGGGTCCGCGTTTCATTTCCTGACCGGGCATCCGGGCAACGGATGGAGAAGTTCTGATTGCATCGAGGCGATGGATCGCACACGTTTGTATCCATCATGTTATCGCCCGTTTTCAGGATATCCGCAGTCGCCTCACTGGTGGCTGGAAGCGCATTCGCCCAGCTCTGGACCGACCCCAAGGATTCCAAGCTCCCGTCCGATTTCCAGATTCAGGGGGAGTATGCCGGGAAGGATCTGGGCGCGCAGGTGATTGCGCTGGGGAAGGGGAGGTTTCATGCAGTGATCTATCCTGGTGGCTTGCCGGGTGCCGGATGGGACGAGGAGAACAAGATCCTGCTCGACGGCTTGCTGGAAAACGGGAAGGGAGTCTTTCGGCCCGCCGGGGGAAATAAGAAGTACATGGCCAGGGCGGCTGCGGACTTCAGTGCTACCCGGAGCTTTCCGCCGAAGGGCCACAAGCCGTTCAAAGGGGTCATCTCGGAAGGGGTGTTCAATGGCAAGACGGACAAGGGGTCCGGGTTTTCGCTGCAGCGGACGATTCGTAAGTCGCCCTCGCTTGGGGCCAGACCTCCCAAGGGCGCGGTCGTCCTCTTTGACGGGAGCGCGGAAAGCATGAAGAACTGGGCGGGGGGGCGCCTCGACGAGAAGACCGGGCTGCTCAATACCGACGGCCGGGATATCCGGACGAGGCAGAAGTTTCTCAACTACGAGATGCACGTCGAGTTCATGCTCCCCTTCAAGCCCGATGCGCGAAGCCAGGGCCGGGGGAACAGTGGCTTCTACCAGGTGGACCTCTACGAGATGCAGATCCTCGACTCCTTCGGACTGATGGGTCTGAACAACGAATGTGGGGGAATCTACCAGAAAGCCGATTCCAAGGTGAACATGTGCCTTCCTCCTCTCCAGTGGCAGGCCTACGATGTCGACTTCAGGTCAGCGGTGATGGAAGACGGGAAAAAGGTCAGTAATGCCGTGCTGACGGCCATGCTCAATGGCGTCACTATTCACGACAAACTCGAGATCAACGGAAAGACCGGGGGATCCCGCAACGAGCCGGAGGGCACCCCGGGGGTGATCAAGCTCCAGGGACATGGCAATCCGTTGCAGTTTCGTAACGTCTGGATCCTGCCGAAAGAATAGCGGTCCGGCTATCGTGCATGTGGCGAGCGGATCCTCTCCGGGGCGCAGGGCGTCTCAGGGAGGTGGGAATCATGGCAGGAGCGTGCAGGCGACCCAGTTGGGGAGGTTTTTGCGTTCGCTCGAGAGCTCATCCCCAAAACTCCGGGAAATGTAGTAGAGCGATTTTTTCTGATAACGTATAATCGCCCACGCGGCTTGGCATGAGCACAGCTTTTCAGAAAATCCCGTTTCTTCTTTTGGGTGTTCTTCTCCCCTCCGGCGGACGGGGAGCGGAGGAGCTCAGTGCTGGCGACCTGCATTTTTTTGAAAACAGGATCCGTCCTCTCCTCGCCGAGCACTGCTACGAGTGCCACTCGGCGACTTCCAAGAAGGTCAAGGGTGGGCTTCTGCTCGATCGCAAGGCTGGCTGGATGAAGGGCGGAGAGAGTGGCGAGGTGATCGTGCCGGGAAAGCCGGATGAGAGCCTTCTCTTCAAAATGTCTGAGCGTGATCCGGATTATGACCCGATGCCGCCCAAGACGGCCCTTGACAGGCAGCAGGTCGAAGACCTGCGGGAGTGGATTGCACGCGGCGCGCCGGATCCTCGCAGCGAAGCGATCGGGGAAGTGATCAAGACTGGCGATGACTTCAACCTCGCTGAGCGCAGGCAGTGGTGGTCTTTACAGCTGGTGACGAAGGTGGCTGTGCCAGCGGTCAGGGGGACGCAATGGCCTTCGAACGAGGTGGATCGATTTCTCCTGGCCGAGCTGGAAAAGAGGGACTGGGCGCCTGCCCCGCCTGCCCGGAAGGAGCGTCTGCTCCGGCGTGTATCACTGGTCCTGACCGGCCTCGCTCCGACGGAGGCCGAACTGGCTGCCTTTCTCGCGGATGAATCGGAGGGAGCCTACGAAAAAGTGGTCGACCGCCTTCTGTCCTCGCCACGTTTTGGCGAACGCTGGGCGCGGCACTGGATGGACGTCGTGCGCTTCGCGGAAACCAAGGCCTTCGAGGCTGATTACACGATGCCCTACGTCGATCGCTATCGCGATTACCTGATCCGGGCCTTCAACGAGGACGTGCCCTACGACCAGTTCGTGATGGAGGCGCTGGCCGGGGATCGGCTGGAGGAGCCGCGCCTGAACGCGGAGACTGGCATCAACGAGTCGGTGGCGGGTCCCGGGTTTCTCTATCTCACGGACGGCCAGCACGGGCCTCCCGATATCCACAGTGATGAAGCCCGTATCTTTGAGAGCATGATCAAAGTGTGTGGAGTTGCCTTCCAGGGGCTGACCATCAACTGCGCCAAGTGTCACGACCACAAATTCGATGCGATCACCACGGCGGACTACTACTCGTTCTACGGGATGCTCCGAAGTTCGCGACTTCACTATGCCAATATTGCCCCTCCGGAGAAAAAAGCAGAGGTAGGTAAGCGTCTGGAGGCGGCGAAGCAGGATCTCATGCATGCGGTCTTCGAGGTGGTGGAGAAGGATGCGCAGCAGCTGGGCAGGGTCCTCGGGGTGATCAGGGAGTTCGAAAAAGGCGTTTCCTTTGAGATCCTGCAGCAGAAGTTGAATCTTCCCCTGAAGAAGGGTGAAAAGCAGGAGGCTCGCCTGGCCTCCTTTTTGAAGGAGTGCGAGGGGGAACTCCGGAAGCGCGCGGGTCAGGATGGGGTGGATGCCAACCTGCTCCTGAAATGGTTCCGGTGGAAGCACGATCGCAACCCGGTTCCCGGGCTGGAGGGCCTCAGGGCGGTGGTGAACGGCAGTGCTCCGGCCGAGGTGGAAGCCCTGGCGGCAGGCGTGGAGTCCTCGAACGAAAAATACAAGTTTGGTTTGCACGCCGCCGCCACGGGGGAGTGGATTGCGAGCGGTCCGGGATTCCAGCCTGCAAACGATGACGGTTTCCTGCCAGCAATGAGCGGGGAGCAGGTCATCCGGACGAGCATCGGAACAGGGGTTGCGACTGGAATGCTCTCCTCGCGACTGGACGGAGTGTTGCGGTCTCCCGACTTCATTCTCGATGGGCCGGTGGAACTCTGGGTGCGTGGTCGCCATGCCCAGGTGCGCCTCGTTGTGCGCAACTACGAACTGACCGGCAGAGGGCCTACCACCAGCCGGTTGCGGGTCGGGGGGAACTCCGACACATGGAAGAAGATCAGCTTCGGGACGCCCCTCTGGGAAGGGGAGCCTGCCTTCATTGAGGTCCAGCACCAAGGGGCCGGGATGGAATGTCTGGGTCGCAATGGACGGCCACCCTTGCCGGCTGAAGACGCCTGGGTGGCTGTGGCGGCTGGAAATCTTCCGCAGGCGAACAGGATCTGGCTCCCGGCCGCGCGGGCGGAGGATGGGCCGAAGGCGGCAGCCACGGCCATAGTGGAGGCCGCGCGGGCGGCCCGGCAGGATCCGGGACCGGGGGCTGAGCAGCGCATCGTGCTGGGGGCGCTCCTGCAGTCGGGACTGATGCATCCCGATCTGGCCAAGCACCCGGAAATACGGAGGAAACTCGAGGAGTTCAGGCGCATTGCGGGAGAGCTTCCGCAGCCGGTGTATGTACGCAGTGTAGTTGACGGTGTGCCGACCGATCAGCCGGTCCATGTGCGTGGCGATCACAGGAACATCAGCAAGCAGCCCAATCCCCGGCACTTCCTCGATGGCATGGGAGGAGCGGTGCTCAAGGATGGGGGAAGTGGGCGGCTGGACTGGGCCAAGCGGGTCGCAAGCGCGGAAAACCCGCTCACCGCCCGGGTGCGGGTGAACCGGATCTGGTCGCGGGTGTTCGGACGCGGGATTCTCGACTCGGTGGACGACTTCGGGGAAATGGGTGGCAAACCCAGCCACCCGGAGTTGCTTGATTTCCTCGCGCGGGATTTTGTGGAGAAGGGCTGGTCTACCAAGAAGCTGCTCCGTCAACTGGTTCTGACGAGTGCCTTCCAGATGAGTTCGACGCCGGGGCCGGGGGCGCTGACGGCCGATCCGGAGAATCTCTACCTGCAGCATATGTCACTCCGGCGCATGGATGCGGAGTCGATCCGCGATCACATCCTCGCCTGCAGCGGTGAATTGAAGAGGAAGGAGATGTATGGTCCGAGCATTGCGGTGAACATTGATGACCAGCCCAACAGCCGGGCCAAGCCGCGTAGTGGCCCCCTGAACGGGAATGGCCGTCGCTCGGTCTACCTCGAAACCCGGCGTAACTTCCTCTCTTCCTTCCTGCGGGTCTTTGACTTTCCTAATGCCACTGAGCCGACTGGGCAGCGTAATGTAACCAATGTGCCGGCCCAGTCCCTGGCCTTGCTCAATGATGCGTTCGTGCACGAGCAGGCGCAGGCCTGGGCGAGGCGGGTGATGAAGGCGGGAGGCACAGTGGACGAGCAGCTGAGGCAGGTGCATCGCCAGGCCTTTGGCCGGGAGGCCACCGAAGCGGAACTGGCCTGGGGGCGGAAGGTTCTCAGGGAGCTGGGCGGGGCCACCGAGGAATCCTGGAAAAGTCTCTGCCACCTCATGATCAACCGAAAGGAGTTCATCTATGTCTTCTAGTAATCCTGCGGAGTATGCGCCTCCACTCGCACGGAGGCACTTCATGAACCGCGGTGCGATGGGCTTTGGAAGCCTGGCCCTCGCCGGTCTCATGCAGAAGGAAGCGGCCGCCACGCCCTGGGCGCCCAAGGCCACCCATTTCGCCCCGAGGGCGAGCAGTGTCATCTTTCTCTACATGGACGGCGGGGTTTCGCAGGTGGACAGCTTTGATCCCAAGCCCCGCCTTGCGCGGGAAAACGGGCAGAAACCGAAGTTCAAGGTAGATGCCACCGTCTTCAACAACAATGGAAACATTCTCAAGAGCCCCTGGGAGTTCAAGCAGTATGGCAAGAGTGGCCTCCCGGTCAGTGATCTCTTTCCCCACATCGCAGCCAACGCGGATGAACTCGCGGTGATTCGCTCCATGACCGCGTTCTCGCCAAACCACCCGAATGCAAACTACGCCCTCCACAGCGGACATGTCCTGTCCGGGCGACCGAGCATGGGGGCATGGGCCTCCTATGGCCTTGGAACGGTGGCCGAAGACCTGCCCAGTTATGTCGTGATCCACGGAGGGCAGGTGCCTTCCGGGGGAATGCAGATGTTTGGAAGCGGCTTCCTCCCTGCCACGCACCAGCCCTCGACCTTTGCGACGGCCAGCCCAGTCCTGGCCAACATCGTGCCGCGTGAAAGAGAGCTGGCCTATCAGCGCAAGAAGCTGCAGCTTCTGGGTGAAATCGATGGCTCGCTTGCCAGAGAGCACGAGCACGCGGAGGAAATCCATTCGGCTATCCTGAATTACGAAATGGCGGCCAAGATGCAGATGGCGGTTCCGGGCGTGGCTGATGTTTCCAAGGAGTCTGCTGCCACAAGGAAGGCCTATGGGTTGGAGGCGGCCTATAAGAACACGCGTGTGTACGGGGCCCAGTGCCTCATGGCCCGGCGTCTGGTCGAGCGCGGGGTGCGCTTCGTTGAATTGACGATCAATCCAGGCAATGGCGACCGGTGGGACCAGCATGGGGGCCTGCGCAACGGGCATGGCAAGAACGCCCTTGCGGTGGACCAGCCGATTGGAGCCTTGATCAAGGACCTCAAGGAGCGAGGGCTGCTGGAGTCCACCCTCCTGGTCTTCTCCGGGGAGTTCGGGAGGACTCCCTTTGCGCAGGGGCGCGATGGCCGGGATCACAATCCGCAGGGATTCAGCCTCTGGATGGCGGGTGGTGGAATCAGGGGGGGCACCGTTTATGGAGCCACCGATGAATACGGCTACCGCGTGGTAGAGAACAAGCTCACGGTGCATGACCTGCACGCAAACATGCTTCATTGTCTTGGGATGGATCACACGAGGCTGACCTACCGCTACGGAGGGCGCGACGTGCGCCTCACGGATGTGCACGGGGAACTCGTGCCCGAGATCCTCTCATAGGAAGAGGGCTTTATCCTCCATTTGCCACTGGTGCTGGCAGGGGATCTGCCTGACGATCCTGACGCGATGTTCGAGCGAATTCGAAGATTTCCGGAAGTGGTGGGGCAGATCGTGATCCTGTGCACGGCCCTTTTCTGGGGAGCCGGGCCCTGCCCGGCTGCCGCGAAGCCCAATATTCTCTTCATCCTGATCGATGACATGGGATGGATGGATCTCGGTTGTCAGGGCAACCGGCACGTCCGGACCCCGAACATCGACAGGCTGGCGGAGGAGGGGCTGCGCTTTACGGACGCCTATGCGCCAGCACCGGTGTGTTCGCCCACACGGGCGGCCCTGATGACGGGCCACTCGCCCGCCCGTCTCCATCTCACCAACCACCTGCCGCATCAGGACCGGTTCACGCCGGAGAAGTCGAAACTTCTTCCCGCCGAGATGCGGGATCATCTTCCGCTTGAGGCTACTACCATCGCGGAGCGTCTCCGGGATGAAGCGGGCTATGCCACCGCCTTTATTGGGAAGTGGCANCTCTACAAGGGNCGGGAGGAGNAATNTGCCGCNCANTTCCAGGGNTTNGATNTCAATATTGGGGGNTGCTCCTANGGGGGNCCNCCNACNTTCTTNGANCCNTACCGGATTCCCTTTCTNNAGGATCGNAAAAANGGAGANTANCTTCCGGACCGACTGGCTGATGAGACAATNTCGTTCATGCGNCAGCAGGTGAAGGCGAGGAAGCCCTTTTATGTGGCCTTGTGGAATTACACGGTGCACTGGCCCATGGAGGCGCCGGAANCGTTTGTAAGGAAGTGGGCGGACAGGCCNAAGGTTGGCTATAACCACAAGGTCTACCCGGCNATGCTGGAGACCATGGACCTCGCCATCGCCCGGGTNCTCNCGGAGTTGCAGAAGCTGAAGATCGAGGAGGAGACCTTTGTNGTCTTCACTTCTGACAATGGGCCNTTTGGGGGAGTGGGNGANGCCCGTCCCCTGCGTGCCGACAAGGGCCACCTTTACGAGGGCGGGATCCGGGTGCCTCTCATCGTGCGCTGGCCGGGCAGGGTAGCAGCGGGCGGGGTGAGTGAGGAGCCCGTGATCCTGACGGACTTTTACCCGACCCTGCTGGAAGTGGCAGGGCTGAAACCCAGAAAGGAGTATCCGGGAGATGGAGAGAGCCTCCTTCCTCTCCTGACCGGGAAGGGCGCCATGAAGAGGGATGCCATTTTCTGGCATTATCCGAACTTCGCCTTCCACCGGGACAACCGCCTGGGCAGCGCGGTGCGGATGGGAGATTACAAGTTACTGGAGTTCTTCGAGGATGACGCAGTTGAGCTNTACAACCTGCGGGAGGATCTCGGAGAACAAAAGAACCTCGCCCGGCAGGACCCGGACCGGGCAGGCCGGATGAGAGAGCGCCTGCACCGCTGGCGAAAGGAGAACGGGGCAAAGATGCCGCGTCCGCGGGAGTNAGGTGACNGGATCCTCCCGACGGAACGGGCGTGGGACTGGGCTTCAGCCATGCGTGGGGCAGCCGCCGGAGGAGCCTGTCATCCAGGAGGAGCAGCTCNCCATTGAAAATGGAGAGGTAACCCTCAGGGAGCTGGGCCAGGGAGGGGTGGAGCTGCGGCGGAGGGCTTCACCTTTTTTCCGTTCAGGGTCGTCCCGATGATGGTGTAGCGCACGACGTAGCGGTAGGTCAGAAGAAGGAAGGAGAAGGTGATGACNATGATGGCGCAGAATTTGATCAGGCCGGGCAGCGGAAGGGTTGAAACGAGGATTTGCAGGGNGATTACCAGCGGAAGGTGCGCGAGATACATCCAGTAGGAGGCATCGGAGACGTAACGGATTCGTGAGCTCTCCCTTGCGAAGAACCGGCGGAACAATCCAAGGAAACCGAAGACCATNAGCCACGCGTAGAGGGCGGCAGAGAAACTGAAGCCCCAGCGCAGGAGCCCGCTTGGGCGCTGCTCAAAGAGCTGGAAGCCGTAGTGGAAGAGTGGGACTGCAAGCAGGAACGAGAGCGGCCACCAGCGTCCGAGCTTTTCCTCGAACTCGGCCCGGCCGTAGCAGATCGCACCGAATCCGAAGAACAAAAGGTAGTAGAAGAGCTTGGGAGGCCAGGGAAGGAGTCCCATTGCGGTGTCCGGGCCGAAGGATTGATGTTGAAAGTACTGCCCGAGGGCGGTCAGGGGGACNAGGTAGAGGAGACAGGCTGGGGCGGAGAGGAGCCAGCCAGGGGGAGAGGGAATCTTCAGGCCGGTGACGACCCACGATGCCAGCACGAAGCAGGCAACGAGCATGAGGAGGTAGTAGAGGAACCACAGGTGGAAGGTAAGCGGGAAGAGGGCCCCGATCCGGTAGAGCTGGATGAGGACGTTGCCCTTGACCGTGGCGCCTTCTTCCCGCAGGTAGGAAACCAGCTCCCNGCGNCCTCCCATCACTTCCGCTCTGGTCGCCTCGACCCTGAGGGCCTNCGAGACATACTGGACGGTCTNCCAGTCTTCCCGNGCGCTGTCGAGGGGTGACTTGCCTTCGATGGAAACGAAGTTGACGTCCGCACCGTGCTCAACGAGAAGCCTGGCGAGATCCGCTCGTCCGTAGAAGGCCGCGGCGTGGAGGGCGGTGTTGCCCCGCTCNTCGATGTTGTTCGGATCGGCGCCATGTCCNAGGAGAATCTCNGCGCATGCGGTCTGATTGGTGATGACGGCCCAATGAAGNGCGGGGATACTGNAAGGATCCTTCGCATCGGGATCGATGCCGCGGGCAAGATGGGCGCGCAGAGAGTCGGTGTCCCCGGACCGGATGGAGATCCAGAGGCCCGCAAGTTCCGGGGANCCGGAGTCTGTTGCAGAGGGCTCCAGAGCCCGGGAATTATTGATGTGCTCCCCGTAGATCGAGATGCCGAAGGTGAGTGGCACGAAGGCGAACCAACCGACGACGAGGGGAAGGAGGATACGTTTGATGCGGTGAAGAACGAGTTGNCCGAGCCCCCGGCGTCGCCAGAGCATGGTGGTGAAGTATCCGCTGACGAGAAAGAAGAGGGGCAGGCGGAACCCATGAATGGCGTAGTGCGCGGTCCCGTAGAGATCGTGCTGTNGGAGGTCCTGGGCTGGCCAGACCGGGTTGTGCCAGAAGGATAACAGGCCATGCAGAACGATGCCGAGGAGCATGGCGGTCCCGCGCAGGGCGTCGAGATAGTGGTAGCGGGGGGAGGTGCCGGGCACGCGCGAGTAGTGATTCAAGAACAGGAATTAGGGAAGAAAGAAACCGGTAATGAACGGAAGTGGAAGCTGGGAGCTTGAGTTGCCGGGAACGGCAGGTTCTCTTCTGAGCATGTGCAGGATCCTCGGAGNAATCGTATTTGGCTTGTCCGTTTTCCCGGCGACCGGGGAAGAGGCCGGGGAGCAATACGTTCTTGAGAAGGATCTCGCCTACCGCAGCGAGACATCACCCGGGTGGGACGCCTATATGAAGGAGCGTTGTGTCCTCGACTTGTACCGGCCCGGGAATCGGAAGGGCTTCTCCACCGTGGTCTGGTTTCATGGTGGTGGTTTGCGNGGCGGGGAAAAGTCCGTCCCTCCTCAGTTGCAGGAACAGGGGATTGCGGTGGTGGCGGTGAATTACCGCCTCTTCCCGAAGGTGAAGTGCCCGGCCTATATCGAGGATGCGGCTGCGGCGGTGGCGTGGACCTTCAAGAACATCGTGCGCCACGGGGGAGACGTGAATCGGATTTATGTGGCGGGCCATTCGGCGGGAGGATACCTCACCAGCATGGTGGGCCTCGACAAGAGTTACCTTGCGGCCCACGGGATCGATGCCGACCGGATTGCCGCCCTCGTCCCTTTCAGNGGCCACACGATNACCCACTTTACGCCGCGGGAAGAACGAGGGATACCGGGCACGCAGGCTGTCATTGACAGGTTTGCCCCGCTCTTTCACGTGCGTGCTGAAGCNCCGCCCCTGGTGCTGATCACTGGGGACCGGGAGTTGGAGATGTTGGGGCGTTACGAGGAGAATGCCTACCTCTGGCGTATGATGCAGGNGGCNAGGCACNAANAGACCGAGTTGCANGAACTGGGTGGTTTCAACCATGGGGAGATGGCGNCCCCGGNCTTCGGGATTCTCCTCAAGGTGGTGAGGATGANATAGTCCGGTGACCGGTGGGCACGGGGAGTCATCCTATGAGAGGACAGGGCGTTTCCTTCCGGCCGGGGGCAATTCCTTGTCGCCTGCGCAGAGGGCCGGTAGCATTCGGCTTGTGAAGGTTCGATGCTGTTTTGTGATGGTGGGAATCCTGGGCGCCGGCCTGGGGGCACTGCGGGGGGAGTTGGAATTGAAAAAGGGCGATGTGGTGGCGTTTGTGGGGGGCACGGATCTGGTGAACATCCAGCAGGAAGGGCGCCTCGAGGCGGCCCTGACCACGCGCTGGAGAACAGCGGCGCCCCGCTTTCGTGATTTCGCCTGGGATGGAGATACGGTCTATCACCAGAGCGCAGAGCGGGAACGGTGGCGAAAGGATGCCTTCGGGAATTGGGAAGCGCAGTTGAAGCGGGCCGCGGTGACAGTGGTGATTGCACAGTTCGGGAAGATGGAGTCGCTGGATGGCCCGGAACGGGTGGACGAGTTCATCGAGGCCTACGGAAACTTCCTCGACAAGGTAGGCAAGGACCGGAGGGTGGTTCTCCTTGAGCCCTCTCCCTTCCAGTGGAAGGGCGCCGCCGAACGGGCGGCCCTGCCAGCCTACACCGAGGCAATTCGTGAACTTGCGGCAGAACGGGAGATCCCCTTTGTCGCTGGAGATGCCGAGGACATGGCCGGGGCTTTTATCCGTGGTTTGACCGGGGGCGGGGAGCCAGAAGGCAAGGCCTACGACCTGATGTGTCGCACTGTGAGCGAAAAGCATCGCCTCTGGGTGGAATACTGGAGACCCGCCAACTGGAAGTGTATCTTCGGGGATGACAGCCGGCGGATCTTTTCCAAGGCCTCGCATGGCCTGCCATCCATTCAGGAAGAGTGGGGCACCTACCCGGCCCTGATTGGAAAGGCGGAGGAGTCCATATTTGGGGGCAAGCCCTGGAACCCGCCCGCGCCTCCGGAGTTGAAAGGATCCGGGGAAGCGGACGTAGCGAGGGAGCTGGCCTCATTCGAGGTTCTGGAGGGCTTTGAGGTCAATCTCTTTGCAGACGAGTCGCACGGTGTGCGCAACCCGCTATCGGTGCGCTGGGATGCGAGCGGCCGGATGTACGTAGCCTGCTCGGATGTCTATCCGCAGGTGGAGCCGGGGGTGCGGGGCTACGACCGGGTGATCGCTCTGCGTGATACGGATCACGACGGCAGGGCGGATGAGTCGAAGGTGTTTGCAGAGGGCCTTCTCATCCCGACTGGCATGGAGGTTGGTCCGGATTGCGTTTATATTGGGCAGGGGCCGGAATTGCTGACGCTGCGCGATACCGATGGAGATGGGGTCGCGGACGAGCGCATCGCACTCCTGACCGGGTTCGGCAACGGGGATTCGCACCAGACGAGCAACTCGTTCGTGTGGAGCCCGGGCGGAGAATTATGGTGGTGCCAGGGAGATGGCATTGAATCGCGGGTGGAGACGCCCTTTGGGGTCTCCTCGCTCTTCCAGGCAGGCGTCTACCGTTTGCGCCCGAATGAGCTTCGGCTCGATCCCCTCCTCGACGACTTCATGGGACCGGGAAATCCCTGGGGGATTGCCTTTGACGACTTTGGGCAATCCTTCGTGATTGATGGAGCCGGGGGGGTGTCTTTCCTCACTCCGGCCTCCATTCCTGCCAAGCGGCGACTGCGACTGCCGCGGATTGGGAACCCAGGTGGCTATTGTGGTATCGAATGCCTCGGGGCGAGCAACCTGCCGAGCGAGATGCAGGGGCAGTTCGTAATTGGGGACTACAAGAAGAACCAGGTGAGTCGCTTCCAGACGAGTGAGGAAGGGGCCGGGTTCAAATTAGACTGGAAGAGCCCGCTCCTGCGTTCGAAGCATCGGAATTTCCGTCCCATTGACGTCAAGATGGGTCCGGACGGTGCGATTTATGTCGTGGACTGGTATAACCCGATCACCTGTCACCAGGACGACTTTTATCGCCACCCGGAGCGGGACAAGACACACGGGAGAATCTGGCGGGTGACACCCAAGAAAGGTGGGCTCGAACCACCTGAGCTGGTGGGAGCTGACGTGACGAAGCTGGTCGCACTGCTCGGTTCGCCGGAGCGCTGGACGCGTCTGAAGGCCAAGCAGGTCCTCGCCGGACACGAGGAGGAGGAGGTGGTTTCCGCACTGCGTGAGTGGAGCGGGCGGGTTCAGTCCGGGGAGAATGGGCGCAGCATTCTCGAGGCAGTGAGTGCGCTGGAATGGCTTGAGAAGCCTGATGCGGTGGTCCTGAAGCGCCTGCTTGCGTCGCCGGATCACCGGGCCAGGGCCTATGGTGCGCGGGTTGCGGGCCGATGGAGCAGGACGCTGGAGGAAGCGCAGGACCTGCTGGTGAGCGCCGCCCGTGATCCTCATCCCATGGTGCGGATGGAGGCGGTCCTGGCCGCGGGACAGCTTGAAGACCCGCAGGCGGTTCTCGTTTCTGCGGCGGCGGCGGAATCGAAGCGCGATCGTTGGATCGACTATGCTTTTTCGCAGGCGGTGCATCACAGCAAGCGCCACTGGCTTCCGGCCCTGCGTGCGGGTAAGCTCGATTTTTCAGGCGTGCGCCGTGGCCTGGCAGCGGTGCTCGGTTCGTCGGGATCGAAGGGTGTCCTGGAGGAGATCCGCAAACTTGTGAGTTCAGGCGAGGTTGCGGGGCAGGCCCGGGAAGCCCTGGCTATCACTCTCGTGGCGGTAGGGACGGAAGATGACCTGCGGGCAGTTCTTCAGGCGGATGAGCCCAGTGTGGGCCTGTTGCGTGTGCTGCAGGAACACGACCGTCCGGAGTTTGACGTGATGCCTCCCCTTGGCCGGGCCCTGCTGCATTCCCGCACAGAGGGGCGTGTGGCGGCGGTCGAACTTGCTGCTCGCTGGAAGGTGCGGGAGCTCCATGACGCCTTGGTCAGGATAGCCCGAGACTCGGAAGGTCCCGTGGAGCTCCGCGAGGCCGCCCTTCGCGCCCTCGGGTCGCTTGGCAACAAGGAGACGATTGAGTTGTTGAAGGCGGCGGTTGGCCCGCCAGGGGACATCCAGCCCGCGGCGCTGGCGGCCATCCTGGAACTGGATGCGGGAGAAGGGGTGCGGGGAGGCGCAGCTGTCCTGCAGCACCTCAAGGATGCGGGGAAGATCGCGGCAATCCTGAGTGACTTCGCGGGGCGGGAGGGTGCGCCGGCCTTGCTTGCGAGGGAGCTTTCGGCCAGGGCCGTGCATCCGGACCAGGCTGAACGCCTGCGGCAGGCCTGGGTGGCAACCGGTTTTGTGGATGAAGTGCTTGGTGCTGCACTCGACAGACTGGCAGGCCTGCGAGGGGGCGCGAACTACGACGAAGTCCGGGTCAAGGAGCTCGTGAAAGCAGCGGAGAGGGGAAGCAGTGAACGGGGTCGAGTGCTCTTTGCGTCGTCCCGGGCCGGCTGTGCGGCCTGCCACAGGGTAGGGGAAGACGGGGGAGTGATCGGACCTGACCTCAGCGCGGTGGGAAGTGGACTATTGCCGGACCGGATCGTGACCGAGGTGCTCTGGCCACGCCAGCAGGTGAAGGAGGGTTACGTCCTGAGCCGCGTGATTGCAAAGGATGGCGGTGTGCAGCAGGGCTACATCCAGGCCAGTCGGGAGGAAGGGGTTCTCCTGCTGCGTGATTTTGCGACCAATTCCCTGCACGAGATCGCGCGTGACGCGATTGCGAGTCAGGAGGAGATCGGAAGTTTGATGCCTCCGACTGCACAGGATTTCTCGGAAGAGGAACTCGCCGACCTGTTCGCGTATCTCTTTGAGTTGAACGGGAAGGAGTAGGACACTTGTTTCGGTCCGGGCGCCGACGGTTTTCAACGAAGAGGCTGGCCCCGGGGTATCGCAGAGAAGTTCGGGCTTGCAAGCAGGGGGCTCCCGGCGTTACGCCCCAAGTGGTAACTGGGTGAATTTTCCGGGAATAACCAGAGCGTTCTCCACGTCCCATCAATTAGTGAAACCAATATCGAGACCATGAATCTTTTAAAGAAAACAATCACGGGCGTGTTGACGAGTGCCCTGGCCCTGGCTGTGCAGGCGGCTGACGAGGTCGCCCTGGAAGGTGCCAAGGTCGGTGCCTGGACGATGGATTATGAGGCCGCGCTCAAGCTGGCGGGCGAGAAGGAAGTCCCACTCCTGCTCAACTTCACCGGATCGGACTGGTGCGGGTGGTGCAAGTTGATGGACAAGAACGTGTTCGCGGCGGAAGAGTGGAAGACCTACGCAGGGGACAATGTCGTGCTCGTCACCCTCGATTTTCCCAAAGACAAGTCGATTGTTCCGGAGAAGTATGTAGCCCGTAACAAGGATTTGCAGAAGAAGTTTGGAGTGCGTGGATACCCGACTTACGTGGTTCTTGATAATGATGGCGAGACCAAGCTGGGGCAGCTCGGTGCGGGTAGAGACAAGACACCGTCCTCCTTCATTGACGAGTTCAAGGGAGTGATCCGGATGAGTGCCGGTGGGATCGAGGCCTTTATCAAGGCCAACCCCGACAAGGCGGAGGCCTACAAGGAAGCCATTGCAGCGCTCCGGGCCGCAGAAGCAAAAATGAAGGTGGCCATGCAGCCTCTCAATGAGTGGCTGGCGACAAAGCCCAAGCGCACCCCGGAGAACACCAAGAAGTTCGAGGGTTTCAAAAAGGAGATTGATGCAGTCCAGCAGGATGTCGCCAAGGCCGAGGAGGCCGTCAAGGCCTTCCATTGAGCGAATATCCCCTTTCCCCCTTCCCGGCTGGCCCGGGGAATCATCCACGGAGGAGACACTGCCGAAGTATTCGGTGGGCCAGTCTTCTCCGTTTTTTTCTACGCTTAGCTCCCCCATCCGGAGGCGGTGGCATCAATCGGGCGAGCCAACGGGTCGCATGGAAGGGTGATCCGTGGGTGCCGGCCGCGAATTAGGGCTTTCCGAGATCTTGCTGGTACGCCTTCATCGGGACCGAATCGAACCACTGATGAAAACAACAACGCCACTCTCAACAGCCGCCTTTGCGGTGTTTGCCTGGTCGGCCCTTGCCCCCCTGAACGCAGCCGACAACAACAAAGTATGGACGGATGCCGGGAAAGCGGCGCAGGAGGATCCGGACTTCGGAATTCAGGGCGAGTATGCTGCGAAGGGTGTCGGAGCCCAGGTCATTGCGTTGGGCAATGGGCATTTCCATGCGGTCCTCTACCCGGGCGGACTGCCAGGTGCAGGGTGGGATGGCAAGGGGAAGAGTCTCCTGGACGGGAAGCGGGATGGTGCCAATGCCGCCTTTGTCCCGGCTGCCGGGAAGAAGCGTTACATGGCCGGCGGTGGTACGGCGTTCAGTGCGACCCGGAAGTTTCCCCCGGAGGGGCATAAGCCATACAGCGGAGAGATCTCCAATGGAGTCTTCAACGTGAAGGCTGAAGGAGGCAAGGGAGTGGCCCTGAAGAAGATCGACCGCAAGAGTCCGACCCTCGGGGCCAAGCCCCCGGCAGGGGCTGTTGTTCTTTTCGACGGAAGCAACGTGGAGCACTGGAAGAATGGAAAGATCACGGAAGGGCTCCTCGGTGCTACTAATGCGATCAGCACGAAGCTCTTCCGCGACTGCACGATCCACGTGGAGTTTCGTACGCCCTACCGTCCTCATTCCCGCTCGCAGGGCCGTGGTAACAGCGGAGTCTACTATCAGGGCCGCTGGGAAACCCAGGTTCTTGATTCCTTCGGACTGGAAGGGCTCATGAACGAGTGCGGCGGAATCTACTCGATCGCGCCAGCGAAGCTGAACATGTGCCTGCCCCCGCTGAGTTGGCAGACCTACGATGTGGAGTATACCCACGCCAAGTTCGACAAGGATGGCAAGCGGACGGCCTGGCCTCGCATGACGGTCAGGCTCAACGGAGTAGTGGTCCACGAGGACCAGGAAATGGGCAAGACCCATACCACGGCCGCGCCAGTTCATGGTCCGCTCAAGCCAGATGTGGGTGGTCCGATTTTCCTCCAGAACCACGGAAATCCGGTCTTTTACCGGAATATCTGGGTCCTGCCCAAGCAGTAGGGGAGACTGGACGCGCAGGATGGTCGGCCCGGAGACGCCTCTCCGCGGCGCCTCTCCTCACGGCTCAAGCAGGATCTGGCAACCGACGGCCTGAGTTTCCGGGTTGGCGACTTTCTTGCCGCTCAAGGTCGCGATGAGGGCTTCCTCGAGGTCGTGGGTCGTTGGCCGGGGGCGTCGCTTTCCGTAGGTGGCGTAGGTGTCATCGATGCGCCCGCGATAGACGCGGGTGCCATCTGGCAGATAAACGTGGGCCTCGGGCGTGACCTTCGCCTGATGACGCCTTGCGTGCTCCTGCTTGTCATCCAGGATGACTGGACTGATCACATTGAACTCCCTGGCGTGACGGGCGAGGCTGTCCTTCCTGCCATCTGGATCGGGATGGATCTGGAAGAAGCGGACACCACGCGGTTCGAACTTGCGGGCGAGACGCCGGAGGGTGGGCTGATAGAAATTAGCGATGGGGCAGGTGGTGTCGACATAGACAAAGACGACCGCAGTGGTATTNCCGGCGGCAGCAGGCTGGTGAACTGTCCCCGTGATGTCGACGAGGCGNTNTGCCGCAGGTGGTGNCTNCTCTCCCGCCNGGGCCAGCAGTCCGCTGTNCGCAAGAAGCGCGCAGAGCAGGAAGATGGACGGCCGGGGAGGCATTGTGGAGAGACGGAGGATTCCTAGCGTCCGCGTCNGCCNAGGAAGGAGTCTAGATACTTCTGCACGGCCGGTTGTTCTTCCTTGTCGAGAACCTTGTTTCCGTTCTTGTCGAAGCGGGAGAAGATGCGCTGGCGAGCCCGCCGGGGAACTTCCTCNTACTGGATGATCCCGTCACCATCCTCGTCGTAGCCCTTGACGTTCAGGAANCTCTTCCGGGCCTGTTGGATGAGGCGGCCGGCACTGGCGAGCATCTGCTGTCGCTGNGCATTTGCAATGGTCTGGACCTTGCTGTTGTCCTCCGGTACGACAATGAGGGTAACNCTGCCCATTTCGTCATCGGATTCCTGGCCCCACGTGATGCGGCGGGGTGGGCTGTTCGGGTTTTCGGGGTTGCTGGCGGAGTTGTCGTAGACCAGACGGGTCTTGAGGACTGTTCCGGCCGGAAGATNGAGAGGCTCCTTGAACTGGTANCGGTCCTGCCAGTCGAGATCCCAGTCGTCGATGTCCATCAGGGTGATTTTCTTGCCGCCCGGGAGGGTGGCGGTCATGGACATGGTGCGACAGATGTAGTGGGCGTGTCCGCCCACCGAGACAGCCTTGACCGGCACGGGGAGGGTGATGCTGTCCTCGACNACGTAATTCTGATCCCCGGCGGGGATGTTGATGGCCTTGGTTGCTCCGAAGAAAGGGGGGATCTGGATCGGNACGAGATTCACCTTGGGAGCCTTCTTTGCGAAGTAGAGGGCAAGCTCGGCTTCTTCGACTTCCTTTTTACCCGACGGGTGAAAGTGGGTCTGCATGATCACATCCGAACCCTTGGGAAGGAACATGGCCAGATCGCCGGGGAGNCGTGCCGGAGTCGCTCCGGGAACGTGACCCCCCAGTCCTCCGTTGCCACCNCCAAAGGCAGCTGANGGATCGGTGATGCCACCCCCCTGCCGGAGGAATCCCATGCCGCTGATTCCGGCCTTGCCGTCGCGGCCATCCAGTTTCCGGGCCGCTCCCCTGGGATCAATGAAGAAGAGGGCGTGGTGGACAGCGGACTTGGCCCTGGGCCTNAGTTCGACGGCTTTGACCCACTTGTCTTCCGGNAGTTGCAGGGGGAAGATGAAGGAGCGGTAGATATCCCTTCCCTCGGCGGGAATTTCGAACTTGCCCTTCATCTTGACCACGAGGTCCGGCTTTCCAAGATACCAGCCACTCGGATATTCCGGAAGTTTCGGAGCCTGCTTGGNATCACCCTCCGGNGTTCCCGCCTTCACCCACTCGCCGAAGAGCTCNATCTCCTTTTCGCTGAGACGGCGGTCGTTGGCATAGTGGAGGTTTCCGTTGACGGGCTTCCAGGGAGGCATGTAGCGGTCGAGAATGACGTCATTGATCGTGAGGGCACGTTTCCTGACNTCCCGGTAAGTGATTAACTCGAACGGTCCGGTCTGCCCGGGACGGTGGCAGCCTGTGCAATTCTCATGAATGAGGGGGGCAATATGCTCATTGAAGGTGACCTTGGCGGACAGTGGAAGCACGAGGCCGGGGANAATCAGGAGAGCTAAAGAGGANCTGGGCATCATGGATGGGTTTGGCGAGATAATCTTCTTTCGTTGTTCGGCCCGCCCGGGGTTNAGGCGGATCAGGGGGCAATTCCCNNGAGATCGAANGTTCGATGCTCAGGGGACGAGNTANCATAGAAACACCGCCACCGGAACAGAGTTTTGGTTAAACTACCGGGTAAATTTTCAGGGGAANNGNTGATCGGGTGGGGTAAGNCTGNAAATNCAGAGACGTTTCCGGCAGACAGATGGGCTCCGNCGGGTNGATCCGCTTTCCGGGATTGGGCATTGAATGACGGGACAAATGAGGGAGAATGAGGACNGTTCNTCCACCCTTACAGTTCCCTCACCCTTCATGAGACGAGTTGCGTTTGCAGCGATAGCGCTGTGCTCCCTGCCCGCTTCCGCTGCGGACGGCTTGCTGGGCTATTACCGGCAGCCGGCCCTGCACGGCGATACGGTCGTGTTCTACGCGGAGAGCGATCTCTGGAAGGTCCCGGTTCAGGGTGGNACCGCGCAGCGGCTTACCACGCACCTTGAGCGCGAACGTTTTCCCTGCATCAGTCCGGACGGGAAGACGGTGGCCTTCACCGCCTCCTATGACGGAACCCATGAGATATACGTCATGCCGTTGGAGGGTGGCCGGCCAACCCGCCTGACTCATGAGGGAGTCAGTGGCAGGAGAGGCCCCCGGGCCGTTGCCTGGAAGTCCAACCAAGAACTGGTCTATGCCACCTGGTATTTCGCGNTGCGGGATACGCATCAGCTGGCTNTCCTCGACATCGCGAGCGGGAAACGACGNGTCATTCCCCTTGAGCAGGCGAGTGATGGTGAGTTCTCAGAGGATGGGAAAACGCTTTTCTTTACGCGGCTGCCCCGGCAGGGGAGTTTTGCCAAGCGTTACCGGGGAGGGTTGATCGAGAATCTCTGGCGTTTCCGGGAGGGGGACGGGGAGGCGGTGCCCCTGACGGCAGATTTCGATGGCACGAGCCGCGCGCCCATGGCGTGGAAGGATCGGGTCTACTTTGCGAGTGATCGCGACGGGACGGTGAACCTCTGGTCGATGGANCACGACGGAAAAGGGCTCAGGCAGCATACCGATTTCGCTGGGTGGGACGTTCTCGAGCCGTCAATGCATNAGGGCCGGATCGTTTTCCGGAACCGGGCAGACCTCTGGGTCTACGATGTGGACAGGGACGCCTCNCGCAAGCTGGATATAGTCNTGGCTTCCGACTTTGACCAGAAGCGTGAGCGGTGGATAAGCAACCCGCTCTCCTACCTGAATTCNTGGTTTCTCTCGCACGACGGCNAGAGCCTCGGATTGACGGTCCGGGGACGGGGATACGTCGTTCCGGTCAAGCCGGGGAGGGTGGTGCAGTTGAGGGAGCAGACTCAAAGCCGTACCCGTGATCTCCGTTTCCTGCCGGGAACCAGCGACGTGTTTTATCTGTCGGACCAGAGCGGAGAGATGGAGTTCTGGCGCCAACCCGCGGACGGACTGGGCGAACCGACGCAGATTACCAGCCGGGGCACGACGATGCGTCACGATGGGATCCCTTCGCCCGACGGCAAGTTGCTAGCCCATACGGATCGCGACCAGGTGCTGTGGGTACGTGATCTGGTGAATGGAGTGGAGTGGGAGGTGGCGCGCTCAAGGGAAGGAAACGAGTGGGATTACATCGATCTGGCNTGGGCGCCGGATAGTCNCTGGATTGCCTTCGTGGATGCAATGGAGAATCAGACCCGGAGGATTTTCCTCTACGACACNAAGNCGAAAGGAAAGCCGGTGCCCGTGACTACTGGGCGTCTGGACAGCTACAGCCCGGCCTTCGGGGCGTCCGGCAAGTGGCTCTACTTTCTCTCNGANCGCACGTTCCGGTCGNTTCAGGGNTCGCCCTGGGGGGCAAGGCAGCCTGAGCCACTCCTCGACAGGACCACTGGCATCTTTGCGCTCGACCTCGTTGGTGGTCAGCAGTCGCCCTTCGAAGCAAGGGGGGAGGGGGAGTCTCCGAAAAGTAAGGACGGAGAGGAAAAGNCAGGAGTTCAGCTGGAGGGGATTCAGGGTCGCCTGGTGGTTGCCCCCGTGGAAGCCAGTAACTACCGTTATCTGGGAGTTGNGCGTGGCNATCTCTACTGCCTCTTTTCCTCGCTCTCGCTCAGCCGCAAGTGGTCTCTGGTCTCTTTTCCGATTACCAACGACCCNGCCGCACACAAGTGGACCACGGTCATGAGTGAGGTGCGGGGATACGAGTTGTCCGGTAGCGGGACGACCTGCCTGGCTCGGAAGGGAGACAGCTTCTACGTTTTCCCGGCCAACGGGAAGCCGCCCTCCAGCCTGACGAGGGCCAAGGTCAGTTTGAGTGGGTTATCGTTGAAGGTGAGCCCGGCCGAGGAATGGCAGCAGATGTTTGTCGATGCCTGGAGGATGCAGCGGGATTACTTTTATGACCCGAAAATGCATCGTGTCGACTGGAAGGCTGCACGTCGCAAGCACGAAGTCCTGCTCCCCCGCCTGACAACCCGCTGGGAACTGGATGACCTTATCGGCCAGATGGTGGGCGAGCTCTCAGCAATGCATACGGATATCTATGCTGGCGATATTCGTGATGCCACCGACGGGGCGACCAGGGGCTACCTCGGAGCACAATTTTCGCGGCTGGAGGAAGGCTTCCGGATCGACAAACTNTATGAGACTGATCCCGANTATCCGGCCGAGGTGGGCCCCCTCCTCAGGACCGGAGTGGAGATGAAGGTGGGAGATGTGATCGTGTCAGTGGACGGTGAGGCCGCCACTTCGGCNCGCGAAATCGGCGAGCTTCTNATCAACAAGGCGGGACGAAAGGTGCTTCTTGAGTCCCGCCGCATCGGGGTGGGAGGAACNCGGAAGTCGGTCGTGGAGCCGCTCTCGGTGAGTGGCTTCCGTTCGCTGAAGACAAGCAACTGGGAATATACCCGCCGACTGGAGACCGAAGAGAAGAGTGGCGGTGACATCGGCTACTTCCACATGCGCGCGATGTCCGCTTCCAATTACGCGGAATTCGTGAAGGGCTACTATCCGGTGTTCAACCGCAAGGGCCTCATCATTGACATGCGCCAGAACTACGGGGGGAACATCGACAGCTGGATCCTCGGTCGTCTCAGTCGCAGGCCCTGGATGTACTGGAAAACGCGGACCGGTCGGCCTTTTGGGAACATGCAGTTCGCATTCCACGGGCACATGGTCGTGCTGGTCGACGCCTACACGATCTCGGATGGTGAGGCATTCTCGGAGGGCTTTCGAAGGCTCGGACTTGGCCCGCTGATCGGGAGCAAGACATGGGGAGGAGGAATCTGGTTGCGGGGAGCGACCCGTCTTATGGACGGGGGTATGTCCCGCAGCCCCGAAACGGGTGTCTACGGCCCAAACGGAAGCTGGCTCATCGAGGGAACCGGTGTGCAGCCTGACATGGTGGTAGACAATCTTCCACACGAGAGCTTCCTCGGGCGGGATGCCCAGTTGGAAGCCGCGCTCGCTTATCTCCAGCGCAAAATCAAGGATGAACCACCCGTGGTCCCAGCTCCTCCCGAGCGGCCGGACAAGTCGTTCCGGTATCCTGTGCGACCACCGGAGTAGGGTTCGCTCCGGACCCGGGAGTATTCCGGGAGACGGGATGATGAGGTCACCGAGACGGAATTTTAGAGGCGGTATGCCTGCTGGCAGGTCTCGTGCAGGATGGCGTTCTGTTCACTCACGCTGAGTTCAGCCACATAGGCACGGACGGAGTTGGCCCAGTGTGCGTAGGAATCGATCCGGAGCAGGCAAACTGGCCAATCGGTTCCGAAGCAAAGTCGCTGGGCCCCGAACATGTCCAGGGACTCATCAAAATAGCTCTTGAGGGTGGCCTCGCTGATAGTGTCGTCGGTGACCTCGGTGACCATGCCGCTGACCTTGACTGCGATGACGTTCTCACGTTCGGCAAGGGCGGCCATGCCCTGTCGCCACTCTGTTTCGATCCGCCCGTTGTGAATGACAGGCTTGGCGATGTGATCGAGGACGAACGGCTGGTCGGGGTGCCGGTCGACGAACTCGATGGTGGGCGTGAGGTGTTTCTGGAAAATGAGGATATCGTAGACGAGGTCGTGGTCGCGGAGCTGCTCGATTCCCCGGTTGAAGTCGTGCCCGAGGATGAAATCATCATCGGGTTCGTCCTGGACGACGTGCCGCACGGCCTTGAACTTGCGATGCTGGCACAGGCGCGCGAGGTGCTCCCCGACGTCGGCATCGGCAAGGGGCACCCAGCCCACCACTCCCTGGATCCGGTCGGACTGGTCTGCAACCTCGAGGAGCCAGTCGGATTCTTCCAGGGTTTGCCGGGCCTGCACCACGACCGTTCCGGTGACGCCGGCGCTGTCGGTGTTCTCGATCAGGTCGGGGAGGAGGTAGTCACGGGCGAGGGCGGAACCGGGCGGAATCCAAGGATAGTTCTCGGGATCGTAGTGCCAGAGGTGATGATGCGCATCGAGCATGAGATTGGTGGAGTGACTCGCGCAGAAAGGTAGGCGCAGCGCACGGAGCGCCAAGCTTGAATTGGCAGCCCTCCCGGTTGTTGTGCTGGAGATTTTTCCCTCGGATCAGCCGAACAGAGGCACCATGTGGCGCTCGTAGATGTTTTCGGTGACGTTTCTGCCGATCACTTCCGCATTATCCTTGAGGGCATCGAGGTAGGTATCGCCGAGCTGGGCAGCCACCTTGAAACCAACATGGAGAAGCTGGCGGAAATGCTGGTTGTAGGCCGGGTTGTCCTGATCGTGCCTGAGCGCCCCCGTATATTGCTCGCTCGTCCAGGCATGAACTTCCCCGGCACCGGGTAGCCGGGATTCATCCACATCAATGACGGTGGCGTAGGGCGCGCACAGGGCCTCCTTCTTCTCGAGGGCAGTGGCATAGATCCGCTGGGCGAGGGCGAGGGCCTCTCCGCCCGCCTCGGCGAGACCAATCAGCTCCTCGAGCCAGGTTGTGCCGGCGGTCTTGATGTGGAGCCCGGCACCGGTGCGGGCGAGAGCTCGCTTGATAGGGCCATAGATGGAGAACTTGTCGGATCCGGAGTGGACGCTGAGCTTCAGAGTAGCGGGGAGCCCGTAGGCCTGCACGGCATGCTCGATAACCGCGAGGTCGTCGTTGAACTCCTGCTCGAACTGGGCGAGATCCCCTACATAGTCGACACCCTTGTTGAAGCGTCCGGTGAACTTGGGGGCGATGGTCTGGATGGGAAACCCCTGGTCAGCGATGGCGGCGAGAATGACAAGCATCTCGGGGGGCGTCTGCGGGTCGTCGGTCTCGTCCATGGAAACCTCGGCAATGAAATCCTCGCTTCCCTTCTCGGAGGCAATATGGCGATAAATTTGACCGGCAAGCTCGCAGGCCTTGAGGAACTGCCGGGCAGTTTTTTCCACGTCTTCCCGGGAAATCTCGAGAGGATTCTCAATGCCTTCAATCACTACGGTACCTATCAGTTCAGGGTGGCGGTCGATGAAGGCCGAGATTTCCTCGGGCGCAGCCGGAGTGCCGATGTCGTCCGCGACATCAATGGTGTAGAAATCGCAGTGGGGGATATATCGATCCACGGTCTCGAGGTTGATGTGATCGGCATCCAGGAGATAACTCCTGCCCCATCCCAGGTTTGAGACCGCGGCATCGGCTGCGGCACGGGTGCCCGCCGGCTCGGAGCCTACGATGAGGTGTTCACGGTTGGACTTGTTCCATACGGGAGTGACCTGAACACCTTTGTCGGAGAGCGTCTGGAAGGCCCGCAGTTGAGCCTCTGCCTGGTGCGCGAATCGGTCTCCTACTCCAAATGTGAATTTATCGATTGTTTTCATTGCTGACATTTGCCGGTCCGCCCGGACTCCTGAACTCTGATGCTTTTTCTGGAGAAGATCCCGGGATGGGTGAAGGCTAGTTGTTTTCCGGAAGGCCCTCAAGATGGCCGATATTGCTGACAGGCTCAAAAATCTTGAGGACAGCGGCCAGGAGATCCTCCGGAATCGGTTTTTCGAGCCACTCGGCCCACTTGCGGATGTTATCAGGATTAGCGGATCCTGCCACGCAGGTGGCGATATCCTCGTGGCTGCAGGAGAACTGGAGGGCGAGCTGGGCGATATCAACCCCTTCTTCGCTGCAGATTCTGGCTGCTTCTCGGGCTGCGGCCTTTACTTCCTCCGGTTCCTTGAGCCAGTCGGGCAGAGGGGCGTTCGTGAGCAGGCGGGCTGAGAATGGTCCCGCATTCATAACCCCGATTTGCTTGTCGAGAAGGCGGGGAAGCAGGCTGTCCACCAGGGATGTGTTCTGAAGGGTATACTGATTGTAGGAAAGGATGCAGTCGATTTGATCCTCAGCGTGGTCGAGGACCTTGTGGAAAGATTTCATCGGGTAGCAGGAGAATCCCACTGCCCGAACAAGGCCCTTTTCCTTCAGGGCCAGGGCGGCCGGGATGGTCTCTTCCCAGATCTGCGGGAGATCGACGAACTCGACATCATGGAGAAGGAGGATGTCGAGGTGATCCGTGCCGAGGCGGTGGAGGGAAACGTGGACACTCTCATCAACGCGTCTGGCTGAAAAATCGAAGTGCGTGAGTGAGTAGCGTCCCAGCTTGGTGCCGAGCAGGTAGGAATCCCTTGGGATATCGCGGAGGGCAATTCCAAGTAATACTTCTGACATTCCCCGTCCGTAGAAGGGGGAGGTGTCGATAAAGTTGATCCCGAGGTCGAGGGCGACCCTGACGGAGTCAAGTGCGTCATCAAGACGTACAGGCCGGAACTCCTGCCCGAGGGAGGACGCCCCGAAGGCGAGGACCGGGAGGTCGATACCGGTATTTCCAAGAGTTCGAGATTTCATCGCTGGGTTATGAAGTGATGATCAACGGGCCGTAGTCTTCATCCGGCCAGTTGGCGGAAGGCCTCGATGGTTTGGCGGGCAGCGGTTTCAGGGTCCGGCAGTGGGAATATTTCCGCGGAAAGGTAACCCTTGTATCCGATTTCACCGAGCGCCTTCATGACGGAGGACATTTCGGTATGACCAAAGCCGACGGCCTGCCGGTTGGAGTCCGCAAAATGGACGTGTCCCACCTTTGATCCGGCATCACGAAGCGCCTGGCCGATATCGGGTTCCTCGATATTCATGTGGAAGAGATCCGCAAGGAGGACGGTGTGTTCCAGTCCCTGGTCGTTGAGGTAAGTTGCAGCGGGAGCGAGCTGATTGAACTGGTTTGTNTCGTAGCGGTTGAGGGGTTCATAGATGAAGACCACTCCATTCTCTGCCGCACGTTCATCGGCGGCCTTCAGCGCATCGGTGAGCCAGGACAGAGACTGGTCCTGCGCTACCTCACCNCCCCATTTTCCCTGCATCGAACCGAGNATNGCCGGGGCNCCCANTTGTCCGCCAAAGTCGATCATGGAGAGAACAAAGGCAAGGGCCTCCTTGCGCCTGTCCGGGTCCGGGTCGGTCAGAGAAAGCCCATGNTGAACCATGCCCGCTCCGGTCCCGACTGCAGCGACAGCCAAGTTGTGGGCCGAGGCCATGGCTTTCACCTCGTCCACTGCGATGAAGTCCGGCCCGGGAAGGAAGAGTTCGACGGCGTCAAAGCCCAGTTCNGCGGCCCTGGCGAACCCTTCNGAGAGAGGCTGGTGAAAGACAAAGGGCCCGGCCTTGGCTTCGGGCACCTGGGCAAGGGTGATAGCAGACTTCATAATGCAGCGGAGGGGATGGGTGGGTGTTGGATGCAAGTGAGTCAAGGGATTTCCGGAGGTTTACGATGGTTCTCGACGACGCGGATGGAAGAGGTAGAAAAAGGGAGTAGCNTATGGNTGGTAAATCATCATGAGCCNCATCGTATGGNAGGNATTCTCATNAGANCTTTGGGNTTGATCATCGCNGCCGCACTTGTTNCGGNAGGGATGGCTGCGGCAGACCCAAAAAGGGANTTCAAGGATAAGATTGAGCCCCTGCTTCAGGACTATTGCTATGACTGNCATGGAGATGGAGCGAAGAAGGGGGACATCTCCCTNGACGACTTCACGGATCTTTCCAGCCACCTTGCTAATCATGACCTGTGGCTGCGGGTATGGAGAAATGCCAGGACCCATCTCATGCCGCCCGCCGAGGAGGATTTTCAACCCTCTCCCGAGGAGCGGAGGTTTCTCACTTCGTGGATTGAAGGCAATGTCCTGAAACTTGACCCTGAGAATCCCGATCCGGGCCGGGTGACGATCAGGCGTCTCAACCGGGAGGAGTANCGAAACACGATCGGTGATCTTGTGGGGGTCAGCTACAATGTTGATGATAACTTTCCTCCAGACGACACCGGTTTCGGGTTCGACACGATTGGGGACGTCCTGACGATTTCCCCACTGCTCCTGGAGAAGTACCTGATGGCGGCGGAGAGAATCGCAGAACTGGCTCTTCCCGCCACCGTGGTGCGAAGACTTCCGATCGTGATCGATCCGGGCAACTTTCGGCAGCGGGGAAACAACCAGCAGAGCGCCCGCTTCATGGAGGCCGACAAGGAGCACACGGTGGGGGTGGATCGGAGGTTCAGCAAAAAGGGAACGTACAACCTGAAGATCNGTTATCGGATCGAGAATGAACGGGGACGTCCGAAGGGACAGACGGCAAGCTGGCGAATATTGCTCGATGGCAGGCAGCTTGCCGAGGTTGAGGTGAGTGGCGGGCGTCGTTCGCGAGGGGTCTTCAACGGNGAGGTTGAACTCAGTGAAGGAGATCACCGTTTTGAATTCTCCATTGTCCCGGGAANACCAGGGGAGGGNGAAGGGACGTGGGGGGTCCGGGTCGAGGACTGCAGCNTGGTCCGCAAGGGAGGAAGCGACTGGGAGTCCTATCCGGAAAGCTATCGACGGATCTTTTTCAAGGGGATGCCACCGGAAGGNGAGNTGGCAAGGGAGTCCTACATGCGGGAGATCGTGGAAGCATTTGCGACNAGGGCTTTCAGGCGCCCGGCAGAAAAGGCCACGGTGGACCGTCTGACTGGNATGGCGCTNAGTCGAACCCGNCAAGAAGGTGCNAGGTTTGTAGATGGAGTGAAACTGGCGGTCACNGCCGTCCTGACNTCNCCTCGGTTTCTTTTCCGGAGTGAAGTGCAGGCTGAGCCTGATAACCCGGGGAGGGTGGTCGCGGTGGATGAGTTCTCCCTCGCTTCGCGNCTTTCCTATTTTTTGTGGAGTTCCGCGCCTGACGGGGAATTACTTGAACTGGCNTCCAGAGGACAGTTGCGTGTCAACCTGCGNTCCCAGGTAGACCGNATGCTGGCCGATCGCAAGGCCNACAGGATGGTCCGGAATTTCGTCGGNCAGTGGCTGCAGGCTCGTGATCTNNGNGGCCTCAGTGTTGATGTGCGGCGTATTCTNGGGGANCGCAATAAGAGGTCTGCGGAGCGCNTATTCGATCAGGAGATCAGGANGGACATGAAGACTGAGACGGANCTTTTCTTCCAGCACATCGTGAAGGAGAACCGNCCCGTATTGGAATTGCTCAACGCGAAGTATTCCTTTCTCAATGAGGCTCTGGCCAAATTCTATGGTGTCCCCGGGGTCCAGGGACGGGAACATCGCCGGGTGGAGTTCGGGGAGGACNTGTGGNCACGGGGAGGNATTCTCACGCAGGGNACNTTCCTGATCGTCACCTCGCAGCCCACCCGGACTTCTCCGGTGAAGCGNGGNCTGTTCGTTCTTGAGAACATTCTGGGAACNCCNGCNCCNCCTGCTCCGCCNGATGTTCCCGAACTTGAGGAAGTGANAAAGGAACTGAGTGATGGGACCATGAGGGAGNTGATGATNGCTCANCGNCAGAAGGCACTGTGCAAATCATGTCATGAACGCATGGACCCGATNGGATTGGCNCTNGAGAATTTCAATGCGATNGGGCAGTGGAGGGACGAGGAAGNCGGCAAGGCNATTGACAGTGCCGGNCAGCTNGTGACGGGNGAGAAATTCTCCAANGTCATGGANCTTAAAGAGATCCTGGCNACCTCCCGNANNCAGGACTTTTATCGGTGTCTGACNGAGAAGATGCTTACCTANGCCCTGGGANGGGGNGTGGAATATTANGACGCNCCTACNGTTGACGCNATTGTTGCCCGNCTGAATGNCGANGANGGTAGNATGGTGGACTTGATCNANGGGATCGTGGAGAGTNNCCCGTTCCAGAAACGNCGNGGGGACGGGGANNGGTTGCAAAAATAGGCTTTCCGGNCGTAATTNNTTCGGGCGACGATTTCTGTNCGAAATTCCNNTGAAATAACGTATANTNCNGGCAGATGAGCCAGANCANGATGNTGCCGGGNNGAAGAGCCTTTCTGAGGGGACTGGGGGCNAGTGTTGCTCTNCCCGGTTTGAGTTCCATNGGAGTGGCCCNNGCTGCCGCCGGGGCCCGNGGAGTGACNGCGAGTGGGGCNCCGTTGCGCATGGCNTACCTTTGCCTNCCGAACGGCGTCATCATGGACAAGTGGCGCCCGCAGGGATCCGGGAAGGNTTTTGTCTTCAACGATTCCATGAAGTCGTTGGAACAGTTCCGCTCCGATCTTCAGGTTCTCAAGGGNCTGGAGCAGGCCAACGGCTGGGGAGGACGGGANGGTGCAGGCGATCATGCGCGCGGGAATGCAACCTTCCTGACAGGTTCACGCCCGAGGAAAACCTCAGGATCGGATATCAGGCTGGGAATTTCGGTGGACCAGATGGCGGCTAANCACCTGGGGCNGGAAACCCGTCTGCCTTCGCTTGAGCTTTCGTGTGACGGGGTGCGCAAGTCAGGCAACTGTGACTCGGGTTACTCNTGCGCCTACCAGTANAACATTTCGTGGCGGTCTGCCACCCAGCCCATGACCCCTGAGTCGAATCCGAGACTNGTCTTNGAGCGTCTCTTCGGGGGNGGNTCCCGGTCAGAACGCAAGAAGAGCCGTGCCATTCGCAGTGCGGANAAGCGGTCCATTCTTGATTTCGTTCTCGACGATGCCAGGGCGATGGAAAAGAACCTNGGNCGGAACGACCAGCAGAAGCTCGATGAGTACATGACCGGTGTGCGTGAGATCGAGCAGCAGATCGAGAAGGCCGAGAGCATGGGGCCTCCGCCGGATCCCGGGGTGGCNGCCCCCGAGAATGGAATTCCCCGCAACTACCACGAGCACATCAGGATCATGTTCGACATGATGATCCTGGCNTTTAAGGCCGACCAGACAAGNATNGCCAGTTTCCTGCTCGCCCATGACGGGAGTAACCGCAATTTNCCTACCCACGGCGTTAAGGANGGNCATCANGGCCTTTCTCATCATAGGGGCGACCGCTCCAAGATCGAGAAGATCTCAAGGATCGACACATTCTATCTCGAGCAGTTTGCGTATTTTCTCGAGCGCATGCGCACTACGAAGGATGTTGACGGNAAGCCTCTGCTCTACAACTCGATGATCGTCTGGGGTGGTGGGCTTTCCGATGGAAACCAGCACACTCACAACGANCTTCCCATCATTCTGGCGGGGCANGCGGGAGGAAAGTTNCGGACNGGNAGACATGTTGATCTCAATACCGATCTTCCNTTGAACAACCTCTACCTGCGGATGCTGGAGGAGATTGGAGCGCCCGCGGGNCGTCTCGGGGACTCGACCGGCATNCTGAAGGAGGTTTAGCAAGGGCGCCTGGTCCGGGAGGGANGGATCCAGCCTTTTTCTGGTGCAGGCTGAACTGCGCGAGTATAGAGGAATGCTCCCACCGCGATGAGGCTTTCGACAAAGCTCCTGCTCACGACCTGCGTNCCGCCGGCCCTGATCTGGCTGGTGGGGATTTACGTGGTGCAGACCTCGCAGGATCAGCTGCGTGCTGCGATTCAGACTGCGGCGATGGCAGAGGTGACCTCCGTCCAGCAGGAAATTGACCGTCTTCTGAAGGCACGGACGGGCACCTGGCGAGACCTTCTCAGCAGTCAGCAGGTCATCAACACGCTGGTCGAATCGAACCGGGAGCTGAGGGNTNATCCGGACCATGAGGCCCTGCTGAGGGGGCGGGTGGAGCGCTGGACGAGCGAGGATTCTGAAGTGAGGAAACAGGTGGGCGACGAGGTTCTGGACCATGCNCTGTCAGAGGAACTTGCGTCGACAGTCCGCAAGATGAAGCAGTTGAGCGGGGAGNTTGAAGTCTTNCGCGAAGTGACCCTGAGCAACGTCTTCGGAGGGCTGGTGGCACAGAGCGGGCCGACATCGACATACCTTCACAACGAGAGCGCTTGGTGGAAGGCTGCGGAAGCGAAGGGAGAGTTTCTTGGTGACGTGACGGTGAGCCGCGGACCGGGTGGCGACGAGGAAGTCGTGACCCTTGAGTTCTGCCGGCGGATCGATGACCGGGAGGGTGAATTTGTGGGGATGCTGCGCGTGGAGATCGATCTGCAGGAAGTTCTCAAGGTGGTGGATTTTTACGCACGGAGAGGGGGGCGGGATCGTGGGATGGTGCTCCTCAACAGGGATGGGAAACTGATTCGTATCGGTGGACGTGGNATGACCCGTGCCCTTTCGGATGGGAGTCGTTATCTGGTGAAAAATGAGAACGGAGAGCTGGAGGGAACCCAGCTCCTCCAGCGAGATGCCTCGGGCCGGGAGCAGGTCTACACCTATGCGGTGCCCCCGGAAGATGGGATCGTNAGCAGNCTGGGATGGGTAGCGGTGCACACCGCGGAAGCGGATACCGTGCTCGCGCCGGTCCGGCAACTGCGCAACAACGTCCTCCTCGCAACCGTAGTGGCCACCTTTCTGGGGGTGGCAGTCATGCTCTGGGTGGTTTTTCCCGTTTCCCGCCGCATGAGGCATCTGGTGGAGGCTACCAAGCAAATAGGAAAGGGGACAAACGAGGAGCCNATCTCAGAGTCGGGACACGATGAGCTTTCCGATCTCAGCCATGAGTTCAACAAGATGACTGTTCGCCTGGGAGAGGCTCAGGACAAGCTGCGGGTGGCGATGGAACGGGCGGAGGAGGCAAGCAAGGCCAAAGGGGACTTTCTGGCCAACATGAGCCATGAGATTCGTACGCCCATGAACGCAATCGTTGGGATCACGGACTTGACGCTGGGCACGGATCTCACTGAGGAGCAGAGACATTACCAGGTCCTGGTGGAGCAGTCTGCNCAGGCCCTGCTCATGCTCCTCAACGACATTCTGGACTATTCGAAGATCGAGGCTGGCAAGCTCGAACTGGAACGCCGCGAATTTGATTTGCGGGATTCNCTGGGAGATATTCTACAGACCCTCTCGCCCCGAGCGGAGGAGAAGAATCTTGAACTGGTTCTTCGTGTGGAACCGGTGATTCCCCGGGTCNTGGTGGGAGACCTGACGCGTCTGCGCCAGGTAATCGTCAACCTGGTCGGCAATGCGCTCAAGTTTACCGATCGGGGGGAGGTCCTTGTATGTGTGGAGCAGGCCGGAAAAAGGGAGGGGCNGCACGAATTGCTGTTCAAGGTACGCGACACCGGGGTGGGTGTGCGGGAAGACCGGCAGGAGACGATTTTCGAAGTGTTTGCCCAAGCGGACAGCTCCACCACCCGGGAGTTCGGAGGCTCAGGACTGGGTCTGGCCATCTCCAAGCGAATCGTGGAAAAGATGGAAGGTGAGATTTCGGTCGAAAGCGTGGAGGGTGAGGGCAGCACTTTTCAGTTTACGGGCGTCTTCGGGGCGGGGGCGACCGGGACGAGTGGGGAGTCCAGTATCCTGCGGTCCCTGAAGGGATTGCCCGTGCTGGTGGTCGATGACAATGCAACCCAGCGCGAGACAGTGAGAGGGATGCTGGTTCACTGGGGTATGGCTGCGATTCTTTGTCCGGACGGAGAGAGTGCCCTGGCCAAGCTGGACGAGCTGGCAAAGGAGGGAAATGAGCCGCAGCTGGCTGTAATCGACCTTGGCATGCCCGGGATGGAGGGCATCCAGTTGGCGGCTCGTATTCGCGGGCAGGCCCACTGGTCCGGGTTGCCCCTGATCATGCTCAGCTCAGTCAGTGGGGCAGCTCGTAGTAAGGAGGCTGCCGAGGTGGGGATTGCGCGGCTGGTGAACAAGCCGGTCAAGGAGTCCATCCTGTTTGATGCAATTGTGCATGCGATGGGTATGGGCGAGCAGCTCCCGCCGAAGCGTCGGCGGGAACCGGGCACGCGTCCCCTCGTGGCTCCCGGAATGAGCATCCTCCTCGCGGAGGATGGGAAGGTGAACCAGCTGGTGGCGGTTCGGTTGCTGGAGCGGCGAGGTCATAGCGTCCGGGTTGTGCAGAACGGGCGGGAGGCAGTGAACCTGGTGGCAGGAGAGGACTTTGATGCCGTTCTCATGGATATTCAGATGCCTGTCATGAGTGGTTATGAGGCTGCGCGGGAAATCCGGGCCTCGGAACGGGAATCTGGCCGGCACGTTCCCATCATTGCGATGACGGCCCATGCCATGCCGGGAGACCGCGAAGAATGCCTTGCGGCCGGGATGGACGATTATGTTTCAAAGCCTATTGAGTCGAATGAGCTCTACGAAGTCGTGGAACGTTTTGCGAGCGACGATGGAGCCGAGGTGTCAGTCTCTGGAGAGGAGGAGTCCCTGGATCGGGAGGGTTCGGTGGAGGAGCGAAAAGAGGCACCAGATTCCTCGGTCTTTGATCCGGAGGAATTTCGGGACCGCATTGGTGATGAAACGCTGATGTGTGAATTGATCCGCATCTTCGAGGAGGAGGCCCGGACGATGTGGGCGGAACTCCGGAAGGCAGAAGAGGAGGGTGACATGGCAGCGCTTCATGAGGCGGCCCACCGCATGAAGGGGCTGGTCGGGAATTACTGTGCGGGGCGGGCCTGGAACTGCGTGAGCGAGCTGGACCTGCGGGCGAGGGCCGGGGAGCTGGCCGAGGCTGTTTTGCTCGCCCGCGCGTTCGACGCGGAGCTGGAGCTTCTTGAAATAGCACTGAGGGAGTTCCGCGAACGGATTGAAGCAAAACTTCAACCGTCGTGAGAAACCTGTGAAAGCAGCGTGGCCGCGTAGGCCCGGGCATCCGGGAGAAAGGTCACAAAGCTGTCTCTGAAAGCGCCATAGTGTGCCTCAAGGTCATCTGTGGAGTGCTCGATGGCGGCTGTCCGGGGAGAGCGGGCGACCAGCCGGGAAAGGGTGTGTGCCACGCCTTCGAGTGATCCGTAGCCATGCAGCCATTTTTCTTCGCGCATACGGGGCTGGATCGCGGCGAGATCCGGGCTGAGCCACCCGGGGTGCCGTTCGAGGGAGCAATATACGTCGTCAATGAACTCCGGAAGGGGCTGCTCGGAGTAGTGGGACCAGTAGCGGCTGAGAAAATGATCGAAGAAGATATCGATTACGATTCCGGCGAATCTTCTTCGTTCGGGGGCGAGCATGTCCCGGGCCCTCAGGAACTGTTCGTGTGCGTCAGTGAAGTGGTCAAGCCTGCGGTGCATCATGATCCCAGCGATGACTTCATCCGGGTAATCGTCAGCCAGAGAGGCGGGCGTACCCTTCACGAAGTCACCCAGCAGGTTGCCGATGCGCGAGGCATCGGATGGTCCGGCCAGGTAAAGATGAGCGAGATAGTTCAAGGGCTGGACTGATCATCGGGAATTCGATGGGAGTTGCAAATCTTCCGTAGGTGAGATGTGCTCCCGTGATGAATGAGATGGTATGGATCAACGGCACCCTGTGCCCAGCGGAGGAGGTGCGGATCTCCCCATTTGATCATGGCATCACGGTCGGAAACGGGGTCTTCGAGACGATGATTTGTTACGCGGGTACGCCCTTTGCATTTACGAGGCACCACGAGCGCTTGGTAAAATCGGCCACGGCGATGGGCCTGGCCGTGCGTGCTCAGGATGAGCTCATGTCTGCATCGGTGGCTGTGCTGGAAGCCAACAATCTGTGTGCGGTGCGGGCGCGTCTCCGCATAACGGTGACCGGNGGCCCTGCTCCCCTGGGCAGCGAGCGGGGAGNGGCTGCAGAAACAACCCTCGTGGCTGCTTCCGCTGCNGCGCAATGGGCTCCGACCGAAGATGTCGTGGTAGTCTCCTGTACGCGCAACGAGCAGGGAGCGCTGGCTGGATTGAAGACCACCTCCTACGGGGAGAACGTGGTAGCCCTGACCCGTGCGGGGGAGGCCGGGGCGGGGGAGGCTATTTTCGCCAACACGAGGGGGGATCTCTGCGAGGGGACCGGATCAAACGTCTTCCTCGTGAGCGATGGTCAGCTCATCACTCCTCCGCTTTCCAGTGGATGCCTGCCGGGGGTAACCCGTGCGCTCGTCATGGAGCTGTGCGAGCGAGAGGGGGTGTCAGTGCTGGAGAAGGCCGTGCCGGTAGGCTCGTTATCCCGGGCCTCGGAGGCCTTCCTGACCTCTACTACGCGGGAGGTGCATCCTATTCGGAAGGTAGATGCTGTCGAGCTTCCACTGGCTCCGGGTAAAATCACTGCCCACCTGCAGGATGCGTTCCAGCGACTCACTGAAGGCGAGGCAGATCCTTGATCGTCGCTACCAGATACGCCTTACCCCATATTGATCAAAGATTTCGTTGGGGCTGACCATTGTCGCACTGTGTTCCAGCGCCTCGGCGGCCAAAAGCCGGTCAAAGGGGTCGCGATGGTGACCGGGGAGGCGCGTNGTGCGATCCAGGGCAGCCTTGCTGAGGGGAAGAAGTTCAAAGCCCATNGCCTGGAGGGCANCGTCAAACTCTTCATCGAGGCTGTAGGGAAGGCGCAGTTTGCCGAGACCGGTTTTCACGGCGAGCTCCCAGGGGGTAACCGAGCTGACCATGGAGCGGGACTCAAGGCTCTCTATCAGGCTGGCAGCCGTGTCCGAGAGCTCGGAGGCTCCTTCGAGGAACCAGACGACCGTATTGGAGTCGAGGAGNAGATTCATGAGGGTGATTGAGGGGAGGGTGTTCAGGGGCCTTAAACGGGCCGGACCCCGGGATGGGATCCCGGGGTCCGGCAAGGCNGGGGGTTTGCAGGGTTGGCAGTTAAAGGGGGGGCACAGTCAGCAATGTAGCTTTTGCAATCGCGTGAGGTGAACTTGTGGACGGGCAGCCACTTTTTCCTTGGGGGGATCCTTCTCGGGGTTTCCTTCGTTGGGTGATAGCAGGCGGTGGTGCTCTTTCGGGCTNTTNCAGGTGCATCAGCGCAGAGGAGNGCGCACAGGTGGGCAGTTGAAAGTATNGTGGTTTGGCTGNTAAAGCGGCTCGTCAAAGTCCTCGGCCATCCAGAATCCAGGACCGCTGGCCGAGCCCCGGNGGGGCTGGGATGGGGAGCTGCTNGGAGGGCGNAGCTCGGCTACCGCCCGCCCGTGCTTGGTGATCTGGAATATTCNCCCTTCCGTCATGATCTCGGCCACGATGGCACTGAGCTTGGTCTTGGCTTCAAAAATCCCGATCCTCCTCACGAAAAACAAACTAGTCTAACTAGTTTAAATGGGGAAGCGCAAAATAAGAAGGGGCCGAATTTAATTTAATGTCCTTATTTTCAGAATCTTAATGACCTAAGAGCCAATATCTCGACCCCCCGGGAAAACGAGGATTGCGCTCCTTTCCACAATGGAAGGTTTCGCGGGCATCAAACTGTGCTAGGTGCAGCAGGCATGAGGAAGGGATTTTCGCTTTCGCTCGGCTTGGCGATCTGTCTCGCGATTGCACTCGTGGTGGCGATGGATCGCATTTCGGATCTCCAGGACCAGCTGGCGGAGCTCAAGGAAAAAGGCGGGGTGAAGAAGTCCGGGGGAGGGCCGGGAGCTTCCGGCGGGCCGGTGGGCCGAGCCCTCTCCTCTGGTCCGAGGATTGGAGGCAGACTCAGGAGCGTCCGGGAGGCTGAGCCGGGCAATGCGACAGGTGCTGGGTCCGGCTCTCGGGAGGACGAGGAGACGCAAAGCCCGGAGGAAATGGTCGGTCAGTTAATTCGCGCGCTGATGCAAACTGATGCTGGCAGGAAAATGGCGCTGGAGGAGAGCGTGGAGCATGCGGAGACACGTTTCGCACCGCTGCTGGCGGACTTCGCCTTTTCTGATGAAGAGCGTGCGCACTTTCTTGAGTTGGCCGGGGCGGAACTGGGCTCAGAGGACATGCTCTGGATGGGGCTCCTGATGGCCAAGGAAGAGGACCGCGAAGGCATCATGCAGGAGTGGGAAACAGACCGGGAGCAACGCCGGAAGGAAATGAGGGCGTTCCTGAATGACGAGGAAGACTGGGATCGCTATCGCAACTACCGGGCTCGAGTACCAGAATACGAGCAAATGGACGGTCTGCGCGAGGTCATGATGGATGGGGGCGTGCCCCTGAGTGAAGAGCAGGAGGCACGACTCGTGGACATTCTTTATGCCGCCCGGATGGAGAGTGGCATGCACGAGCGCTGGGAAGGGCGCGGGGTCCTCCAGCAGCTTTCGGAGCCGGGGATCGTGCAGCGCCTGCGCGATGACTGGAAGTCTGGTGTTGCGACCCTCGGGGATGCTCCACGCCAGATTCTTTCGGCGAGGCAGGCAGAGATCTTTGAGGAAGCTCAGGCTGAAATGATGGAGGAGATGACAGAGGAGTTGAGCGAGGGGATCAGGTTTCTTCGCCCTGACCCGGGAGTGGACGCTGCTCCGGTGGGGGGCGCGGCGGAGTAAGCCGGCCACGAGTTTCGGTGGCCCTGCAGGGGCGGGAGGATCCTGTCAGGTTCGCACCAGGTAGTACTTGCGATAGGCGGTGGGTGACATGTGCATCACGCTGGTGAAGGCCCGCGTGAAGGAAGCGTGCTCAAGGTAGCCCAGGGACTCTGCAATCTTGCCGACGCTCATGGGAGTGTTGAGAAGGCGGTCGCAGGCGGCCGCGATCTTGGCGTGCAGAATAAAGCGTTTCGGTGAGGTGCCAAGGTGGCTGCGAAAGCGGCGCTCCAGTGTGCTGATGGACATCTCCGCCTTCTTGGACAGCTCATCCACGCTGAGCGTTTGATCCACGTTGTCGTGCACGAAATTGACAAGTTCGGAGAGTGCCCGATAAGGCTCCGGGAGGGGGTGTCCCTCGCGCTGGTCGAGTCGCCTGGAGATCCCGGAAGTGCCCACCAGATCTTCGTTGTTGCTGATGAGGGGAACCTTGGAAGTCATGCGCCACTCGATTCCGCCTGCCTTGCGGGTCACCAGTTCCATCTTGTTGAGAATGGGTTTTCCGGTTTTAAAGACAGTTTGATCATCCTGAAGGAAGGAGCGGGCAATTTCGGCGGGGAAGATATCTGTATCGGTGCGACCAATGAAGTCCTCGGGTCGTCGACGAATAAGGTCACTGAAGGCACGGTTTACAAAAATAAACCGGCTCTGGCGGTCCTTGATCCAGAAGAGGACATCGGGAAGGGCCTCGAAGAGGCCAAGGGCGATCTGGCCGGGACGCAAGGTGCTTACGAAGGACTCAAACCCCGGGATCGAAGAATTCGTTGGGGTGGAAGAGCCTGCTGGTTCGGATTCGCTGGTCATTGGAAAATCCGTTTCTGCGGAATTTAGTAAAATCCGGCGCAGGAAAAATTCCTTTCTTCCGACAAAGGCGCAACGATTTTCGACAAAAAGATGCCGGATTTATTTCTGGTCCGGAAAGGGGGTGGGCTTTAGCGTCGCGCCCCCTGAATACTCACGGTTCAGGGTGTAAAATCGTTTCCGCACATCATGTCAGACTACTTCCCCAGCGTGTCCAAGATCGAATTTGAAGGGCCGGATTCGGACAACCCGCTCGCCTTCCGTCACTATAATCCGGACGAGTTGGTCGCCGGGAAAAGCATGAAGGATCATCTGCGATTTGGTGCTGCCTACTGGCACTGCATGCGCAATCCACTTGGTGACCCCTTTGGTATGGGTACCGCGCTGATGCCCTGGGATGACGGAAGCGAGTCGTTGGACAATGCGTTGGCGCGTGTGCCGGTTTTCTTCGAGTTCCTGGAGAAGTGCCAGATTGACTGGTATTGCTTTCACGACCGGGACGTCTCCCCGGAGGGTGGCACCTGGGCGGAAACACATTCCAATCTCGAACGTGTGACCCGGGAGCTCAAAGGGGGGCAGGACGCGGGTGACAAGAAGTTGCTCTGGGGTACGGCGTGTCTTTTCGCCCATCCGCGCTACGCACAGGGCGCGGCCACTTCTCCCAGTGCTGATGTCTTCGCTTATGCGGCCAGTCAGGTAAAGCATGCCCTCGAAGCCACCCACGCGCTTGGAGGGGCGGGATATGTCTTCTGGGGTGGAAGAGAGGGTTACGCGTCTCTGATCAACACGGATATGAAGCGCGAGCTGGACCACCTCGCCCGTCTGCTCCATATGGCGGTGGATCATGCCAAGAAGATCGGATTTACGGGCCAGTTTTACATTGAGCCCAAGCCGAGGGAGCCCTCCACCCACCAGTACGACTCTGATGCGGCAGCCTGTCTCAACTTCCTGAGAGAGTATGATCTGCTGGATCACCTGAAGCTCAATATCGAGACTAATCATGCTGAGCTGGCAGGACATACCATGGAGCATGAGCTCGATGTGGCCTCCGCGGCGGGAGCTTTGGGTTCGATCGATGCCAACCGTGGGGATCAGTTGATTGGATGGGACACAGACCAGTTTCCGACCAACATATACAGCTGCGCCAACATCATGTTGCGAGTGTTGAAAATGAACGATGGACAGGGCTTTACGACCGGAGGGCTCAACTTTGATGCCAAGCGCCGGCGTGAATCGCACCTGCCCGAGGATCTGTTTCATGCCCATGTGGGCGGAATGGATGCTTTCGCCCGAGGGCTCAAGATCGCGGCCAGAATTATTGAGGACGGGCGTTTCGACGAGTTTGTGAAGGCCCGCTACTCGTCCTACGACAGTGGTGTGGGGGCAGAAATTGAAGCTGGCTCAGCCAGCTTGGAATCCCTCGACTCCTATGCCCTGGGGATCGACTCGCCAGCTCTGGAGAGCGGCCGGCAGGAAATGCTGGAAAACCTCCTCAACGATTACCTCTAACGTTCCGATTCCCGGCTCGAGGAAGACGCAGACGGCGCGGATCACCCGCGGGAAAACCCAATGAAACCGGAAGATCTTCCGCGCCGCTGCTATCAACACGCTGACGAAACACACTACCTGCCGTGCCAAGCAGATTTTCCTTAATACGGGTCGACCCGGAGTCCTGCGCAAGCTCAGTTCTCACCTCCGTCATCCCCAAGCGCCGTCCNGGAAGCACAACTAAAGATCCGCCATGCCAACTGTTCTCGGACTAGACTCATCGACCCAGAGTGTCTCGGCGGTTGTTCTGGATACGGCCTCGGGATCGGTTATCCACGAGGAAGCGGTGCACTTCGGCAGCGACCTGCCGGACTACGGGCANCCCTCGGGATTCATCCCGGGTGGAGANGGGGGTGAGGTCCACAGTGATCCCCTGATGTGGCTNGATGCCCTCGAACTGCTTTTCGAACGGCTGNCGGCAAGCGAGGTCAACCTTGGNGAGATCGCCGCCATTGCGGGCTCTGGCCAACAGCATGGGAGTGTCTACCTTGATGAGGGATTTGCGGACACGGTGCGNAATCTCGATGCGNACCGGACCTTAAAATCCCAGGTCCTCTCTCATCTCACCCGGCAGACCGCTCCTATCTGGATGGACACCGCGACCAGCGAGGAGTGTGCAGAAATCGCCCGGGCGGCAGGTGGTAATGCCGAGGTCTGCAGCCGGAGCGGTTCAATTGCGATCGAGCGCTTTACCGGCCCGCAGATACGCCGCTTCGCCAAAATGCACGTCGACGCTTGGGAGCTGACCGGGGTAATCCACCTTGTAAGCTCGTTCATGGCATCGATTCTTGCCGGCCGGAGCGTGCCCATTGATCACGGTGACGGAGCTGGAATGAACCTGCTCAACCTGGCTTCCGGAGACTGGGATGACACTCTCCTGGATGCTACCGTCCCGGGGCTGCGGGAGAAACTTCCACCTGCGCAGGCTTCCTCCACGATTGCAGGAACCGTGAGTTCCTTCTTCGTGGAGAAATACGGCCTCAGTGCNGACTGTGAGGTCGTTCTCTTTTCCGGGGACAACCCCTGCAGCCTGGTGGGCATGGGGGCGTCCCGGCCGGGCAAGGTAGTCATCAGCCTGGGGACGAGTGACACCCTGTTCGCNGCCATGCCGGAGCCGCGCACGGACCCGAACGGCTATGGGCACGTCTTCGGAAATCCGATGGGTGGTTTCATGAGCCTGATCTGCTTCCTGAACGGATCCCTTGCCCGGGAGCGTGTGAAAGACGATCTGGGTCTCGACTGGGCGGACTTCNACCGCGAAGGACTGGCCAAGACCCCGATCGGGAACGAGGGGCGCCTCATGCTGCCGTTCTTCGGTCCGGAGATCACGCCGCGGGNGGATTCCAGCGNGACAGTCTCCCTGGGGCTCGATTCCGTCGAGCCNGCTGCGGTNGTGCGGGCCGTCCTGGAAGGGCAGTTCCTCAACATGAAGGTGCACTCCCGTTGGCTCGGNGTGGATCCCGAGACCATCTACCTGACCGGTGGGGCCTCCCGGAACGATGGCATCGCGCAGACGGTTGCCAGCGTATTCGGCGTTCCGGTCTCACGACTGAGTGTGACGGGATCCGCGGCCCTTGGAGCGGCCATGCGCGCAGCAGAGGCTTCCTGCGGCATCCCCCTCGAAGAGCTGGAAGNTTCGTTCTGCCAGCCGGAAGCAGGTTCGACCGTGACTCCCGAGGAGGGCGCGGGCGACATTTACAATGATCTGGAGCAAAAGTGGGTCTCAGCCTTGCACGAGGCGTTTCCGCTCCCTAATGACTAAGGACACAGCAATTCGCAACAACACAGACCGATGGCAAGACCAGTAACATTATTCACCGGCCAGTGGGCCGATCTTTCGCTCGCTGAGCTGCTCCCCCGAGTCANGGAGATGGGCTACGATGGAGTTGAACTCGCCTGCTGGGGCGACCACTTTGATGTGCAGAAGGCGCTCAACGAGGACGGCTACGTCGAGGGCCGCTGGGAGCTTCTGAAGCAGCACGACATGGTGTGCTATGCGATCTCGAACCATCTGGTAGGGCAGGCGGTCTGCGACAATATCGACGAGCGCCACCAGGCTATTCTCTCGCCGTCTGTCTGGGGCGACGGTGATCCAGAAGGCGTACGCCAGCGGGCCGCCCAGGAGATGATCGATACCGCCAAGGCCTGCCGGAAGCTCATCGATGCCGGGGCATCCTNCATGGCGGATAAGCCAGCGGGCTCCGGACGAGCGGTCGTCAATGGGTTTACCGGATCCAGCATCTGGCATTCCATCTACGCCTTCCCGCCCACCAACCAGGCATACTACCAGAAGGGCTTTGACGACTTTGCCGCCCGCTGGAAGCCAATTCTCGATGAATTTGATGCCGTCAACGTGGACTTCGGGCTGGAAGTGCATCCCACTGAGATCGCCTTTGACATAGCCTCTGCGGCGCGGGCCATTGAGGCCGTGGACGGGCACAAGCGCTTCGGGTTCAACTACGATCCTAGTCACCTGGGCTACCAGGGGGTTGATTATGTGAAGTTCATCCGTGATTTCGCGGACCGGATCTTCCATGTGCACATGAAGGATGCCTGGTGGGGCCATGGTGACGGCACGGTGGGAGTCTTCGGGGGTCACACCGACTTTACGGATGCACGGCGCTTCTGGGATTTCCGTTCGGTGGGGCGGGGTGACACGGATTTCGAGGAAATCATCGTAGCCCTGAATGACATCGCCTATGCGGGACCCCTTTCAGTAGAGTGGGAGGATGGCCGGATGGACCGCTTCCACGGGGCTGCCGAGAGCTGTGCCTTCACCAGGGATCTCGATTTTGCGCCCAGCGACGTGATCTTCGATTCGGCCTTCGACAAGGAGAACCAGTAATTTCCAACTGCGTTTCGGATCATGGCAACAAAGGTCGGAGTCATCGGGGCGGGCGGGATGCTGAACTACCACGCACCCGGTTTTCAGCAGGGCGGGGGTGAACTGGCCGCCATTGCGGATGTCAACGAAGCCGCGGCGCAGGCCTCGGCAGATCAGTGGGGTATTCCGCAGGTCTTCGGGGACACGGAAGTGCTTCTCCAGTCTGATATTGATGCAGTGAGCATCATCGTTCCCAACAAGTTTCATGCGCCGCTTGCGATTCAGGCCCTGGAGGCGGGCAAGCACGTCTTTTGTGAGAAGCCTCCTGCCCTGAATGCGGCGGAGGTCCAGGAGATGATTGCCGCGGCTGAAAAGGCGGATAAGCTAATCATGTTCAACTTCAACAACCGGGCCCGGCCTGAGTCCCAGGCCATGATGAAGCTGATCGCGGATGGCACGGTGGGGACGATCAATTCGGCCCAGTCGCAGTGGATTAGGCGAACTGGAATCCCGGGATTCGGGGGCTGGTTCACCACGAAGGAACTATCAGGTGGAGGCCCGGTCATCGATCTGCTGCATATGATTGACCTGGCCCTGTATTTCATGGGCTATCCCGAACCGGCGCACGTCCTGGGTCAGACCTTTGACGACTTCATCACCGACAAGGCCTTCAAGGGCCCATGGGGAATTCCTGACAATGCGGACGGGAAGACGGACGTGGAAGCTGCTGCGCACGGACTGGTGACTTTCAAGAGTGGACAGGTTCTCAGCCTGCGGAATTCGTGGGCGGAAATGATTGAGCGGGAGGTGGTTTCGGTGGTCTTCCAGGGCAGCCGGGCGGGCGGCAAGGTCGAGCGTCTCTTCGGGGTGGACGGTCTCGATGAAACGGCTATCGATTCTTGCGAGCTCTACGTTCAGGAGGACGCCGAATCGGTCAACCGCAGTATTGAAACGGAGCCCTGTGAAGACATGGGGAGGATTCGTTCGGCCGCCAACTTTGTCGAGGCCATCGAGGGAACGGCTGAACCCCTCAATACTCCCGACGAAGCTCTTAAACTCATGAAGATCATCGATGCCCTGTACGAGTCAGCAAGCTCGGGGGCGCCTGTGGCCCTCTGATGACTCTCCGGCGGGTGCCGCACCCGTCATCAATGTAAACTCACTCCTCACTGATTACAGAAATGGCACTCAATAGAAAACTCCGCATGGGAATGGTTGGAGGTGGACGCGGCGCGTTCATCGGCGCAGTGCACCGCATGGCGGCCAACTTGGATGGTAAGATCGAACTGGTTGCAGGTGCATTCTCGTCAGATCCGGAGAAGTCGAAACTCAGCGGACAGGATTTTTTCCTCGATCCAGACCGTGTCTACGGATCCTACGAGGAGATGGCGGAGAAGGAGGCTGCCCGGGAAGACAAGATCGATTTCGTGACGATCGTGGTGCCGAATCACCTGCACGTCTCGGTGGCAAAGACTTTCCTGGAAGCTGGATTCAACGTCATTTGTGACAAGCCGCTTTCCAGTAACCTCGAGGACGCCAAGGCCCTGCAGCAGCTTGTGCATGCCAGTGGCAAGGTCTTCTGCCTGACGCATAACTACACCGGCTACCCCATGGTCAAGGAGGCCCGGCGGATGGTGCAGGACGGAGAGCTGGGCCGTCTGCTGAAGGTGGTGGCCGAATATCCGCAGGGTTACGCTGTAGGGGATGTGGAAGGCGACGGGCAGGGCAAGATTTCCAATTGGCGTGCCGATCCGAGCATTGCGGGCGCTTCCAACTGCATGGGGGACATCGGAACCCACGCTCACAACCTCGTGCGCTATATCTGTGGCGTGGAGGTGGAGGAGCTCGCGGCCGAGCTGTCTGCCTTCATCCCCGGGCGCGAGCTCGACGACGATGGCAACTGCCTGGTTCGCTTCACGGACGGAGTGAAGGGAATCATCTATGCTTCCCAGATATCCAATGGCGATGAGAACAATCTCAATATCAGGGCCTACGGAACCAAGGCTTCCATCGAATGGCACCAGGAAGACCCGAACGAGCTCATCGTGAAGTATGCGAACGCTCCCCGGAAAACCTACCGGCGCGGCAACGACTATCTGGGGGAGGCGGCGTCCTCGAACTCGCGAATTCCCTTTGCACATCCGGAGGGCTTTATCGAGGCCTTCGCCAATATCTATCTCGCTGCGGCCCGGGCCATCAGCGATCAGATTGAAGGAATTGATCCGCCTGCTGGCGGCTATGATCATCCTGGCGTGGACGATGGGGTGGCGGGCAACGCCTTCATCAAGGCTTGCGTGGAGTCTTCCAGTAATAATGCGTCCTGGACCAAGCTGGATCTCTAGTTCGGTTGCGTCTTCTCCGGCCGCGCTACTGGGTGTGGCTCCAGGGCGCTGAGCGCGCCAGCGTGTCCATGAGGAGGGGGCACGGGCCGGTGAGGGCGTTGGGCAATACCGCGCTAATCGTCAGGGATTTGGGATTCCCTGCTCTCCGCATGGAGGATTGCGTGATCCTCGACGACCCTGTATGTTTCGAAGCTAGAGATTAACCTTGTGATCATGAAAAATAAACTCTCACTCATCCTGCCGATTGCGCTGGGGACTGCGATGGTTCCTCTGGCAATAGGCCAGAAAGACGGCAAGCCACAGGGCAAGAATGCCGAGAAGATTGCGCCCAGCCTGCCTGAGAAAGCGTTCGCCGAGCCCAAGAAGAAGCGCAAGCTCCTCGTGTTTTCCCGGACCGGTGGGTTTCGCCACGGATCGATCCCGACCGGTCTGACTGCGGTTCGGATGATGGGAGAGAAGACCGGCGCCTACGAGGCGGTCCTGAGTGATGACCTCGCCAACTTTGAGAGTNACAAGATTAACGAGTTCGATGCCATTCTGTTTCTCAATACTACCGGAGATCCTTTTCTCGAGAAGGGGAAACCGGATGCACAGGCCCGCTCCGAGCGCCTGCAGAAGAATCTTCAGGACTTCGTGAAGAGCGGCAAGGGCTTTGCGGGATTCCACTCGGCGACAGACACCCTGAAGCCGAGAGGAAAGCACACTCCGGAGTATTCCAAAATGATCAACGGAGCCTTTGACGGGCACCCCTGGGGNGGAGGNAGCAATGTCACCATCGCGGTGGAGAAGGGGCAGGAGAAGCACCCGATTGTTGCCCACCTGAATGGTGAGAGCATGGCCTTCAAGGAAGAGATCTACCAGTTGTCTGATCCCTACGACTCCAGCAAGGTGCAGATGCTCCTGCGTCTTGACCTTGAGAAGAGCGATAAGAAGCGGCTCAAGCGTNCTGACCGCGATTACGGGGTAGCGTGGGTGCGCAAGTGGGGTGAAGGCCGGGTATTCTATTGTTCCCTCGGGCACAACGATGCGATGTACTGGCATCCCGATGTGCTGAAAATTTACCTCGGCGGCCTGCAGTATGCGCTGGGNGACTTCGATGTGCCNTCGAAGTAGGGGGAGGGATTCCAGAGAGAATCAGCCCACAGTGTGCCCGCGGCTCCGGCTGCGGGCTTTNCTTTGGGGAGNCTGGGAAAATCTCGCCAGGATTAAGCGGGNCAGGATTTGGTGCAGGCCGCTATCCGGTGCCCCGAGGCNCATTCGTCGGGNTTGTTCACAAGGAAATCCCGGGGGTTTGATTTTTGTGAGGCAAGAACCAGTTTGGAGTTGCTTGAAATCAGGGAGCCTATTATTGCGGCGGGGCTCCAATTTACCCAAGCGGAGTGCGCCGAGAAATGCGCTTGTGAAAANTTTCACAAAGTCCTTGTGAAAAGTTTCACAAAGCGTAAGACTCTTCCCGAACCTGACCCGATGGCCAATTTTTTCCCGCGCTGGACGAATGTTTTGCCGCTGAAAATCGCGGTGTGCCTCGGGGTAGCGGGAGCNGGGGTGGTAGTTGCNTTTTCCTACTATGCCACGCCCAAAGCGCAACGAGTTGGTTATCAGCCGGCTCAGCCTATTCCCTACGACCACGAGCTGCATGTGAACCAGCTCGGAATGGACTGCCGCTACTGCCATAGCTTCGTGGAGCATGCCGGCCACGCCAATNTGCCCTCNGCCAGCACCTGCTGGAACTGTCACCAGCACATCCGCAAAGACAGCGAAAAGCTCAAGCCGCTGCGCCGGGCCTTCGACACCGAGTATGCTGAGTTTGATGGNGAGCCCATCAAGTGGGTNCGGGTGCACAAGAGCCCCGATTACGTNTTTTTTAACCACTCAGCCCATGTGAACCGTGGAGTATCCTGTTCATCCTGCCATGGCAAAGTGAATGAGATGAAGGTGGTCTACCAGGCCGAGTCACACTCGATGGGCTGGTGCCTGGATTGCCACCGCAACCCAGAGGAGCACCTGCGACCCCTGGAAGAGGTCTTCAACCTTGATTACGATGCGGAGAAGTGGCTCGCCCAGAACAAGATAAAGCACCCGGAGTCCGGGGAGGAGCTGAAGACCCAGAAGGAGCTCGGCCTGTTTCTCAAGGAGCACTGGAACATCAAGGCCAAGGAGAGCTGTTCTACCTGCCACCGCTAACCCATGAGCAAACGCATCTGGCATCATCCGGAGATTCCCGCGGAGGACGAGGGCATTGCTTCCTGGCGGAGCGTTGGAGAACTCGAGCGGAGCCCCGCGTTTCAAAAGCAGCTTGACCGGGAGTTCCCGGAGGGGGCGGGTCATCTCAGTGAAGAGGACCAGCAGGCCTCCCGGCGGAGCTTCCTCAAGCTCATGGGAGCCTCTTCGGCGTTGAGCGGTTTGACCCTCGTGTCCTGCCGNCGCCCGGAGTCCTACATCGTGCCTTACAAAAAGGCTCCGGAGTGGGTCATCCCCGGCAAGCCGCTTTATTATGCCTCCTCCCGTCCGCGGGCGGAGGGATCGGTCCCATTGGTAGTAACCACCTTTGAGGGGAGGCCCACCAAACTCGAGCCCAACGGGGGGCACGGCGATGGCTGTGGTGCGGATGCCCTGACGCAGGCTTCCGTTCTCGATCTTTACGATCCCAAGCGTTCCCGGGTATTTCTGAAAAGCGGCCGGAAGGCCTCGCAGGAGGAATTCGANGCGGTTTTCGCTTCCATCGCGCAGGGAGGCGGGAAGCTCGCAGTTTTGGNAGGNGAAGATGATTGCCCGACCCGNAATCGACTCAAGACCGAGATCGAGGAGGCTTATCCGGGTTCGAAGTTTTACAGCTATGAGGCTCTTCGGGGAGAACCTCGACGCCGTCTGCACGCGGAAGTGTTCGGGGATGGGGGCGAGGTGGTNGTGGATCTTTCCAAGGCCGACAGGATNCTGGCACTGGATTGTGATTTTCTGGGGATCGATCCCATGGGGAGTCATGTCCAATTCTCCGAAAGGAGGCAGGGCGGGGCCGTGGACTACCGCCAGCAGATTGACCCCGCAGCGATGAACCGCCTNTATGCGGTCGAAACCGCCTACAGCCTGACTGGTGGAATGGCGGATCACCGGTTGCGGGCCAAGCCAAGTCAGGTTGCCAAGATCGCGGCAGAAGTTGCGGCAAAACTCGATATAGAGGTGGGCGGTTATGAGGCCGGTAGGATTTCGGCTGAAGAAAAGGCCGCCCTCCTCGGGAGTGCCGAAAACTTCGACAACTGGATCGAAGCCTGTGTCGAGGATTTGAAGGCTCACGAGGGCAAGTCCGTAGTCCTTGTGGGAAGCCGCCACAGTGAGGACGTCCAGCGCATCGCGATCGCAATCAACAAACGGCTTGGNTCTTACGGCGAGACCATCGTGGCCTATGCCACGGGNCGTCAGGNCTACGGGACGATCTCGGAATTCGAGAGCGAGGTCGATTCCGAAACCACGGTCCTCTTGCTTGGCCCTTCCAACCCGGTCTACGATCGTCCGGGGGGCAGTTTCGGAAGGGTCCTGAGCAGAGCCAAGTTGAGTATTCACCTCGGCCTCCGGACCGACGCCACCGCGCTGGCGAGCGACTGGCACGTGCCGGCCGCACATTATCTGGAGAGTTGGAGTGACACCCGGACAGCGGGAGGAACCTATTCGCTGGTCCAGCCCATGATCCTGCCACTTTACGGTGGATTCTCGGAANTAGAGATCCTGTCCCAGCTTCTTTCCTGGAGGGCNGTGGACTGGGCCAAGGTGGGGAGTGGGGATGCGGAAGACAGTGTTCCCGCGCCGATGCTTATTGCGGGAGAAGGTCCCGAGGGAGCCCCGTCCCCGGCTCTGGCGGAAGTGCGCAAGACCTTTGCCCTCCCAGCCAATGCCAACGACGAGAGCGACACGGCTTGGAAGGAGGCTCTGAAAAACGGCTATCTGCAGAGCAGTAGTTACAGCAGTGTGGAGGTGGGAGATCCTGCGCCCACCCTCACGGCGCGAAAGTCCGATGGAATTGAAATCAACTTNCTTGCGGATGCCTCCGTCTGGGATGGCCGTTTCATCGATAACGGCTGGCTGCAGGAAGCGCCAGATCCCATTTCCAANCTCTCATGGGATAACGCCGCGCTTGTCTCCCCGAAGACGGCCAAGGCCCTCGGGGTCTACGACGCGGTCCAGGAACTGGAGCCGGAAACGGACGTTCCCTTGCTCGGGAAGGTGAAAAATGCCCCCAAGCCGCTGATCGATGAAGGGCAGAATGCTGCCGCCCCGATGGTAGTGATCAAAACCGCGGCAGGCCGCATGGAGGTTCCGGTGCTGGTTGCCTTTGGTCACGCCGACGACTGNATTTCGATCTCCCTGGGTTATGGNCAGGGAGCATCCGATAAGCGGGACGGGGTGGCGGTAGCCAGGGAAGAAGACCCCTTTGCGGTGGTTGGCCTGGTAGGGATCAATACCGGNTTCAATGCCAACCAGCTGCGCAGTGAGGCTTCCTTCAGTGGGGTCGCTACAACTGTCGAGAAATTGAATGAAAGGTATCCGGTGGCGCTCGTTCAGGAGCACAACGCCATGAATGGCCGGGCCCTGGCACGTGAGGTTTCCACCGCTAAAGTCGGCTACCACGGGAAGGCGCTCTCGTTTGAAAAGCAGGTAGCCAAGGTTCGTGAGCAGGGNCCGGTAGACTCTCACGCCCCGGANAANATCTCTCTTTACAAGAGGCGCGGGTCCACGACCTGGGAAGGGGATAAGGAGAAGCATGAGGATCTTATCAGCGACAAGATCCACCAGTGGGCAATGGCAATTGACCTCAACACCTGCACGGGTTGCAACGCCTGCCTGATTGCCTGCCAGGCGGAGAACAACATCCCGATCGTTGGCAAACAGCAGGTCGCGATGGGNCGCGAGATGCACTGGGTTCGGATGGACCGTTACTTTGCGACCCCTGTCTACGAGCATGANGANAAGGGCAACATCAGGAAAGAGGGTGGGAAAAAGGTTCCCGTCCCTGACTGGGTGAGGGAGAACCCAGAGATGGTACCCCAGCCAGTGTCCTGCGTGCAGTGCGAAAACGCNCCATGCGAGACAGTGTGTCCCGTCAACGCCACCGTCCACACCGAGGAAGGCCTCAACTCGATGGCCTACAATCGCTGCATCGGAACCCGTTATTGTGCCAACAACTGCCCTTACAAGGCNCGACGGTTCAATTATTTCGACTACAATAAGTATAACCCGCTCGTTGCGCACAANCTNTACNNGGGGCCAGCCGGCGAGACGCAGCGNGGAACGGCNCCCCATCTCCAGCGCAACCCGAATGTCTCGGTGCGCATGCGTGGGGTGATGGAGAAGTGCACCTACTGCGTGCAGCGTCTGGAGAGCGCCAAGATCAAGCAAAAACAGATCGGGCGCGAGAAGACGCTCCGGTCCGGCGTCAAGTCGACCGAGGTTGCTGTCAGTGCCGAGGACCTGAGGATCAAGCCGGATTCCGTCAAGGTCGCCTGTCAGGATNCCTGCGATGCAAACGCCATCAGCTTCGGCAACCTGCTCGACAAGGAGGATGCCAAGGTGTGGCGAGCGAAGTACAAGGGTGAGGAAAAGAACGNCNAGGGCTTGCTCGAATTGGTTCACAATCCGCGCAANTACGACGTGTTGCAGTATATCGGGACGGCCCCGCGGACCAGCTATCTGGCACGTGTGAAAAACCCCAACCCCGAAATGCCCGACGCGGAATACCGGGGGCTCGCCACCATTCACACCGCCTAATACGAACCCGGAAATTCTTCATGGCAGATACCGCGACCAAGACTGCGAGTGAGGCCTCCGCGCCCCGGGAAGTGAAGCTCCCGGTGCTGGAGCGNGAGANGCTCGTNCTCAACAAGCGGTCCTACCACTGGATTACCGAGCGTGTCTGCGGTGTCATTGAGAACAAGCAACCCCGGATCTGGTGGGCGCTCTTCATCCCGACCGTCATCATGGCCATCATCGGAGTGGGTGGTGGATTGACCTATCTCGTGACAACCGGGGTGGGAGTTTGGGGTAACACCAACCGCGTGATGTGGGGCTGGCCGATCGTGAACTTCGTCTTCTGGATTGGAATCGGCCATGCTGGGACCCTCATTTCCGCCATTCTCTTCCTGACACGGCAGAACTGGCGGACATCAATCAACCGGGCCGCTGAGGCGATGACCATTTTCGCGGTAATGTGCGCAGGTATTTTCCCTGCATTCCACGTCGGGAGGGTATGGATGGCNTGGTTTCTGGCCCCGATTCCGAACGCGAATGCGATATGGCAGAACTTCAAGTCCCCCCTGCTCTGGGATGTCTTTGCGGTTTCGACTTATTTCACCGTTTCCCTGATCTTCTGGTTCCTCGGGATGGTGCCGGACCTGGCCACCATAAGAGATCGCTGCAAGCGGGGAGTCAAAAAGCTCCTCTACGGGATTTTTTCCCTCGGATGGAGGGGGAGTAANCGCCACTGGAGTCACTATGAGATGACTTACCTGCTTCTCGCGGCGCTCTCCACTCCGCTGGTTCTTTCCGTGCACTCAGTGGTGAGTTTTGACTTTGCGACGTCAGTCGTGCCCGGGTGGCACACCACCATTTTCCCCCCCTACTTCGTGGCGGGGGCCATTTTCGGAGGGTTTGCGATGGTGCTCACGGTCATGATCCCGGCCCGTTTCGTATACGGGCTGGATGACATGATTACGATGAAGCACATCGATAACATGGCCAAGATCATCCTCCTTACCGGGACGATCGTTGGCTATGCCTACCTNATGGAGCTGTTCGTGGCCTTTTATTCCGGGGCCAAGTACGAGATGGCGGCCTTCACCTACCGGATCACGGGCCCATACTGGTGGGCTTACGTGGCAATGATGAGCTGCAACGTGCTTTCGCCGCAGCTCTTCTGGTTCAAGTGGTGCCGTGAGAACCTCTGGGTGGTCATGGGTGTCTGCATGGCGGTGAACGCCGGGATGTGGTTTGAGCGCTTCGTGATCATTGTCACGACCCTCGCGCGNGATTTCATGCCGGCGAACTGGAAATACTACAACCCCAGCTGGGTNGACATCGTTCTTTTCCTGGGAACAATCGGGATGTTCACGGCTCTCTTCCTCCTCTTCCTCCGCTTCCTGCCCTGNATCAANATCGCGGAGGTTAAGTGGGCCAAGGAGGAGAGCGATGTGCACTTTGATGATAAAAGGGCCCACCCGGATGANGGCACGCTTGTAGAGTCCCCCTACCAGCAAGAAATCGAGAAAGGAACCGCCGAAGTCTGATGAGCACATCNGTCAAACGTGTTTATGGCTATCTGGCCGAGTTCGAAAGTGCTTCCGCCCTCTACAAGGCGGCCCAGAAGGTGCGGGATGCCGGGTTCCTGAAGTGGGACTGCTACACGCCCTACCCGGTGCACGGTCTGGATTCGGCCATGGGAATCAGGCGTTCGATCCTGCCCTACTTTGTTTTCTTCGGTGGGCTCACCGGGCTGATTACCGCCTTCGTGCTGGCCTATGTCACACAGGTAGGCATTTACCCCACCGTCGTGCAGGGCAAGCCGGCTAACATCTTTACGGTGCCTGCTTNCTTCCCGATCATGTTTGAGCTCACCGTGCTTTTCTCCGGNTTCACGACGCTCTTCGGCTGCCTGGGTCTCTGCCAGCTGCCGCGCTGGAACCATCCGCTCTTTGCGAGCAGGCAATTCCACCGGGTTACCGACGACGGATTCTTCATCGCGATCGAGGCGAGGGATCCCAAGTTTTCGGCGGAGGGTACGAAGGGGTTCCTCGGCGAGATCGGGGGGGAAAATATTGAACTGGTCGAGGACGACGGAAAGTAAGTTGACGCTGACACCATGAAGTACTTCTTCCTCACCTTTATCGGAGCAATCGTCCTGACGATTGGAGTCTTCGGGTTTCGTGGCAGCAAGACGACCAATACGCCCATTGAAATCTTCCCGGACATGGACCGGATGGATTTCGTCAAGGGNCAGAAGCCCAGTGACTTCTTCCATGACGGCATGGGCGCACGCCTCCCCGTAGCTGGGACAGTTCCGCATGCCAGTGACGACGGCGTCTTTCCGGTGGAATTCGGTGAAGGCCGGACAGGTCACTATTATACCGGCGCAATCAATGACTATTTTGCCAGGGGCCTGCCGCTTGAGGAGCTGGAACTGATCGGAGANGGCGCTACCGAGGAGATGCAGTCCCTGCTGCGTCGTGGGCAGGACCGCTACGCGATTTTCTGTGCGATATGTCACGGGCAGGGGGGAGACGGGACGGGGACGGTGAGCAGGTACATGGCCGCCAAGATCGCGAATCTGCACGACCCCCGTTTCGGAAGCGACCAGTATCCTGATGGNATGCTTTATCATGTCATCGCACAGGGCAAGGGGCTGATGAGCGGATACGGTGCAAGTATTCCGGTCAGAGACCGCTGGGCCATCGTGGCCTACGTGCGTGCNCTGCAGGAGTCCAAGAAGCCGTTGGCTGCTCCTGATCCGGCCGGGGAACCNGCGGCAGNGGAAACCGCCCAGGCNGATTCAGAACCATCAGAGCGTNAACCTGCGGAGCCGGTCTCCGTGGCACAGGAGAAGCCTACAGGAGGGGCCCCCAACTGATTTCTAGCATGGCACACGAACTGGTCACATCAGCGGATATTCCGGTCGANGGCGAAAAGCTGGAAGCCGACAAGCTGAGCCGTATCAAGTTGGTTTCCCTGAGCATCTTCGTGATCGGATTCCTCGTGAGTATCCTGCTTCTTCTCGGGGCCNTCGGTCGGGGAATCCAGGGNTCTTATAGCTTCTCGTGGCTCTACGCCTTCTTCTTTTTCGCCACGCTGGCCCTNGGCGGCTGNTTCTGGACCCTCCTGCACAATATATCCAANTCNGGCTGGGGAGTCTCAGTGCGCCGGGTCATGGAGAATGTGGGCTATGTTTTTCCCTGGATGATCATCCCCGTGATTCCCCTTCTTCTGCCGCAGGTCCAGGAATTCCTCTACGAATGGATGGAGAAACACCGCATGGCCGGTGGTGGAATNGGCAAGTCNGCCGCAGATGGCCTGCACCACGGCGAACACACCGATCACCTGCTCTCCAGCAAGTATTGGTATCTCAATATCAGCTTCTGGTATGTCAGGGTGTTCGCCTACTTCGCGCTCCTCGGCTTCGTGATCCACTTCCTCCGTAAATTGTCCGTTGACCAGGACCANGACCCGGAGCCNGGCGTGAGCCGGCTCTACCGGGCACGTTTCCACTCATGCTGGGGAGTGCCGGTCTTTGCGGTTGTCCTCACCTTTCTCGCCATCGATCTCGTCAAGGCGCTCGATTACAAGTGGTTCTCNACAATGTGGGGTGTTTACGTGTTTGCCGGGAGCGCCCTGAATGCCATGGCGGTCATNATCCTCATTACGATTTTCCTTCGCCGGATGGGCTACCTGAAGAACGTGGTTGGACCCGAGCATGACCACCTGATGGGGAAACTGGCCTTTGCGTTCACGGTTTTCTGGGCCTATATATCGTTCGACCAGTACTTCCTCTACTGGTACGCCAACATCACCGAGGAAACCCGCTATTTCGTCTTACGTAACACCGGCGGGTGGAATTACGTGAGCATCCTACTGGTCTTTGGACACTTTGCCGCACCTTTTCTTCTTCTTATCAGACAGGATCTCAAGCGTCGGAACAGCTACATGATCGTGGTCGCCGGTTACCTGCTCTTCATGCACATGATCGATGTNTATCACATGATCATTCCCGAGCGCGGGCCATCCGTGAGCAAGATCCTGAATCCGGATGACCCGGAGAAGTGGACGCTCTGGCTCAANGGCTCCATGATTGGCGACGTNCTCGCNTTCGTGACAGTGGGTGCCTTCTTCCTCTTCNTCCTCCTTCGTAACCTTGGGTCAGTAGCGCTCTACCCGCACCGTGACCCGCGTATTCTNGAATCAGCCAACGTGCACAACTGATGGACTCGGCGAACGACAACTCCCTCAAGCGATTTTCCACCTTCTGGGTCGGCCTGCTTCTTTTNGCCGCCTTCGGGCTGGTTGGCATGGTNCTGGGGTTTGGCTTCAAGAAGCCNGTGAAAAACGGCTANGACGANATGGAGTCCGAGCGTCGTGGAAAAATCAAGAAGGAGGTCGACGNAANCCACGCCGGAGCCCAGAANTTGGCCCACGCGAGCTTTGANCGGGTGGGTGCCAAGTATCTNGAGAGNGCGCCCGTGGCGGTAGAGAAGCCTGAGTTTATTCTTCCAGGTTCGGCTACCCAGCTTGGCAAGGCATCCGGGGGAACTGGAGTGAAAGTTCCGGCGGGATTTCCTGAAGTTCCGGCCGATGCACCGGTGGACCCCGCCGTCATGGCGAAGGGGCAGGCCCTCTATGCCGTCTGCTCAGCTTGTCATGGGGCCAATGGGGAGGGTATGTATCACATCAACAAGACAGGCCCTCCTCTCGCGGAATCAGAATGGGTGCTGGGGCCGGTGGCAAACCTGATCGCCATCCAGTTTCGCGGGCTGAACGGAACGATTGAGGTGAATGGGAAGTCCTATACCCCGGTGGCCCCGATGGCTCCGCTTCCGCTCGATGACGATTCGGTTGCGGCCGTTCTCACCTATATACGGAACAGTTTCGGGAACAAGGCCTCACCGGTTACCGCTGAGCAGGTAAAGGCGATGGAAGGGGAAAAGGGCAAGCCGATGCTGAGCCCGGCCGATCTTCTTCCGGCAAAATGAACTAACGGATGCTCCTCGATGGCGACAGACACTGACAGCGATATGACGTTGCAAAAAGATCTCGATCTCCGGGCGAGAATCGACCGCTCGCTTCGGCATCCGGTGATGTTTTTCTTTGCCAGCGGAGCGGCCTGGCTGGCAGTGGCCCTCCTGCTTGGGTTCATTTCCTCCTTCAAGTCCCACGACTCGACCTTTCTCGCCAACTACGGCTTCCTGAATTACGGCCGGGTATATCCGGCCCACCTCACCGTCCTGGTCTACGGCTGGGGATGTCAGGCGGCCTTTGGCCTCATTATCTGGCTCCTGGCGCGTCTTTCGCGGAAGGAGTGCACCTCGGCGGGGATCATTCTCACCGCCGGCCACCTCTGGAACTTTGCGGTGGGCGTGGGCTTCCTGGGAATCCTGGCGGGATATGGTTCCGGGCGCCCCTGGATGGAATTTCCGGTGGCGGTCTGGCCCCTCCTGCTGGTGAGTTACTTCTTCATTACGATCTGGTCGTTTATCCAGTTCCGCTGCAGCGCCGGGGGGAAGACCTACGTCGCGCAGTGGTATCTGGTCGCGGCTCTCTTCTGGTTTCCCTGGATTTACCTGAGCGCACACTTGTTCGTCTTCGTTTTCAACGGGCATCCCGTCATGGCCGCGGGGGTGAACGCGTGGTTCAAGTATGCGCTCATTTTCCTGTTCTTTACCCCGGTAGCCCTTGGCACGGCCTATTATCTGGCCCCCAAGATCACTGGTCGGCCCGTCTACAGCTATGCGCTGGCTCTCTTCGGTTTCTGGGCCCTTGCCGTGATTGGCCCCTGGGCGGGGATGCAGAAGCTGGCGGGCGGTCCTCTGCCTCAGTTTCTCCCGTATCTGGGGGCTGCGGCTACTGTTCTGATTCTCATCCCGGCCCTCGCGGTCGGAGTGAATATCCTTTTGACGCTGCGCGGCCATGAGGCGGAGGTCGTCGCCAGTCCATCCTTGCGTTTCACGATCGCAGGCATTGTCAGTTTCGTGATCCTCGGCCTGGTAGGGCTGGGCCTTAATACCCCGGCGTCCCTCAAGATGACCCAGTTCTCGCTTGCCGGTTACGGCTTCGAGGTGCTCGCGATGTACGGATTCTTCAGTATGTGCGCCTTCGGGGGAATTTACTTCATTGTGCCACGGATCACCCGCCGTGAATGGCTGTCGCGTCGGTTCATCGGCTGGCACTTCTGGCTCAGTCTCTACGGGATTGGAACCGTGGTGGTCTGCTCGATCATGGGGGGGCTCTTCCAGGGCGCGGCCCAGGAGGCATACAATACGGCCTGGTCCGATGCCTCCACCCGTAATTATGCATATAATGTAGGTACGACAGTCGCTTGGGGCTTCATCACCCTCGGAAGTCTCTTCTTCCTCCTTCACGTCCTGCTCATGTGGGCCCGTCTCGGTCGGCGCAGCCAGCATCCGACTCTCCTCAAGACCGGTCACGACGAGGGTTCAGTGCACGGTCCGGAAGGCGACCTCGACAAACTTCAAACCGCGGAAGCCTGACTCACCAATGACCTTCAAAGCATTCATGTCTGCGTTGGCGCTGAGCTTCGCCATCCCATGGCTTCTCATCATCGTGGTGCCTTACGGAAAGATGCGTAATCTTGAACCCGTGCGCTTCGAGGAGGAAAGCGATGGTCGTGATGAAGTCTATGTGCCCCGTCGCGCGGGAACGATTTCCACTGGTTCTGCTGTCTACGGGGCCAATGGCTGTTACGTATGTCACACCCAGATGATCCGAAAAGGCTTTGCGGGGTCGGAGCTGGGTCGCCCGGACTGGGCCGGGTTTCGCGTCCAGGATGATAGTGGAGTCAGCATCAACACCTCCCGGGAGACGACACCCTACGACTTTGTCGGGGAAAAGTTCGCACACGTCGGAATCATGCGGGTGGGTCCGGACCTCAGTAATTTCGCGGGCCGGGTCCAGAAATACCTAAAGGATCCTCTCACCAAGGCAGACAGCCCCGAGAACTGGCTCTACCTGCATCTTTACAATTCCGCTCTCAAGACCGTGACTTTGAACAACAAGTTCGGATGCCCGCGCCAGACCCACCTTTTCAGGGAGCAGCCCCTCGTCGGGCAAGGAAGTCCGGATGCTGTTCCAGGTCTTGAAAACGAGGGAATGGAAGTCCTGCCTACCGGGAAAGCCAAGGCACTGGTCAGCTATCTTCTTTCCCTCAAAAAGGATGATGCGGTGCCCTACAGTATCAACTACAGCCGCGATAAGAAGAAGGCCGAGTAAACCCCAATCAACGAACTGATGGCCCATTCCAAGGATTCCACAAACCAGCGCCCCGACCTCGAGGAAAACACCAACGTGGTGGAGGCGCATGCCACGCTTCTGGCCGATGGGGCGGCCCAGGCGCGGGAGAGGCGCATCGAGGAGACGGGCATGGAACCGGTTTCCCTGTGGATATTCCTCGGCAGCGCGATCGTTCTTCTGGTTGGTGGAGCGGTCGTGGGTGCTGGTGGCAAACTCTTCAATTATGATCCACACTCGGCGGGTTACATCCGGCCCGAATACGCCAGCGATGCCGACAGCGGTCCGACCATAGGTCCCATCATGGAGGCCCTCATGAAGCGAGGTAAGAACATCTACACAAAGTGCAGCGGTTGCCATGGCTCCAGCGGAGCAGGGGATGGCGCCAACCGGCCGCCCCTCGCGAATTCCGAGTGGGTCACGGGCAGTCCCGAGCGTCTCGCCATGATCATCCTGAACGGAGTGAAGGGTCCGATCATTGTTGACGGAAAGTCATATGGGGCAGACGTGATGGACGGGCAGGGTCCACTCACCGCGGATGAACTGGCCGGAATCATGACATATGTGCGCAACAGTTTCGGTAATGAAGTGGGCGACGTGGTGACCCCCGAGCAGGCCGCGGCAGCCATTAAGATTTCGAACTCCCGCGCCGGAGCGCATATGAGTTCCGACGAATTGAACGCCAACCACGACAAGGCGCTTGAGGGTGATCCCATCGACCCCGGCACGCCCGTCGACTTTGAAACCCTCCAGCCCGTGGAGGCGCCAGCCGAGTAAAAATCCCCAGTCCGAACGACGATGAGTGCAGAAGCGGCAGCAGATCACGGTCATGGCCACCATGACCACCACGACGAAGATCATCACGACCTCCCGTTCTACAAAAAGTATATCTGGTCCACTGATCACAAGGTGATCGGGATTCAGTACGGAATTACCGCCCTGCTCTTCCTGGCTTTCGGGTTTTTCCTGATGATGGTGATGCGCTGGAGTATCGCCTACCCGGAAGAGCCTCTTCCATGGTACCTGAACTGGATCTTCAGTGAGGACTGGAAGGCCCGGTGGCTGGTGGACGGAAAGGTTACCGGGGACACCTACAACATGTTCGGTGCGATGCACGGGACCATCATGGTCTTCCTTGGAATCGTGCCCCTCGGCTTCGCAGCTTTCGGCAACTTTGTGACGCCACTCCAGATCGGGGCGGTGGACATGGCCTTCCCACGTCTCAACATGCTGAGCTACTGGAGCTACCTCGTGGGTGGCCTCGTGATGTGCGCGAGCTTCTTCATGGAATCGGGAGCGGCCAAGTCCGGGTGGACCAACTACTCGCCACTTGCGAATTTTGCAGACGGTCAGATCGTGAACCAGTTTCTGGCAGGACAGACCCAATGGCTGCTCGGCATGGTCTTCCTGATCACCTCCTCACTGCTGGGGGCTGTCAACTTCCTGACCACTCTCATCAACCTGAGGGCAAAGGGACTGACCTGGATGCGCCTGCCGTTCTTTTGCTGGGCGATGCTGGTGACCGGATTTCTTCTTCTCCTGGCCTTCCCGCCTCTTGAGGTGGCTGCCCTCATGCAGTTGATGGACCGGACGGTGGGTTCAAGTTTCTTCGTTCCCAGCGGGCTCTACACCTCCAGCGCGGGTGTCGTGGAGGCTTCGGGTGGAGGCAGTCCGCTGCTCTACCAGCATCTCTTCTGGTTCCTTGGCCACCCGGAGGTCTACGTCCTTCTCCTNCCNGCGATNGCCTGNGTGGCNGAGATCATNCCGGTNAACACGCGAAAACCGCTNTGGGGNTACAANCCNATGGTCTGGTCNNTNGTNATCCTTGGTTTCCTGAGNTTNATCGTNTGGGCNCANCACATGTATCTCACNGGNATGGGNCCGGTNNTNTCNACCTGGTTCCAGACCACCACGGTCCTGATTTCAGTACCCTCGGTCATCCTGCTGACCTCGATGATCGTGTCACTGTGGGGTGGTTCCATCCGGTTCAACGTACCCATGCTATGGGCCGTGGCGTTTCTGCCAATGTTCGGGATCGGGGGCCTCACTGGCCTTCCGCTGGCGTTTAACCTGGTGGACCTCCACCTGCATGACACCTATTACGTGATCGGGCACTTCCACTATGTGGTGGCGCCCGGGGTGCTTTTCGGACTCTTCTCCGGGATCTACCACTGGTATCCCAAGATCACGGGCCGGCACATGAACAAGACCCTTGGCCATCTCCACTTCTGGCCGTCGCTTGTCTGCATGAACATTCTCTTCTTCCCAATGCTCATCCAGGGCATGGCCGGCTTCCATCGGCGCTGGTATAACGGAGGCGATGCCTATCTGGCGAAGGCAGCTGACAGCGAAAACATCTTCGGAAACACCGTGGCAGAATGGATTCACCTCAACCCCTTGATGACCTGGGGTGCATTCCTGCTCGCGCTGTCCCAGATTCCGTTCTTCATCAATTTCTGGTCCAGCATTTTTGTGGGCGAGAAGATCAAGAACGACAATCCCTATGATGCGACCACCCTGGAGTGGGCCACNCCGACCCCGCCGCCGCATGGGAACTTCACCTTTGACGTAGCGGCTTACCGTGGACCCTATGAGTACAGCCGTGATGATCACGAGGGGGACTTCTTCCCGCAGTGGGAGGAGCCCAAGCGCGATAAACCGGCCGAGAAGCCGGATCCCCAACCGGAAGTCGAGCCAGCCCCTTAGCGACCTCCCATCCCCTGCATCATGGAGATTCCTTATACAGTCACCGCTCGGAAAGACACCGGTCTCTTCAATTCGAAGATCGGGATCTGGCTCTTCCTTGCCTCGGAAGTAATGCTCTTCGGCGGTCTCTTCTCGGGCTACGTGTTCCTGCGGATTTATGCCGACTACCCGTGGCCCGAGCGCGCCCTGCCGATTGTGCCCGGGCTCATCAACACCTTTATCCTGATTGGTTCATCGGTGACGGTGGTCTTCGCCTGGGCCTCCCTGAAGATGCGACAATGGCGCCGCTTCCAGATCTACATGGGGATTACGATCGTCTGCGCGGGGCTTTTCATGGTCCTCAAGAGCATCGAGTACAAGGCCAAGTGGGGGCACCAGGCCGTCCGGATGGACGATTTCACCATCGTGGAAGGCCACACCCACTACGGGGCCATCATGTCGAGTGGAGAGATCCAGCACTTCCACAAGAAGGATAAGGCCAAGGAGGCAGCCAAGAAGGACGCCGAGGCCTACAACAAGAAAGCGGAGGCCGAGGCGAGGGCCGAAGCGGAAGCGAAGGGCGAGGAATTCGCAGGACTCCCTGAGCAGAAGAAGTGGCAGGCGGGGGATTACTTCAAGGCCAATACGATCCTTTTCAAACCGGATACGGTTCAATTTTCTCTGGCGCGTGCACACAAGAGCTGGGTCAACGACCTCCTCGAACAGGCCGGCAAGCGGCAGGCGGCTTTTGTCACCGGCGAGGACGTCTTCCTCTACGGAGATATCGAGGATTACTCGGGGAGCGAGGAGAAGCCCAAGTCGAAGGCCGAGCGCGCTCAGGAAGAGGCTGAGATCAGCAAGAAGGTCGCCAGTGGCGAAAAGACCGCACGCAAGCTGGGCAGGAATTCGCTCTTCATACCGGCCGGGACTCCGCTCAGCTATGCCCTGCTCAAGGAAGCCAGGGAGATTTACCTGGCCGGCAGGGCGCACAATTCAGGCACCCGCACAGCTATTCTCCGGGACAACTGGAAGAGGGTCAAGGAGGAGCGCCCGGACGACAAATACTGGGAACAGGCACCCGACGCCCAGATCGATTCCGCTACTCAGCTCGAAGAGCAGTTTGATGAGGCGGGCAATATCACGGCGGGAAGCAAGGTCGTTTCAATCGTGTCCACCCTGTCCTTCCGGATGGATCCTCCGCAACCGCTCATCATCAAGCGTGGTTGGGTCAAGCGGCCGGTCAAGGAATCGGACGGCAAGGCTGAACTGAAGGATGATACGGCCCTCAACGCCGGCACGGAGGAGCGGGCCGAGGTGGCCCCCGGGCTTCTGGAGAGTCCGCTGGCCCTCTCGGTTGATGCAGTTGACTTCCGCTGGATGGCCCAGAAGGCTGAAGAAGCCAACAAGAAGCCCCTGGATGTGATCGAGGGTAGCTGGATCTTTTCGGACGGGAACAAGCATGCAGGCATCTACAGGAAGCTCTGGAAACTTCACAAGAAGAGGATCGCCCACCTGGAACAGGAGCTGAAAGAAAAGTATGGAACCGACGAGGAAGGGAACGCCAAGCGTGTTCCGACTGAGACCGAGCGCTACCGGATGGGCTGGCAGGATCTCGTCCACTACGCGCGGGTCGAGAATGGCGAGCAGCAGGTTGTCCCGGGTGAGGCGGGTTTCGACGACCTGCGGCCCAAGTTTTACGATGGATTTGCCGGCCCCAGCCACAAGGACGAAGAGATCCAGAAACTGCACGCTTTTCCTGAACTGGAGATTCCCCACGAGAAGGTCTCCATGCAGTCGATGTTCACTCCCAAGTGGAATACCTATTATGCCATCTACTTCACGATAACGGGTTTGCACGGACTCCACGTGGTGGGTGGAGCGATCGTGCTGGGCTATTATCTCTTCTTCAGCAAGGGTCTTTACCGTCGTAATCCTGAGTGGCTCGCCAACCGGGTGGAAGTTGGGGGCCTGTTCTGGCACTTTGTCGATCTCGTCTGGATCTTCCTCTTTCCGATCCTCTACCTCATGTAATCGTTTCTGACCTGACCGGCCATGGCTGATACACCTGAAGACATTAAGAACGCGCAGAAGAAGTACATTCTGATCGGACTCATTCTCTTCGTCTTCACCGTCGTGACGGTGGCGGTGGCGACGGTTCCGTGGCTCGACTTTGGCGCGCATGGTTTCGACGGGATTGATGCCGTCATCGGTCTTCTCATCGCCAGTGTGAAAGCGACGCTGGTGAGTGCTATTTTCATGCACCTCAATCATGAAAAGATGACCATCTACTTCCTGATCGTGCTGGGAATCCTGATGGGGATCTGTCTCATGGCTTTGACGGCGTGGGCCTTCATTGATCCAATTGAGTACGGCAATCCCCTCGACGGGGACGGCTTTTACAACCCACCCGAAACAGCAAACCAGTAACCGAATCCGAAATGTCCCTGCGAGGTTTCCATATCGTCTTCATCACCGTCACGACCCTGCTCAGCCTCTTCCTGGCCGGGTGGGCGATTTTCCTGGCGCCGGCCAGTGGAGGAGTCGTGAGGTCACTGCTCATGGTGACGGGGTGCGCGGGGTCGGTCGTCTTTCCCGCCTACGGGATCTACTTCTACCGGAAGGCCAAAAAGCTCATCCTCTAGCCAGCAAACTGAACACGGATCATGAACTCTGACTTTTTCCAGATAGCCTGCACGACTTGCGCGAATTCCTTCAAGGAGGGCGGGGGAGAGGCAGCTGGCTGGTCCATTCTTGCCCTGCTCGCGATGATAATACCAGTCCTCGGTGCGGCTGGAGTGTGCATGATCCGGATCGTGCGTCGCGAACGGGAAGCGCTCGATCCGAAGTATGCCGATTAGTCCCGGTGCCCGATTTCCTTTAACCCCCCTTTTTTCACGAATCAGTCATGGACCTTCTCGCTTCCACTCTCGTTGAGTACATGGGAATGCCGGAAAACTACGCGGAACATGGAGGCAGTGTGGACCATATGATTGAAGTGGTGCACTGGTTCATGCTCGCGCTCTTCTTTGGATGGACCTCCTTTTTCCTGTTCTCCTGTTGGAGGTTCTGGCAGCGGCGTCAGGCGAAGGCGTCCTACCATGGGGTGCGCAACCACGTGACAACCCACCTCGAAATCGGCGTGGCAATCTTCGAAGGAGTTCTTCTCCTCGGTTTCGCATTTCCGCTCTGGGCAGAGCGAACTGACCGCTTTGAAGATATCCAGGCCCAGGATCCGGTCCGTGCGCGGGTCATTGGATATCAGTTCGCATGGAGCTACCACTATCCCGGACAGGATGGAAAGTTTGGCCGGATCGACCGGCACCTTATCGAGAAGCCGGGGGATGCCTGTATTGATCCGGAGGATCCCAATGGCTGGGATGATTTTGTCTCGCCCATCCTGAAGGTCCCAGTGGGCGAACCCTGCATCCTGCAGGTGACCTCCACCGACGTGATTCACGGTTACGCCATTGTGCCGATGCGAATCCAGCAGGATGCCATCCCGGGAACTGACATTCCCATGTGGTTCCGGCCCCTGAAGGAGCTGGAGACAAGTGTGGTGTGTGCCCAGCTCTGTGGCGAACAGCATGGGGANATGGTCGGGATCATGCAGGTGGTGAGCAAGGGAGCCTTCACCTCGTGGTCGGAGGAGCAGAGCAGTGCCGCATACGACCGAAACTCGAAAGCTGCCGCCGCAAGGGAGGAAGCTGAAGGTGATGCCGAAGACGGAGACGCCGGGGCTGNTGCGGCTTCCGGGACGGAAGCCAGCTCTGCTGCGCTCGGGAGTTAGTTTCCGGTGGANGNTCAGNCATCGGNCTGAAAATAAGNAGGTCCGCCCTCGAGAACCCCTTTGGGGTATGGCACGANNTCAGAAAANAGTGTTCNCATGAACTGNTNNCTGTTCAGGTCGGGNAATGCTCATTCATGACTTGCCGGACCAGAAACGGCCNCGGGAGAAGATGGCCCGGGAGGGTGCGGGTTNCCTGAGCGATGAGGAGNTTCTGGCCATTTTCCTGCGGGTTGGAGTNAAGGGNGAGAGTGCGATCGACNTGGGGCGACGCCTGCTTGAAAAANACGGAGGNCTCGCAGCGCTTGGTGCGCTCGATATCGCACAGCTGACCNNGGAACATGGTGTCGGNCAGGCCAAGGCTGCCCAGTTGGCGGCCGCCTTCGAGCTGGGGTCCCGGATCGCGAGGGAAAANGCGACCCTCCGCCAGCTCGATTGTTCCCANGCCGCCGTGGAGGTGTTCGGGCCGCAGCTGCGCCACCTCGGGCATGAATCCCTCCGACTGGCACTGCTCGATCCCCGCTTGCAGGCGACCCGCATTCTCACGCTCTCTGACGGAAATCTCAATGCAACCATTGCTCATCCCAGGGATATTCTGCACCCCGTGGTCCTGCACAGGGCCTACGGTTTTCTTCTTGTACACAATCACCCCTCGGGAAATCCCTCGCCCAGCCGGGCTGACCGGGAACTGACGCAACGGGTTGTCGCCGCGGCCTCCCTNCTGCAGGTNGAGTTTCTGGACCACGTCATCATTGGGAGGGCGTCCAAACAAAACGCAGGCTACTTCTCGTTCCGGGATAGCGGCCTTCTTTAATGGGAAGGGCGTCTTCGGGAGCGGGGTAGATTTTTCCNGTAGTGCATCCGGGAGAGATTCCCGCCTTCCACCACTTCAGTCCTTTGCGGCCTTCGGATCGAGNGCATCNCGNAGNCCGTCGCCNAGGAAGTTCAGGGCNAAGAGAGTAAGGGTAAAGAAGGCTCCCGGCAGGATCAGAAGCATCGGCTGGGTTTCCATGTAGTTTGCGCCATCCTTGATGAGGACTCCCCAGGAGCTGTCCGGTGCCTTGATACCAAGGCCCAGAAAAGAAAGGGTGGCTTCATACATGATAAAGCTAGGNATAGTCAGGGTGACATACACGATGGCAGGTCCGAGGGTGTTCGGGATAAGATGTCGGAAGAGCACGCGTAATGGGCTNAGGCCCAGCGAAATGGCGGCCTGGGCAAACTCCTGATTCTTTAGCGAAAGAATCTGAGAACGGGTGATTCTCGCGAGGGTCAGCCATCCCAGCGCTCCGATGGCAACAAAAAGGGGNAGGATGTTCGCAAGCCGGTGCGTGGTCTCATCCGGAAATTGCCAGTTTTTCACCAGCCAGGTNGCAACTTCACTGGCGGANCCGGAAAGGACCTCCTGAAGCAGAATCACAAGGACGAGGAAGGGAATNGCGTAGAGGGTATCAACNGCTCTCATCATCACGGAGTCTGTCCGTCCTCCAACATACCCCGAAATNGCNCCGTAGGAGATTCCNATCACGAACGCAACACTGGTGGCGACAAGACCAACAAGAAGGGAAACCTGNCCACCGAAGAGAATGCGTGAAAGCAGGTCTCGCCCCATCTGGTCGGTTCCCAGAAGGTGTTCGGAACTCATTGGGGCGAATTTATTAGGCAAGTCCTGTTCATTCGGATCCCCGGTGAACCATGCGGCTACGAAGCAGAGGANAAACATCAGGAGNATGAAAATTCCGCTGATGACCGCGACCCGGTTCTTGCGGAGACGCAGCCAGGCGTCTCTCCAGAGAGAGGATCCTTTTTCGATGGATTGCAGATCTTCCGCCACAGTGATTCTTGGACGTTCAGAGTGATTCCCGGAGACGAGGATTCAGATAGGCCTGTACGATGTCAGAGACCAGGTTTAGGATGACGATCAGGANACCGTAGTAGAGAACACAGCCGAGGAGGAGGTCCTCATCGCGGTCAATGGTCCCGTCAATGAAGTGACGTCCCATTCCGGGAATCTGGAAGATGGTCTCGACNACAAAGGAACCACTGATCAGATATGCAAAAGCCGGTCCAAGGTAAGCCACGCTCGGGATCAGTCCTCCCCTGAGGGTGTGGCGGGTAATCACTTTGAGAGGAGGAACGCCCTTGGCCCTGGCGGTACGGACGAAGTCCTGGTTGAGGACTTCCAGCATGCCGCCGCNGGTGAGTCGGGCAAGATAGGCCGCCGGGGCGAGNCCAAGGGTGATGGCAGGCAGGATCCAGTCGATGGGGTTCTCCCACCCTGCCACCTTGAAAGCGGGCAGATGCATGGCGATCTGAGTCTGGAGAAGCGGTCCGATAATGAAGGCGGCCACACAGATCCCGATCATCGCAAATCCCATTGAGAGATAGTCAAACCAGGTGTTCTTGCGAACCGCCGAGAGGATTCCGAGGGGAATTCCAATGACACAGGCTACGAGGAGGGCATTGAGTCCCAGAATCACCGAGGCAGGAAAGGACTGGCTGAGGATGAGACTTACCTCCCTGTTTTTCTTGGGAGAGATCCCGAGGTCCTGCTCAAAAACAAGGCGTTTGAGTCGAAGTCCGTATTGAATGGGCCACGGCTTATCGAGGCCAAAGCGCTTCATCTGTTCGGCCTTTGCCTCAGCCGACATGGCTTTCTCGGTGGTAAAGGCATCGCCGGGGAGGGCCTTGATCAGGAAAAAGGAAAGAGTGTAGAGCACCGAGAGGACCAGAAGGCCCTGTAGAATCCGNTTGAANATGAAACCTACCATGATGGGCGATTCAGTTGGATTCCAGGGAAACCCATTTCCANGGATGGTTGTTCAGGAGCAGAGGGTTCCAGCCCTTCACCCGGGGATCAATCAGGTAGTTAGTAGTATACCAGTAAACCGTAATGGCGGGGAGTTCTTCCATCAGGATGTTTTCGGCTTCCTGCAGAACGAGCAGTCTCCTGGCCGGATCCTTCTGGTGCTCGCTATCCTTGAGCATTTTCTCAAATTCCTCATTGGACCAGCCGGTGCGGTTATTTCCCCCATCCTTGATCCACATGTCGAGAAAGGTGGTGGGGTCGAGATAGTCTCCGATCCATCCTGAGTCCGCCAGGTCGTAGTCCAGCTTGGTCATGGCGTTGAGATACGAGGTCCACTCNTTCTGCGCGATTTCGACCTGAATCCCCAGATGCTTCTTCCACATCCCCTGATAGGCCTCGGCGATCCGCTTGGAGACCTCTCGATCAGCCGTCAGGAGCGTGATTCTCGGAAAGTCGCCCCGGTTTTTGAANCCTGCCTCGTCGAGCAGCCGGGTAGCCTGTTCCGGATCGAATCCAATGGCGGGCGCAGTCTCATAGTTTCCGAAGGGAGGCACCATCCCGTAAGCCGGTTTCTGGCCACCCTGGGTGACGTTCCTGATCAGGGATTCCCGGTCGATTGCCATGCCGAGGGCTTTCCGTACCCGGGGATCATTGAGAGGTTTGCGCGTGACGTTGCAACGGATGAACTTGGTCCCGAGGTAAAGCTCGCTGCGGAACTGGTCAGGATACCTTTCCCGGGCGTAGGGGATAAACTCAGGAGGAACGGTGTAGGTGATGTGCATCAGGCCATCGAAGAACATCCGCGACTCCGTATAGGAATTCACGACCGGNAGAAAACGAATGCCATCCAACTGCACCGTTTCCCGATCCCAGTAGTGGGGATTCTTTCTCACGGAGATGTGGTCGTTGATCTTCCAGGATTCCAGAACGAAGGGACCATTGCTGACGATATTNCCTGGCTTGGTCCATCCGGAAAAGGGTGCGTCGATCTTTCCCCTGGCATGTTTCATGACAACGTGTCGGGGAACAGGATACCAGGTGTAATGCTTGGTGATCTCGGGAAGGAATGGAATGGACCCCCGCAGAGTGATCTCAAGGGTGTAGTCATCCGGAGCGCGAACGCCGACTTCACTGAAGTCGGTAATCTTACCTTTATAGAATTCCTCCGCATTCTTGATGTAGAAGAGCATGTCNTTATACTCNGAGCCCAGGCTTGCAGTCAGGATACGCTGATAGGAAAAAAGGAAGTCGGCGGCAGTGACGGGAACTCCATCGGACCATTTGCGGTCCCGTCCGAGGCGGAAAGTCCACACGGTGAAGTCCTCATTTGCTTCCCATGACTCCGCCGCGCCGGGAAGGGCTTTTCCGTCAATCGACTGGTGCTCCGTGCACAGGCCTTCAAAGAGGGCCCGGATCAGGTTGCTTTCGAGAACACCAGTGACGAGGTGGCAATCAAGGCCCTTCGGCTCGGAGGAATTCCCAACGATCAGGATCCTTTCTTCAACCGCCCGGTCAGCGGCGGTCTGGTCTCCGCAATTGGCGAGGGCCATGCAGAAAAAGGCGATTGCCGGGATATGCAGGGAGCGCATCGCCGTGACGATGCGACAGTTCCTACCCCCTTGGCAAAGCTCTTTGCCGGATTGCCTGTTTTTTTGGGGGGTTGTGCGGAGTTCCCGGGCTGAATAGTCCGCAGGCTTGATTCGTCNCACCGGGAGGGTAGAACCGGATAGGTTCCTGCTCCTCGAGGCCGTTTTCCATGAAGGTTTATTTTCTCCGGCGTTTGCTCCTGGTGCCTGTGACGCTGCTTGGGATCACCCTGCTGGTCTTCGTCCTCATCCGGGCTGCTCCGGGCGGGCCGGTGCAGCGGGACCTGCAGGAAATGAACAATGCTGCTGCAGGTGAGCAGGGCGGGTCCTCGGGGATGAGAGAATCGGAGGGCGCGGCGATCACTCCCGTCCAGCTCTTTGAGATCGAGGAGAAGCACCGGAGNGAAAAGGGGGTCNGGCGGTCTTATNTTGAGTGGCTGGGCGTGTTGCCGCGGGACGTGAACAGGACAGCAAAGAGTTTTGAGAAGGGAAAAGCAAAGGTTCCTTTCGAGGTGCCCGGGACGATCCTGAAGGCAGTAGTGGTCCGGGATGGGAAAGGCGCGGTAAAGATACAGGCTCCGGAAGACGCCTCGNAAGAGCAACGCAGCGTCCTCGAGGGCTGGATTGAAAAGAACGGCTGGCAGGCCCGCCTCGTGACAGTGCCTGAACTGCAAAAGCGTTGGAAAAGAAATTCAGGAGGCTTGGAGCTGCCGGACAAGGGAGACCTGCAGGAGCGCGTTGTNCTCTTNCAGGCCGGGCATGACGGTCTTCTGCAGGGAAGCCTGGGTAAGTCGGACAAGTATCAGGATCCGGTCATCAGCCTGGTGAGGGACCGGATTCCCATCTCGCTCTTCTACGGGGTAATCTCGATGATCCTGATTTATGGGATTTGTATTCCCCTCGGTATTGTGAAGGCAATCAAGCACCGNACNTGGATCGACAACATTTCGTCCATTGNGGTGTTTTCNGGCTACGCNATTCCGGGCTATGTGCTGGGTTCCTTTCTCCTCGTGTTTCTGGGAGCTCGCCTCGACCTTTTCCCACTCTCCGGATTTGTGTCGGAGAACTTCAGTGAGCTTCCCCTGGGTGCCAAGATCTTCGATCTCTTTCACCATGCCGTCATGCCTCTTGCCTGTTACCTTGTGGGGAGCTTTGCCTTCATGACCTTCATGATGAAGAACAACCTGATGGACAACCTGGCAGCCGATTACGTGCGTACTGCAACGGCCAAGGGCGTTCCCTATCGCTCAGCTGTCTTCAAGCATGCCTTTCGCAATTCCATCATTCCTATTGCCACCACGATCGGGCAGAATGTCACCCTGATCGTGGGGGGAAGTTTTCTGATCGAGGGAATCTTCGATATCAACGGCTTTGGCCTGCTCCAGTTCAACGCTATTCTGGAAAAGGATGAGCCCGTGGTGCTTGGGGTGCTGACAATCTCAGCGACCCTGATGCTTCTGGGCAACGTGATTTCCGATCTCTGTGTTGCGCTCGTGGACCCAAGAATTCGCTTCAGATAGATGCTTTTCCGCCTTACAGGGATTTTACTGGTCGTGNTCAGCGTGGGTGCGGTGATCGCGCATCATGCCGGGTGGGCCTTGCCGACCCTCGACTGGTTCTTCTCCTTCGAGGCCAAGGATAAGGAGCTGGANGATGCATCTTGGTGGAAGAGAAGCCAGGAGCGGGTGATCGGATATATNCTTTGCGGACTNTTGCTGGTGACCGGGGTCTCCTCCCTGCTGACGAGGGGCCGGAGAGTGAATTGGAATCCCCAGACCCTTCGCAAGCTGAAGCGCTTCAAGTCNATNACGCGGGGTTATGTCTCACTGTGGATCCTCGCCGGATTGCTCTTCCTTACCCTGCTCGATCATGCCCTGGTTGGAAAGAAGGCTCTCCTGGTGAAATATGATGGCAAACTCTACAGNCCGGCCTTCGTGCAACGGATCTATTCGGGAGAGCACTTCGGGCAGGAGGGGAAAAGCGAGGTCGACTACGGGGAGCTCAAGCGNGTGTTTGCAAGCGAGAAAGGGGGTGGGAACTGGGTCCTGTTGCCCCTGGTGCCCTTTGATGCCACCTTCGATTCGGAGGATCCTATCCGGGAGAATCTCTCGGAACGAGGGGGTGTGTTTTACCGCGAAGGAGAGAAGGAGGCCTATTCCGGNCTGGCGTATCGCTACTACGCAGAGGANGAAGCCAAGCGGCATTCAATGGTACGGTTTCGGAAGGGGATACGNCAGGGAAGGGAGGAATTCTACAGTCGGACCACTGGTGATGTCATCGGGCACTACGAGTGGAAGGATGGAAGGCGGAGTGNCACCCCGGTGAAGGGAGGGGACCTTGTTCAAGCGGCAGAGAAAGAGCAGGCCACGGACCTGAAGTCCGTCCGTTATCCACCTCTCCCACCCAGCATCAAGACGCGGCATTATCTCGGCACCGACTCCCGGGGTTGGGATGTCCTGGCNCAGATCTATGGAGGGCTCCAACTGGTTTTCCAGGCCGCCATCATCTATCTGGTAGTGACCTATCTGATAGGTATTACCCTGGGAAGCCTCATGGGCTACCTGGGAGGAGCNTTTGACATCGTGGTGCAGAGATTTATCGAGATCCTCGCCAACGTGCCCTTTCTCTACGTGGTNATCATCATTGCTGACCGGATTGGACGTGAGGATGTGACCCTGGTGACGATCCTGCTGGTGCTCTGTATCTTCTCATGGATCGGNATCACGTATTACATGAGGACCGCGGCCTACCGGGAGAAGGCGAGGGATTACGTGGCGGCTGCCCGGGTCCTCGGGGCTGGCCCGGTCCGGGTCATTTTCAGGCATGTCCTGCCCAATGCGATCTCGATTNTTGTCACCCTGCTGCCCTTCAGTGTGGTGGGAGTGATTACGGCCCTGACTGCACTTGATTTCATCGGGTTCGGCCTGCCGGATACGTATCCCAGCTGGGGGAGAATCCTGCAGGACGGGGTGGCTAACCTCGACTACCCCTGGATCGTAGGCTCGGTCTTCGGGGGCATGGTAGCCGTGCTCCTGCTTGTCACTTTTGTGGGCGAAGCGGTGCGAGAGGCCTTCGATCCCAAGAAATTTACAACCTACCGTTGATCATGAAAAGATGGCGCCTTTTGTTTTTCCTTCCTGTAGCGGTCCTGTCCGGCTGCGACAGCAGGGAAGATTTTGCGGACTATGACAACGAGAAGCAGGTAGCGGGTTTCAGGGAGAGTCAGAACGAAAAAGTCGAGCGCGAACTGACGGCAAAGAGGGCAGAGCTTTCCAAGCAGCTGGCCGAACCCGGGGAAGAGGACCGGGCCAAGCTCGAGGAAGAGCTCGCCAATACCAACCGCCGTCTCGAGTCGCCGGAATTCTTCACCCTGGATGCCACCATGGAGGACCTGCCGGGCGATCTTGACTGGGAGGAGGGCCTCGACCAGCCCGAGCTCGGGTCTTCCCGGGCCAGGAAAGGAGGGACCTTCAACACCTATTTCTCGGGCCTGTCTTTTCCCCCAACTATTCGTTCCATCGGGAAGAGTGCGAATAACAGCTTTCGCTCGGAGCACTGGGACAATATCGAAATGGCTCTGGTTTCGCTGCACCCCAATACGATGGAAACGATTCCGGGGCTGGCGGACCGGTGGGCGGTGGGGAAGGACGGCCGCACCGTCTATTTCAGGATCAACGAGAAGGCAAAATGGTCCGATGGAAATCCGGTGACCGTGGAGGATTTCTTCATGACCTTTCATGTCTGCCTGTCCGAGTACATCACCGGTCCATGGTATCGCCAGTACTACAGCACCATGTTCGAGAATATCACGCGCTATGATGAGCGGCATCTCTCGGTGCGACTGGCCAACAAGAAGCCCAAGCCGGAGTATTACGCCTCCCTGACTCCCTATTCCCGGGTGTTCTACCGTGAATTCGGGCCGGACTTCGAGGACCGCTACAACTGGAGGGTGCGCCCGACCACGGGCGCTTACCGGATTCGCGAGGAAGACGTGGTCAAGGGGCGGAGCATCACCCTTTCCAGGGTGAAGGACTGGTGGGCAGGAGACATAAAATACTACCGCAACCGGTTCAACGTGGATCGGATCAAGTACAGTCTGGTGCGAAACGATGAGAAGGCCTTCGAGCTCTTCAAGAAAGGAGAGATCGACATGTTCCACCTCGGACTGCCCAAGCGGTGGTATGAGCAGATGGAAATCCCGGAAGTCTTCAATGGCTACATTGAAAAGAAGACCTTCTACAATATGTATCCGCGGGTGCCCCGGGGTCTTTACATCAACCACTCCCGCCCCTTCCTCGGAAATGTGAATGTAAGGATCGGGCTGCAGCATGCCACCAACTGGCAGAAGGTGATCGACATCGACCTGCGGGGAGATGCGGGACGCCTCAATATCTACAACGAGGGTTATGGGCAGTTCAGCAACCCGGAGATTTCGGCCCGGGACTACTCCCCGGCAAAAGCGCGGGAGGCCTTCGGTAAGGCGGGGTTCACCAAGCAGGGCAACGATGGAGTGCTCCAGAATGAAAAGGGCGAAAAGCTCAGCTTTTCCATTACCCACACCGCGAGCCCGGTGGTGGGCAAGATGCTCCAGCGACTCAAGGAAGAAGCTCTCAAGGCGGGACTGGAATATCGTCTCGAGGGGCTGGATGGAACGGCTANTTATGAGAAGGTGATGCAGAAGAAGCATGACCTGACCTTCTGGGGCTGGGGGACCCAGCCTCCCTTCCCTCGCTACTTTGAGGGAATCCATTCCTCGAATGCCTATGACCCGGGCACGACGACCCCGCGGGTNATGACCAACAACATCTCGGTNTATGCCAATCCAGAGGCTGATCCGCTGGCGCAGGGAATCCGGTTCGCGACCTCGGAGAAGGAGATTCGGGAGATGTCGTGGGAGCTGGAGAAGATCCTGCACGACACAGCCTTCTGGATTCCCGGCTACAAGAGGGAGAGCTACCGNCTCGGGCACTGGCGGTGGATGCAGTGGCCNGAGGACTTCAATGTGAAGATGACNCGTGAAGCCCAGGAGAGCTACGTCTACTGGATTGACATGGAGGAGCGGGAAAAGACTGCAAAGGCACGAAANAGAAAGGAGGCCTTTGCGGAAGTGGACAAGGTCTATGACCAATACCGGGTGAAGTAATGATGGNGGAAAGGCCAGCCGACGACGTCGATTGTCAGATCGACNAGAAACGCGAACCGGGATCGCAGGAGATCCTCCGGGTANGGGGGTTGGAGAGTGCCTTTGATACGGAGCGCGGTCTGTTGAAGGCCGTCGATGGAGTNTCCTTCTCAGTGGATCGGGGACAGACCCTCGGNATCGTGGGGGAGTCCGGGTGTGGNAAAAGCGTGACCGCCATGTCGCTGATCAGCCTCCTGCCGCGACCCGCGGGCAAGGTCCTCGCAGGAGAGGTTCTCTTCAAGGGCGAGGATCTGCTGAAGGCCTCCGAGGGCCGGCTGCATGAAGTGAGGGGTGGGGAAATTGGAACGATTTTCCAGGAGCCCATGACCGCNCTCAACCCGGTGCACCGGATCGGGCGCCAGGTCAGNGAGGTNTTNNGNCTGCACAAGNAGATGNACAANANGGAGGCNTGGGAGGCNGCNNTNGANGCCCTGCGCATGACGCGCATTCCCTCCCCGGAGGTCCGGGTNGGNGACTATCCGCANCANNTNTCGGGAGGAATGNGGCAGCGGGTGGTCATTGCCATGGCCCTCGCCTGCGAGCCGGACCTGCTGATAGCGGATGAGCCGACCACGGCATTGGATGTCACGGTGCAGGCCCAGATCCTTGACCTGATCCAGGGCCTGCAGGCGGAAATGGGCATGGCTGCAATATTGATNACTCACGATCTGGGAGTGATCGCAGAGAATTGTGAGGTAGTGGTNGTCATGTATGCCGGCCGGGTGGTGGAGCGCGCTCCTGTCAAGGAGCTCTTTGCCAATCCNANGCACGCCTACACCCGGGGCCTGCTGAACTCCATTCCCCGGCTCTCTCTCCCCCCGAAGTCAGAGCTNAATACCATTCCCGGAATGGTGGCTTCCCTGTCGGAAATGGCCAGCGGGTGTCGATTCTGCCAGCGCCTGGGGCGGAGAAGCAGTCTTGGAGATGAGCGACCGGAGNTGCGGGAGGTCTCTCCCGGGCACTGGGTGGAAGCGTGTCCAGAGTGTTGCGGGGGGGAGGCCCNGGAGAGCGTATGAGTGAGGGTGAAACGAGNGGGNCGCTGCTTTCGATTGAGGAGGTGAAGGTTCACTTNCCGGTTCGGAGTGGANTGATGNTGCGCCAGACCGGGAAGGTGAAGGCCGTGGATGGCGTNTCCCTCGCANTTGGTGAGGGTGAGACGGTGGGACTGGTTGGAGAGTCGGGTTGCGGGAAGTCNACCCTNGCCAAGGCNGTGGTGCGCCTGCTCAAGCCCAATGCGGGATCGGTGGTATTCGNGGGAACGGACATCACGCATTTGTCNTCGAGAGCACTTCGCCCCCTCCGGAGNGACATGCAGATGATNTTCCAGGACCCGGTGGAATCGTTNAATCCCCGGCAAAGTGTCAGGCAGATCATCGAGGAGCCCNTGNTCATCCANCGGCANGGTGATGCCGCAGCGCGGCGGCGCAGGGTGGACGAGTTGCTGGAACGGGTGGGGCTTCCGGCGAATTCCGGTGAAAAGTTTTCCTTCGAGTTCTCCGGAGGACAACGCCAACGAATCGGAATTGCCCGGGCCATCGCCCTGAANCCGAAGTTGATTGTGTGCGATGAACCGGTCTCAGCCCTGGACGTTTCGGTGCAGAGCCAGATCATCAACCTGCTGCTCGAACTGCAGCGGGAAATGGGCATTTCCTATCTCTTCATCGCNCANGACCTGGCNGTNGTGCAGCATGTCAGCGACCGGGTGGCNGTCATGTACCTGGGCAAGNTCGTGGAGNTGGCCAGNGCNGNGGCNATCTACCGACGCCCNTGNCATGCNTACACCAAGGCCCTTCTCTCNGCNATTCCGGAAGCCGATCCCACTGCCGAGCGGGAGAGGATCCTTCTGGAAGGGGATGTGCCCTCTCCAATCAACCCCCCGGAGGGCAGCGCCTTCGGTCACCGGATCAGCCATCCCCGCTATGAGGAAACCATCGGGATGGACCTCGGTCTGGTGGAGATTGAGCCGGGCCANTGGGTGGCCCGGGATCCCTGTTGCCTGAGNGAGTCNGACTGGGANNGAGTGAAGTAACGGGGCCGGGGACCTGGTTATTCACAACTGTTAGCACTGGTGGTGGGGCGTTCCACTTGCGAGGNNGGCTNGTTCTCCCTTCACTCCGGCNATGCGCATTGTNGTCGTCGGGAAAGGAGGTCGGGAGCATGCTCTCATCCGCTCCCTGGGCGAGTCTCCTTCCGGGCCGGAGCTGTTCTGTTTCCCGGGAAGCGATGCCATTGCGGAGCTGGCTCAGCTCGTTGAGGTGTCCGACATGCATGAACTCGTGGCATGGATGACGGAGAATGAGATCGATCTCTGCATGGCGGGGGAGGAGAGCTACCTGCTCAAGGACGAGGGTCTCGCGAACCTGTGTGCGGAGCGGGGCATTCCGTGCTGGGGNCCGCCCANGAAGGCAGCTGCCTTGGAGGGCAGCAAGGAGTTCGCCAAGCAGTTCATGGAGCGCCACGGCATTCCGACTGGAAGGGCGAAGACGGTGGAAAGCCTGGAAGAGGCCCGTGAGGTAATCGGGGGAAGCTATCCGACCGTTCTCAAGTTCGACGGCCTGGCGGCGGGGAAGGGAGTAGCGGTTTGTCCGGACGAAGCGAGTGCCTCTGGTTTTCTCGAGGAAGTCTTCGTGCAGAAGCGTTTTGGCGANGGGAGTCTGCTCGTGGAGGAGTTCCTGCAGGGGCCGGAAGTGTCGGTCTTTGCCGCGGTCAGCGGGCCGGAGGCGGTCATTTTTACCCCGGCGAGGGATTACAAGTTGATCGGGGAAGGNGATACCGGTGAGAACACGGGCGGAATGGGAGCAGTGGCCAGCCGGCAGTTGCTGGAGCCGGAGCTGATGGGTCGCATCATGGATGAGATCGTGAACCCGACCATTGAGGGGCTCGAGCGGGATGANCTGGGGTATGTCGGGTTTCTTTACTTCGGATTGATGCTCACCGCCGACGGACCNAAGGTGATCGAATACAACTGCCGATTCGGTGACCCGGAATGCCAGGCGGTGATGCCCCTGGTTTCCGGGGATCTGGCGACCTTCTGCCTCGAGGGAGCAAGGGGGAATCTGCAGTCAGACCTGTTAGAATTTGACGAAGGGTGGAGCGTGGGTGTGATCCTGGCCTCGGCGGGATACCCGGCCTCCAGCCGCAGCGGGGACGTGATCAGTGGTTTGGAGCTGGTGGAGGGAGCGCGGGTGTATCATGCGGGAACCAGGAAGAACGGGGAAGGTGCGTGGGAGACGAATGGGGGGCGGGTGCTCGCAGTCGTGGCCGGCGGAGCGGATCGCGTGAGCGCGGTGGACAAGGCTCATGCCGAGGTGGCAAAGATAGATTTCGAGGGATCGCAACGACGGAATGACATTGGACGACTCCACTTTGATTAATTCACACCACATATCACAAGACTACCCATGAAAATCATCCTCCTTTACGGAAGTGAGAACGATAAGCCCTTTATGCAGCCTGCGCGCGATTACATGGAGGGAGAGAACCTGGATTACAACGAGGAAGTGCTCTCCGCACACCGCAATCTTTCCGAACTCATCGAGTATCTCGGGAAACTCGAGGAGAGCGGGGAGAAGGCTGTGATCCTGGCCATCGCGGGTCTGGCTGCGGCCCTTCCCGGGGTCGTGGTCATGAAAACTTCGCTTCCGGTGATTGGAGTGCCGGTGCCTGGTGGTCCCCTGAACGGGATCGATGCGCTGCTNTCGATTTCACAACTGCCGGGACAGGTGCCGGCCACGACGGTTGGCCTGCACAAGAAGGCCCCGTTGAACGCGGCGATGGCAGCCCACCGTATTCTCAAGCTGGCGGGTTCCTGAGGCGGGGTTGCCATCCGCCAGGGTATGGCACGGGCCGACCCCCGGAGGCAGTGTAAAGATGAGCATCGTCTTGGATGAAGCGGCGATCGGGGAGGCGTTGGCCTCCCTGGTTGAGCAGATCCGTGCTACCGCGGAGCACGGCCGGGTGGCCATCGTGGGAATCCGGAGCAGGGGGGACGAAGTCGCTGAGCGAGTGTGTGCGTCTCTGCGGGAGGCTGGTATCGAGCACGACTACGGTATGCTGGATATCTCCCTCTATCGCGATGACCTCTCGCACCTTGAGGAGAATCCCAAGCTGCAGAGCAGCGAGATTACCTTCCAGGTGGATGGTGCGCATGTCGTTCTGGTGGACGACGTCCTCTTCACAGGCAGGACGATCCGGGCCGCCCTCGATGCCCTCACCGATTATGGCCGGCCGGCTCGCATCCAGCTGGCCGTCCTTATTGACCGGGGTCACCGTGAGATTCCCATCCAGCCGGATTACGTGGCCGTTACGTTGGAAACGGCCCGCATGGACCACGTGGTTGTCCGCCTGAAAAATACTGATGGCGAAGATGCCGTGGAACTGGTAGAAAATTCGTAGCGGAACGCATGGCGCGCAAGGACTTCCTGGACATTGCCTCGCTGAGTCGAGAGGAGGTCGATCATTTGCTGGAACAGGCCGTCCCCTTCAAGGAGCTCTTCACCCGCTCGGTGAAGAAGGTGCCCGCCCTGAAAGGCAAGTCCGTGCTCATGCTCTTCTACGAGCCGAGCACGCGGACCCTGTCTTCCTTCGAGGTGGCAGCCAAGAGGCTCTCGGCGGATGTCATTGAGCTCGATGTGCCGCATTCCTCGGTTACCAAGGGTGAGACAGTGAAGGACACGGTGGACACCCTGCAGGCCATGCGGGCGGATTACATTGTCGTGCGTCACAAGATGTCGGGCATGGCGCGTTCGATTGCACGCCAGACGAAGGCTTCGGTGATCAATGCGGGCGACGGAGCGCACGCTCACCCTACCCAGGCACTGCTGGATGCCTTCACGCTCAAGGAAGTCTTTCCGGACGTGGCCGGGCGCAAGGTTCTCATCGCGGGAGATATTCTTCACAGTCGGGTGGCGCGTTCTACAAGCCGGATCTTCCTGAAGCTCGGAGTCGAGGTTGCCTTCCTGGGCCCGGGGTCGCTTTTGCCCCAGCGGCGGCCGGAGGGCATCACGCACTTCACTGATTTCGAGGAAGCGCTGCGCTGGGGTCCCGATGCAGTTTATCTGCTGCGGGTGCAGATGGAACGGCAGGAGGCCCAATACTTCCCCAGCCTGCAGGAATACCATCGGGTCTACGGGGTGACGCAGGACCGTTTCGAACGGATCAAGGGAGACGGAATCTATGTCATGCACCCCGGTCCGGTGAACCGGGGAGTGGAGCTGTGTCACGAGGTCATGGATTACGAGCGCAGCCTTATCAACCAGCAGGTGGAGAATGGGATAGCTGCGCGGATGGCAGTGCTCTATGCGCTCAAGCCCCGGACTGGAGCAGGTGAACCCGATCGCGAATAAACCCGGACCGACGCGAATGAGTGTGCTGATCAGAGGAGGCGAGATTGCAGCAGAGGAGGGAGCTCCCCGGAGGGGGGACGTTTTGGTGGAGGATGGGGTGATCCGGGCCGTGGGCTTGGACCTTCCCGCCCCGAAAGGGAGCCGCCTCGTTGAGGCGGAGGGCAAGATTGTGGCCCCGGCCATGTTTGATGCCCATGTGCACTTTCGGGAACCGGGGCAGGAGCACAAGGAGGACATCGCGCACGGTTCTGAGGCGGCCATCAACGGCGGGGTGACCGGGGTTGTCATGATGCCGAACACCAGCCCGGCCATCGATTCGGCTGCGGTTGTTCGGACGGTCCTCGACAGAGCGCGCGGCGTAAGCCGCATACCGGTCTATACCTCAGGCTGCATCACCAGGGGCCGGAAGGGAGTGGAACTGGCTGGAATCGAGGGGATGCGCAGGCTGGGCGTGACCATGCTGACGGACGATGGGGATCCGGTGACCAATCCGGCTGTCCTCAAGAATGCGATGGAGTATGCGACCTCCTTCGGGATGTTCTTCGCATGCCACTGCGAGGTGCCGGAACTGAGTGGCCCCCGCGCCCTCAATGAGGGAAAGGTGAGCTACCAGCTCGGGATCCAGGGCAGTCCTGCATGCAGTGAGGAGATCTGCATGGACCGCGACATACGCCTCGCGCATGCCACCGGGGCGCACGTGCACATCCAGCATGTATCTTCCGCGCTCGGAATGGAGACGATCCGGTGGTGGAAAGAGCGGGGCGTCAAGGTTACGGCCGAGGTCTCTCCCCATCACCTGATCTTCAATGAAGAAGACATCGGCGAGTATGACACTCACTACAAGATGAACCCTCCCCTGCGCACGGCTGCGGACAGCACAGCGCTGCTGGAGGGGCTGAAAACGGGTGTCTTTGACCTGATCGCCACGGACCATGCTCCTCACAGTGAGTTTGAAAAGGGGCAGGATTTCGTGACAGCCCCCAATGGGATAACCGGGCTGGAGACAGCGCTGGTCTCGCTCCACGATCGCTTTGTCACCACGGGCGAGTTTGGCTGGGATCTCCTGGTGAGACGCTACTCCGCCGAGCCCCGCCGCATGATGGGATTGAGTCCGGTGCCCATCGTAGAGGGAGGAGTGGCTGAGTTGCTTGTATTTGATCCGGCCGGCGAGACCGCCATTACGCGGGAGTTCATGAAGTCCAAGAGCGTAAACACGCCCTTCCTGGGCAAGACCCTGAAGGGTCGGGTGGATCTCGTGGTCTACGGGAGCGAAGTTCTCCTGGAGCGCTGAGCGGGAAAGAGCGCCTCAGACGGCGGCAGAGGGTGTGCAGAGCCGGAGGCCTGCCCACACTGCGATGACTCCAAGGATGACCGACAGAAGGATGTTGAGGACGGCCTGGAGGGGCAGTCCGTTCTGGAGGGCTTCGAAGGTATCGCGCCCGAAGGTGGAGAAGGTGGTGAAGCCGCCGAGGAACCCGGTGACCAGGAGGGGAACGACCCAGGCCGGGTGCTTCTGGATGAAGTGGCCCAGGAGACAGCCAATGAGAAAGCAGCCCAGGAGGTTACACACCATGATGCCGAGAGGAAACTGGTGCAGGGCGGTCCGGAGGGTGATTTTCTCAATGCCGGTGGAGAGCCCCCAGCGTGAGAGGGCGCCGAGGCCACCACCGAGGAAGATTAATAGGGCGTTCAAGGTAGCAGGAGGAGGTTGGATTTTTTTGGAAAGTCCCGGCCCGGGAGCCCCGGCGCAATCGTAATCTGCAGGACCGATTGGCAGGTCAGCGAACCTGGTGCTCATGGGGACGGTTACGGCGCACCTGTCGTCTGGGATTTCTTCCGCGGAGCGAAGTTCGCGACGAGGCCATATCTGGGGGAGAGCAGGAACGCGAGGAGGAAGAGGCCTCCCAGCACGATCACGATGGCAGGTCCGGCTGAAATGTTGGTCCAGTAGGCCAGTAGAAGGGCGAAAACTGATCCTGATGCGCCTACCAGGCCCCCTCCCCAGAAGAGCAAGGAGGTGCGATTGGTGAGGAGGGAGAGGGTGGCGGCAGGGGCGACGAGCAGGCCAACGCTGAGAACGCATCCGACAGCTTGGAGAGAAGTGACCAGAGCGAGGATGAGCATCCCGAAGAGAAGATAGTTCATGGCGCGAACCGGTACGCCCTGGGCGGCCGCGACATTGGACTCGAAGAGCGTCAGGAGCAGGGGCCGGAAAAAAATGTTGGAAAGCATGAGAATGGTGCAGCCGATCCCGAAAGCGAGCCAGAGGTCGCTGGTGCTCACCAGGCGAATGTCACCGAAGAGCCAGTGTCCAAGTTCGCGGCTACCACTGCCCAGGAGAGGGAGAATGGCGACCCCNAGGGCGAAGGCGGTAGTGTAGAGGACAGCAAGGGCNGTTCCCTGGGCCACGCGNGAGGAGCGGGAGACAACTACCGAGCCCAATCCCACGAAGAGGGCGGCAGTGAGGGCTCCCACGAAGGCATGGAGCTGGGTGAGGGCTCCCGTGACGAGGATGCCGAGAGCGATTCCCGGCAACATGGTGTGGGAGAGGGCGCTCACGGACAGTGCCGTGCGTCGCAGGACCACGAATCCGCTGAAGAACCCGTTGGTGAACCCAATGAGGAGCCCGGCGAGGAGNGCGCGNTGGAAGAAGGGGTCCTNGAAGGGTTCGAGCATGGCGGAGGGNCCTGAGGATTCAGAGGGTGAAAGCCTGCCGGATGGATTCGGGGGTGAGAACGTCGGCAGTCGGACCGAAACCGAGCTGGGAGTGATTGAGCAGGAGGCACTCGTTGAAGAGAGCGGGAGCGGAGTCGAGGTCGTGGTGGGAGGAAAGAATGAGGCGCCCCTCCATGGCGAGCTCCTGCAGGAGGGTGGCGAGGGACCGGGAAGCGTTCCGGTCGAGCCCGGTAAAGGGCTCGTCGAGGAGAAGGACGTGTGCTTCCTGCGCGAGGGCCCGGGCAAGAAAGGCGCGTTGCTGCTGTCCNCCGGAGAGCTCACAGATCTGGCGGTCGTGGAGTTCGGCGATACCGAGGGTGTGCAGGGCACGGTCGACCGCCTCATCGTCACCGGGCGAATAGCGCTTCCAGAGTCCGAGGTGGGGAAAACGGCCCATCTCGACCAGTCCGCGGACGGTGATGGGAAAGGACCAGTCGATCTCTTCCCGCTGGGGGAGGTAGGCGAATTCCCGGGACCATTTCTTCACAGCTTCCCCCCGCCATTGGATCGAGCCGTTCTGCCGTGGGACAAGTCCGGCGATGGCCTTGAGAAGGGTGGATTTCCCGGCCCCGTTGGGACCGATGAGGGCAACCCGGTTACCGCAGGAGGTGGCGAGGGAAATGTTCCGAAGGGCGGTGACTGGGCCATAGGAGACGCCGAGGTCGGCAATCACCAGTTCATGATGATGGTCGTGATGGGCGCAGCAGTTGTGTGGGTGATCGGTCAAGGGTCGGAAGCCGGGGTGCCGGGGTTACCTGGATGGGTCGAAGTTGGCCCGGATCGGGTGGCCGGCAACGTCGCCGGGGAAGTCAAGAAGGAGGCGGTCGGACTTGAGGTTATCCGGTTCCAGGTCGAGGCGAAGAAAACGGTGGGCGGAGGCATTTTCCCACGCGACCGAAAGGGAGGCCTTCCAGCTCTGGCCCGAGAGGGTGAGTTCCACATCCTCCTCGATTTCCAGTTCGCCACCGGTTGGGATGGAGAGAATCCGTCCCGAGGGTTCGGTAAAGGTGATGGACTTTGCCGGAGCGGAGAGGGTCAGGGTCAAGAGGGTTGGGACCGTGGCGGAGGTCGGGGGTTTGCCGGCCGGGGGTGGCGGAACCTGATTCTGCGGGCCGGTGGTCCTGAGGACGGCAGCTACCAGTGCCCCGGTGAGGCACATCGCGGCGAGGAGCAAGGCAGCTCGAAGAGTAGGAGTTCCGCGCATGGAGCAGTGAAGGAACCTTAGAGATCGAAAATACTGGTGGCAACTAATCTGCGCTGTTGCCAAGGGAGCGGACGGTGGCGAGAAGGGCGTCGACCTTGCCGAAGTCCTTTATTCCCGGGGTGGACTCCGCTCCGGAGGCCACGTCCAGCGCGCAGGCGCGGGATGTTCGTAGCGCCTCGGAGGCGTTTTCCGGAGTGATGCCACCCGCGAGGATGACGGGCGGAGGTGAGTTGCCGGTGATGAAGTGAGCAACTGTCTTCCAGTCGATGGTGCGCCCGGTCCCGCCGTAGAGGCCGGGTGCATGGGCATCAACGAGGAGCGCGCGAGCCGGGATTTGCAGGGCGGATGTGAGATCTGACTCCCGCTGCATCCCGATCGCCCGGAAGAAAGGAAGATGCGAGTCTGCAAAGGCCTCGCAGTAGGCGAGGTCTTCGTCGCCGTGAAACTGGGCAACATCAATGAGTCCCTCGGCAAGGAGCTGCCGGGGCAGGGAGGGATCGGCATTGACGAAGACGCCCACCCNGAGGATATGATTTGCTAGAGTGGGCAGGAACGTGGAGGCAAGCCGGGGGGAGCAGTAGCGCTTGCTCTGGTCCCAGAAGTTTACCCCTAGGGCATCTACCCCGAGTTCGGCGAGGCGCTCCGCGTCGCCGGCGGTGGTGATTCCGCAGATCTTGAGNGCCGGGACGACCGGGTCGAGGAAGCTGTTGAGGAGNTCAGACACCGCCCTGATTAACCGTCAATATGCGAAGGACGCGAAGGATTTTTTTCGGGGGAGGGGTGAGCCGGGGCGGAGACAGGAAGGACTGGCTGCCCGTGGGGGGAAGGAGAGGGCTGTGACAAAAGACTTCGTGCCCNTGCTTCTTCGCGGTTCAATGCCCGGCGTGGAAGCGATCNGGATCCGGGGAGCCCGGCAGCACAACCTGCGCAATGTCGATGTGGACATTCCGCGGGGGAAGCTGGTGGTGGTGACGGGATTGAGCGGTAGTGGAAAGTCGAGTCTGGCCTTCCACACCCTGTATGCGGAAGGCCAGCGGCGCTACGTNGAGAGTCTGAGCGCCTACGCGAGGCAGTTTCTTGATCAACTGGACAAGCCGGAAGTGGGNGCCATCGAGGGACTNAGTCCCGCCATCGCAATCGAGCAGCGGGGAGCGGGGGCGAATCCACGTTCAATCATCGCGACCGTGACCGAGATTCACGATTACCTGCGCATCCTCTATGCGGCGGTGGGTATCCCCCACGACCCTGAGACAGGGGAGCAGCTTGAGCGCATGAGCGCTGCGGACGTGGTGGTAACCCTGGCAGGACATGTGAAAGGAACCAAGGTAGTCCTGCTTGCGCCCCTCGATCCGGATGCCGCAGGTGATGTNCCCGCGTTGTTGCGTGACCTGCAAAGGCAGGGATTTGTGCGTTTGCGTGTCAATGGCGAGGTTCTCGAGGTGGAGGAGGCNGAGGCGCACTGGCCGGTGGGCGATGGGGAGAGGGTGGATTCCCTTGAAGTCGTGGTGGATCGGCTGGCTATTCGAGAAGGAGCGGAGAGCCGGCTGGCGGATTCGGTGGAGACCGCCCTGCGTATATGCGGGGTGGAAGTCATGGCGCTCGTGCAGGACGCGGGAGAGGGCTGCTGGGATGAGCTTTCCTTTTCGACCAGCTACCGGAATCCTCGAACGGGATTTGAGTTGCCCGGGATGACTCCACGGCACTTCTCCTTCAACAGCCACCTGGGAGCCTGTGAGAGGTGTCATGGCCTGGGGACGGAACTCTACTGTGATCCGGACCTCGTCGTCCCTGACCAGGAAAAAAGCCTGAGGGGAAATGCGGTCCGGCTCTACAAGAGTGGAGCTAAGCGCAAAAGCTGGCACGAGCGACAGGTTGAGGCCCTCGCGGAGCACTTCGGAGTATCCGGCGATGTGCCCTTCCGGGAGTTGCCGGAGGAATTTCGTAGCGCTCTGCTTTATGGAACGGGCGTTACGAAGATGAGAATGAACTTGCAGAAGGATGGGCACAAGGCGGCGGAGGAACAGGGATTTGAGGGGGTCTGCCGGAGCGTGGAGCGGCTCTACCACGAGACGGAAAGCGAGTCCGTAAAGCGCAACATGGGACGTTTCATGGCATCACGCTCCTGCGAGTCGTGTGGGGGACACCGCTTGAAAAAAGAGTTCCTTGCCGTCCGGGCAAGCTCGCGGGCGGGGTTGGAGCGGGAGGGTCGGGAGCAGGCCCTTGGGATTCACGAGTTCTGCGCCCTGCCTGTCGAGGGGGCGGTGGAGTGGATCGAGGGAATGATCGTTCCACCTGATCTGGAGGAGGCCGTGCGTCCGGTGGTTGCGGAGATAGGAAAGCGCCTGCGCTTTCTGAACGAGGTCGGGCTGGGCTATCTCACCCTGGACCGTGGAGCCGCCACCCTGTCGGGCGGCGAGTTCCAGCGTATCAGGCTGGCGACACAGCTGGGAGCGGGATTAGCGGGGGTTCTCTACGTCCTTGACGAACCGAGCATCGGCCTGCATCCCGAGGACAATGCCCGTCTCATCGGCGTGCTCAAGGCTCTCCGCGATCTGGGGAACACGATTGTGGTCGTGGAGCATGATGAGGACATGATTCGTGCTGCCGATCACCTGATCGAACTCGGTCCGGGGGCCGGCCTGCACGGTGGCAGACTGATCGCCGAGGGAACGGTGGAGGACGTCATGCGGGTGGACCAATCACCCACGGGCACCTGGTTGCGCGGCGGCAGTAAGGTGCCGGGTGAGGAAAGCGGGACCTTGCCCGCTCTCGGGGTGAGGGGGGACCTGGTGATCCGGGGAGCGAGGGAGCACAACCTGCAGGACATCGACGTGGTGATTCCTCTCGGACAACTGGTGGCCGTTACCGGTCCGAGCGGAAGCGGTAAGTCCACTCTCGTGGACAAGATCCTCAAGCGGGCCCTGGCCCGCGCCTTTCATGGTGGCAGGTCCGTTCCCGGGGAACACGATACGATCGAGGGAACGGAACACATCACCCGTCTGGTGGTTGTGGACCAATCTCCGCTCGGGCGCTCTCCCCGTTCGAACCCGGCGACCTACACCGGTGCCTTTGATCATATCCGGAAGTTGTTCGCCCAGCTTCCGCTCGCCCGGCAGCGAGGTTATGCGCCAGGACGTTTCAGCTTCAATGTGAAAGGTGGACGCTGCGAAAAGTGCCAGGGAGGTGGAGCAGTGCGGGTTGACATGCACTTCCTCAACGACGTGTACATCACCTGTGATGCGTGTGGGGGGCTTCGCTACAACCGCGAGACACTGGAAGTGACTTACAAGGGTCATAGCGTTGCGGATATTCTGGCCTTAACCGCCGAGCAAGGAGCGGAGCTCTTCGGGAAGGTGCCCAGGCTGGGAGCGCTTCTCGGCGCCCTGTGCGAGGTGGGTCTGGGTTACATTGGCCTGGGACAGGCCGCCAACACGCTGTCCGGAGGAGAGGCGCAGCGGGTCAAGCTGGCAACCGAACTGGCGAAGACGTCAGCAGAGGGAGTCCTCTACCTCCTCGATGAGCCGACGACCGGCCTGCACCACCAAGACGTGCAGGTCCTGCTGGGCGTGCTGCAACGGCTCCGGGATGCAGGACACTCGCTGGTGGTGATCGAACACAACCTTGAGGTGGTCGCGGCAGCTGACTGGGTGATTGACCTCGGGCCGGGCGGCGGACGCCATGGAGGCAAGGTTGTGGCGGCGGGAACTCCGCTCCAACTGGCCGCGGAGCCTGTCTCCCTGACCGGGAAATGGCTTGCCAAGGGGGACAGAGGTATTGAGAACTCAGCAGTTATGGGCTAAAATGAAGGCAGCTGATGCAGAATTGCGGTAACAATGCCATGAAGGAACAGACCTCGCGCTGGGGCGACTGGCTCCGTGAGCACGGGCCCAGGCTGCTGCTTTTCGCCCGCCAGCAGACGCGGCGGCAGGAGGACGGGGAGGATATTCTGCAGGAAGCCCTGGTCAAACTGGCGAGAAAGGTGGATGAGGGCTCCTTCGTGGGAGGGCAGGAAGCCTGGATGCCCTTTCTCTACACTCAGGTGAGGCGCGAGGCGATCGACCTCGGGCGTCGCAATGACCGGCGCAGGAAGCGCGAAGAAACGGTGGTGGAGGACGAGCAGCGGCAGGGCAGGGGGGAGGATGCGTGGTTTGAGAGTGCGGGCTGTGACGGAGAGCGCAGGGCCCTCCTGGAAGTGGCCCTCAAGGAGCTCCCGAGGAAATTCTCGGAGGTGATCGTGATGAAGGTCTGGGGCGGTCGGACCTTTGCGGATATCGGCGATATTTTGGATATTTCGATGAACACGGCCGCCTCGCGGTATCGCTACGGAGTTGAAGCCCTGCGCAAGCGACTGACCGGTGCCCGAATTCGGGGAGACCTGTAGGCGTGCTTCCCGGGGAAAAACCCATAAATTCTTAGATCGACCTTAAACCCATCAGTCCGGTTCCGGCCGGGCAGCCCAAAGACCATGGATCCTGAACTGAGGAAAATCGAAGCTGAACTGGAGCGGCTCTCTCCGGAAGGTATGCCGGAGGAGCTGATCAGCCGGATGGAGGCTGCGATGGAGAGCTGGCAGGATCTTCCCGAAGCGTCCTCCCGGACGCTCGACAAGGTGGTGCCCTTCCCCCACCGGGAAGAGCAGCGGGATGGCACCGGGAAGGGCAGCAACTCCAGCCTGTGGGCGGCGGCGGCGAGCGTGGCATTGCTGGGTGCCGTAGCGGCGATGGTGTTCACNGCCGGGCCGGACGTGCGGGAGGCAGTAGTGCGGGGGCAGAGCGAGGGAGAGGAGCTACGGTCATTGGCAGTTGCGACGAATCCGGATGTGGTTGCCCCCATCGAAATGGCGCCCAAGGCGGCGAAGCGCACGATCCTGGGTGCTTCCGAGAGAGATGTCATCATTCCCAACGGAGCGAGACCGATGCGGTTGAGGCGGGTCAACCTGGTCGACCGGGTGGTGTTCCTCAGTCCCGGTGGAGAGGAGGTTCACGTGGAGGTGCCTTCCGTGAATTACCAGTTGGTNCCTGTCCCGACCGACTAGAATCCTAGTAGGGCACGCCCGCGACCGGTGATTTTTTTGCACTCTTCCATATNCACCGCATTCTCCCNCTGGAAGGCCCCATGACCCGAACATGAGAGAGAATTTGTCTTTTGAATTGAACAAGCGCGGTCCAGCTTGCCGCTAGAAAAGCAGACGAACCAGTTACCATCATGAAAGCTCCAGTAATCACTTCCATGCTCTTCCTGTCAGGATTCTCCTNGCTGCCTGCGATTGAGAGACCCAAGTCACTTGACGAAAAGAAGGCCGAGGCNNAGCAGGAAGGAGATGGCAGNCGGGAGAAANNCAGGGAGCAGAACCGGGAGGCGGAAGACGGGCNGGGANAGGAGAACGAACGCGGTGCGCTCCCGCAGCCAGGTCGCCCGGCTGGGGCGTGGCTCGGCGTTCTGAGCAAGCCCGTGGATGAGACGCTGCAGGCNCACCTTGGGCTGGAGGAGGGTGCGGTCCTGGACTATGTCGCTCCGGACAGCCCGGCCTCCAAGTTGGGATTGCGGCAGCATGACATTATCCTGGAGGTGGATGGCGAGGCGGTAGGAAGCCAGGAGGATCTCCGGGATGCGNTCCAGGCTCACAAGCCGGGTGACAAGGTAACCCTGAAGGTTTTGAGCCGGGGAGAGAAGGACGAGCGAGAGGTGGAACTGGCTCAGCGGCCCCAGGCCGTGCCTGATATCCCACGGGGTGCCCCGGAGGCAGGTGGCGGGGCGGATGCCCGCTTCCGCAATCTCCCGGAGCTGCCGCGCGACCTCGGGAATCTTCTCCCCGGTGGCGGTGAAGATCTGCAGCAGCAGCTTGAGGGGCAGTGGAAGCGGCTCGAAAAGCAACTGCGTGACATGGAAGAGAACGGGGCGGGACTGAAACTGGATTTCGATCTTTTCCGGGACCTCCAGAAGGACAACGAGAAGGGCGGGGCCTTTAACTTCAATTTCAAGTCCTCGAGCAGCTTCATGTTCAAGGACGAAAAGGGAAGTGTGGAAATGAAGACCACGGACGGNGGAAAGGAAGTAATCGTGAAGGACGCCGAAGGTGAAATGCTNTTTGAAGGGCCCTGGGACACGGAGCAGGACAAGGCTTCTGCTCCGGAAGATATTCGGGAGCGCATTGAGAGCATGAACATGGGTAATCGTTTCCGCTTCCGCTTTGATCAGCTTCCGGAGCCCGATCTGGAAATTCCGGAAGAGAAGGAGCCGGAACTCGAATAGCCGGGCAGCTCTTNANTNCNGGACTCTTTATAGGCGAGGCCCTGGTCTCTGCGGGTGNGGCTGGCCGGGATGGTCAGGTCTCCACGAAAAGAGTCTTCAGGTAGGGAGTGCCAGTGAAGTCGGGAGGCATGGGGTGGCTTGTGAGCTGGACCCCTGAGGGGAGTGCAGAAGAAACCATCCGGGTGAAGGCGGCAGCTGGGAGGCGCCGGCAGTTGGTGGTGCAGAGCAGCCAGCCCCCGGGCTCAAGGCATTCGGAAGCGAGCTGGACCAAAGAGCCATAGTCGCGCTCCGCACGAAAAACCCTGCCCGTATCATCACGGGAAAAGGTGGGTGGGTCGAGAATGAGGCCCGTGAATTGTCGGCCCTGCTTGGAAAAACGACGTAACCAGTGGAAGGNATCTCCCCTGCAAAAGTGNTGAGCAGAGGCGTCTATCCNGTTGAGAGTGAAATTTTNNCGGGTCCAGTCGAGGTAGGGCTGGGAAAGGTCGAGGGTGGTCGTGCAGGCCCCNCCGAGGGCGGCGGTAACGGAAAATGCCCCGGTATAGGCAAAGGTATTGAGGATGGTGTGCTCCGNTTCGCAGCGGGCGCGCACGCGGGCGCGGTTATCTCNCTGGTCCAGGAAAATGCCCTGCGAGTAGCCGGACTGCAGGTTGACCAGGAAGCGTGCTCCTTGCTCCCGGATCTCGAAGGGATCGTTCTGCGCAGGGCCGGAAAGGTGGGAGGGAGGCTCCTTGTCCTGTTGATCGAGCCGTTTCCAGTAGGTGGACANGTTTGGGTCTTGATCGGCCCAGGCGCGGAGTTCGGATGGAAGGGTGGAGGACTCGGTGGAGAACAGGCGGCGGCCTGCAAAAGTTTCGAGGTAGATCCCGGGCAGGNAGTCTCCGGCNCCATCGACCAGTCGATAGGCGTCCGTGTCCCGCAGGGAAAGGGTCTTCCGGAGCCGGGCTGATTTGTTTATTTTTTGNACCATGTAACGATCANGGGGAGCAAACTGACTGCCCGGGCAATTACTTGCCGGTTCCGGGCCGTTGTGAATTGAGGGTTTCGGTGTTCCCCTGAGCTAAAACGGTTGGATTCACATGGCGATCATCAATACTGCCGGGGCGACAATGAACGACTGGAAGCAGGGACTGGCGGAAGCCGTGAGTGCGGGTGCGGTTCTGGCGGATTCCCAAAGGAACATCGAGCTTTTCCTTGGGAGGACAGACGATGAACGGGCTGAGGAAGCGATCGCCGAACTGGTAATCAGTGGGGAGTGGGAAGAGCTTAATGACCGGTTTTACAAGACCATGACCTTCGGAACGGGAGGGTTGCGGGGACGGACGATCGGCAGGGTGGTGACCAAGGTGGAGCAGGGAGCGGGGAGAGAAGCCGGCCGGCCGCAGCTTCCCTGCCATGGAACGGCTTCGATGAATTTTTACAACGTGAGCCGGGCCATCCGCGGATTCATCACATATGTGAAGCACTACCTTGCAAAGGGCGATGAAGTGCGAAGACCGGTGTTTGTCATCGCGCGTGATACGAGGTATTTCTCGGACGATTTNGCCAGTTANTGCGCCAAGGTCTGTGCGGAGCTGGGGTGCGAAGCCTACCTCTTCGACGGCCCCCGGGCCACGCCCGAGCTGTCCTTCGCCCTGCGGGACTTGCGTGCCGATGCAGGAGTCGTCCTCACGGCAAGTCATAACCCGTCCCACGACAACGGATTCAAGGCTTACTTCGACGATGGCGGCCAGATCGTGGANCCGCACGCAAGCGGAATCATTGCAGAGGTGAACGCGCTGTCAGGCGAGAGCTACGAGCCACTCCCCGCCGATCAACAGGGTGCGGTCCACATGTTGGGAAAAGAGATGGATCGCAAGTACATGGAGAAATTGCAGACCGTTCTCCTGCGTCCCGATCTGCTGGAGGGGCGCGCGGCGAGGGTAGTGTACACCAATTTGCACGGGACCGGGGGCTGGATCGTAGTTCCCATGCTGCGTGAGCTTGGCTTTGAAGTAATCACGGTTGAAGCCCAGGATGAGCAGGACGGGGCTTTTCCCACGGTCGATTCGCCGAATCCGGAGAATACTTCTGCCCTGCAGATGGCGATTGACCTGGCCCGGGAAACGGGAGCGGANGCGGCTATCGGAACAGATCCTGACTGCGACAGGATGGGAGTGGCGGTGCGCAACGCAGCGGGTGAGATGCAATTGCTGAGTGGCAACCAGATCGGGACCCTGATGGCCTGGTACCGCATNAAGACCCTTTGTGAGCAGGGGGTCATCACTGAGTCGAATCGAAGCCGGGCCACCCTGATCAAGACCTTTGTTACCACCGAGTTCCAGACCGCGGTGGCCCGNCACTTCGGGATCGGAGTGGTGAACACTTTGACCGGCTTCAAGTATATCGGCGAAAAACTCCGGAAATACGAGGAAGCGCTTCCGGCAGGCAGGAGAGGAGACTATCGTGAGCTGAGCGAGGAAGAGACCCGGGCGCTGCGCCTGGAGTTTTCCAGATTCTTTGTCTTCGGAGGGGAGGAGAGCTATGGATACCTCGGAGGGGACTTTGTCCGCGACAAGGACGGGAACGGTTCAGTGGTCATGTTTGCCGAACTGGCAGCCTTCGCGATGAGCGAGGGCAAGAAGGTCACCGATTTGCTCGATGACCTTTATNACGAGTTCGGGGTCCATGATGAACTGAANACCAGCATCGTTCTCGAGGGTGCGGAAGGGGCCGCAAGTATAGCGGAGCTCTCGCGGTCGTACTCGGACCAGCCGCCCACCGAGATGGACGGCGTGGCGGTCGTGAAGNTCCGGGANTTCAGCAGGGATGAGATCTATGACGAGGAGGGTGATCTCATTCCGAAGGCGGGCATGCTGATCGTTGACCTGGCNGACGGTCGGCGTTTCGCGGTGCGTCCGAGCGGGACGGAGCCCAAGATCAAGTATTACCTCTTTGGAAAGGGGGCGCCCGGGGCGGCGGACCTGACGGNCAGCAAGGAGGTCGTCCGGGCGGGCCTNGAGACGCTCTGGCGCTCCTTGAGCGAAGATGCCTATCGGCGTATGCGCAAGTCAGGAAGCCCAACCGGCGNTTNNCCCCCGGGTTAGACCCGTTGCCAGGTTGCTGAGTGGCCGCGGGTGTCGAGGTGGATGAAGGTGGGGTAGAGGCCGATGCCCCCGCGGAAGAAGCCTTCCCTGCGGAGCTGGAGGGCCATGCTGAAAGCCTTTCGCGAAGAGCAGAAGTAGACGAGGTCGAGGGCCTGGTTCCGAGTGTGGTAGGAGCCGGGNACAGCGCCGGGGATGACCGCGTTGTAGTGAGGATCCCGGTAACCGGAAGTTATCCGGCAAAGGGGAAGTCCGAGACGTTCGCGGATCTCATCCGCGGCCCTTAGGGTCGGGATGAGCTTTTCCCAGAGATGTGGTGACGGNAGGCAGTTCTCGACGTNCCCAATCACGCCCCGGTGAGGNTCGATGATTTCCTGCGGNGAAAGATGTCGCAGCCCAAGGCTCAGGAGAAACCGGGTATAGCCTTCCTCGTTTTCAAGCGGACGGTNGAGGAGGNGAGGCGCNGGTTCAGCTGCTTCTTCCGGGGGTGGAATCGCAGGCCGCTCGCGAACAGCGAGAGGANCACGGGCAGGAGACGCCCGGCTGGGTGTCTGGAAAAGTTTCCGGGTGGCAAGCGCGGTGCCGGCTGCTCCNAGGGCCAGAGTCGAGCTGGACCGGAGAAACTGCCGCCGCTGCAGGACAGAGCGAGGAGTATTCATTCGTGCGTCGGGCTGAACAGACGGAAANCGAACGGACCGGATTATTATTACGGGAAAATTAATTAATTGGAAGAGACAAAATGGCGAGATTGGAAACCTGTTTTTGTTTCTTTTTTTAAGCGTTCGCAGGGCGAGAATCCATCCGGTGACNGGATTCATGTGGAAGATTTGGCCGTGGTTNTTGGCGTTGCTGTCGGGAGTGATGCTCGCCATGTGCCATTCTCCCTTCGATTTGCCGGTGATGGTCTGGCTGGGACTGGTTCCACTCCTCATTGCGGTTTGGGCAGGAGGAGGAAAACGAAGGAAGAGGTTCGGGTTTGGTGNCGGTTACCTGGCCGGGTTNTCGTTCTGGCTGATCAATTTGAAGTGGCTCTCTGAGGTTGGAGACCTGGGGTGGTATGCGGTCTCGTTTTTCCTGGCGTTNTATTTTGCCCTCTGGGGTCTCTTCGCCGCGGGNGCGGGGAACCCCTGGCGGGAGCAGGAGAAGGTGAGCAGTGACCCGGAGGGGGCAATCGCGGGCAAGATCCGGGAGCGCATCGGGAGCAAAAAAGATCACCGCGGCAAGTCGTGGCGGGAGTCCCGGCGAGTTCTCATGTTTTCGGCCGTCAACGCGGGTCTGTGGTGCGGGCTGGAGTGGGTGCGTGGGTGGTTTCTCACGGGATTCGCATGGAACGGNCTGGGAGTGGCGTTTCATGATCAGCCTGTCCTGGCACAGAGTGCGGACCTGGTCGGAGTCACCGGGCTTTCGTTTCTACCGGTCTTCGTGATGGCGGTGATCGTTCAGGTTGGGCGGGGCTTGTTCGAGGAAGTCCGGCGCGGTCGGTTGCGGGCACACTGGGATTTCGGATNCGCGATGGTCCTGATGACCCTGTGCTTTCTGTACGGGATCTGGAAACTGCACGGAGAGCAANCACCTGAGGCTGTTCCGCTCCGCGTGCTCCTGGTCCAGTTGAATATTCCCCAGGAAGCAGCCCGGAAGTTGTGGACNGATGAGGAAATATACCGGGGTTACGAGGAGGAGACGCGGGAGGCGCTGGATGAGTTGCAGCGTCGGAACGAGGATCGAGTCCGGGAGGCGGCCGAGGCAGGCAGNACGGAGGCGGTGGTCCTTGATGTCCCGGAGTGGATTGTCTGGCCTGAGTCNTCGCTNCCGGGCTGGCTCAATTTCACGGAGGAGGGCGAGCAGTCTCTTTGGCCGGTCACGAATTCGCTGCTGGANGCGGTAAACCCTCGCCAGCAGTACACGATGGTGTTCGGCCTGCCTGAATATGAGGCGGAAAGANCCGCGCCCGCCGCCCCCCTGACGAGGAAGGAGCGNGGAAAGATCTACAACTCGATCCTGGTCTTACCGGCNGGGGAAAAGGCCTATCGNACCTATCGCAAGCAGCANCTGGTCCTGTTCGGGGAGACTATTCCCTATGTAGACAGGATTCCGCTCCTGCAGAAGCTCTGGGAGTATTCAGCGGGGACGCAGTANCAGGGGTCGTTCGNGGCAGGAGAACAGGAGGAGCTCATCCGGGTGCCCCATGGGCCAAGTACTACGGGAGAGCTGGCCCTGATCCCCACGGTCTGTTTTGAAGACACGGTGGCGCGAAAGATGCGACCCCATGTGAAAAAGGGCGGCCAGCTCATTTTGAACGTAACAAATGATGGATGGTTCAAGGAGAGCGAGGCNGCGGCCCAGCATTTCGCAAACGCCAAGTTCCGGTCGATTGAGTTTCGGCGACCAACAGTGCGGTGTGCGAACACCGGAGTGAGTGCGGTGATCAATCGTTATGGCACAGTCCTTGACCGGGAGAAGGGTGGAAGGCAGATCCTGGAGGATGAGGGCGGTTCCCACCTCTCGAGGGGATGGCGCTATGCCACGGCATATGTTCCCGAGGCCGCTTCCTTGACACTGTATGCCCGTTTCGGGGACTGGTTCTCGGTGANTGGATTGTTGTTCGCCGTCGGGTGGGGAATTGCCCTGCGAGGATCCTCCAGGNTTNCGGTGAAAGAACNCGTCAAGGGTTAGTCCTGTCAGCCTGTTTTCGGGGGATCGCTCCAGATTCCCAACGAAGGACTTCCCCGGNTCGTCCTTCGGTTGNCGGGCTCTCCCGGCCTGAATCCAGAATGGGGATCAGGTCCCGGGAAGGATGAGGTTNGGTCGGTGCCGGGTGGACCCATCGTGACAAGATGACAGGAAGACTCTTGATTCTTTTCCCCGGCCTCCCGAGTCTTCCGTCCGTATGGCGGTTGGCGACGTCAGAGGAGTTCTGCAGTATGTTCCCCTGTTCCGGGGACGCACCTTTGTGGTGATCCTGGATGACGGCTTACCCGAATCCGCTGTCGCGGAGGCTCTCCTCGACCTCAAGGCTCTGCAGGAGATCGGTGCCAACCTGGTCATCGCGGTGGGAGGAAGTTNGTGTGCCGGAATAGCCGTGGCAGATCGAGCGACCGACCTTGAGATCAAGTTCGCCCGGGTGGAGGTTCTCGGAGACGTCGCGCCTGTCCTCGCCCGAGGGCAGGCCGCGGTNCTGCAATGTCCGGAGGAGGCTGTTTTCGGCCCAGCGATGAGCGCACTGGCGGTCTCTCTGGGTGCCGCCAAGCTGATCGGGCTCGTCAACGGACCGGGCGTCCTGCGGGGGGGGCGTCCCCTTCATGCCATACCGTGTTCGAGNCTGCCTGACCTCNTGGCGGATGGAGCAGGAGAAGAGCCTCTCCTTGGNCTTTCTCTGCTGGAGGCNGCGGCCGCGGCCTGTGAGGCGGGCGTGCCGCGGGTGCACGTGCTGGATGGACGTCGGCAGGGAGTGCTTGCNGAGGAACTTTTTTCCAACGAAGGGGTTGGGACGATGGTACATACCGACAGCTACCAGGAGGTCCGTCCCCTGCGGGAAGACGATGTGCCGGANTTGCTGACCATGATCGGGCGTTCGGTGCGGGCGGCCNACCTCGTTCCCCGCGATTACGAGGAAATCGTTGAAAAATCCGAGGAATTCCTCGTTCTCTGTGTGGATGACAATGTGGTGGGATGCGTCGCGCTTCACTGCTACGCCGAGGNTTTGGCGGAGGTCGCCTGTCTCTACGTGAAGCAGTCGCACGAAGGGCTCGGCTACGGCANGTTGCTCGTGGAGGCCGCAGAGTGTCGGGCACGGCAGCTCGGGATTGAGTCCGTCTTTGCNCTCACCACCCGGGCNGTGGATTTCTTTGGGAACCTCGGATATGAGACCAGCCTCCTNGATGTCGTGCCTGAGGAGAGGATGCGCAAACTGGAAGAGAGTGCCCGACAATCCGCGGTTCTGGTGAAGGACCTGTAGGGTCTCATGCCCCGGGGGCTAGTTGTGACCGGGGTCCTCCGGGCACTCGGCTATGATCCTGTGGTAGGCGGAGAGTTCCTGAAGCGTTTCCNCCCAGAGGGTGTCGTCATGACTATGGCCGAGGAGTTCGGNGGTNGGTTCAGCGGTGATCCAGGAGCTGTGCCGCAGCTCTCCCTCAAGCTGGCCTTCNGACCANCCCGAGTAGCCCACGAAGGCCCGGACCAGGGTTCCNGGATTCTGGGCGTGCTTGACGGCGTCGTGGGCGGAAATCCGTGTCGCGAAGCGAAGACCCTTCTCCTCGGACCACCAAAGCGCTGCGAAGGTAAGATGCTCGCTGGAGACCGGCCCGCCGACGTGGACATCGATCCGGGCGAGGGGGGAGAACTCCTCCTCCTTGAGGAATTCACCAACCTTGTGGCCGGACGGGTGATTGAGAATCAGGCCATGAGCCCCACTCGAGGTGGNATGCTCGGTGAGCAGGATCACCGAGTGGCGGAAAATACCGTCTCTCAGGCTNGGATCGGCGATGAGGAGATTTCCCTGNAGCCGGATGGGCGATTCCTGCTTGGGATGNTCAGCCATGGGNAAATNTTGGCGAGGAAGGGCAGGGTCGTCAAGGGGGGCCGGGTGAATTGCTTAAATTGTGAATTGGAGANTTTTTTTTTNGGCAAATCGGGCCTAAGAACTCGGCGTGTTCGTTGACCACACGAGGATTTACGCAAAGGCGGGAAATGGCGGAAACGGCGTGGTCAGTTTCCGGAGGGAAAAATACGTCCCCCGGGGGGGGCCGGANGGAGGAGACGGGGCGCAGGGAGGAGCGGTCATCCTGCGGGTGGACCGCCATACCGATAACCTGAAATCCTTTCACTACAATCCACGCCTCGTGGCCGGGGACGGAGGGCACGGGCAGAGCTGGAAGCGGCACGGCAAGAACGGTAAGCCGGTGATCGGGAAGGTGCCTCCCGGGACTTTGATCTACAAGAGNCCGGTGNACACGGTGACGGAGGCGGTGAAGATGGAGCGCAGCGAGCANGGTATCGATCTCGAACTGGTTGCCGACCTGTGTGAAGAGGGAGACGAGTTTGTCCTCTGTGAGGCGGGAACGGGGGGAAAGGGCAATTGGCAGTTTCGCAGTTCGACGAACCGGGCCCCACAGGAGTTCACCCTGGGAACNGAGGGGGAAGAGGGTGTATTTTACCTGGAGCTGCGCCGGATCGCAGACGCTGGGATGGTGGGGTTTCCCAATGCCGGGAAGTCGACCTTGACGAGNAAGCTGAGTGCAGCGCGCCCGAAGGTTGCCTCCTATCCATTCACAACCCTGAACCCCATGGTAGGGGTGGTGGAATTCGAGGACTTCAAGCGGTGCACGATTGCGGATATTCCNGGTCTGATCGAGGGCGCCCATGCCAACCGGGGCCTGGGGCACGAGTTCCTGCGGCANATCACGCGCTGCGGNTTGCTGCTCTTTGTNGTCGACATGGCGGGCAGTGAGTGCCGGGATCCCATCGAGGACGTCGAGACGCTCCGGAAGGANATCANACTGTACGANGAGGAGCTCTCGAGGCTCGACTGGNTCGTGGTGGCCAACAAGATGGATCTCNAGGGAGCCGCTGANAATCTACGGAACTTCCAGNCCCGTTTCCCCAAGGTAGAAACNGTTCCCATCTCAGCGGAGTTCGGGNACGGTCTGGAGTCGTTGAAGGCCGCGTTGTGTGTGCGGGTGGGGAAGGGCCGTGCCTAGAAAGGTTCCGTCATGTTCGGGCATTGGCCGTTGTGGGACCCTCTCTTCTCGTGTTTTCTCTCNACTGATGGGCAGATCTCCGTTNGTTCCCGCTGANGCCGTGCTGACCGGGCTGGTNAATTGGCCGGGCCGGCCNGGCGGGGCGGGGTGGGGAGGAGGACCTGCGAAGAGGCTCCGGTTCTCCGGCCATGGCAGGGAGGTGGCTCGTGGGTGAGGCGCGCCGAGAACCCGTCTTCGTGTACGGAACCCTGCGGGGAGGAGCCTCCAATCACTTCAGGATGAAGGAGGCGAAATTGCTGGGAAAGGCCTGGGTGCTGGGGCATCTCTATCCTCTCGGATGGTATCCGGGTCTCGTGCTCGATGATGACGGGATTCCGGTGCGGGGCGAAGTCTATGTCGTGAAGCGGGAGATGTTGCGGGATCTCGACGCTTTCGAGGGCGACGAATACGAGCGGTTGAAATTCCCGGTATACCTGGAAGACGGGGAGGAGGTGATGGCCTGGCTCTACGAATACCGGGGAGAGAAAGAGGAGGGGAAAGAACTGGTACCGGCCGATTGGTTGCAGGAGGAGACTGACAACCAGGCAGGTTCCCCTTCCCTGCGCTGGAGCGCGGCCACGTTTCTTTTATTCCCGCTCACGGTGCTGATGGCTTTGTGGGGTATCCTGCAAGGGGTAAGTGGTCCACGCTGGCTCGAGGTGCTGACAGATCTGGCCTCGAGCGGTTTGCCACTGGTTGCTTTTTTCACCGGGCGACTCGCCAGTAAACGGAGGGAAAAGTGGGCCGAGGGAGCTGAGGTGTGCGCCGCCCTGTCCTTCATAGCCTTCCTGATCCTCCTGATCGCCCGCTACTGGCCGGTGGCCTTCGAGGCGTTTCCTAACTAGGGAGGTGGCGCGAGAACGGATTTGTGGCCCTGCTGTCGGCCCGGTGCCGGCTGCCTGGTGTAGTGTAGAGCATCATTTCCCGAGGTAGCTTCCCATGGGCGCGTAGAGCTCGACCTGGTCCGCGCTGTGTCCCAGGAGATCGTCGGCAAGGGTGACGCGCCCTGGTTCGAAAAGGGTGATGGTACTTGAGCCCCCGAAGGAAAAATAACCCCGCTCATCCCCGCGTGCCACCGGCCGGTCCGGAACGAAGGTCTGGTTGATGGAGCCTACATTCGTGGCACCGATCTCGACAGTGATAATGGTGCCGAACCTGCTCGTTTCGAGGATGGTGACGACCCGCTTGTTTTCCCAGAGGAAGGCAAGGTTTCGGCGGAGCGCGAGCGGGGATACGGAGTAGAGGGGGCCGTTGATCAGGCAGGAGGGTGAAGGTGTCCCCGCGGCAGGGAAATGATAGCGGTGGTAGTCAACGGGGCAGAGTCGGGAGAGGACGAGGGTACCTCTCTCGAACTTCCCGGCAAGCTCGGCGGAACCGAGGAGGGCTGGAAGCGAGAACCGTTGTCCCTTCACGAAGACACCCTCAACCCGGGAAACGTCGGGGAACCCGAGATGGCGGCCATCGCAGGGAAAGAGCAGGGCGGCGGGGTCCGGGTCGAGCGGGCGAGCCCCGTTTTTCAGCTTTCGGATGAAGAATTCGTTGAAGCTCTGGAAGGTTTCCGGGTTCTCCGCGAATTCCGAGGGATCAAGCCCGAATTCCCTGATAAACGGGCCGATCAGCCTGCGGCTGGCGGGGCGGGCCATCCGGCGGCCGTACCAGCGGGAAAAGAAGGGTCGTTTGATAAGGTGTCGCAGGATGGAACCAGCTGGATTTTCGTAGGCGAGACGCAGCCAGCGCTCGCCGTAGATCTGCTCGGTTTCCAGGGTGCCTGTCTGGCGGTTAAAGTAGCGAATGGGCTCCACGGGCCGACTTTGCCCCTTGCGTACCGGTCGAGGCAAGATTAGGGATTCCGAAGAACCCATCGATTTATGCCCGTCCGTCCCCGCGTCCTCTCTTTTGCCTCCTCCTGCCAGTCCAACTGGCGGCGGTGGAGCGGGTGGTTGCTGTGTTGCGGATGCCTTGGAACACTCCTTGCATGTGACCCGGGGGACCGGGAAGCGACGGTGACCAAGTCCGAACGGAGGGCGCTCGTCCTGTGGGACCAGTCTTACCCGAGCGACCTGCGGGATAGCGCGCCCCTGGACTGGCGGCGGGTGCCCTGGACGCGGCATCGCTATTACAACTACCGCTTCGGTGCGGAGGAGGATGGGGAGGTCTGGTTGAGCGTCCTCCCGCGGCAGAGCCTGGACGCGGTTCTCATGAACGTGAACCGGTGGTACGGCCAGTTCCGTCTCCCGGAAATTACAGATCTTGAGGGTCTTCCGCAGCGACCGATGCTGGGTGTGACAGGCTACCTCGTTGAGGCGGAGGGCACCTACTATCCCGGGATGGGAGCGGACCCTCGTCCGGAAACCAGCATGCTGGCGGCGGCCATTCCGAGAGGAGACCGGATTATTACGATCAAGATGATTGGATCTCCCGCGGACGTGGAGGCCCAGAAGGAGGCCTTCAAGGCCTACTGCGAGTCCCTGAGGGATTTCGACAGGGACATGATTCCCCAACCTGACGAAGAAGCGTGAGCGAACCAACCAAGAAAGGAAGGAAGCAGCGGTCCATCGGGTGGTGGGTCTTCCGCGTCCTGGCGGGCTACGAGCTAGCCATCCTGTGTCTGTTCCTCCTCTTCGCGGCAACGTTCTTCGGGACTCTGGAGCAGACCCAGGTCGGGCTCTACCAGACCCTTCGGAAATACTTCGACATGGAGGCCCTCTTCATCATTCCGAGGCTCAATGGTAAGATCATACCTCTTCCGCTCCCGGGAACCTTCTGGGTCTGCTCGGTCCTGTTCATCAACATGACCCTGGGAGGACTGATCAGGGCGCGGAAGGGATGGAAGACTGCGGGCGTCCTGATTTCTCACTTTGGAATTCTCTTCATGCTGCTGGCGGGGGGGGTGTCCCAGTTGAAGAAGCAGGAAGGGGTGATGTACCTCCTCCAGGGGGACCGGTCGAACTATGCGAAGAGCTACACGGAACCCACGATTGAGATCTACACCTANGACGNNGAGGGNGNGCGGGAGGAACCCTACGTGGTGGGNACCNAGCATTTCAACCGGCTNGANCANGATGAANNCCTGACCGTNCANCTTCCNGAACTGCCCTTCAACGTNNAGGTAACNGGGTTCCTNCGNAGNTCGGAACTNCTNGAGNTCTCGCGAGCGAAGGACCAGCACAAGGGGGAGCGAATCGTNGACGGGTTTTTCCTGCAGGCCCGTAAGCGGGTACANCAGGAGGAACGTAACCTGACCGGTTGTTACCTNACGGTGCAGGACAAGGAGGGCAACGACCTNCAGGATGTAATCCTTCATTACAACGGGCTGTCCTTCCCGACGGAAGTAACCGCCAACGTGAACGGAAAGCGTTATGGATTCTCCCTGACCCGCTGGGTATGGCCGATGCCCTTCGAGGTGGAACTCCACAAGACGATGGGCGAATACTGGCCGGGGACGAGGGACCCGAGTTGGTTCCAGAGCAACATCACGAAGGTTGAGGAGGGAGAGATCAGGAAGGACTACGAGATCGTCATGAACAAGCCGATGCGGCATGGAGGGATCACCCTCTACCAGGCTCACTGGACGCCGCCCATGCCGGGAGGCCGTCCCAACTCCGGCTTTGCGATCGTGGAGAATCCTTCCGACCAGTGGCCGAAATGGGCGCTGTATGTCGCGACGTTCGGACTTCTGGTCCACTTTGGTCAGAAGCTGGTCCGCTTCCTGGTGAAATCGGTGACTCCAAAATCAAAGTAACTCCCATGCCCCGCAAGAGTCTCAACATGGCNGCCAGGTGGACCGGNTTTGGCCTGGCCCTCGTCGTTACGGTCGTGGTTGCAATCCTGACCAACCGGGAGGGCTACAAGAAGCGGGAATACCGTGAGGTTGCAGGCTACGTGAAGTGGGATGAGGAAGTGGTGGAAACCGCCAAGCGCATCCCGGTACAGGAGGGCGGCCGGGTGAAGCCCTTTGAAACACGCGCCGGTTTTCTCATGCTCAAGTTTCATGGAGCCCGCAAGATGAAGATTGCGAGCTCCAGCGGGGAGCGCATCAAGATCGCGCCCACCGAGTGGCTCCTGGACATCCTGTTCCGTCCCAAGATTGCGATGGAGATGCCCACGTTCCGGGTAGATGATTCTGATCTTCTCGAAGCCGTGGGCTATGACGTNAAAAAACGGCGCGATCGTTACAGCTACAAGGATCTGGAACCCTACTTCCAGAAACTCGGACAGCTGGCGGGGGACGTGCAGAAGCTTGTAGCAGAGGAGCAGAGCAAGGATGCCGATTATGAGTTCCCTCGCGACAAGATGGATCCCCGTCCGCTCGCGAGCATGATCATGGAGTATCAGGGCATGCTTGGGTCTCTGGATTTCGCGCACAGGCCCCTGACCCTGGATGACTCGGCGGAAATTGCGGATCCGGAGCAGATGAAAAAGGTGAGCTACTGGGTCAAGCTCCTTCCGGCATTGGGAGACCTCCTGCGGCAGGAGGGATTGGCAGGAGATGGACAGATTCCGCCCCATATCCAATCGCTCCTGAGCGAGATGAATTTCGTGCTCGGTCGAGGCGAAAGGGGCATTGAGTGGTTGCCTCCCTATGAGGCAAGTGTGCGGGTCATCCCGGGNGGGAAGGTCCAGGTCCACTCCGGGGAAACACCCAAGACGTTCCAGATCCAGTGCATGGAGGGTGAAGTCGAAGTCTACGACGGACAGTCGAAGCTGGGAACCCTCCGGACCGGCGAAACAGGTGATCACGCGGGGGCGGATCTGGTGGTGAGGAACAAGACGGGCGGCAACGTATCAATCAAGGTGCTGGGCAAGGAGTGGATGTCGGCGGGCGCGCGTCTGACAGAGGTGACCAACGGTCTCGACCCGCGGCACTGGGATACCTTTTCCGGTGATCTCAGCACGCTNGAGGACCTCGTCGCTTCCGTGAGCGGGAAGCAAAGTGAGTTCGCAGACAAGCTGGAAAACTGGAAGGATGCGCTCACGAAGCGGGCCGGGGAGCTCGGGCTGGGAGAGAAAATAGAATCAGAGGTCACCTACTACAGGCGAAACTATTTCCTCAACGGACTGGTCTACTTCATCCTGGCCTTTGTCNTTGCCGCCGTGGGCTGGCTGGCGCCGGCATCNAGGTGGGGGAAANGNACTTACCTGCTGACATGGATCCTGGGCNTAATCGGCGCCTCCTATCTGGTCTGGGGCATCGTNCACCGCTGTATCCTGATGGAGCGCCCACCGGTAGGAAACCTCTACGACACTCTTCCGTTCATTGCAGGCGGCGGGGTTCTTGTTCTCTTCCTGCTGGAGGCGGTGACCCGCCGGCGGGTGGCCCTCGGCGCAGCGATCGCGATCGGATTGCTCGGACTGTTTCTAGCCCGGGCGTTCGAGGGCGTGGATGCCAAGGATCACATGGATCCGCTGCGGGCGGTCCTGCGTTCCAATTTCTGGCTNTCGACCCACGTCATCATCATTACCCTTGGTTATTCCGGGGGCTTGATCGCGGCGGCCATGTCACACGTATATCTCTACGCCCGGGCCTTCGGACTGGACAAGGCCGACAAGTCGCTGAGCCGGTTCCTGACCCGNTCGGTTTATGGGTTGATCTGCTTCACTCTCTTCTTTTCTCTGGTGGGCACGGTGCTGGGTGGTATCTGGGCCAANGATTCCTGGGGCCGTTTCTGGGGCTGGGATCCGAAGGAGAATGGAGCGCTCCTGATTGTCCTCTGGTGCCTGATTATCCTTCACGCACGGCTCGGTGGGTATATGCGGGAGTGGGGATTGCATATTGCGTCCATTCTCGGGGCCATCGTNGTGGCATTCTCGTGGTGGGGAGTGAATCTGCTNGGAACCGGTTTGCACTCTTATGGGTTTACCGATGGAATCGGGGGCGTAGTTGGAATGTTCTACGTGTTTGAGTTCGTGGTCGCCCTGGGCGGTGTTCTCCTGGCCCTCCTCGATANGTATGGNCGCAGGGGTCTTCANACNGGCCGGGGAGACGGGGACGGGGCGCCACCCCTTTCTGGATACCAAGGAAAGCAAGAAGCCCTCGAAGGGGCGGATTGATCCCCGGGGGGGTAGCCTCCTGCAGTTTTGAGCCCGAGACAGGCTATTTGTGGGCCGGGTCTCCCTAGCCCGGGGGCCAACCTAGTTGCCTCCCGGCGAGGAGGTGCAGGTGGAGATGGGGGACNGCTTCTCCGCCATCCTTNCCGTTGTTGATCACCACGCGGAANCCATCCTCACTAAAGCCCTCCTGCTCCGCAATCAAACGAATCCGGGCCAGTAGATGNCCGAGGNTTTCCTGNTCCCCGGGGATCGCTTCCCCGATCCGGACAATCAGTTTTTTCGGGACGAGGAGCAGGTGAACCGGGGCCTGCGGAGCGATATCGCGAAAGCAGAGACAGAGCTCGTCCTCGTAGACGATGTCACCNGGTATTTCACGGTCGGCGATCTTCTGGAAGATAGTTTTNTCGGGAGCCATGACTCTCAGGGNAAGGGNAGGAAACAGTCGAGTGGAATGGGAAAGTNGGCTCTTGCNGGTTTGAAAAGCGCCGGNGGGCGGGGAACAGAGGAGAATCCTGAAGGGGGATGGCTCTTGCGCAAACACGGGCGAGACTGCCGCCGGTCAGAGGTCGATCGTCAGGTGGATCTTGCGATTCTCGGGGATGGGTTGTTGGGCGAAGTTCTGCAGGAAGGCGAGAATCTCCCGGTGGAGATGCTCGCAGTGAGGAGTCCAACGCCCGGCGCCGCGGAGAATCTGTGCGCTCTCACGGAGCTCCATGAAGTGAAACTCCTCGGCGCCGCGCGTACGGAGATCTTCGATTTCGCTCTGCAGCTTGTGNAANAAGACGAGCTCAAATCCATTTCCGGCTTCCCGGGCGGCTCGGGCANCGGAAAGAGTAATGGGAGGGGCCAANGGCTTGAGGTTTTTGGCGATCGCATCGCAGCCGATCCGCCNTAGCATGCGTTTCATGCGCTCAAAGAGATCTTCGATGGGCAGGACACGCCAGGGGCACTTGTGCTCAAGGTAGTGCANGACCCCGTCCCTGATGTCATCGATGAAGGGAAAGTCGGACCGGTCGCAGGATTTGGCTGCCCGCTGGAGNGCCATGTCAATCCAGTCCGTCTCGTAGCCGGCCACCTGGTGGCGGCCGACCTGCAGAACGGGAAGTTTTCCGACGAGGCAGATCATGAGGCTACTATTCCTTGAAGAGCCGGCGCTGCATGTGGTCGCGGGCGGCCCGGTTTTCCAGNGATTGAATTTCGCTGATGAACTCCCCCACGTTGTCGAACTGGCGGTAGACCGAGACNTAGCGGACGTAGGCCACNGGATCGATCTGGTGGAGCTTGTCCATGACCTTGGCGCCGATTATGTGCGAAGGGACCTCGGAAACGTGATCCTTGTGGAGCTCGGCGAGAATCTCCTCGACCGCGCGGTCGAGGCGGTCCATGGACACGGGGCGTTTCTCGCAGGCCTTGACCAGCCCCCGGAAGAGCTTTTCCCGGTTGATGGCTTCGCGGCTCCCGTCCTTCTTCACCACCCGCAACTCGGTGCGCTCTATTTGCTCGTAGGTGGTGTAGCGGTAGGAGCAGTCCAGGCACTCGCGNCGGCGCCGAATCGTCGTCCCGTCCTTGGACATACGGGAATCCACGACCTTGTCTTTGTGGGAACCGCACTGGATACACCTCATTGACTACTTAGTGGGACGGGATGCTACTCAACATGTGGTAGGGGCAAAGAAAAAAGCACACTCTATTTCGTTNCANCCGGTAATTACTACCGTAGGATGGGAAAGTCGTAAAATTGGGAACAAGTGAGGAGGGAATCTGGTGGAGATGCCAAAAAGGTGCGGGGGTGCTGCTCACATTCCTCAAGATTGGAGGGTGAACCGGGAGCGGAAAAAATTGAGGAATCCGAAGGAAGTATGGCGAGGTGATATCTGGATCTGGCTNCCGACAAGCCTGCTTCCTGAGAAGAGAAGGCTAGCGCGTTCCGTCCTTCCCGTCAGANCGTCCCTCCCGCCCCCGGGCTGGAGNGCGCGATCACAGCCAAGGGNTCTTGCGCGGCACGGTCGAGGAATTCTGGGGATTCATGCGGCTACCGGAAGCCGTCCGGCCGGGACCTGGCTTGCCCCGACCGCCTCATGTGTTTTCCGTCCGACCGGGGGAACTGCCNGGNTCATCCCGGACAACAGCATCGCATGCCGGGTCCGGGTCTGNTGCTGATAGCGGGGNTGAGGGAGAGAGAGCTTGCGGCCCGGGGCCGGAAGGGATAGAGGCAGGTTGAAATCATNATGAAAAAGACCATCGCATGCGCAATTGCCGTCGCCCTGAGCCCACTGGCCAACGGTGAAAACAATTCCCTGACTGACGCTGAGAAGAANGAGGGCTGGAAACTGCTCTTTGACGGAAAATCGGCGGCAGGCTGGAGTAGCTGGAAGACCAAGAAGCCGCTCGAACTCGGAGCCTGGGTGGTGGCTGACGGNGCCCTCACCCTGAGCAAGAAAGGGGCNGGCGACATTTACACNACGGAGGCATATGAGAACTTCGACCTGAGCCTTGAGTGGAAGACGAAGGGCAACAGCGGAATCCTGATCAGGGTCGATCCCGCCGCGGGAGGACCGATTTACAAGGTNGCCCCTGAGATGCAGATCGAACGTTCAAAGGGAAAGAAGAGTACGGATGCAGGGGGTCTCTATGCGCTGTATCCGATCGCGGTGGAAGGTGACAAGAAGATCAATCCGGANGGCTGGAACACGGTCAGGATCCGGCTTGTCCATGGCAAGGGAACGCATTGGTTCAACGGTCAGAAGGTGGCGGAATACGAGATCGGAAGTGACGATTGGAAAGCGAAGGTGGCGGCCAGCAAGTTTGCCAAGTGGAAGGGTTTCGCTGAAACAAGTAAGGGACACATCGGCCTGCAGGATCACGGTGCACAGGTTTNCTTCCGCAATGTGAAGATCAAGGTCGTCAAGTAGACCCGTCGCTGTGCACAGGCAGGTAGTGGAAGCAGNGTCATCGCATCCGGAAATGCTCCGGGGTTTCCTGACCGCTGGGCCGCGGATCCTCTTGCCCGGTGCTTGACACTGTTCCGTCNGGTTTAGAAAGCTCCCTGCCATGTCCGAGCAGATTGCAGAAGTGGTCTACCGANCCGGGACACGGGCGCTGGCCTATCTTCCCGAGGGNCCATGTGCGTTCNGTCCCGGGAAGGTNTCCTGGGTGGCGATCCAGCACGGTGGCGATTCCCGAGAGGGTTCGGTCAACATGCTCGACCTGGGCAGCGGGGAGAATCACCAATACATTCTGCCGGGGCGCCCGGGATTTGCTTTCCCGACCGCTGCCCCCGGCGTGTTTCTGACCGGATTCGAGCGGCAGGTGGGCTACTTCTGCGTGGAGAGCGGTGAGTGGGTGGGAGTGCATGGGGTGGTGGAAGGCGAGGACGCCGGGACGATTATCAATGACGGGGTCCTCTGTGGGGACGGAGTGATCTTTGGAACGAAGGACGTGGAATTCAAGGACCCCAAGGCCGGCCTCTACCTCTGGCTCCCGGGGATGGAGAGGGCCAAGCACCTGCGGGGCGGACAGACCTGTTCGAATGGCAAGGTTCTCATCTCCCGGGAGGGGAAACGCTACCTTCTCGACATCGACACCCCGACCAAGGTGGTTGTGGAATATCCCCTCGACCTTGCGAATCAGGTTCTTGGAGATCCCCGCACGGTGGTGGACTTACGGGAAGTGGAGGCCTTTCCGGATGGAATGGTGATGACCCCGGACGGGCGGAGCGTGATTGTGGCGATGTATAACCCAAACGATGTGGAAGCCGGGGAAGCGCGGCAGCACAGCCTGGCCGATGGAAGGGTGGAGAGAATTTGGAAAACACCTGGCTCACCGCGGGTGACCTGTCCGCTGCTCGCTGAGGAGGGTGGGGAGGTCGTCCTCGTTCTCACGACCGCGGTGGAGCACATGACTGAGGAAGAGCAGGCCCGGCACCCCAATGCTGGTTGTTTGTTCCGCGCCGCAACGCCCTTCGAGAGAATCGAGTTGCCAGCTTGGCCGGACGTGCCCTGAACGGAAGGAACTGCAGGTGGCAGAAGGGTACCGCGCTGTCAGGCAGCGGTGAAGTGGCCCCGGCCCGGGTCAGCTCTGGAGAGAATCCAGCAGGCCACCGAGGAACTCAAGGATGCCGCTCAGGCCGCTGCGGTAATCGGACTCTTCCAGCACACGGAGACAGTCCTCGCCTTCGTCCAGCAGGCTGGAAGCGCGCCGGAGGGAGCGCTCGATGGCGCCTTCATACTCCGCGATGCCAGCCAGAACGGTAAGGTCGAGTTCTTCCTGCTGGATGATCCGCTTCTGGAGAATTTCCCGTTGGGAATCTTCAGCATCCTCCAGCAGGTAGAGCATAGGCAGGGTGAGCTTCCCCTTTGCGAGATCCGTGCGGAGGGTCTTTCCGAACTGTTCCTCGGTTCCCACGAGATCGAGACAGTCGTCATAAATCTGGTAGGCTGTCCCCAGCTTCATGCCGAAGTCCTTCATGGCGGCCCGGCATTCCGCCGGAACGTTGGACAGGTAGGCACTCAGCTCTGTTGCCGCTGCAAACAGGGCGCCGGTCTTCATCTCGATGATCCGGAAGTAGTCACTTCGCGTGAGGGTGAGGTCGAATCGGCGCTGGGTCTGGAGAATTTCACCCTGGCAGACGTCGCGCGAGGCGGCTGCGATCGCACGCGACAGGACGAGGTCGTCGAATTCGGTCGCGAGCATGAGGGCGTGCGAAAAGAGGGCGTCGCCGAGAAGGACGGCGATTCCTTCACCCCATTTCTGGTTGGCAGTGGGAACTTCCCGGCGCGTGGTGGCCCCGTCGATGATGTCATCGTGAACAAGGGTGGCCATGTGGATGAGCTCCAGGATCGTTCCCAGCTTCAGATGGCTGGAGTCGACCCCCCCCGTCGCCCCGCCCACGAGGATGGACAGGGCGGGCCGGATCCGCTTGCCAGCGGTGTCACAAATGTAGGAGATGTAGGGCTCAATGCCTGGATCAAAATCTTGGACCTGGTCCCGCAGGCAGGATTCGACCCGTTTGAGCTCAGGGGCAACCAAGGCAAAGGGCAGCCGCCTGGCGTCGCCCGGATCGATCTTCAAATGCTTGGCCATCAGGTTGGTTGCTCGATATTTGAAATATTTCACCAGCTTAGCCAAGGCGCAACCGGTTTTTCATAATTTCAGTAAATTCTGAAAACGATTTATCGTTGCCTGAGGGCAGGGGCTGGCCTTGCATTCGCCCTGGCATGAAAAAGTTCATTTTTACTACAGCGCTGGCGTCCATGGTGGCGGCCGGGATCGCATCTGCAGTCGAGGTTGGTGAAAAGCCCAATACGCCGAAACTGCCGGGCGTTCCCTATGTTGTTCACGACGGAACACGGCCCCAGCCCGTCAAGGTGAAGAGTGCGGGCGCGGTCTCCGTGAAACCTCCCGGGGATGCCGTGGTCCTCATAGGGAAGAACAGCTCCGAGACGTGGAACGGAAATAAGTGGCCGATCGTAGATGGCGTCATGACCGTGGCTCGTGGCGGGGGGGTGAGCTCCAAGGCCAAGTTCGGAGATTGCCAGCTGCACCTTGAATATCGCGTCCCCGCGGGGCGCAAGGTCAATGGGCAGGCCGGGGGCAATAGTGGAGTTTTCCTGATGGGAATGTATGAAGTGCAGGTGGGCGAGAGCCATACCAACAAGACCTACCCGGATGGCCAGACTGCGGCCCTTTACGGGCAGGCACCGCCCCGGGTTAATCCCTCCACTCCTCAGGGAGAATGGCAGAGCTTCGATATTATTTTCGAGGCTCCGAAGTATGAGGAGGGGAAGTTGGCGGCACCGGCGGTCATCACCGTGATTCACAACGGAGTCCTTGTTCATCACCGCAGGGCTCTCCTCGGTCCCACCCGGCACAAGGCCCTGGCAACCTATCCTGCCAATCACCCCGGGAAGGCGCCGATCACCCTGCAGGACCATGGCGACCCGATCCAGTATCGCAACATCTGGGTGCGCGAGCTGGGCGATTACGACGCTGCGGCCGGGAAGTAAGGCCGGCTCTCCACCACTTTTGTAGGAAATCCGAACAAATAAGAGGAGGTGGTCCGCTTGGGTCGGGCGAAGCCATGAGTGCCCGCAGCGGCACAAATTGGGAAACCAGGCGTGATACAATTATTCCACGCAAATGTAATTGCCTACCCCATGGGGAGTGCTAACTATCGAAACATGAAAATGACAGGCCTGAAAAAACTCGTTAGTTTCGGAGTGCTGGGAGCACTCGGACTCAGCGCGTGCGGGGAAAAGAGCGAGCAAGTACAGGCTCCGGCTGGAGGCGGCGGCACAAAGGAAGTTGCGACCAAGGCTGCTGCCGCAGAGCCAGTGGCTGCTCCGGCACCGGCTGGAGACTTGACCGCGGTGGCCAAGGCCACCGGGTTTGCGAAGTATCTTCCCGACACCACACAGGCCTATGCCGGCGTTTATGACGGCAAGGGTTTCATTGAGAGCCTGCAGGGCTCGGCTATCGTCAAGCTGTTCGAGGAGCAGGTCAGGGACAACGGCGATCCCGAGTTCAGCCTGGAGGACGTCGCGGAAGATCCCCAGGCCCAGATGGCAATCGCCCTGCTTGGTGAGGAGATTTTCCTCGCAGTGGGCGAGGGCACTCCCCTCCAAACCGCGAACCTGGTCAGCATCAATGAGTCAGTAACCCGCCACTGGGCCCACACCCTGGTGAAGATGGGAGAGGCCGCGTTGACCGGGGAGGAAGACTTTGAGAGTCCAGAAATGGTCATATTACCGCTGGTCGTGAGACTGCTTGGGGATGCCAAGGCAGGAATTGGCGCCCTTGAGAAGGCTCAGATGCCGCCCGTGACCCTTGGGTTCAAGATAAGTGACGAGGACATGCGCGGACAGCTTTTCGAGACCGTCGCGCAGGGAATCGGGGCCATGCTTGAGGAAATCGGTCCCGATGGCGAGGGGTTTGCCGAGGCTATCAACGTGGAGCGGGGAGGATCGAAGTTCACGGGCCTGAAGGTCGTGGGAGAAAAGCTGGTTGCTGCCCTGCCTCCGGACGTGAAGGAAGGAATGGCGCAGGTTATGGATGCTGCGACGGTCGACAAACTCATCGCAATCCTTGAGTCGAGGGATCTGGTTATCGCTGTGGGCGTTCACGAAAACTATCTGGTTGGCTTTAGTGGCTCCAGTGCGGATGAACTCCAGATCGCGGAGAGTCCCTCGGAGTCCATTCTCGCCCGGCCAGAGGCCGCCTTCATGAAGTCGTATACGGGGAAGAAGCTGCTCGGGCTGATGACCATTTCCAAGGAGTTGCAGGAGAGCGTTACCAAGGAAGCCAGCCTGTTCGGCAGTCTTGCCACCGGACTTCGTGAGGGTCTGTCCGAGACCGAGGCATTCGGAGATACCCGGGACATCGAGGCCCTCCTCGAGCTGATCGTTGAACAGGAGCGTGGACTCCTCTCGATGCAGGGTTATACCCCCGCCGGACTTGTCGCCTTCGTAGAGAATGGTCTGAAGATCGAGGGTCACGGCGGTTCCACCATGCCGGAGCTGGACCTGGACACTCCCCGGAACTACGCCGGGTTGGCCGGAGGGGAGGGAGTCTTCCTGTTCGCCAACCAGGTCGCCAACCGGGACTACGCGGAGAAGACGCTCGAGTATCTCGATACCCTTGGGCAGACAGTCTATCTCGGGGTCAAGCAGGCTGCCAAGATGCAGTTGCCGGACGCCGCCGGGGAGCTCGAGCAATTTCAGGAGGGATTCGGCATGTTTGACGAGAGGATCCTGCCTCACCTCCTGGAGCTGTGGACCGGTCTGCGTGGTGATCTCGTGAGCGGTCTGGGTAACGAGGGGGCCATCCTGGTCGATCTCGGGGGCGAGCTCCCGACCGTGCCCGGGCTGCCGCAACTCGTGGTGGACGAGGGCAAGGCTCCGCGGCTCGCGCTCCTCGCCCCGGCGAGGGACAAGGAGAAACTCAAGTCCTCGTGGGTCAATATCGACAAGGCGCTGAACGGCATCCTGAAGATCATGAGTGAGATGACTGGTGAGAATATTCCGATGCAGAAGCCGATGAGCAGCGAGAAGAATGAACTCAAGACCTGGTTCTTTCCCTTCCCGTTTCAGTCGGACGATTTCGTGTTGAACGTCTCCGTTGACGAGAAGAATGTCTATGCCTCGACCTCGAAGTCGTTCGTGCAGGCTCTTTCAGCGCGGATGGCGGAGGGCCAGCCCGATCCCGCTGCCAAGGGAGCTTACTTCAAGGTGGATTTTACGGCGCTGAATGACTACATCAACGGGTGGCTCAAGCTCCTTGAGGAGAACAAGGACGAGATCTTCGGTGAAGATTCTCCCGCGGCGGAGGATTTCCTGGAGGAGCTGCCGATCGCCAGGCAGGTGCTGGCCGCTTTTGGGGAGTTGAAGGGAATCAGCGGGCATCTCCGGAAGGAGGGTGGAGTGCTCCGTTCCTCGATCCATATCGAGGCCGGCAACTGAAGGCCTTGAGGCGGGGAACGCTTTAAGAATATCCGGAAAATCTTGAACGGGAGGGCTGCTGCGGTGGTCCTCCCGTCATTTTAAGAAGGCACCGCGTTTCCGCTGGTCAAGAGGGCGGATGGCCATAAGGTGGTAGTCATGGCTAAGCTGATCGTGCCACAGGAGGGTGAGCAGGAGCTTGGCTCCGCTCAATCCGAAACGGTTCAGTTGGCGTTGGCCCGTCAGCGCCAGCGGGACACGATTCAGTCAGTGATCAGCTCCATGATCCTGGTGGGCCTTCTCATTGCCGTCCTTGCTCTCATCACGATTCTCTCCCTGCGTACCGAAGCGCCCACGATCGTGACCTATCAGGCGCCTGTGCCGGAGGAGGAGCGGATTGAACGGCCGGAGGTCAACCAGCGAGCTCGTCCCAATCCCCCCGGACAGAAGTCCTCGCGAGCCAAGGTGATCGCCTCCCAGGCCCCGTCCCCGGTCTCTGTTCCCATTCCTGATAATCCGGTCCCCGAAGGCCCCTTCGGGATGTCGGACGAAATCGGGGAAGGCTGGGGTGACAATGAGGGCGATGGCACCGGCGGAGGGGGAGCCTCTTTCTTCGGGAGCTACCGGAAGGGCAAACGGGTGGCCTACGTGGTGGATTTCTCGGGGTCCATGGGGTCAACCGCGGAAGGCGGTGGAACATTCGCGCAGGCGCTCAAGAAGGAACTCACCGAGTCGATCAACAACCTCAGTTCGGGGATGTACTTTACGGTCATCTTCTTTTCTTCCCGGGCCTGGAACCTGACCACGGAGGGCAATGACTACGTGGGAAATGGGTGGCACGGGCTGGGAGAGCCACCTCATACGAACTGGTATCCGGCCAACGAGGGGATCAAGAAGGAGGTCGTTGCGAGAATCAACAGCATGCCGGTGAATGGAGGGACCATGTGGTATCCCGGTCTCAAGATGGCTATGACGATGAACCCTCCGCCCAGTATCGTCTTCCTTCTCTCAGACGGAGAGCCTCGGGACGGAGATGAAATCTCCTTCAACATGAAGCAGCTGAATCCGGGGGGAACGCCGATTGACACGATTGCTTTCGAGGTCCCCGGGTCTCCCGCTGGTCGCCTCATGGAGATTGCCAAGAATACCGGTGGCAAGTTCGTGATGGTATACAAGGGCGAGCGCAAGACGGGGCGTGCGGCCGAGGCGCTGACGGACCCGAAATACGACTGAGGTATTCTTCCCGGGAGGTAAGAAGGTCGAAGCAGGGTGGGCTGCCGTTTTTTCGCCTTGTTGGAGGATCCGGGGTTATCCGTTCTCCCCGTCCACGTCTCCGGTGGGAGGGTGTTCCGGTCGCTCACGCAGTTTGAGCATGGCTTCCACGAGATCAAGATCCCGCGGGACGGTGATCTTGATGTTAGGCCGGGGGTTTTCGATGAGTTTGGTAGCCACTCCGATTGCCTTGGCGGCGGAGACATCGTCGGTTACTCCGATGCGGCGCGACTCCGTGACTCGATAGGCACGTCTCAGCATCTTGAACCGGAAGGCCTGGGGTGTTTCCATGACCCATAGTCGCTCCCGGGGCACGGAACCGTGCGCGAAATCATTCTCGTCGGATTTTTTCAGAGTTTCCGTCACCCGGCGTGCCAGGGCGGCAGCTCCCTCATCGCGGGTGGCCTTGACGACCTGGTCGATCTGTTCGGGCAGGATAAGCGGTCGCGCGCCGTCGTGCACGGCTACGTAGACCGGCGGTTCAGGAATGGCATCGAGGCCTCTGACTACGGACAGGAAGCGCTCCCGGCTGCCATCCACGCGGAGGACCGGTTTGGACGTCCCGGGATCGAGTCGGCCGAAGCGTTCCTCGTCGGTGACAACCACGATACTGCTGATCTCGTCGGCCCGGAGAAAGGCATCGAGGCTCCACTGCAGGACGGGCTTTCCGTTGAGGGGGGCCAGGAGTTTGTCAAAACCCATGCGCCGTCCGCGGCCGGCGGCTACGATGATGGCTGCGCAACTCATGGGAGCGAGAGGGGCACCCGGGGAGTGATTTCCGCGGGAGGAGTAACAAGCAGTTCAAGAATCCCAATGCTCCAAGTCGCGGATTTCCACTTCGGAGGTAAGGTGCTGAAGGAAGCGCTCATGGCAGTAGTGGCTACGCGAGTTGCTGCATCACCGCCTGCGAGAGAGTCTTTCCGTCGGCGCGGCCGGCGGCCCGCTCCTGGACGATTTTCATGACCTTGCCCATGTCGGCCCGGGAGGATGCGCCGGCATCCCGGATGGCAGCCGCCACGAGATCCCCGACTTCCTCCGGCGAGAGAGTGGCGGGGAGGTAGCGTTCAAGGATTGCGATCTCGGCGCTTTCCTGCTCGGCCAGTTCACTGCGGCCAGCCTTGCTGAACTGCTCGTGGGAATCCTGACGCTGCTTGATCTGCTTGCGGATCAGGCTGACGATTTCACCCTCGTCGAGCTCGGCATCTGCGCCTCCCTTCTCGATAGCAGCATTCTTGATTGCACTCTTGACCGCGCGCAGGGTGCTCAGGGCGATCGAATCCTTGGCCCGCATGGCGGTCTTGAGGTCCTCAGTAAGAGTGTTTGCGATCTCTGCCATGGGACAAGAAAGGGCTCCCGGTGTCCAACTTTCAAGTATCAAGTGCTCCTTGTCCGGTAAGTTGGAACTTGAAACCCAACACCGGAGACATCTTTCTTCCCCTGTGCGCGGGGGGAACTTCTATCTCATCTTCGTTGGGCTGCTTCTCTGTGCGGCGGGAGGAAGCTTCGGCTGGCTTATGTGGCGCAGTTTCGACCGCGCGTCAGGGCAGAGGGACTGGGCTGAGACTACCTGCACGATCCTCGAGTCACGGGTGGATCAGCGCAAGATCGGGGTCGATGTGGGGACTGAGTATAATTTCGGCGTGCTCTACGGATACTCCTTCGGGAACAAGGCCTACTCCTCGGAGCGTTTCAGCCTGCGGGGGGCGCCGTGGAGTTCCTCGGAATCGCGAGCGAGGAAACGGATGGAGAAATTTCCACAGGGATCCATTCGTCCCTGCTATGTGGACCCCGATGACCCGGCTTTCGCAGTTCTCAAGCTGGACTCGAAGGCTCCGGGCTATTCGCTCTGGTTTCCCCTCATCTTCGTGGTGGGAGGGTTGGGGATCATCGGAGGAACCCTGCGCAGCGGTCGAAAGGCGCGGGCCGCAGGGGGTCGGGATGATTGTTAGCTCGATGTCACCTTGACGAGAAAGCCTTTCCTGCGGGCTCCCGTGAGCATGCTGTGCATCAGCCAGAGAGCGGCAGCGAGGAAGACCACATTGAGTGCGAGAGAGGCGATCATGTGNCCGCCGGGAAAAGTGCCCGACTGGATGACTTCCCTCATTCCCTCAAAGACGTGGGTGGAGGGCAGGACATTGGCGAGGGGTTGCAGCCAGGCCGGGAGCCCGGAGACCGGGTAGAAGACCGCGGAGAAGGGTTGCACCATGAAGGGGATTGCCCAAGCGAGGGACTCGGCCCCGTGTCCGAAGCGCAGAATGAGGCTGACTGAGATCAGGCCCATGGCCCAGCCGAAGAGAAGGAGGTTCAGGTAAAAAGGGACGAGGGCAATCTCAAGCTGGAAGAGGTTGAACTGGTAGGCCGCGATCGCGATGATCGCGAGGATGAGGCCCGTGACCATGACCCGGCAGAACCCTACCAGGAACATGGCACCAACATACTCGGCCGTGCGCACTGGTGCGGCAAAGACGTTTAGGAGATTGCGCGTCCAGACATCCTCGAGGAAGGAAATGGCCACGCCTTGCTGCGAGCGGAAGAGAGCGTCCCAGAGAATGATTGCCCCGATGAGGTAGGTTATCGTCTGGGGAAAGTCACCGGAGGTCTCGGACTGGAGGTATTTTGTGAGAAAGCCCCAGACAAGCAGCTGAACGAAAGGCCAGAAGATAAGCTCCACGATCCGCACGGGATGGCGGGTGTATAGCCAGAAGTAGCGGAGGGCGATCGAGCCAAGGACGCGGAAATTCATGCGGGGGCGAACCGGGGGTATTGGGGGCCGCTTACGGGATCATGTCCAGCGAACTTCTCGGTGCACGAGGGGCTCGGAACGAGTTTTCTGACATCCGCGTGACACCGGCAACATGAGGGGGCCGGCTCTGCGGGAGGAAGGGGTGGAAGTCACGCCAGAATCTCCTTGATGACTCGTGCTTCCTCCACTCCGGTGAGTCGCTGGTCGAGACCCTGGTAGCGGAAGGTGAGTTTCTCGTGGTGGATGCCCAGCTGATTCAGGATCGTGGCATTGAGGTCCCGGATATGCACGGGATCCTTCACGATATTGTAGCAGTGATCATCGGTTTCGCCATGCTCATAGCCCTGCTTGATGCCGCCTCCCGCCATCCATGTGGTGAAGCAGCGGCCATGGTGGTCCCGGCCGTGGTTGTTCTTGGTCAGTTTCCCCTGCGAATAGATTGTCCGGCCGAACTCACCACCGCAGATGACGAGGGTTTCATCAAACATGCCACGCTCCTTCAGGTCTTTGATCAGTCCCGCGCAGGGTTGGTCAATATCTTCACACTGCTGTCTCAGTTTTGAAGGCAGGCTGCCGTGCTGGTCCCAGCCACGGTGGAAGAGCTGCAGGAAGCGGACACCCTTCTCCGCCATACGCCTTGCCAGCAGGCAGTTCCGCGCGAAACTGCCCGGCTTTTCCACGGCAGGGCCGTAGAGGTCCTTCACGTGCTGGGGTTCCTTTGAAATATCCATCAGGTCGGGAACCTCGGCCTGCATCCGGAAGGCCATTTCGTATTGCTCAATCCGGGACTGGGTCTCGGGGTCGGCGAATTTCTGGAAAGTCCCATTGTTGATCTCCTTCAGGCCGTCGAGCAGATCGCGGCGGGCATCACGATCGATGCCTGGAGGGTTGTTCAGATAGAGGACTGGCTCCCCATTGCTCCGGAGCTTGACCCCCTGGTGACTGGAGGGGAGGAACCCACTTCCCCAGAGGCGATCATACAGGGCCTGGAGCTGGCCCCGGCCACGCGATATCATGACAATATACGCCGGCATGTTTTCATTCTCGCTGCCCAGTCCGTAACTCAGCCAGGAGCCCATGCTTGGCTTCCCCTGCTGCTGGACGCCCGTATTGATGAAGGTGATCGCGGGGTCATGATTCACCGCCTCGGTGTTCATCGTCTTGATGATCGTGATGTCGTCCACGATGCTCGCGGTATGAGGCAGGAGATCCTTGTTCACCCAGGTGCCGTGCTTGCCGAAGCGCTCAAACTCAAACATCGGAGCGACACAGGGAAATGATTTCTGGCCGCTGGTCATCCCGGTGATCCGCTGCCCCTGGCGTACCGAGTTCGGCAGCTCCTTGCCGTGGATGTCCCGCAAGGCCGGTTTGTAGTCAAAGGTGTCGATATGCGAGGGACCTCCGGAAAAAAACAGGTAGATNGCCCGCTTGGCCTTCGGGGCAAANTTCGGGAATCCAGGCAGGCCGTCAGCGGCCTGGGCGGAACCGATGATGCCCGGGTTCCACAGGCTGCTNAGGGCCGCAGCTCCCATGCCGTGCCCTGTGGTCAACAGGAAGCGGCGCCGTGTTGGATCGTTTTGCATTTCTCTCACTGGTTATGGGTTTGAAGGGAGCAGTTAACCCCGTGTCAGGGTTTCGTCCATGTTCAAGAGGAGCTGGCCGATCACCATCCAGGCNGCGTGNTCCGCCGCATCGATGGTGTCATCACGGGCCGNGTCGCCNACCGCCAGGAACTCGGTGGCTCTCTTGGGATCACTTCTGAATCTGGTTAACTGGTTGCGGAGGACCCTTTCGATGACTCTGACCTCATCCGGGGTTGGCGGGCGGGAGAGAACGAGGCGAAAACCGAGTTGGACCCGGGAGGCTGTATCCTTGCCGCCNTCCTTGATCAGGCGCTGGCCGAGGGCACGGGCCGCCTCGACGAACTGAGGATCATTCAGGGTTACCAGTGCCTGCAGCGGGGTATTGGTGATCGGTCGCTGAATCATGCACTTTTCCCGGGTGGGGGCGTCAAAGATCAGCATGTTTGGCATTGGGGCGGAACGCTTCCAGTAGGTATACATGGAACGGCGGTAAAGNTTCTCACCACTGTCGCGCTTATAACGCAGTCCTCCATTCAGCGAGACTTCGTTCCAGATGTTCGGCGGTTGGTAGGGCTTCACACTGGGTCCGCCAACGTGTTCCACCAGCAAACCGGAAACATCGAGGGCTGTATCGCGAATGAATTCCCCCTGCAGCCGGAAACGCGGGGAGCGTGCNAACAGGATNTTCTCCGGGTCTGCCGCGGCCAGCCNGGGCGTCAGACGGGAAGACTGCCGGTATGTGGCAGAGAGAACAATTTGCCTGATCATTCTTTTCACGTCCCAGCCACTCTCGACGAAATCGACCGCCAGCCAGTCGAGTAATTCAGGATGGCTGGGCGGGCTTCCCTGATTGCCGAAGTCGTCGACAGATTTTACAAGACCGCGCCCGAAGAGCAGNGCCCAGTAACGATTGACCGCGACGCGGGCGGTGAGTGGATTTGTCCCCGAGGTAAGCCACTGGGCCAGTCCGAGGCGGTTGGAGGAGGTTCCCTCCGCCAGGGCTGGAAGTGCTGCCGGGACTCCAGGNTTGACCACGGCATCGGGCCCTTCCTTGATGGGCTGGTCATAGGCACCACGGTCGAGGATGTAGGTCTTGCGGATCTTGTCAGCCGGGTGGTCCTGCATCACCATCACGCTGGTTGCTTTCTGCCCCTTGATGCCACCTTCCTCTGCAAGGAGCTTGTTGTGAGCGGCAACCAGGTTCTGGTATTCCTTGTCCTGGGAGGAAAGATAGTGCTCNAGGAGGAGTAGTTTCTGCTCCTGTGTGCGTTTGGCAGCAGGNGTNGCGAGGAGCCCCTTGATCGGGTCTCCCCCAAGTCGCTGGATTTCCGAAGCGGAAAGCGCCCGGTCGTAGATACGGAGTTCGTCCAATGCACCGTTGAAATTTCCACCGCTTGAACGGCTGCCGATCTTGAATGGAGTCTGGGTCGTGATGGTCCCAGTGAGCGAGTCCTGCTCCACCTTGTTGTTCACGAGTTTGCCATCGATGAAGATCTTNACCCCGGAAGCCTTGGATGAGCCGTCATAGACGACTGCCACATACTGCCACTTGTCGGCAGCAAGAGGCTGAGCGGAAACCACCTTGAGGGCGTTCTGAGGCCAGCTGCTGACAATATGAGTGCCTACCGCGCGGTTCTGGACCCAGAGGTCATAGCCCCGGTAGGACTGCCCCACGTCCATGCGGGCAATTACCGAGCCATTGCCATTACCGGGNACCTTGAGCCATGCNGCAAAGGTAAAGGCCTGGTTACGTTCCCGTGGAGGCCAGGAGCTGAACGTGACGGAGGTCCTGCCATCCAGGCCCAGCCCACGGTTGCCATCCCGCCCTGCCGAAGAGATTTTGCCCCCCACCTGGCCGACTCCTCCGCCGACGNCTGCCTTGATCTCCTTGCCTTCCCGCTCATCGAGTGGAAAGAAATGNGTCAGGCCGGCGGGCTCCGGCAGGGCATTACCGGCGGACTTCTGTGCAACACGCAACCATTTGACATACTCCGGNACTGCCCCCCGCCGGTATGCATCCATCTTCGCTTCGCTNGACTCGATGGCCTTGCGTAACCGGGCCAGCTTGCCGGCCTGTTCCCGGGGCGGAACATTGACGACCGGAGACTGGTTGCCTCCACGNGTCTGCATGCCCGGGTCGGTGGTGTTGTTGAAATAGGCAAACATCTGGTAATACTCGCGCTGGGAGATCGGATCATACTTGTGGTCGTGGCACTGGGCGCATTCCATCGTCAACCCCATCCAGACATTGGCGGTTGTCTTGACCCGGTCGACGACGTATTCGACCCGCAGCTCCTCCGCAAATGCGCCGCCCTCATCAGAAGTTGCATGGTTGCGGTTGAAGCCGGAGGCCACCTTTTGGGCGANTGTCGCGTCTGGCAGGAGGTCGCCGGCAAGCTGTTCGGTGGTGAACCGGTCAAAGGGCATGTTCGAGTTNTAGGCGTCGATCACCCAGTCACGCCACGCCCACATGTCCCGGGGGCCGTCGGCATGCATGACGGAAGAGTCTCCATAGCGGGCCGCGTCCATCCATGCGAGGGCCATGCGCTCACCGTAACGCTCTGTTGCAAGCAAGCGGTCGACTACCTTCTCGTAAGCCTGCGGAGACTTGTCGTTGAGGAAGGCCTCGACATCCCCGGGCGAAGGAGGAAGCCCTGTCAGGTCGTAGGTCACCCGGCGNATCAGGGTGTGGCGATCCGCCTCGGNGGACTGATCNAGTCCTGCCTTTGCNAGGCCTTCGAGGATGAATGAATCCACCGGGTTGTGCACCCTTTCCCGGTCGCGGTGGGGCGGGACCGAGGTCTTCTCNGGGGGCAAAAACGCCCAGTGCTCCCGGTATTCCGCTCCGGAGAGAATCCATTTCCTGAGTAACGCNTTCTGCTCCGTAGTGAGCACCTTGTGGGACTCCGGTGGGGGCATGACCTCATCTTTNTCGNTCGAGGTGATCCGGTGCAGAAACTCACTGCCGGCCAGGTCGTCCGGATCGATTGCCCGGAAGCCATCGTTGAGCCTGATGGCGCCTTCACGGGTGTCCAGCCTCAGCTTGGCCTTGCGGTCATGAGCATCCGGNCCGTGACAAAGAAAGCAATTGCTCGACAGGATCGGGCGGATATCGCGGTTGAAGTCGATTTCCTCCGCAGCCGGGAGAAGCGGGCTTATTGCGAGAAGAAAAAGAAGNGGGTAATACTTGGGCATGAGCGGAGGAGTGATNTTTCTGCAGGCCGCCGGATTNTTCGCTAGGCCATGATATCCCGGATTACGTGCCCGTGCACGTCGGTCAGTCGATAGTCACGTCCGGAGTAACGGTAAGTGAGCCTTTCNTGGTCGAGTCCCATCAGGTGAAGGATAGTAGCCTGCAGATCATGGACGTGCACGCGCTTGTCCACCGCGGTGAGACCAAATTCATCAGTGGCTCCGTAGCTCATGCCGCCCTTGACGCCGCCGCCCGCCATCCANACGGTATAGCCGTAGTGGTCGTGGTCGCGGCCTTTTTTCCCCTCGGAGGTGGGNGCGCGGCCGAATTCGCCACCCCAGATCACGAGTGTTTCGTCCAGCAGCCCGCGGGCCTTGAGATCCTTGATGAGGGCGGCGATTCCCTGGTCACAAGCATCGGCAAGGGCCTTGTGCCCCCCTGGAATNTCGCCGTGACCGGTGTCCCACGCAATGTCGTAGCCGCTGATGGAGTGAGAAAGCTGCACGCAGCGCACACCCCGTTCCACGAGGCGGCGTGCAATGAGGCAACCCTTGGCATACTCACTGTTTCCGTAGAGCTTGCGGGTGGCTTCCGACTCCTTCTCGATATTGAAGACATCTGGCACGGAGAACTGCATTCGGAACGCCATTTCCATGGCCTCGATACCCGCCTCCAGACCACGGTCGCGTTCGCGACGCTCAAGATGCATTTTGTTCAGCTCTACCAGGAGGTNGGCCTGCTTGCGCTGTTCATCTCGCGAGAGTTTTGAATTCTTGAGGTCCCGCATGACTGCGTCCGGCTTCATCTTCTGGATGTTGACGTAGGCCCCGGCGTAGGCACCGGGCAGGAAAGAGTTGCCCCAGTTGGCCAGCTTGCCCCGGGGCTGTGCGCGCGGCGACATGGCGACAAAGCCGGGCAGGTCCTCATTTTCAGTTCCGAGGCCATACACCAGCCACGACCCCATGCTTGGCCGGTTTGGTTGCAGCGACCCCACGTTCGTCATGAGAATTGCTCCCGCGTGTTCCGGGATNTCGGTGTGCATGGAGTGGATGAAGCAGAGATCGTCCACTACNTCACCGACCTTGGGAAAGATGTCACTTACCCATTTTCCGGATCTGCCATATTGCTTGAAACCAAAATAGGACGGGACGAGGCCCCCTTTTGTGTTGCGAAGCGACTTGCGGTCGACAAGCCCGGGGCGCTGGCCGGCATACTTTGCAAGAGAGGGCTTGTAGTCAAAAGTGTCCACCTGCGAGGGGCCGCCCGGCATGAAGAGCTGGATGACGTGTTTCGCCCGCGGAGCGAAGTGTGGAATTTTGGGTGCGAGGGGCGAAACTGCCGCGGGTTGCATGGTGGCGGCTCCAGCCGNGCTGAGACCTGCCTGCTGAAGGACTCCGGCGAGGCCGAGGGTGCCGAAGCCGGCTCCCATCTTGCGCAGGATTTCACGCCGTGAGAGCTGGCCGTTCTGAATCGCGGCTACCGTGCGGCGATAGTCTGCTTCGTGTTCCAGAAATTTCATCGCGGAGAGGAAGGCCGGGNCAGAAAGAGAATCGACATTATGGACGAGGAAAGCCAGTTTCTTTAGCCCGGNGNATCATATCCGCTGGTCACCGTGCAGGACAAGGAGGAGAATATCACCCGATGCGCTTAGCCGTTCTNTCAATTGCCTGCTTATACNCCTNTTTCGGACTTAGNGGCCACGCGGTGGAACGTCCGCCCAACATCATATTTATCCTGGCTGACGACCTGGGCTGGGCCGAACTNGGTTGCTACGGGAGCCGGTTCAACGAGACNCCCCATCTGGACCAGCTGGCCCGGGAGGGAGTCCGTTTGACCCATGCCTACGCGGCCGCTCCCGTCTGTTCACCTTACCGGGCCAGTCTGCTTACCGGTCAGTATCCAGCCCGACATGGGTTGATTGACTATCTGCGTCCGGACTCAGCTACGCCGCTGGGAACCCAGCATGTGACGATCGCGGAGCGTCTCAAGGAGGCTGGTTATACCACNGGAATGATCGGGAAGTGGCACCTTACCGGGTATCAATACCATAAGGCTCCGCTGGAGCTGCGGGGCACCGATCACGGATTCGACGAAGAGTTGGTGACCGAGGTCAAAAGCGTTGGGAATGGGGCTAATTTCTTTCCCTACGTGTTCCGTACCCAGCCGGTATCCTGGAACAGTGCGGGNCGGGAACGGATGCTGACAGGAATGGAGTATCTGGTCGACCGGATGAATCATGAGGCGGTGCGCTTTATCGAGCGCCACCACGAGAAACCCTTCTTCCTCTACCTGAGCCATTTCGCCCCGCACACAATTCTGAANGGGAGGCCGGACCTGGTCGAAAAATACCGCAGGAAGCACAAGCCCGGTCCCAGCACGCGGACCCGTTGTTACCTGTGCCAGGATGCCGGTTTCGAAGGTGACCCCGGGAACCACTGGGCCGGTGATCACAATCCTCACCTGGCAGCCATGATTGAGAGCATCGACGCGGGTGTGGGCATGATCGTCAAGAAGCTGGAGGAGATGCAGCTGACCGGAGAGACCATGATTCTGTTCACGAGCGACAATGGCGGGGAACTCAACGTAACGAGCAACGCGCCNTTGCGGGGAGGAAAGAGTCAGCTTTATGAGGGGGGAATCCGGGTGCCGCTGATCGTGAAATGGCCGGGGCATACGCCGAAAGGGCGGGTGAGCCCGGTGCCAACCTGTAATGTAGANTTTTATCCCACTTTCCTCGAGCTAGGCGGGGCCACCCCTGAGGAGAAGCAGGTTCTCGATGGGCGTTCAATCCTGGATCAGTTGCGTGAGCCGGAGAAGAAACGCGCGACGCGCACGTTTTACTGGCACTATCCGCTGGAGAAACCCCATTTCCTGGGAGGCGTNTCGGCGGGAGCGATCCGTGATGGTAACTGGAAGCTGATTGAATGGATGGAGAGCGGAAAGNTCAGCCTATTCAACCTNGAGGAGGACCCGGGAGAGATCAACGANCTTGCCAAGGTGGAAGCCGGGCGCGCCNAGAGCCTCCAGAAGAAACTCGTTCGCTGGCGGCAGGGGATCGGCGTCTCNGACTGAACTTGAAACTGGAGGGGTCCGGGATGAGACTCGGCCATGGCCAATTCCCTTACGCCCTTTCACCTGGCTATTCCGGTTGGTGACCTGTCCTCCTCGCGGAGTTTCTACGGAAATCTCCTCGGGTGTGCGGAGGGGAGGAGTGCGCATAACTGGGTGGATTTCAACCTCTTTGGNCATCAGGTGGTGTGCCATGTGGATGAGAAGGCNGCNGGAGAGGGCGCGAACATATCCGGGTGCAATGCCGTGGATGGGCACGANGTTCCCGTGCCCCATTTCGGCGTGATTCTCGAAATGAGTGACTGGAGGATCCTNGCNGCAAGACTGCAGGAGGCGGGTGTCGTTTTCCTGATTGATCCCTACATCCGTTTCGAAGGGGAACCCGGTGAGCAGGCAACCATGTTTCTTCTCGACCCGAGCGGCAACGCGATCGAGTTCAAGGCTTTCCGGGATATTGAGGCCGAGTTGTTTGCGAAGTGAAGGNCCCGGGGCCGGCAGCAACGGAGACGTCACTCGAGCTGCATGAACTCATGNGTGCCGAGAAGGACCTGCGCGTAGTTTTTCCAGTAGGTTTTCCTGTCNCCATCCCGCGAGAGAAAGGCGAGGCCCGCTTCGCGTTCCCTCGATGACGGGGCCCTCTGGAAGAGAAGGGCGTAGGCGCGGTCGATCCGAAGTGTATCGTCGGGGCTGTATTCCTGCAGCCGCCTGGAGAGGCTTTCGGCCCGGGCGAGCATGAAAGGGCTGTTCAGGATGAAGAGATACTGCTGCGGGACGGTGCTCTCGATCCGTGCCGCACTGGAGGAGCGGGGAGCTGGGAAGTCGAAGATCCTCAGGAACTCCTCNGAGACCGAGCGATCGAAATTGCGACTCAGTTTTCCATAGATGGTGCGGCGTCTGCTCTCGAGGACGTGCTCGTCAGGGGAACCTCCTGCACTGNNGTCCAGGTCNCCGCTTACNGCCAGTAAGCTGTCCCGCCAGACCTCCACGTCGAGGCGGCGGGGATTCATGCGCCAGAGGAACCGGTTGTCGCCGTCTCTGGAGAAGGAGTCTTCATCGTAGTCTGTTCCTTGCTGCCAGGTTCTTGAGAGCATGATCTCGCGGTGCAGCATCTTGAGCGACCAGCCGCTTTCAAGGAAAGTGGCCGTGAGCCAGTCGAGGAGATGAGGATGAGTCGGTTTCTGCCCGGTTACGCCAAAGTTGCTGGGTGAGCGCACGAGAGCCTGTCCGAAGTGATGGAGCCAGACCCNNTTGACCATGACCCGGGCGGTGAGCGGATTGTTCGGATCAGCTACGGCTTCGGCCAGTTGTTTGCGTCCGGAGCCCTCGTTAAAGTGCGGGCGCCCGGGTCCGGCCAGAACTTCGAGAAACTTGCGGGGAGCAATTGGGCCTTTCTTACGCAGGTCACCCCGGATCGCAATGTGCATATCCCCGCTCCCCGACTCGCCCAGCCCGTGCGCGACATCTGGTTTGGGAGGAATTGCTTTTCGAAGGCGGTCCAACTGGTCACGCAGGGCCTTGAGTTCCTCGCGGGAGCTCTCCGATATCTTCTTTTCCACCTCGTTCCGGGGCACNTTGTGATGTCGAGCTTGGCGGTCGAGGAACTCGTTGATCACTTTCTCCTGCTGCTTCAGCGCCGTCTGGACGGCGTTGTAGACGTCCTGGACTGCCTGGGAGGAAATCGGGATGTCGCGCGGGTTCGAATTCCGGAAGATTCCGGCAATGGCGTAGTAGTCAGCGGTCGTGATGGGATCGGACTTGTGGTCATGACAGCGCGCACATGCTGCGGTCAGAGCGAGGAAGGCCCTCGAAAACGTATCTACCCTGTCGGCGAGGGTCTCTGCCTGGGCTTGCGCTTTCGATTCCGGATCGCCCCCGTCAGAGGTGTAGGTGGGACCAATTGCGAAAAAACCGGTGCCGAGGGCAGCCTCCTGGTCCTGNAGGTCACCGGCAATCTGGTGTTTCACGAACTGGTTATACGGAAGATCCTGGTTCAAGGACCTGACCACCCAGTCACGGTAGCGCCAGGCATTGGGCAGTGGCTTGCTGTCCTGGGAGGCGCCNATGCCATCACTGTAACGAGCCACGTCNAGCCAGTGTCTTCCCCAGCGTTCACCGTAGTGGCGAGAGGCGAGGAGGCTGTCGACCACCTTCGCGAAGGCATCCGGAGAANCATCGTTCAGGAAGGCTTCGACTTTCTCAGGAGTGGGAGGAAGTCCAATGAGCGTGAAGTATGCCCGGCGAATGAGCGTGCGCTTGNTTGCGGGGGGAGCCGGGGTTACGCCGGCTCCCCTCATTCTGTGGATCACGAACGCGTCGATGGGATGATCTTNCATCCCCTNGTTTCCCATTNAGGGGACAGCCGGTTTCTTTGCGGGTTGGAAGGCCCAGTGCTCCCGCCGGAATCTTTCAAAATCGAAGGCGGGTCCCTGTGTTGCGAGTTGAGTNCCGTCTTCCGGGAGAGGGGCACCGAGGTTGATCCACTGGGCGATGTGGTCAATGGCCCGGGGCGACAGCTTCTTCTTGGGCGGCATTTCGAGATCTTCCGCCTGGTAGCGGATGGCCCTGACGAGCAGGCTCTCTTCTGCCTTTCCCGGAACGATGANCTTTCCGCTGTCCCCACCCCTGAGGATGCCTGCCCTGCTGTCAAGATGGAGGGATGCCCTGAGCTTGCCGGCCTGCTGGGAATGGCACTTGTAGCAGTGCTCNGCGAGCACNGGGCGGACATGGGCTTCAAAGTAGTTCAGGCCCTCCTGTTCTGCGGCGGAGGTGTTCTGGGCACGGGAAGACGATGCAGCAGAAAACTGGATGGCTANGCCAGCAAGGGTCGGGAGAAGATTGCGAGCCGGGCGGATCATCAAGGAGCCATACTGTCGCCGATTCCAGCCTTTCCCGCGAATCTACTTGCTCCACGGTGCGCGCTCGAGCGAGTCGCGGTACTTCATNGCCGCCTCGGTGCGGGAGCGAACGTGCAGCTTCTCGTAGATATGCTTCAGNTGAACGCGGACTGTCTCCACGCTGATGGAAAGGTCGGCGGCGATTTCCTTGTTGGCCATGCCCTTGGCGACCAGCTGGACGATCTCGGTTTCGCGCTTGGAGAGATTGAATACCTGGCTGCTCTCACTGCTGGCAGGGCGGTGAAAGGCCTCTACCACGAGGCGGGCGATTTCGGCGGACATGGGAGCACCTCCGGCCCTCACTTCAAAGATGGCCCGGCAGAGGTCATCGGGAGAAGCGTTCTTGAGCAGGTATCCCGAAGCACCGGCCTGCAGGGCGTCAAAGATCTTTTCGTTGTCGTCATAGACAGTGAGCATGATGACATCGATCTCCGGGTGCTTTTCCTTCACGCGGACGGTAGCCTCGATNCCGGACATGCCTGGAAGGCTGATGTCCATGAGGACGACGTCCGGCCCGCCGGCCTCGATCGCNTTCAAGCCATCTTCNGCGTTCTCCCAGACCCCGAAGGTCTGNATTCCGTCCATNGAGTCGACGATTCGCTGGACGAGTTTTCCGAGAGCGGGGGTATCCTCGATGACGGCGACTTTGATGGGTTCTCGATTGGCGGCGGACATGGTTGCAGGACTTGCAGGGTGGGGCAGGGAGAGCACAGATCAACGCAAAATCGCCCGGAATCCCCAGAAAGCCAAGAATTGTGGTTCGTTTCATGAGAAGAACGACCAGATCCGGCCGCTTTNGCAGGCGGTATCAGANGNCTCCCGGGTTGGCTGGNAGCTGGCGNGCACNCTCTCTGGNGGAGGCGGCAGGANCGGGNCGCAAANGAGAACTNGCCCGGTCNNAGGAAGGNCGTTTTTTCGGGTGAACAAGCTTTCCCGTGTGGCCCGGATTGTTCAGGGTCGGAGAGTCAGTCAACCNGNAGATCCCATGTCAGTCTTTAACAGTGATCAAATAGCGGAGTTTCATCGCGATGGCTACCTNTTCGTGCGTGGCTTGTTCTCGCGGGAGGAAATTGGATTGCTCGGAGAGACAGCCCGCAACGATCATGCCATGGACAAGTCGTCGTCCACCATGGATGACGGGAAAGGCAACGATGTGCGACTCTCGCTCTGGAATCACCCGGGGGATGGGATCTACGGCATGGTTGCCCGCTGCCGCCGTGTGGTGGACGGGGTGGAGCAATTGCTGGGAGACGAAGTCTATCACTACCATTCCAAGATGATTCTCAAGGATGCGAGGGTCGGCGGCGCCTGGGCCTGGCATCAGGACTACGGCTATTGGTACCAGAATGGCCTCCTCTTTCCCGACCTTGTCAGCGTCATGGTCGCGGTGGATGACGCCACGCAGGAAAATGGCTGTCTTCAGGTTCTCAAGGGCTCGCACAAGATGGGACGGCTCAATCACATCCTGACCGGTGAACAGGCGGGCGCGGAGATGGAGCACGTGGAAGAAGCCCGCAAACGGTTGGAGACCGTTCAGTGTGAAATGAAGGCCGGTGACGCCCTTTTCTTTCACTCCAACACCCTGCATTGCTCCGCGGCGAATAACTCGGATCACGCCCGCTGGGCTCTCATCTGCTGCTACAACACCAGGAGCAACAACCCGTTCAAGGAGTCTCATCATCCCGGCTACACACCGTTGAGCAAGGTGGAGGATGACATGGTTCTGCAGGTGGGGCGTGACGATGCGAAGCGATCAAGCGTCGAATTTGCCAACCTGGTCGAGGAGGACAAGAGCGCCAGTAGTCTCGCCGAGAAGGAGGCATAGCTTCAACCGGATCCCGCGGAAGACCAACCAAGACCACAACGTAACCAACAGACCCATGAAACTCGGAATTATCAACAGTGCCTTCGGCCAGGCCGGGGTAGACACCAAGACCGGCCTCGAGCACATCTCCCGGATCGGTTTTGATTCGGTGGACATCTTCACCGAAGCAATCGGCATTGAGCAGGACGAGGTCGATCTCATCAGGAAGACGTGCGAGGACAACGACCTGCCGATCGTGTCCACGGTGGTGGTTTCGGCGGGGCTCATCGACTTCAATGACCCGGTTCGGGACTTTCACGTCGAGCGCTCCAACCGTTTCGTTGACCTGGGACAGAGTTTTGGATCCGACAATCTGCTCCTCGTGCTCGGGGAATATATCTGGCAGCGGGAAGTAATCCCCCCGGAGGCCCAGTGGGAGTGGGGCGTGGAAGGCGTGCGCAAGATCGGGGAATATGCGGGGGAACGTGGCATGGAGATCGCGCTGGAGCTGGAGCCCTTCCGTCTCAGCCTGCTCAACAGCGTGCCGAAGATGGCGCAGTTCATCGATGACTGTGGACTGCCCAACGTGAAGGCCAATATCGACGTGAGTCATCTCGTGCTGGCGGACACCCCGCCCGATGCACTGGAATTGCTTCGTGGCAAGGCGACTCATGTGCACATCAGTGACTGCGACGGCAAGGTGCACGGGGACCTTCCTCCCGGCCGGGGAGTGGTCAAGTTCGCGCCCTACCTGCAAGCTATCAAGGACCTTGATTTTGATGGCTCGGTCTCGCTCGAGCTGGAGTATTCCCCGGATCCCGACAAGATCGTGGAGTGGGTGGAGGAAGCATATTCCGCCACCGACAGCCTGATGCAGCAGGTCGGCCTGCGTGACTGATCCGCCGCCGGCACACTGTGCCGACCGGGCGGCTGATTACCGTTCCGGCTGGCCCTGCGGTCGCCGGCTTTTAGCCCAACAAAATTTCACGAGAGCATGTCTGAAGAAGATGAGTATGGCTTGAGCCCGACCAAGGAGGAGGTCGAAATCGATCCCCCCGTGGTGGACTACCGGCCTCAGAGACCCAGTAGTTACCGCCCGAGGATCGCCATGATTGGCACGGGTGGGATCAGCGAGTTTCATCTCAAGGCCTATCAGAAGTGTGGTTACGAGGTGGTGGCCTTTGCAAGCCGGACGCGCAGCAAGGCGGAAGAAAAGCGGGATCAATTTTACCCGGAAGCCGCTGTCTACGATGATCATGGTCCCATCCTCGAGCGTGAGGACATCGAGGTGGTGGACATCACGCCCCACCCCGCGGATCGTCTGCCCATCGTCCGGGAGGCGCTGCGGGCCGGGAAGCATGTCCTGAGCCAGAAGCCCTTCGTCCTGGATCTCGCGGAGGGAGAGGAGCTCGTGAGTCTGGCCGAGGAGAAGGGGGTCCAACTGGCCGTCAACCAGAACGGCCGCTGGGCGCCCCACTTTTCCTACCTTCGTCATGCAGTCGCCAATGGAGTGATCGGGCGGGTGACGTCCCTTGACTTCAACCTGCAGTGGGACCAGACCTGGATCAAGGGAACCTCTCAGTTCGAGAGCATTCACCATCTCATCCTCTTTGACTTCGCGGTGCACTGGTTTGATATCACAACCCAGATCATGGCGGGCCAGGAACCGACCCGGGTGCTCGCCTCGGCAGTGCGCTACGAGGAGCAGGTCTACCAGCCTCCGGCGCTGGCGGCGGCCCTCGTGGAGTATCCCGGGGCCCAGGTGCGCCTCTCCTTCAACGCCCACACCACGCTCGGGGAGCGAGATGTCACCACCGTGGTTGGGACGAAGGGAACGCTCCGCTCGAGTGGCCCGGGCCTGAATGAACAGCCAGCGATGGAAGTGTTCCTTGAGGGGGGGCAGTGCAGGGTGCCACTGGAGAGTTGCTGGTTCGATGCCGGTTTTGAGGGGACGATGGGTGAACTGCTCTGCGCCATTGAAGAGGGTCGCGAACCGAACAACAGTGCGAGGAGCAACCTGAAATCGCTGGAACTCTGCTTTGCAGCCCTGGCCTCCGCCGATACCGGTCAGCCGGTGGAGGTGGGATCGGTGCGCACGGTTTCCACCGGCCCCGGGTAGCGGTCCCTATTTTTCTCCGAAGGCCTTTGTTTCCTTGTCGACCAGTGCGCGATTGTGGTCGCCCTCGTAGACCACGAGCCGGTAGCGGTAGATCCTGCTGCTTCCCCGCGGGATCTTGATATCTCCCTTCCGGCTGAGGGCCGGTCCGATGCCGAACTGCCCGTCGATTCTCCAGAGGGTGGGATGGTTTTCGTTTGCAGGGTGATCGATGATGGCGATCCGCCCCATTTTTTCCGTGCCCGCGACCTGCATTCCGAGATCTACCCACTTTGCCGGTTTTCCTTCGCCGGCCTGGTTCTTCAGGCCCTCGCTGTTGATGCAACCGGCAGGGATTCCCCGTTTCCAGGGCATGCGCAGGAAGAGGCCCCCGTAAGCATACCTTCCAATCGTGACGTCGACCCTGGCCGTGCCCTTCCACTCAAGATCGAGGGTATAGTAGGACTTGTGATCAATGAGGCTCCAGCGTTGCTCATCCCGGAGGATGACCTCGCCCCTGGCACCCAGAAGATCGCTGACGCTTCGGATGGTGGTGGGATGGTCCTCTCCGGCCACGACATGATGGGATATTTTCGTGTCGGACCAGAACTTCTGATTGTAGTTGTGGAAGTAGTCGCGCCCGTTGATGCGGGTGGGTCCCCAGTAGAGACCGGTCTGGTGCCGGTGATGGCCCGGCGAAAACTGGGTCAGGACCGCCTTGCCATCAGGGCTGCGGAGAGGATGGAGATAGGGGCGTCCGTGAGAGTCCGTGTACAGGAAGCGGGCGAGGGCGGGCTGGCCGGCACCTCGCACGAGGTCAAGACCTCCATCCCCGGCCTTCAGGACTTGAATTGGGTGGTCCGCCGCGGGGCAGGTGACAGCGAGGAGGAGAAGGGAAAGGACCGTTCGAGCCTTCATTGTGAAGAAGTGCTTAGGTCACCCGGGAGGCAGTGGCCATTTCTTTTTCGCGGGGAGTTTTTGTTTCCACTCGTCCGGACGATTAGCGCTTGCCTTTCGGTATCGGGAAAGGACCATGGCGAGGCTGGATCCAGCAGTGCCGTTGGCCATCAAATCAAAATACATCTTCAGTCATGACACGTCGCCTCCTCTCTTCTCTCCTGTGTTGTTCGATGCTGGCCGTCAGCGTCTCGCTTTCCGGTTGTGGATCCAAGAAAAACAAGTCCCCCGAGGCGGTCTTCGAGGCTGCCAAGTCAGCGATGGCGGATGAGGACATGGAAGGGTTCATGAACTGTCTCACTCCGGAATCACAGGATCTCCTGGCAGGAGCGATGGTGATGCTTGGCACCATGATGAAAGGCCTGGCAGGCCTGGCAGAGCTGGGTGGAGAAGATGCCGATGCTCAGCAGTCCGTGTCAAAAATAGGAAAGGTGCTGGAGGATCACGGCCTGACCGAGGACGCGATGAAAAAGATGGAGGGTGCCGATGAGTCTGATCCCGCCTCCGCCATGAAGAAGCTGGTCGAGCCGATCAAGGACAAGGCCGCCTTCGTGGGGGACATGTTCGAGGTTTTCAGCGGGATGGAAAATGGCGCGACCGAAGACTTTGAGTTCAAGGGGACACTCAAGGATATCAAGATTGATGGAGACTCCGCCAGTGCGGTGCTGGAAGACGGCGGCACATCGAAGCCTGTTCAATTCAAGAAGGTCAAGGGGAGCTGGTTGATTCACCTTGACCCGTCGGAGTTTGGCGAAGATTTTTTGGGGAACTAGTTTCCGGGCTGGTTGATTCCCGCTTTCCGCTTGGCACTCATCGGGCCAGCTGCGAGCCTGCGCTGGATGGATCCGAAGTGCAGGTGCCCCCATTGCGGAACGAAGATCAGGTATCAGTTGGAGCTCTCGAGCACGCTGGCGAATTGCCCGGGTTGCAAGACCCAGTTCCAGCTGCCGGATGCCCCGGCGATGGGTCCCCTCGTCCCGGCCAGCCCCCGGGCGGTGGCGCCTTTGCCTGCGGGGGAGTTCCAGAATTTCAATTCCCCGGCTCGCAGAGGCCTGGGCGGGGCGCTGCTCGATCCGATGGATTCGCAGCCGGCTGCGATGCAGGGAATGGGGAAGGAAGGTACGCTGACGTGGGGATTCCTGTTTTGCGTGGCCTTCCCGGTCGCTGGGTGGCTCGCGTTCTGGCGCGGAGCAAATGTGGTGGGAGGAATCCTGGCCAACGTTCTGGGGGGCGAGGTCCGGGATATCGGGAAGCCCGATTTCATGGAGCATATCGAGGTTGTGACCGAGTTGATCGTGTTTGTGGCCATCCTCTTCGGGCTGCTCGTCCTCCTGAATACACTTCGGGGAAGCAGGGCCCCGGTGCGTGGGATTCTTTTTACCACCGGACTGGTGCTGCTTCCCTTTATTGCGCTCTTTCTCTACCTCGTGGTTCTCTCCTTCCTGAAGATCAAGTCGGGTGACGCCCTGGAGGTCCTTGGTTACTTGACTACGTTCCTGACCCTGTTGGCGGTGAGCAGCTTCTTTCTTCTCATCCTTGCATCCCTTACCAGCGTGATCGGGTTCACGCGCAAGGCCGGGTTCTGGCTCACGCCCGCGGTGCTCATGGTGACCTTCCTGCTCTATACCTGGGTCAGCAAGTTGACCGGTGAAATCGGGGAATTGGGTGACAAGAAGAAGGAGGCCCTGCATTTGCAGGAGGGTGAAAAGGTAATACTGCGGTCCGGCTCCGTCTTTTTGCCGCGAGAAGGTTTCCCGACGGGTTGAACGGAGGCGAGTCTCGGCGAAAAATCCGCGAGTGGCCCCTGTTCCCGGGGAATCGGGCAGATGGCGGGAGGCAACAGGGACCGGGGCAGGGGTTCCCAGTTTGCTGGTGAGCCTTGATCCCGGGTATGTTGTCACCCCGGGGCCCATCTCGTTGCGCAGCGATGCTCCCGGCTGATGGGCATGATGAGGCGCAGGCAGGAAGAGGACGCCCACCCGGGGAGGAGCAGGCCGGGATGTCGCGCGATCTTATCACAATCCCCGTACCTCAAAGTTCAATTCGCGGTTTGACCGCCCGGGGCTTTTCCTGTGCCTTGGACCGGCACTACAACAGAACCAGCATGATCTCTACAGTCTTCAACCTACATTTTCGCGCGGCGATCTGCGGCGCAGTGACTCTCCTCTGCTTTGCCACCGCTCCGGCCAAGGTGGCGGTCTCCAAGATCTTCGGTGACCACATGGTCCTGCAGCAGGAAGCGCCTATTCGCGTATGGGGGACAGCGGAGCCCGGAGAGCAGGTTATTGTAGGTATCCCGGGGGGAGGGAATGCCCTTGTTAAGGCGGATGACCAGGGGAAGTGGAAGGTGGAGCTTCCCGCCATGAAGGCGGACGGCAAGTCACATACCCTTTCGGTTCAGGGGGCAAAGGAGGCTGACAAGATTACGCTCAAGGATGTCCTGATCGGGGAGGTCTGGATTTGTTCCGGACAATCGAACATGGAGTGGAGCGTTCGCCAGTCAATGAATCCGGACAGGGAGATTGCCGGAGCCAAGCATCCACAGATTCGTCTCTTCAATGTCCCCGGGCACGTGCGTAATGCTGAACCGCTGGAGGATCCCCGGGGTCAGTGGCAGATCTGCTCGCCCCAGACGATTTCCGGTTTCACGGCGGTTGGTTACAGTTTTGGAAGGGAGCTGCAGAAGAACCTGAAGGTGCCCATTGGCCTGGTGGGAACGAACTGGGGTGGCACCCGGATAGAACCCTGGACTCCCCCGGTGGGTTTCAAGTCCGTCCCGAACCTTAAGGATTATGTGGAAAATCTTGATGCGATTGAGACCGCAAAGAAAAGCGGAGGGAATCGTCCCCGCCCCAAGGGTGGCGCCGTTGAAATCTATAATGGCATGGTAGCTCCTCTCGTTCCGCTCAGCGTACGGGGCGCGATCTGGTATCAGGGCGAATCCAATGCGGGAGACGGTCTCCGATATGAATACCTTAAGGAGGCTCTCGTGAATGGCTGGCGTTCGGTTTTTGAAAACGACAAACTGTCCTTCTACTGGGTGCAGTTGGCGAATTTCCAGGGCCCGAACGGGAATCCTGCCGGTGGTGGCTGGGGCCCCGTGAGGGAAGGCCAGCGGCGTGCCTTGAGGGTTCCCGGAACCGGAATGGCCGTCATTATTGATATCGGGGACGCCCGGGATATCCACCCGCGCAACAAGCAGGACGTGGGAAAACGCCTCGCCTTGTGGGCTCTTGCCAAGGACTATGGCAGGGAGATCGTCTATTCCGGTCCCCTGTATAAGGGCATGAAGAAGGAGGGAGACGCCATCCGGATCAGCTTCGATCATGTGGGTTCAGGACTCATCATCGGGCGGAAAGAGGGATTGAACCCTGTCATGGAAGTAGGTGGAGGGCAGTTGGGACACTTCGCCATCCAAGGATCCGATGACCAGTGGCATTGGGCCAGCGCAAGGATTGATGGCGATACGGTAGTAGTCTGGAAGGAGGGAGTGAAGGATCCCAAGCATGTGCGTTTTGGTTATGAGTCCAATCCGGCAACCATCAATCTTTACAATAAGGAGGGCCTTCCCGCCTCACCCTTTACCACGGACTAGGGAAAGGATGCGAAGCAGGTATTTCCGGGGATTGCCCGACCGGTAGCAGGCGAAGGGCAGTGGTTGTGAGATGGAGAGGCATGATGAATGTTCGTTCTTCATGAAGGATGTTTTGAGAACGAGTCTTTTTGCTTTTCTCACGATGATTCTCTGCCTCCATGCCGGAGCGGAGAAACCGGAATGGCATGCCTCGGGAACGGGCGGTGCGGTGGCGGCCGAAAACCCAAAGGCGGTGGCGGCTGGGATCGAGATGCTGGAGAAGGGGGGCAATGCGGTGGATGCCGCGGTAGCCACCATGCTGGTGGCAAGCATCATGGACTATGGGATGTTCTGCATCGGGGCAGAGGTGCCCTTCATGATCTACGATGCGAAGAAGAAAGAGGTGAAGACCCTCTCGGGGTTGGGAGGTGCTCCTCTCAACAAGGACAGTATCAAGTGGTATTATGAGCACGCGATCCCCGAACATGGAGGAATCAAGGCGGTTCCGGTCCCCGGGGCGGTTGGACTCTTCTTCGATTCGCTCTCGGTCTACGGGACGATGGACTTTGCCACCGTAGTGGCGCCCGCCCTGCGCGTCCTCGATGGGGGAGGGAAGGAGTGGTATGACGAGTTGGCGGCTACATTTCGTAAATTGGTGGAAGCGGAACGGGCCCGGAAGGGGTCACGGGTGCAGAACCTTTAGAAGGCCCGCGCGAGATTTTATACCGGGGATATCGCGGAGGAACTGGTTGCCTACTACAAGGAGACAGGCGGTTTTTTAACCAAGGCCGACCTTGCTGCCCACAGGACCCTTGTCGAGGAGCCGGTCATGGTGGAATACCGTGGATACGAGGTTTACAAGTGTGGGACCTGGACCCAGGGGCCCTACCTGTGCCAGACCCTGCAGATGCTGGAGGGATTTGACCTCAGGAAGATGGGACACCTCTCTGCGGACTATATTCACGTTCTTGTCGAGGCCCTGAAACTGGGACTTGCCGATCGCGACTACTACTACGGGGATCCCCGGTTCGTGAGTGTGCCCATGAAACAACTGCTATCCCAGTCCTATGGTGACCTGCGGCGGGGCCTGATCGATATGGAGAAGGCTTCTCTGGAAGTTCGCCCGGGAAACCCGGTTGCAATGAGGGCCCTTGCTGACGAGCCCGGTAAATACCGTCCTGGCCCAGGCGGCACCACCACCTGCGTGGTAGCCGACAAGTGGGGTAACTTTGTCTCCGCCACGCCGAGTGGTAATCCTCCCTACAACATCTGCCCTGCCCTTGGAGTTGCTCACGGTAATCGTCTTCGCAGTCTCAACACAACGCCCGGCCATCCCAACCGGATCGAGGCGGGCAAGCGCCCCCGGATCACTCTGACGCCCACCCTGGTCCTCAAGGACGGGTCCCCCCTGATGGCAATCAGTGTTGCTGGTGGGGACCTTCAGGACCAGACAACCTTGAACTGTCTGCTGAATGTGATCGAGTTTGGAATGAGTCCGAAGGAAGCCGTGTCTTGTGCGCGCTTCAGCACCCGGCACCACGAAAACTCTTTCGTCCCCAGCCTGAAGCGTGAGATTTCCGGGTTGGGGCAGGTGACCCTGCAGGATACCATCCCGGAGGAGGTGCGTAGCAATCTTGCAGATCGTGGTCACCGGGTTGGTATTGCGGGCGGAGCGATTGCCTACCCCGTCATGCTCTTGCAGGACCGAGCGTCAGGGCTCCTGCATGTGGCAGGGGATCCCCGGGCGGGTCGACATGCGGCCGTGATCCAACCCGCGGAGGAATAAGGAGAATGCCCTTCGTCCGATACGAGGGGAGATGGGATTCAGGAGGACCAGTTGGTGCCGAACTCCGGATAGAGGGTAAGGCCCCCGTCGATGAAGATAGTCTGCCCCGTGATGTAGGAGGCCTCATCGGAGCAGAGGTAGGCGGCCAGCCCTGCCATCTCCTCCGGGGTGCCGGAGCGCCCCATCGGGATATGACTCTCCACCACCGCCCGTGCCTTGGGGTCATCGATCCAGGCCCGATTGATGGGGGTGATGGTAGCGCCCGGAGCGACTCCGTTTACGCGGATGCCGTGCGGGGCATACTCGAGGGCGAGGGTCCGGGTCAGGTTCTGCATTCCGCCCTTGCTTGCCGAATAGCCGATAAAGCCGGGCTTTGGAATGATCTCGTGTACGCTGGAGACATTGATGATCACTCCGGGTTGTTCCCGTTGGCGCAGGTCGGCGAGAGTGCGCTGGGCGCAGTGAAAGGCTCCGATCAGGTTGGTGGCGAGGACGGATTCAAAATCGGAGCGGGAGGTCTCATGGGTTGGGCATTCGGTCTGCCAGGCAGCGTTATTGATGAGGATATCGATTCCCCCCAGTTCCCCGAGGAATTGATCAAACATGGCATTCACGGAGTCCTCAGAGGCGAGATCGGCCTGGATCAGGACCGGCGTGTGCCGGGGATCAGTCTGGAGAATGCTCTCCTCGGTGTGTCGTGCACCCTCAAGACCCCGACAGTAGTTGATCCCCACCCGGGCTCCTTCAGTCGCCAGGCGAATGGCGATTGCCTGGCCGATGCCTGAACTGGCTCCGGTGACGAGGATGCGCTTGTCTTCAATTCCGTTCATCGCGATACAATATGGTTTCCTGATGGGTTGCTGGCCATCCAGGAATAACGGGTTCAACTCAGCCCCTTGATCGGGCGTGCGCTGGTGACTACCCGATGAACGTCTCGTGGCAGACTCTCCATCAGGCGGACCTCGCCTACATCAAGGAGGGTGTTCATGATTGTTCCGATCAGGTTGTCGTTGGTGACGGGGTCGGACGCCGGTTCTCCCGCATCAGGGGAGGACTGGCCGATGACCTGGCCCATGCGCAGGCCGCCCCCGGCCAGCATGAGGGGAGCCAGTTTGCCCCAGTGGTTGCGTCCTCCGTTTTTCTGGAGCTTTGGTGTGCGCCCCATCTCGCCGCAGCAGACCAGGAGGATGCGATCGCTCAGACCACGTTCATGGATGTCATCAAGAAAGGCAGAGACCGCATGATCAAAGGGAATCCCACAGTAGTCCATCCCCTCAGCGGCCCCGGCGTTGTTCTTGTCTGAATGAAAGTCCCAGACAAAATTAGTCGTTACGGTGACGAACCCAGCTCCCCGCTCACAGAGTCGACGGGCCATCAGCATGAGCTTGCCGAGGGTTTGTCCGTGATCGCGGTAGTTCTTGTGGTTGTTCCATGATTTACTGATCGAATTCGGGCTGATCAGGGGAGCCGTATCGTAGCGGGCGATGGTCCGGGGGTCCTCGCGGGACAGGTCGAAGGCTTCCGAGATGCCGCCCATGATCATGTTGACGGCCTGTTGCTGGAGTTCGCCGAGTCCGTCAGCGGCACCATTATCAAGGGCTCGCTTCAGGCCGTCTATCCTGTCGAGAAGATACATGCGGTCCTGAAGGCGTTGCCGGGACATCCACATTGTCATGTCTCCCTGCAGGCCGTTCTTGGCGCTGCCGGGGGCGAAGGGTGCACAGGCGGAACCCACCGTGCCATGGGCAAGAAAGTTCCCGAACTGCTTGACCCGTTCCTGGGCTGCCTCGTCCACGGCTCTGGGAAACAGGGCTACGTTACGGGGCATTCCGGTAGAAGGAACATTGGCCCCTGCGATTCTGGAATAAAGAGCTCCCAGATTGGCATTGAGTGAGTCCTGTCCCACGATGGGCTTGATGTCATGGTTCCCGTTGCCGGTAGTATAGGAACGCACGATCGCAAGACGGTGGGCGCGTTGGGCCAGTTTCTGAAAGGTCCCACCGAAGGTGACTCCCGGGATGGTGGTCTTTACTTCTCCCGTGGAACTGCGGATCTCAGCCGGGGCATCCATCTTGGGATCAAAGGTCTCCTGCTGGGGAGGCCCTCCGTGCATGAAGAGAAAGACTACGGACTTGTCCTTGAGAGGAATCCCTGCCTGGGCGGCGGCGGCTTTCCATCCGAGTAACTGGGAGAGGGTAAGGCCGCCAAGTCCGAGCCCACCCACCTGCAGGAAGGAGCGACGACTGTGAGAGCTGGAGTCCGAGAAGGTGATCATTTTGCGGCTGTCTCGGACGGAGCTTTCTGATGAGAAGAGAAGGAGTAAAGGAGTTTCCGGTCGCTGGCCTGCCAGATCCGGAGGATGCCGTTTTCTCCACCTGCCGCGATAATCGACCCGTCCTGGCTGACCGTGGCATCGTAAATGAAGTCATCAACACCCGAGAGGTTCTGCCCTGAGGCCTTGAGGATTCTGTCGCCGCCGCCGGTAACGATATTTTCGGTGGTTCCAATGAAGGAGACGGTGGTTAGTTCCTTCTTAAATCCGGATTCTGTCTTTTTCTGCTTACCCGTGGAAACTGTCCAGAGCTTGGTTACATGGTCCGCTCCGGCGGAAGCCAGGGTCTCGCCATCAGCGCTCCATGCGACATCAAGCACATGGTTGGTGTGGCCTTCGAGTTGGTCGGCCAGTTCGAGGGTCGCGACAGTATGGATCTTGAGGTAGCGATCGGTAGAGGAAGAAGCGATCTGCCGGCCATCGGGCGAGAAAGCAAGGCCGGTAATGGTATCGAGGTGCGCTTTCTCTATGACCCCGGTCCGGGTTCCATCTGAGATTTTCCAGAAGCTGAGAGAGCCGTCACGTGACGGGACTCCCGATCCGGTTGCGAGTAGTTGCCCATCAGGATGGAAGGCAAGGGAGAGAACCCGGTCTGGAAAGGGGTCCTCGCTGCGTTGGTCGCCGATTTGGCGGACGAGTTTCCACTGTGAAACTTCCTTCCAGGCCAGGAGCTTCTCGTCAGGGGAAAACGCCAGAAGATGGCCATCCGGTGCGTAGGTAAGGGCGGCGATCGAAGAGCCGTGGATGATATCAAGGGGTTGCCCCGTGGTGGAACTCCACAGGCGGAGACCGGTTTTTTCGCTGTGAACGGCGAGGAGGTTCCCGTCGGGAGCGAAGGAAACGCTTTTTACGGGACCACTACCGACCTGGCCAGCCTGAGCCTCGAGGGCTTTGAGTGTTTCCTCTGCTGTGGCCAGGGACGCGTCAGCCTCGGCAGAGGCACCCTGAGCATCAACCAGGCGCTGGTCGGCCCGCTTGCCATCCTTCTGCGTGAGATCCCTGGTGCGTTCAGCATTGCGCAGGTTTCGCTGAGCGGTGACAAGTTCGTTCCCGGCCTTGGTAGCCTCTTCCATGGCCTTCTTGGCAGCTTGCCTGGCCGCCTCGAGGCCGGCATCCTTGGCGGCTTCAAGGGCGACAACCTGGTTCTGTGCATCGCTGGCGGCCTTATCCTTGTCTTTTGAAACCTGTTCCTTGGTAGCGAGATCCTTCTGGGCTGCAGTGACCTTTTCGGCATCCTCAGTGGCCTTGGATTTAAGGTCATTCGACTGCTTCTCGCTCTCAGTGACCCGTTTTTTTCGTAGTTCTGCAATGCGCTTGGAGAGGTCCCGGTGCTGGGTGGCTTGGTTGCGGCTGATTTCAAAGTCGAGGTCTCCCTTGAGCTCCCGCAGCAATTTCCCATCCTGGCTGTTCCAGACCTTGATTACCCCGTCTGCTCCCGCGGTTGCGATCTGATTGGTTGGGGAGTGGGTAGACATGGTGTTAACCGGACTGCCGTGGGCAATCTGTCGGATGCTCTTTCCCGCAAGGTCCCAGACCTGGACATTGCCGTTTTCGCTGGCCGAAATAAGCTCGATGCTGCCTTCACCGATGGCGGAGAGAGCAATGACCCTGGCTGGAGCCTTCCACTCTACGGGGGGTGGGGCATCGGCCAGTGCGTCTGCAGGGAGGTCAAAGTGTGAACTGGGAATGATCCGGATGGCGCCATCCGCGCAACCCACTGCGAGCTTGCTCCCCCTTTCCAGGAGGGCGAGGCTGAGGGCCTCAGAAGGAAGGTTGATGCGGGGAGACTGGGCAGGGTCCTGCAGGTTAACGCGGGTGACGGACTTGTCGTCGGATGCACTGAAGAGTTGCTGGCCGTCGGAGGAATGGAGCAGAGCCCGTACTGCTGCGGTGTGCACTTTGAGTGGAGGGGAGTTTTCTTCTGCGGCGAGGATCCGGGTGATGATGTTCCCCTTGCTGTCTCCAGCAGAAATCCTCGTGCTGTCGGGACTGGTAACAAGGACGGTGGCAGCCTCCGGCAGTTTGTAATCCACTGCTGTGGGCTGAGAGATGGTGCGCTGCCATAGTTTGACTGATCGATATCCTCCGGAAGCAAGGAGTCCGTCACGATTGAAGGAGAGCGTATGAACGAGATCCCGGTGGGCCGTGCCGGGGCTCCCCTCCGGATCCACGAGTTCGCCATCGA
>PBLI01000038.1 GCA_002721695.1 Roseibacillus sp. | reverse complement strand
TGTGGAAAATATTTGCTCAATATAGTTTTCCAGAGCAGTTCCTGGAGTATGTAGACACCTGGCCGAGCAGCCAGGCATCGCCCATGCGTCTCTCCGTGGCGGATTCAATGCGCCGGAGCTGGAGCCGCCCGCTTGCGTCAGTCGGTCGCCCCGTGCCTCTGGACAGCCTTCTTGCCTACCGCAAGAGTCTCTCGCCAAAACCGCCTCTCACCATTTTCATCCTGCGGGCGTTCGGCAAGGCTCTGGCCGAGGAACCCGCATCCGCCGGCTACCTGATTGGCGAGCATATCGTGCACCCCCGCGCCTTTGATATCGGAGTCGCAGTCCAGGTCGAAGATGGCGTCCTGGTCCCCGTCCTGAGGAAAGTCGATACCCGGACGGTGGAGGAACTGATGGAGGAATACCTCGAGCTTGTCAGCCGGGCCCGCGAACGCCGTCTTCCGGAAGACAATATCGGCGGCGGAATTGCCACTGTAACCAACTTCGGCACGTTCGGGCTTGTCTGGGGAACTCCCATTCCACTCCCTAGCGAAACCCTGATCCTCGGGATCGGGGCCGGCGTCAAGAAACCCGTGTGGAGTGAGGAGGAAGGAAAGTTTATTCCCGTCACCGAGGCTGACCTCGTGCTCACATTTGATCACCGGGTAGTTGACGGCGGCGGGGCCGGCATGCTTCTCAATCGTATTGCGGAACTCCTGCAGGAACCAGCGAAGCTCTAGGGGCTCCTGGGGCGAGGCCGTCGGGATTCACTCAAAGAGTAGCAGATAGGCTTGCCTCCCACGGACGGTTCGATTGCTATCGACTCATGAAACGCCGGACTGCTCTCCCCGTGATCCGCTGCCTGCTGGCCCTTCTGGCGGCAAACTCCGTCACACAGGCGGAGCTGCGGGAATTCACGGACGTCAAGGGACGGAAAATTACTGCCGAGTTCCTCGGGCTCGCCGGACAGGACAAGGTCAACCTCCGGATGGAGGCGGGAAAGATGGTGACCGTGGATCTCGTTCGCCTGAGCAAGGGCGACCAGGACTACATCGCGGAGCACCCTGCATCCAAGCTCACTCCCATCGAACTGCCCGAGAAAGCCCTGATCGCGGTAAAAGACTGGAATGAGAAACTGCAGCGCGACGAAAGCTACTTCATCACTGCGACCGGGCAGCGCGCGTTTCGCCGAGCGATCAAAACAATTCATTTTGATGGATTCGCCAGCGGGCTCTGGCAATACGCCGTAGTTGAGGGCCCACACCTTGGCGTTCTTGACTCCAAGGGAATGGCATCGTTCGGAGTCTCCCGGGTCGGCCCACCAGGATTAGAACCGGGAGCCACCGATGCTCCAATCTTCATCGGCCGATATGGCACTCGCGACACTTCCTACATCCAGTATCTCAGGAAGGACGGCCAGCCATTCATCCGGACAAGATATGCCGATGGAAGGCCCTTCAACAGCGAAAGGGCGTGGGTCAACCTGGAGGCCGGGGATCGCCCTGAAAGCGGAAGAGGGGGCACGTGGACCCTGATCGACTACCGGGGGAACCTCCTGCATGCCTATGAGGACCTGCAGGTGCAGGATTTCTCGGAAGGGCGCGCCGGGGTTGCTATCGACGAGCGGGCCAGTCAATGGCGCATTATCGACATAGATGGCGAGGAAATCGCTGCGGGACCGTTCCGCAGGGTCGGAAAATTTATCAATGGAGCCGCGGTTGTGGATGGACGCCTCATGGACCGGGACGGCAAATGGCTGATGGAGGAAAAGGGAGAGTGGCAGATTGAGCGCCGCTACGAGAATTCAGAGAGCGATGCCATCGTAGCCCGACGCACTCGAAGGGTGGAGGGCAAGAGCCGCTACGGAATCCTTCGGCGGTCCACCGGGGAGTTTATCGCCGAGGTTTCAGACGATCTTTTCGTGGATCGTGGCTTCTTCGACGGATTCGCACCCGTGCGCAACCTCAAGACGCTGAAGCATGGCTACATCTCCCGGACCGGGGAGCTGATTATTGCTGACAAGTTCGCCAAGGCAGAACCGTTCCGCGGAGGGTTCGCCGAGGTTGCACTCGAGACGCAGTATGACAAGGCCGTCATTAATCTTGCGGGAGATGTGATATGGAAGGCCCGTGTGCCCGAGGCCGGTGTTCCCGAGCAGCCCCAGGAAGACGACGTCAAGGAGGACGAGGGGCCGGACGAGAAGCAGGAAAAGCAGGCGGATTGAGGACCAGGCGACCACCACAGGGTGGCAGGCATCATTCAGAGAATCCGCATTACATATATTGTGTGAAGTTATAANGNGTNGNGCGTTGAGNTTGGTTTNGNCCTCGGGCTCTGCAACCTCCCGGACTCAGCCCGCAGCTCGACNANATGNTTGCCAACAGAAAACCCTCCCACGGNCCCCGCNGCGCTGCCAACCCAACCCTGTCCTNCTTCCTTCCAGCTGCACCCCGGCCCGCGCTTTTTTGTTTTCCGGATCGCTATTTCAAGTGCCTTGTTGAAACCTTAGGNCGAAAGGCCGGTCACGCAGTTTGCCCGGTAAACTTACTCATCCGATGAAGGTCGTTGCGATTGCGAATCAAAAAGGAGGCGTTGGCAAGACCACCACTGCGGTCAATCTCTCCTCAGCTCTCGCGCGCCGCGGTCAGCGAATTCTCCTGATTGACCTCGACCCTCAGGCAAACGCGACCAGCGGACTCGGCGTNGATCCCGAAAGCGCCGAGAATGGCAGTATTTACAGCGTCCTGCTGGGCCAGGATANCCTTGAATCCAAAATCCAGGAGACACCCCGGGAAAATTTGTGCGTGATTCCGGCGGAAATGAACCTAGCGGGCGTTGAAATCGAATTGGCNCGTATGGACGACCATCTCCTTATTCTTCAGGGAATCCTCCGCGCGGCCAAAAAACGCAGGAAATTTGACTACTGTATCCTCGATACGCCGCCCTCCCTGGGNGTCCTGATGACTTCNGCTCTTTCCGCAGCGGATGAAGTCCTCGTCCCCCTGCAGTGCGAGTGGTTCGGCCTGGAGGGGCTCTCCAAGATCCTTCACGTGGTCGAACAGATCCGCGAATCNGGAGTCAATCCCAGGGTCAAGATCGAAGGCATCCTCATGACCATGTATGACGGACGCACAAATCTGTCCCGNAAGGTTGTGCAGGAGGTCAAAAACTACTTCCCCGAGTGGCTTTACCGAAGCGTCATCCCGCGCACGGTCCGCCTTGGCGAGGCGCCCAGNCACGGCCAGACCATCTTCGAATGGGANCCCAGAGGCACTGGCAGCGAGTCCTACGACGCCGCGGCCAAGGAATTTCTCCGNCGGCACAAGATCCGCACGGCACCTACCGCGGCCTGAGGCCGAGTTCCGTCCACGGGCTCTGCCTGTGGCAGTTGNGGNCATTTTTACGCAGGGCCCGGAAGGCNGGNTGGCCGCCCGNNGATAGGAAATCCGAANGATTGGGTCGNCTTCCNGNGCCGAGTCTGCCGACCCGGAGAATGCCCCCCTTCCCTGGCCNCATTTCCAGTCTCCGAACAACAGCTTNCGGGATCAGCAGAATCGGTGGAGCGAAGGCTTGCACCGTGCCATTCCAACGCTAGAAACGTTTCAGCTTTCCATATTATCTCGCTGCTACGCATGTTTGCGAAACTNTTCGGAATACTCTCACAGGANNTGGGAATCGACCTCGGGACTGCCAACACCCTCGTNAACATCAAGGACCACGGCATCGTCCTGCGGGAACCCTCCGTCGTGGCCGTCAAGGCAGGTACCAACGAGGTGGTCGCGGTGGGAGATGATGCCAAGCGCATGCTCGGGCGTACGCCAGGCAATATCGTAGCCATCCGCCCACTCAAGGACGGAGTGATTGCGGACTTCGAGGTAACCGAGGCCATGCTGCGCCACTTCATCCGCAAGGTAAATAACAAGCGCCGCTCGCACCCCCGGGTCGTGGTCGCCATCCCTTCCGGGATCACCGAGGTCGAACGCCGCGCGGTCAAGGAATCAGCCGAGCAGGCCGGAGCGCGGGAAGTCTTTCTCATCGAGGAACCCATGGCGGCGGCNATCGGCGTGGGTCTCCCGGTTCAGGAGGCCTCAGGCAATATGATAGTAGATATCGGCGGAGGAACCACGGAGGTTGCGCTGATTTCCCTCTCCGGCATTGTTTACTCCCGGAGCGTGCGAACAGCNGGCGACGAGCTGGATCAGTCCATTATTCAATATATGAAACGGGCATACAGCCTGATGATTGGGGAGCGCACCGCCGAGGACATCAAGATACGCATCGGCTCGGCGGCGGCCCTCCCGAAGGAAACGAACATGGACGTGAAGGGCCGTGATCTCGTATCCGGTCTTCCCAAGACCATCACTGTGACCTCACAGGAAGTTCGTGAAGCAATGAGCGATCCCCTTGACTCAATCGTGGATGCAGTGCGGACAACGCTCGAGCGGTGTCCCCCTGAACTCGCGGCCGACCTCGTCGACCGTGGGCTCGTTCTGGCCGGAGGAGGTGCCCTCCTGCGAGGACTCGACAAATTGCTGCGGGAAGAGACAGGATTGCCGGTTCACATTGCAGAAGATCCACTCAGCGCGGTGGCGGAGGGAACCGGAAAGGTCCTGAGCGAACTTACCTTCCTGCGCAAGTTGACCAGCTCCGAACTTTGAGCAATCTGCCAGGGTGCATCACTCCCGCGGAACATCCCCGCCATGAAACCTACCAATCTTTTTGCTCTTCTGCTCTTTCTCACGGGGTTGGTCTGGGTTCTGACCTTGAGCGAGAGCACGGTCCGCCAGATTCAGAATGCCTATTACGGGACGATCTCGCCCTTCCTGAAGGGAGGCTCCGCGCTTGAGACCCGGGCGCAGTCCTTTCTTGAGGAGGTTGAGAACTCCAAGGACCTCGAGAATCAGTTGGTCGCCATGAAGGTCGAGTATATCAAGCTGCGCTCGATCGAGGGACGCCTGCGGGAATTGGAACAGGAAAACAATGAGCTNCGGCGGGCCCTTGANTTTAAGGAGATGCAGAGCCTCAATGTAATTGCTGCCCGGGTAATCAAGCGCCAACCGGCGACCTNGTGGCAAACAGCAATTATCGACCGGGGGCAATCCTCCGGNATNGGGGCCGGAGTGCCGATCATCGCTCCAGGGGGACTGGCCGGCAAGGTAGACATCAGCTCCCAGCATACCTGCAGCATGATCCTGCTTACCGACGAACGCTGTCAGGTCTCGGTTCAGGTGGCAAGCACCCCGGAGGTTGGAATCCTGCAGGGGACCCGTGGCCATTACGGGGAGGAGCCAAGGCTGATCCTGCGGCACCTTTCCCGGGAGGCGGCCATTCTTCCCGGCATGAAAGTTATCACCACNGGCAAAGGCGGCCTCTTTCCTGCGAACCTCGTCGTGGGCACCATCAAGGATTATACCCCGGGGCCGGTTGAGGGAGTGGCCTTCGTGCAGCCCTCCGTNAATTTTCATGAGCTGGGAGTGGTATTCGTCATCGCTCACAAGGACGAAGGCAAGGAGGGCTAGCCGTGCTCTGGTATCATGTCAGCCTTGTCTGCATGGTCATTACGGCCTGCATTCTTCAACAGTTTTCGCCTGCCCTCGAGGCTCTCTATGGAGCTCGTGTCCTTATCGTCCCACTCGTCTTNCTTTGCGCTGCAGTCACGGTAAATGTCGGTCCCATGCTGCTCCTGTCCTTTATCGCAGGATTCCTCTGGGACGCCCAGCACGTCATTGTTNCTCCNCCGGAGGAAATGCGGGGTAATCCAGAGGTCTATACTGACACAACCGGTGACGTGAAGTTTGGATACTCGATCATCCTTTACGCTCTGATGGGCTTCACAATGCAGGGCATTCAACCCTTGTTCCGGGAGGGCAAATGGCATGTGTCGGCCATCCTCTCGGGGGTCGCGATCTTCCTTTACCTCTTAGCGGAGTATCTCTTCATAATATTCGTCCGGGGTNACCTGCTCCTGAGCAGCGAGCTCTTCCTCAAGGTTGGCATCACAGCGCTTCTCACCATGGTCTTCTGCCCCCTGGTCTTCTGGGCTCTCTTCAGCCTTGCCGGCCTCTTTCACCATACCATCAGCTATCAGGGTTTGAGATCCGATCATCGGGCCATCANTGATTGACCGACCCCCTCTTGCTCTCATGGAATCACGTTACCGACTCCGGCTTTACCTGCTCACCGCCATCATCCTGACTGGTGCGGGTACCCTGCTNACCCGTCTCTTCGATTATCAGATCAAGAACACCGAGTACTACCGNAAGCTCATCCCCGGAGAGAGCACTATCTCTATTCGGGATCCCGGGGTCCGGGGAACGATCGTCGACCGCAACGGCGAACTTCTTGCCAAGAATATCCGCAACTATGAACTGGTCCTGAATCTTGACGAGATTCACCACGAATGGGAACGGCAGCATGCGGATGACGAGCGGCCCGGCCGAAGGCAGATCGGGATGGCGGTCCCGACTGCGGAACGAAGCCGGGAGATCGTCGAGATCGTCAAGGAGGGCATCGTCCCNCGCCTGCGTGACCACGGCATCCAGGCCCGTTACAGCTCGGAGGCACTCCAGAAGCACTACGTCACCCATGGTGGGCTTATCCCCTTCACCTTCCCGGTGGACCTCTCCTACGGNCAATTTGCCCGGCTCGCCGAGCATAACCTGGAGATGGCCGGGGTCTATGTTACGGTGCGTCCCCGCCGGGAATATCCCTACGGCACCCTGGCCTGTCATATTCTTGGTTACCTCAAACAGTGGGAAAAAGGTGATATCCCTGAGGNAGCCAAGGAGATCTACGATCATTACCTTGGTGACGCCGGGGGNTCTACCGGCATCGAGGCAACCATGGACGAATANCTCCAGGGTTCTCCCGGACGGCGCGTCCTCCGGAAAAACGAAAAAGGCCGGATTCTCGGTGAAGTNCTCGACGAGCGGNTTGCCCCCGACCAGGGCAGCCAGGTGGTCCTCACCCTGGACGCACGGGCCCAGTTCCTCGTCGAGAACGTCCTTCGGAAAGCCGGCAGGGCCGCNGCGGTCGTCATCGAAGTCAACACCGGCGAGATTGTCGCGATGGCTTCCGTGCCGAACTACAATCCGAACCAGTTCATTCCGAGTATCGATAGTGGGAAGTGGAACGACTACAAGACGAACAAGGCTTACCCCCTCATCAACCGGGCNATCTCGAGCTTCACCCCTGGATCGACATTCAAACTGCCCACCGCGGTNGCGGCCTGCATGCACGGCATGGGAAATTTTCATCACAGCTGTGTGGGGCACCTTCGATACGGCCGCACCGGCAGGCTGAAGATTCGTTGCTGGAAGCTGGCCGGNCACGGNGGGCTCCAGCTAACCAGTGCCATTCAACGGTCATGTAATCCCTACTTCATGCAGCTTTCCAACGATGTGGGAGCAAGCAAAATGGCGCACAGCTTCCGCATGCTCAATCTTGGGCACCCCACCGGCGTCAAACTGCCNGCTGAGGACCGCGGCATCATTCCTGGCAGCGCGTGGTGGCGNAGGGAGCTCCACCCGGGTGAATCCATGACGCCCGCCCGCATGGCCATGCTCGCCATTGGCCAGGACGAGTGTGAGGCGACCCCCCTCCAGCTGGCCGCCTTGACGGCTGCCATTGCCAATGGCGGNAAATACTTCCGGCCTCGTATCGTGAAACGGGTGGTCAACCCCAAGCAAGGAGTCCTTGTGAGNGACATTCCCGAACTGAAGGTCGACCTCATAGCGGAAGGTATGAATCGCACACAGTTTGAGAAGATCAGGGAGGGCATGTGGAAAGCGGCCAATGAGCTTGGCGGAACCGCAAGGCGGGCCTCTCCTCAGGATATCGAAATCGGCGCCAAGACTGGAACGGCCCAGACTACCGATTTCGGAAAGAAGTCCCACAACGCCTGGACCGTGGCGTTTGCCCCCTTCGAGCAGCCCAAATATGCCGTGGCAGTCGTGGTTCAGAATGGCAAATCCGGGGGGAAAGTAGCCGGACCACTCGTGAACCTCATTTTTCGAGGNCTTTTTGCAGCTGAAAAGGGGCTCAAACTCCCCCTCCGGCGCATGGGCGAAACGCAGGGGAACTTCGATCCCATTGAGGAAATCACCCTCCCGGACGGCGATCTTCTGCCTCTCGCTATTGACGAAGAGGGCGAAACAGGCGAGGAAGCAGCGGAGGCACAATCTCCGGGAACGCCGGTCCGAGTCCGGCCCCGTGCGATTCCCCTCCCCTCCATCACACCCGACGCAGACTCGGGAACCTCTCCGAACCGGTAAGAATACGGCCTCGCCCAGACCAAGGGCCGAAGCATGACCTCCCCGGTTACCAGCTAACACCAAATGAATTTCGATCATGCTCAAAAAGCTCAAGCGGGCCCTCCGNGTCGGNAAAATCGATGCACGCGAAGGCAATACCCTAGTAATCAATTCTGAAACACTCGAGCGGCGGGTAGCGCTGCTGGAGGACGGCGTCCTTGAAGAATACGAAATCGAGCGCGAAGGCGACCTCAACATCGTCGGCAGCATCTTCAAGGGCCGGATCAAGAATATCGAACCCGGTCTCAAGGCNATGTTCGTGGACATCGGCATGGAAAAAAATGCGTTCCTNCACTTCTGGGACGCAATCCCNGCCGCGCTCGACAACAGCCTGGAGGAAATCCATCGCCAGGGGCGCTCAAAGAAAAAGAAAGCCCGCCCCAAGAAGATCACCTCCAAGGACATTCCCAGCCTCTATCCTGCTGGTTCCGAGATCGTCATTCAGGTCTCCAAGGGGCCGATCGGAAACAAGGGGCCGCGTGTTACTACGAATGTTTCTCTTCCCGGGCGTTACCTCGTCCTCACACCCTTCGCTGATCAGTTTGGCATCTCACGCAAAATTGACGACCCGCAGGAACGTACCCGGCTCCGCCGCATCATGCAGCGAATGGCGGTCCCTGAGGGAATGGGCATCATTATGCGTACCGTCGCAACTGGAAAGCGGGCCCGCCACTTCATCCGCGACCTCGCCATGCTGCTGGAGCAATGGGAAGAGGTGGAAAACGTTCGTGACAATAATGCAGCGCCCGTCTGCATCTTTGAGGAGCCGAAACTTATCGAGAGAACCGCTCGCGATTTTCTGACCGAGGAGATTGACCACGTAGTGTGTGACGACCCTGAGACCACGGAGGAGATCAAGAGGGTTGCGGAGAAGATTTCGCGCCGGGCCAGGAGCAGGGTTCACCACGTCCAGACTCAGGAACCCCTCTTTGAGCACCTCGGCGTGCAGAAGCAGATCGACGAGGCCTTCCTGCGTCAGGTGTGGCTCCCCTGCGGAGGCTATATTGTGATCGATGAAACCGAGGCCCTGATCTCGATCGACGTGAATACGGGACGGAATCGCGGTTCCAAGGACGTCGACAAGATGATCCTGGAGACGAACATCGAAGCAGCCCACGAAACAGCCCGCCAGTTGCGCCTGCGAAATATTGGCGGGCTTGTGGTTGTCGACTTCATTGACATGCGCCACCGTCGAGACCAGCAGGCCGTCTATCGTGCAATGAAGGAACGCCTGCATCGGGATCGAGCCAAGACCCAGGTGCTCCAGATTTCAGCTGTGGGCCTCATGGAGATGACCCGGCAGCGTCTCAACGAAAGCCTTCGTGAAACCCTTCTCGAGCCCTGCACCTACTGCGCCGGCCGCGGCAAGGTGAAGACCACCATGACCATGAGTGTTGAGATCCAACGTGCACTCAACAGCGTCATCTCCAAGCATCGAGATGAAGTGGGTGACATCATCGTTGTGGTCAATCCTGACGTCCTGAACCGTTTTAAGAGCGAGGATGCACACATTCTCATGGAACTCGAACGCAGCCATACCGGACGCCTCATTTTCCGGAGCGACCCGGGCCTGCACCGCGAGCGGTATGCTATTCTTGACGCCCAAACAGAGGAATCGCTGGCGTCCGCTTGACGGAGGCATCCGCGCTGTCTGAACCCCGCACCGCCGGATCCTCCTACCGGGCAGCGTCCTGAAGCAATCGCAGACGCGTCAGGGCAGAACCCGATTCTATCAATTCTCTGGCCTGCTCGACTCCAGCCTGCAGGTCTCCTGCCAGACCGGCACATGCAAGTCCGGCACCGGCATTGAGCAGAACCAGGTCGAGCTTGGGCCCCGTTTCGCTTCCATCAAGGATACGGGTGAGAATCCTCGCATTCTCCCCGGCGTCCCCTCCCTGAAGCTCCTCGACCTTGGCCTCGGGGATCCCGAGATCCCGTGGGTCAACTACCTCGTCAACCCGCTCTCTGCCCACGCCGGACCTGCAAATCCGGGTGGGCCCCATGGTACTCACTTCGTCTACCGGCGCCCCGGCCCCAGTCGTTCCATGAACAGCCCATGCCGACTTTCGTCCGAGCCTTTCCAATATTTCCGCGTAAACCGGAGGCAACTCCGAGTTGAAGACTCCCACCAGCTGGCAAGCAGGCCGCGCTGGGTTCAGAAGCGGTCCAATGAGGTTGAAAATGGTCCTGACCCCTCTCTCGGCAAGCAGTTTCCGAACCGGCATGACGGCCTTGAAGGCAGGGTGATAGAGTGGCGCAAACAGAAAGCCTACTCCTGCACGATCAAGGCAGCGGCGAAACTCCTCCGGCGTGAGGTCGATCCGGATTCCGAGGGCCTCGAGAACATCCGCTCCTCCACTCCGGGAAGTGATTCCACGGTTGCCGTGCTTCAAGACTACAGCCCCTCCTGCCGCTATCACAAACATCGCAGTGGTGGAGACGTTGAAGAGGTTCAGCTTGTCCCCACCAGTCCCGCACACGTCGATCGTGGGGCCTTCAAGCTCCAGCTTTTCAGCCTCAGGGTCGACCGCCCGACTGAGCAGGGCTGTCACGAACTCGGCAATTTCGCCGGCGGTTTCACCCTTGCTGGCGAGGCATTCTAGAAAGCGCGCCTTCCGGTTTGCGTCGCTTCCTTCATCGAGGATGAAGTCGACCGCTGTAACAATGTCACACCTTCCGAGGTCGTTTCCCGCTTCGAGATTCTTGATCAGTTGCTCCATCCCCTGCAGTATACCTTCCGATCTTCAGTTCTGACAGCCCGCATGTTCTGGGCAAATAACGACTACCCNATCGATCCGAAGTAAGGAGGCTCATTCCCCGCCTTCCACTTGATGTTGCACCCGCTGCTGGGATACGGCTCCCCCGGGGGCTCCCCGCCGGCCAGCATCTCCCCAACCGCCGCGCGAAGGTCCGCCCCCGTCACCTCNGAATCATTCCTTGGCCGGGAGGCATCAAACTGTCCGGTGTAGAAGAGGCGTCCTTCACCATCTACGAGGAAAAAATCCGGCGTACAGGCCGCAGACCACCCTTTCGCTACTTCCTGGCTNTCNTCATAGAGATAGGGAAAAGCCCACCCTGATTCAGCCGCGAACGCCCCCATCCTGTCAGGGTGGTCGTCGGGATANCCCTCTACATCATTGGACATGATCGCNACCGTGCTGATTCCCGCCCCCGCAAGTTCCTCGGCGAGACGGCCGACCGCCGGTGCCAGGTGAATAACGTAGGGGCAGTGGTTACAGGCGAAGAAAACGAGGATCCCCTTCTCTCCNCGGAGGTTTGCAAAGCTGTGCAGNTGACCGCTTGGCTCGGGCAACTCGAANGCGGGAGGAGCATCCNCGGGCTTGAGACGAAAGGTTGATTGNACTTCTGACATGACCGGCCCGGGATAGTCTACCCGACGCTTGCGGTGAAGTGAAATNAGGTCAACCATAGGCAAATTCCATCCTGAACCNGGTATGTTCTCAGAACGCGAAGAAAAGCGCTATGAGCGTCACTTTTCCCTTTCGTCCTTTGGACGTGAGGGTCAACAAGCCCTGCGCAAGGGGTCGGTCCTCTGTATCGGAGCCGGTGGCCTCGGATCCCCGGCGGCCCTTTACCTCGCGGCCTCCGGCGTCGGCCGCCTCGGAGTGATCGACGACGACACGGTGGACCTTTCGAACCTGCAGCGCCAGATTCTCCATGATGAAGGCTCGGTTGGNGNTTCAAAGACGGAGAGTGCGCGGGAACGCCTCATGCGGATGAACTCCGACATCGTAATAGAAGTGCATCCCGAGCGACTGGACGAGGATAACGTCATGGAGCTGGTGGGGCAATACGATGTCATCGTCGACGGCTCGGATAACTTTCCGACCCGGTTTCTCGTNGCTGATGCGGCCTGGCTGCAGGGCGTTCCCNTGGTCGCTGGTGCTATTCATCAGTTCGAGGGGCAACTGAGTGTTTTCGACCCCCGACTATCCTCGCCCTGCTACCGATGCCTCCTTCCCAAGCCTCCCCCGCCCGGCACCGTGCCGACCTGAGAGGAAGCGGGCGTCCTCGGCGCCCTTCCCGGCGTGATCGGGAGCCTGCAGGCAATGGAAGCCATAAAGATCATCGCGCAATACGGGGCCACCCTTGCCGGACGTATGTTGCACTACGATGCCACCGATTCCCGCATGCGGGAAATTACGCTCAGGCGCGATCCGGACTGCGCGCTTTGCGGACAGTCTCCAAGTATCAGCAGGCCGGTGGCAGGCGGGGAGAATGGCACCAAGTCCGGGCGTCTCCGGGAAATCGATGCAGCCAGCGCACGCAATCTGCTAGAGGCAGGTTTTGACGGCGTTCTTTTGGATGTCCGTGAACCGGACGAATACGCATGGGCTCATATTGAAGGCAGCCGTCTGGCGCCCCTCAGTGAATTCATGAGCCATCTCTCCGAGCTCCCCCCTGATCCTGCCTACCTCGTTTACTGTAAGGTGGGGCAGCGCAGTGCTCATGCCGGGACAATGATGTTGGAAGCAGGCTTTCGCAACGTGACAAATATTCAGGGCGGAATCATGGCGTGGATCGAGCTTGGATGCCCGGTCGCCGAAGGCTGAGGCTCCGGCAAGGTCGCACCCACCTGTCCCCAGCTCATCGCCCTGCCGTGTCCTGGCAGGCTGCCTAGACGGCCTGCCCTGCGGATCCCCGATAACGGTGCACCCAGATGCTCTGCACCAATCCGAGCAGAAACATGCAAATTACCACGAACGTCCCGGAATAGCTGATAAGCGGCAACGGAATTCCAGTGATCGGCATGAGGGACACACACATTCCGATATTTTCAAAGATGTGCGCAAAGAAAAGGGCTACCACTCCCGCCGCGATAATCTGTCCCGCAAAGTCACGACTGTAGAATGCCACAAAGAGACACTGGATCAGTAAGAGCGCAAAGGTGATGATGAGGAGGAGGCTCCCACGAAAACCCTGCTCTTCGGCTATCACGGCGAAGATGTAATCATTGTGGGCGGTCTTCCACGGGATATCTTTCCGGTGATGCAGGGAATCCTTGGAGGTGCTTCCATGACCGGCACCCCGCCACCCAGCCTTACCCACAGCCATGGTCACTCGATACTCTGCGTAGTTCTTGTCGGTATTCGTAACATATCCTCTCTGGAAATTTTCCTTGAAGTTGTTGATCCGGGCGTAACCACGTTCGGAGACAGCCGGGAGCACGATAAAGTAGATGATGGGCGCCAACCCAGNAGCGATCAAACCCATGAAAAGGAGGTAACGGAAGGGGATTCCCCCNACCAGCATCGTCACAAAGGCAACCGGGAGCCACACAATCGCCGAGCCCATATCGCCGTTCTTCATTACCAACATGAAGGGCAGCCCGCACAGGCCCGCAATAATCGTCAACCTCGCCAGGGGATGAGCGAACACGCGATGGATTCTTGGTAAATACTGAAAAGCAGCACCGACCATGATTATTCCTGCCGCAATGACCAGCTGAGTAGGCTGGAAACTGAGCCCACCGACGGTCAGCTGGTGCACTTCGGAACCTCTGCCNAGCAGGATGAGCAGCATGATTATCCCAACGAGATACATCGGNATACCNAGCCACATCAGCCACCGATAATCGACAAGCGCGACTGCAAAATAGATCAGGCTGCCGAGCACGATCCACAACTTCTGCCGATCCGCAAACCAGGAGCCCCAGAGCTCCGGTTGACCTGCCAGCTCGGGAGCCGGAATGTGCCGNGCCGCACTCTCGATGCTGAACACCCCGAAGACCAGCAGGCCGTACATGGTGAGAATCAGCACCCAGTTCATTCCGAGGAATTTCCGGAGAAGCGGAGTCATCGTTACTGCACGGGGAGAGGATACCGCGACTCCCACCCATGACAAGGAGCGACCTCAGCCCACGGGATAAATCGCTTACCGGGCCGCCGCCAGCACCCTACGGTTTCGGTTCAGGCATCGCGGGATTGCCTCTTGCGCACGCCATTACCTGGTCGGTCACCATGCTTCTCGCACGGCGGCATGATCAGGCACGGACTCTTAAAGGAACATTCCGCGGGTCGATCCAGCCGGTAAGGAGAGAACGCCACTTACCGGACCGCCCGAACAGGCATCCCCTAGTCTTCAAGGAAACCGGTAAGCGGACTTGTTGCTTCCGCCCGGACAGTCTCCAGGGCCAGACCCGCCTCGTAAGCCAGGCGCCCGGCCCTCACGGCGGACTCAAATGCCCGTGCCATGGCAACCGGGTCACCCGCGACCGCAATGGCTGTGTTGACCAGGACCGCATCGGCTCCGATTTCCAACGCTTCCGAGGCATGGCTGGGTGCTCCGATCCCGGCATCGACCACGACCGGCACATTGGCTTGTTCGACAATAATTCCAATCTGGTCCCGGGTCGCNAGCCCGCGGTTCGAACCAATGGGTGCACCGAGCGGCATAACCGTGGCCGCGCCAGCTTCCTCCAGTCGCTTTGCGAGAACAGGGTCGGCATTGATGTAGGGAAGGACAGAGAAGCCNTCCGCTACGAGCATTTCTGTCGCTGCCAAGGTNTCGATCGGATCGGGTAGCAGGTAATTAGGGTCCGGATGAATCTCAAGTTTGATCCACTTCGGAAGACCNGCNGCGGCCGCGAGGCGAGCAAGCCGCACAGCCTCCTCAGCATTCATCGCACCGCTCGTATTCGCAAGTAGGAGGTATCGCTCACGGTCGATGTAATCCAGGATGTCGGCAAAGGCGTCCCCCTCACCCCCGAGGTCAGCACGACGCAGGGCCACTGTCACGATCTCTGTCCCCGATGCCTCGAGCGATTCGCGCATCAAGTCCGGAGACCCAAACTTGCCGGTTCCAAGCAGGAGGCGTGAAGAAAANTTGCGNCCCGCGATCTCTAGTGCCGCCGTGTTCACCGTCAGGACGGAATCAGATCCANCACAGCCTCCCGTTCCTCCCGTANTTCCTGTATCGAGGCCCTGATCTTCTCGCTCGAAAACCCGTCAACCTCGAGGCCTTCCACCACTGACCAGCCGCCTGCCCCGTCGGCCCGGATTGGCATGGAGGCGATCAGCCCCTCGTCGATGCCGTACTGTCCGGAAGAACGGACCGCCACACTGAACCAGTCTCCTTCCGGAGTGGGGGTAATCAGGCTCCGCACCGAATCAATGGCCGCATTGGCAGCAGAAGCCGCCGAAGACGCCCCACGNGCCTTGATGATGGCAGCTCCCCGCTGCTGCACCGTCGAAATGAATTCTCCCTCCAGCCAGTCCCGGTCTCCAATCCTTTCAACAGCGGACACCCCCCCGATTCTAGCATGCACAAAGTCCGGATACTGNGTGGCCGAATGATTTCCCCAGATACACATATTTGAAACTTCGTTGGTGTGAACCCCGGCCCGGATCGCAAGCTGGCTCTTGGCNCGGTTCTCGTCCAGGCGCATCATGGCAAAGAAGCGCTCCGCAGGCACACCCGCTGCATTATTCATCGCGATCAGGCAATTGGTGTTGCAGGGATTGCCCACTACCAGGACTCGCACGTCTGCTGCAGCATTACGCGCTATCGCAGCACCTTGCCCTGTAAAGATCTTTCCGTTGATGCCGAGAAGATCACCCCGCTCCATTCCCGCCTTACGGGGGACCGACCCCACCAGCAGGGCCCAGTTCGCACCTTTGAAGCCGTCATCGAGGTCAGCGGTAGCGGTCACCCCCGCGAGCAGCGGAAAGGCACAGTCATCCAATTCCATGACGGTNCCCTCTAGCGCAGACATCGCAGGCTCTATCTCGATCAANCTGAGATGCACCGGCTGGTCTGGACCGAAAAGCGCGCCGGAGGCTATGCGGAAGAGGAGGGCGTAACCAATCTGGCCAGCAGCCCCCGTGATCGAAACAGTAATGGGGTCGTTCATGACAGTGGATCTGCCTTTAGCTGGGGGGGCTTGCGTGGTCAATGGCAGGCCACTTATGGACTGTAAAAAAGGGCGAAACTCGAAATCGGACCATCGCTTTCCCTTGAATTTAATGGTTGCCAAAAAGCGGCAAATCCGCATCATTCGANNGTCCGNATGGCTCGACGGTAAGACTGTTCATCCGTCGACCGGCTTGCGAAACCGCCCACGCTTGCTCCGTCGGTGAGGGGTTTCGCAAAGGAAGCAGATTCGTGGACACCGACACGACCGCCCTGTGTCCGGTTTCTCCTTAACGCACACATATTTTCACCTCGATATTCATGGATGGACACAACAAGTGGTCAAAGGTGACGCATGCCAAGGCCCGGGCGGACGGGAGAAAGGGGAAAGAATTNAGTCCCTGCTCGCAGGAGACCTCGATGGGNGCCCTCTACAAGCGCGTAAATCGAGCGCTCAACCCCTGCCTCCGCTCAACAATCAACAGCGCGAAGGCCGTGTTCCTGCCCCGGAATCACAGTTCCATCGTGGACCCTGCCGCAGCCAGTAGGGCCAGGCGGCTCTGTGAATACCTCGACCATTACGAAGATACGATAAACGTCTTCACCAACTCTGAGTTCTCCGTTGAGGTCCGTGCCCTGCTGAACACCTGATTCCAGACCCCTCTTGCCCATGAGTTCCGATTCCTCCTCCGACGCTATGAACGTTCAGCCTTCGGGCGGGAACAATCAACGCGACAAGAATGGCGGCCACGGTGGCGGCGGCGGGAAGAACCGCAGGCGTCGTGGGACCGTCCGGGGNCGCGTTCGNGGAAANAACCGTCGCCGGGGAAACGATCGTCACNGGGAAGNCAATCACGAGATAGACGAGAATGAAAAGCGCCGCGATGTCGTTCTAACGGGTCCTCCTACGAATGTAGACGGAATGCTTGAAATAGCGCCAAAGGGCTTCGGCTTCCTGAGGCGCCCNGAGAAGGACTTTGAACAATCACGGGAGGACGTCTTNCTCCCACCGGAGCTCGTCCGNCGGGAGGGCCTCCGCCTCGGCATGTGGGTNCATGGCNTNGCCCGTGAGGGCAACCGCGGCCCTCAGCTGGTGGAGGTCACCTCNGTNAATGGGATGCCCCCAAAGGAAGCNCGCAGCCTCGCCTTCTTCGAGGANCTCAAGGCTACGAACCCGGTTAAAAGGATTCCCTTCGAAACCGAACCGGATCGCTATACCACGCGGGTGGTCGATATGATCTCACCAATCGGCAGAGGGCAACGGGGCCTGATCGTATCGCCGCCGCGGTCTGGTAAAACCACCCTCCTCCTGCACCTGGCAGAGGCCGTCCGCGAACGCTATTCCGAAAATCTCCACCTCATGGTCCTTCTAGTGGACGAACGTCCGGAGGAAGTTACTGAGTTCAAGCGGCAGCTCCCCGATGCGGAAATCTACGCGAGCTCGAATGACATGCCGGCCAAGAACCACTGCAGACTGGCCGAACTCTGNATCGAGCGCGCCAAACGACTGGTNGAAGCCGGACANGATGTCTTCCTCCTCCTCGACTCGATCACNCGCCTCGCTCGCGCCTACAATAGCAGTATGCGCGGAGGCAAGGGACGGGGCTATCAGACAGGNGGCCTCGTCGCCGGCGCACTAGAGATGCCGCGCCGCCTTTTCGCCGCTGCCCGGAACACCAGGGAGGCCGGNTCCCTGACCATCGTGGGCACCGCCCTCGTCCAAACCAACGCGAAGGCGGACGAGGCCATCTTTCAGGAATTCAAGGGAACTGGGAACATGGAACTGGTCCTCGACAGGAAGATCGCGGAGAACTTTCTCTACCCGGCTGTCGATATTTTCAAATCCGGCACCCGCCGCGAGGAGCTCCTGCTGCCGGAGCATATGCTCCACAAAATCTATCTTATCCGACGGGGCCTGTCCGGACACCGGCCCCTTGAGGCGATGGAGCGTCTCCTGTTCTTCCTCCGTAAGTTCCCCAACAACGCCCAGATGCTGCTTGAAATCAAGGGCTGATCNACNNTGCCCCGCGCAGCTAATCNNNCGGACCTTGTTCCCAACTTATTCACGTGGCCCCGGNGGNAGCGAAGNNCTACNNTNTNCTGCCAATTGNNCNCCCTCGGNAAGATCNGGCGCNTTCAAAANACTGAAAGNNCCCCCCGGNCNCCTCNTTGTGTGGAAGNCTNGNNATTNACCTCCANNGCNCNATTTTAANNATAACTNNCTGNCCCTNAGNNATTNNNGANCTNANNNGCAGCTGTTCGAGAGGANCCCAGNNANTNGCTTCCCGNAANNCCNCNANCCTCNCCGCATCCNNAAAAANAANNTTCAGCCNGTTGAATCTNCGGAGCCACCACCGGANCNNCCCCCTTCTNCACTCTCCANCTATTGCTCGAATTNTTCACAGGCCCTCAGGCTTCATCNACGCTCTCTCNCNANCCCATNCTCTGGNTCCAGAATCTAACAATTTCTAACATTCTTCGCAGGTAGANACATCAATNCACCANGGATCNGCACTGGNNCTAGTGCCCCNTTGTCATCTCTGCTTNACTCCCANATCCCTTTACCCGCCNGACCGGCCNNCGTCATGACCNAATCCTCCCCCGAACGAGGCAACGANAACGCCCTTGATGTGGCGCTCATGGCCAAGGTCGCAAAGGGGGATCATGATGCCTTTGANGCGCTCGTGGAGAGACACCAGCATGCNGTCGTAGGCACTGTCGCACGAATGCTCGGAGGGNCCACCAACGCCGACGATATCGCCCAGCAGGTCTTTCTTCGAATCTGGAAAAGCGCCAGCAGGTATAAGCCNACCGCCAAGTTTACAACCTNTCTGTTCACGATCACGAGAAACCTTGTCTTCAATGAGACACGNCGCAGGTCCCGGCGAAAGGAGCACTCTCTGGAAGAGCAGGAAGACGACTGGCACCAGCAAATNCCNGGNGATGAGGATACGCGCCCNGANGCACAGATCCTCCAGTCCGAATTGCAACACGCCGTCGACAAAGCCATCGCGTCCCTCCCCGAGAAACAACGCCTGGCGGTAGTCCTGCGTCGCCAGGAGCACATGCCCTACGATGAGATCGGGAAGATTCTGGGGCTCTCCATCCCGGCTGTGAAAAGCCAGCTCTTCCGCGCTCGCGCAAGCCTCCGGGAGGCACTGAAACAGTTTCTGGATGAAGACGCCGGTTAGCGGAAAGAGCGTGAAGCCCTACTGGGCCGCGGGCTCCGCATCCTTGCTCGACTGCCCACTGACCGCATTGGTCAGCAGACTCCAGTCGATTTCGCCCTCGTCAATACGCTGGTTTTCATATTCGAAGACGGCGTCCTCGTTGCGGGGATCGATATGAGCGGCCAGCTCAACGAAGCAGTGCCCGAGCAATTTCTCACTCATGTTATCATTGGCGTTCTTAAGAAGCAACTTCGCGCGGGAAAGAAGAAGGCGCGCAAAGGTCCGGGGATTGTAGTCGCCCTTCTTGACCTCGGGTAGAACACCCTCCCGCAGCTGAAAGTTGACCACCATCGCCTGCTTATTGCGACGCTCGAGATGAAACGCGAGAGCCAGAATGCGCCGGGCATTTTCGAGCGACTCCTTACTGGCCATTCGGCTAACAACCTGGTTGGCAGCATAGGTGGCGAGGTTCGTGGCATAGGTGTGGCGCTCCTCAGCCAGCATGACACCCTCACGGAAGGCAATTTTCTGAACGATGGGAGCCGTGTAAACGAAAGAAGGCGTCTCTTTCTCCGGATCCCCGGAGCCAGCGACGTTCAGCAGAAGGAGAATTGCAGTGGCTTGCTTCACCATTGGCTTCGGCCATATGATCCGTTTGAACCCGGACCATCGCAAGTGGCAAATCCCCCTCCTTCTCTTGAAAAGGCCCAAGTGCGCAGGCACCTCAGGGATGCGCTTGCCTCAGTGAGTGCCAAGGAGCGCGCCGACTGCAGCAAACAGATCTGCGATAGACTTGCCCTATGGATCCCGGCCCAGGGGATCCACAGGAACATCAGCATCTATAGTGCCCTGAGCCCTGAAGTGGACCTCAGCCGTCTTGTTCACGCGTTGGGTCGAGGCTACCGGTTTTCCTACCCTCTTGTGGTAGGGAACTCCCTTCAGTTCTTTCACGTGCCCGACCCGGCCGAATTGCAGAAGGGAGCCTTTGAAATTCCGGAACCCGACCCCCGCATTCACGTGACGGTCCCTCTCGAGGATATTGATCTGTGTCTATGTCCCGGCCTCGGGTTCAGCCCCCAAGGGACACGGCTGGGCCGAGGCAGGGGCTACTACGACACCATCCTGCCTGCCCTGCGCCCTGAGGTCTTACGCGTCGGCGTCGGCTTTAGCCTGCAGATTCGTACCTCCCTGCCCCGGGAAGATCACGATTTCAGCATGAGCCACCTCGCTACCGAGGACGGGATCACGCCCACTCGGGCAGCTGCATCTTGAAGCGGGGGATCCGGACACAGACCCTGCGGCCGGATTCAGTCAGTCCGAAAAAAGTCCCCTCAGCGTGCCCGCTTCCCCGTGCCACGTGATAGCTGTTGTAGGAAAACTCTTCACCGGGGCCGAGGTTGGGCTTCTGCCCGACAACACCATCCCCCTCAACCACAAGGAGCTCACCGGTCTGGTCTTCATGCACGAGCCACTTGCGCCCTTGGATACTCACCCGCTGATCGGAATTATTCCGGATCTTGATGAAATAGACAAAGGGATGGGGGCGGTCCTCGGGGTGATCGAGGCTCGGCATGTAAATCACGTCGTCGACAACAACGCTCAGGCCATCCAGCATTTCAAAGGCTTCCAAGACCGGAAGGTTAAACCCCGGGCTCGGATTGCCAAGGACAACGATTGCCTGGCTTGCACCCCGTTGGAGGAGAACTATCCTTCTGCGCATGTGCCCACCCCCTGTCGTGCTGACCATTGCCGGATCGGATTGCTGCTCTGGAGCAGGTCTCCAGGCCGACCTCAAGGTCTTCTCCATGCTGGGAGTACATGGCCTTACCGCGGTGACCACCGTCATCGCAGAAACCCCGCTGCAGGTTCATGGAGTCTACGACATGTCTACCGCTGCTCTGAAGGAGCAGGTGCGTAGCCTGCTCGCCTGCTATCCCGTTGCAGCAATCAAGACGGGCCTCCTCGGACCCGCCTCCAACGTGGTGGCGGTTGCCGAACTCCTTGAGCAGTCGAGGCGTCCCCTCGTCGTCGACCCTGTCCTGAGCTCTTCCACCGGAACGTCTTTCGACTTCGAGGGCGTGATTACAGCCTACCGCGAAAGGCTCCTGCCGCTGGCAACCGTCCTGACCCCCAATCAACCGGAGGCCGAAAAACTGTTGTCTCCCCCGTCAGGGCCCGGGCTTCAGGAGGAGCCATTGGAACTGGCTAGCCAACTCGGCAGCACCTTTGATGCCGCGGTGGTGCTCACCGGTGGCCACGGCACGGGGAAGCACGCCATTGATCTGCTCTGGGATGACAATCGAGTCTCCACTTTTGAGTCGCCCAGAGCTCCGGTTGCGAGCGCTCACGGGACCGGCTGCACCTTTTCATCAGCGCTGACCGCATTTCTCGCCCAGGGCCACTCCCTGCATCAGGCCGTGAGCGGCGCAAAACATGTTGTTACCCGGGCCCTCACGGAGTCCTATCAATGGACCGAAGAATCCTCTTCGGGGGAATTGAGGGCACTGAACCAGTTGCCAGCGGAGGCCTTTCGGGTCCCTGCCAGCAAATAGTTGCGAAGAGCTCGATAGTTGCGAAAGTACGGGGGTGNCAGCTGAGTCCGATCCCCCCTCCGACTTTCACTCGGCCGAGACCGGCGAACCCTTTCGGGACTGCGTCGCCTGCGGCCTCCCTCTGAGGCATGACCCGGAACTGCCGTATCTCGTTGCAAAGAACTATCACCGCGGGGAATGCATCTTCGAATACGCAATCTGTGAAGATTGCCGCTCCAACATGGCACAGGAGTTTTCGACTGATTCACGCCGGGCCCTCGCGCGCTTTTTCGAGGAGCGAATCCGGCTGGAAGAGCGATCAATGCTTCTTGCGCTCGGCGAACACCCGGAACCCTGGCTCGAGAAGTGTGCCGCGTGCGGGACCCCTCGCAGCAGCATGGAGAGCTACTCCATCGGCGGAATTCTCGTTGGTATGCAGATGATCTATGACCCCTACCCCCTCTGCCTGTGTGGGAAGTGCGAGGAGGAAATCCAGGAAGGGCTCTCCGACAAGACAAGAGGGATGTGGGACGATTTTGTAGACACCCATTTCGATGGCCCTCCCGCCAACGTGGAGGACGTTCCGGCTACCGGGCGCCCGATCCTCATCTGAGACCAGTGCTTTCTTCAGGCCAGTACGTTCGCAGGCTGAACTGGCAACCCTCTGATTTAGAGAATCAATGGTGGGGCCAATCGTCTGCCCAGGTATTCAGGTCGCCCATCGAGCGACGCTATCGCACGACCAAGAGGCTGGCAGCCCCGCAGAGTCCCCCCTGCTCTGATGCAATTCGACTCGTTGGCCATTGGCCCCCGGATCCGATTATCCGCTCGCCCATCACATGATCTCGGTTCATGATAAAAGACGGAAGCGCAGCCCTTCGACCGATCGCAATCCCGGCATTCCCATGACGCGTTTACTTACACTCCTTCTCGGGTTCAGTCCGCTGCTCCAGGCGGCCATCCCGACTGTCATAGCAATCGATCCCACTCCGGGCTCAGTCCCGGATCTTTCCCGGGTAACGATCACTTTTTCCGAACCAGTAGTCGGGGTTGAACCCTCAGACCTCGTCCTCAACAATATCCCCGCAAGCAATCTTTCAGGGTCCGGGGCCACCTATACATTTTCCTTTGCGTCTGTGCCCCTCGGCACAGTCACCCTGGCGTGGATCCCCGGTCACGACATTACCGACACCGGAGATCCTCCCGCAGCCTTTGATGGCAGCGCACCGGGAGAGGTTCGCCGGTATGAGGTAGTCGACCAGTCCCCGCCCACTATCAGCAACCGTTCTCCCGCACCCGGGGGTCGCCTGCGCAGCCTCTCCGAGGTTTCCGTTACATTTTCGGAATTCGTGACCGGTCTGGAAGCCTCTGATCTGACTGCAAACGGCACTTCCGCCGTGACGGTCGCTGGCGACGGGGCCGGCCCCTACCTCTTTGGTTTTGCACCGCTGGCTGATGGTCCGGTCTCTCTCTCCTGGCTCGAAGACCACGAGATCACGGACCTGGCTGGCAATGGGTTTTCCGGTGGAGACTGGTCCTACACGCTCGCGACCGGAGCAACTACCCCGGATCTTGTCATCAACGAGATCGTGGCCGCCAACCGGGACGGCCTGACCGACGAGGATGGAGAACACTCTGACTGGATCGAGCTTTTCAACCGGGACACGGTCGCGGTCAACCTTCTGGGGTGGTCGCTCAGTGATGATCCTGATGAACCAGGCAAGTACGTTCTTCCCGCCAAAACTATGGCGCCGGGAGCCTACCTTGTGCTCTTCGCCTCAGGTAAGAACCGGACCCCCGCAGCAGGGGGCGAGCTTCACACCAACTTCAAACTGGCCGGATCAGGAGAATACCTTGGACTCTTTCCCCCCGAGCTCCCCCGCCTCCCGTCCGACGAGCTGCAGCCGGACTATCCGGTCCAGCGCAATGACCACTCCTATGGGCGCGAGGAGAATGGGGATACTTGGCAGTATTTTGCCAACCCTTCACCGGGATCCCTCAACCCGCGTAGCACAGTCCTCGGTCTGGTCAGCCCACCGCACTTCAGCAACTCGCGCGGCTTCTACAGCCGACCCTTCCAGCTTCACCTTACCTCCGAGGATCCTGGCGCAACCATCCGCTACACCACCGACGGGAGCGAGCCCACCGGCAATAACGGTACGATCTACCGGACACCCGTTCCGATTGATTCCACCACCATCATCCGGGCGGCTGCCTTCCGCCCCGACCACCTCCCATCACAGATTGAGACGCACAGTTACTTTTACAATGAAGGGGCCAGCATTCGCTCCCTACCCATCGTTTCGATCAGCACTGATAATTCGAATCTCTGGGGTTCCACGGGTATCCAGACCCCGGGAAACTGTGCCCAGCGCGGTATCGCCTGGGAACGCCCCGCCTCCGTCGAATACATCAAGAGGGACCAAAGTGGATTCCAGGAGAACTGTGGCATCCGGGTCCAGGGCGGAAACTATGTCCGTGGGCGTTACAACCCAAACGGAGGGCTACCCTTCTCAAAGTATTCCTTCCGCCTCTATTTCCGCGGCGATTACGGGCCCAGCATGCTCGAATACCCCTTCTTCGAGGGGTCGGAGGTGCAGGTCTTCGACCGCATCACCCTCCGGGCAGGCATGAACGACCATTCAAACCCCTTCATCGTGGATGAGTTTGTCCGTCGAATGCAGATTGCGACCGGCCAGGTGGGAGCTCGGGGTAATTTTGTAAACCTCTTCATTAACGGTGAATACAAGGGCTACTACAATGCCACCGAAAGGATCGATGACGACTTCATGCGCTCCTGGCATGGCCGGGAAAACGACTGGGACGTGATCGCCCAGTTCGGAGAAATCCGTGAAGGTGATGCCGCAGCCTGGTCGCGGATGCGTTCCGTCGTGAGCCGTGACCAAACCGTCACCACCAACTACCGCAGGTCCAGCCTCGAGCTCGATATCGACAACTTCATTGATTACCTGCTGGTCAATGTCTACGGCGGAACCGGGGACTGGCCCCACAACAACTGGCGGGCTGCCCGCGAGCGTTATGGCCGTTCCAAGTTTCGCTTCTACGTTTGGGATGCAGAATGGTCCCTTGGTAATCTCGGCCGATCAGTCGGGGGCAACACCTTCACCTCCGAACTGGCCGGGGGTTCGGAAATTGCTCAGCTTTACCAGTCCCTCTACCGCAGTCCGGAGTTCAAGCTCCGGTGGGCTGACCGCGTCCACAAGCACTTCTTCAATGACGGCGTCCTCCAGGACCGCATCCATGGCTCAAACTTCCGCAACATGCGCCGGGAAATGCGGGGAGTCCTTCCCCGGATGAGCACCTCCATTAGCACCAGCTGGATCCCGAACCGGCGGGATGTCATCATTCAGCATATGAAATCCCTCGGCCTCTACCGTTCTGACGAGGCGCCTTCGCTGCAGCCGCACGGGGGGGCGCTCCCTCCGGGGGAAGCGGTCACCCTGACCTCTGCCGGCGAGACCATCTACTACACGAGCGACGGGACCGACCCACGCGTGACAGTCAACCGGATCACAGCAGAGCACCCCCTTGACAGCGTTTCACCATCGGCGACGGAATACACCGGGCCCTTTACCATCGATGGCACTACCACGATCAAGACCCGCTCCCGGACCGGAGACCAGTGGAGTGCCCTTACGGAGGCCGAATTCCTCCAGGAACCGGGTTTCCCCGACGTGCGTATCACTGAAATCATGTACAACCCCCCGGGTGGACGCGCTTATGAGTTCCTCGAGCTTTACAACCCCTCCGTGCGCTCGGTCGACCTCGGGCACTGCCGCTTCCAGGGAATCAACCATGAGTTCCCCGGCGACTTTATCCTCCGTCCAAGATCGAGGATCATTCTCGCCTCCAACGACGATCCGGAAGCCTTCGCTCGCCGTTATCCCCGCCGTCTGGTACACGGCTGGTTCGGAGGCAGTCTCTCCAATGGTGGCGAGCGAATCACTCTTGTGGACGGATTCGGAAACAACATGCACTCCGTGCGTTACGGCGACTCATCGGGATGGCCAACCTCCCCGGACGGGGGTGGTTACTCTCTTGTCCTGCGAGACTTCCAAGCTGATCCCAACAATCCTACTGCCTGGGGCGCAAGTCCACGAATCCATGGATCTCCCGGGGAGGAGGATGAGGCCGAGGTGCGCCCCGCAGTCTCCTTCGCCGAGGTGCTGGCCCTCAATGCCTCTGCCATTACACATGCAGGACGTTTTCCTTCATTCCTTGAACTGCAAAACAGTTCCCCCGAGACCATCGAACTCGCAGGCTGGGGAGTGAGCGACGACGGCGATCTTCCTTTCAAGTTCACCTTTCCGGCCGGAACCTTCCTCCCGGCTGACGGGCGCCTGATCCTCTGGTGCACCACTACCCTGCCGGCTCCGGGAATCTACACGGGCTTCGATCTGAACCCTGAGGGCGCGGATTTGTTTCTGACCAACGCTCAGGGCGTTCCGACCGACTCTTTTTCCTATGGCTTGCAGATCGCAGATTACTCCCTCGCGAGGACAGAGGAGAGCTGGGGCCTCGCAGAGCCGACCCCCGGGGCGCCCAATGCCTCCCCCATTCCCCTCGCTGAGCCCACCCAGCTCACTATCAACGAATGGGTCACCAACCGGGTTTCAGGAAACAGCGACTGGCTTGAGCTCCACAATAAGGATTCCTCCCGTCCGGTCACCCTGCGAAACCTGCTTTTCCTCAGCAGTGGTGCCGGATACCGCTACGGCTCTCATTCCTACCTCCCGCCCGGGGGCTTCCGGCGTCTCTGGGCAGATGAAGGCAGCGGGCCGGCTCATCTGGGATTCCGTCTTCCTGCCGCCGGGGGAATCCTCGAGCTTGTGACCTCCAATGGAGTGACTGTCGAGAGCCTGCGCCACACTTCACAGGCAGAAAACATAGCGAGCGGACGTCTTCCCGATGGCGGATCCACGATCCGGCACTTTACCGAATCTCCCAGCCCCGGAGCCTCAAACTACCTCCCCCCGGCATCCGACCTGTTCCTTTCAGAAATGAAGGCTGGCGGATCCNNATGGCTGGAGGTCTCCAGTCGCTCAGCCACNCCCCTTTTACTCGATCAATATAGAATCGTGGTCGGTGACCGNGAAGGACCCCGCTGGCGCTTCCCCGAGGGGCTCCACCTTGAATCCAATCAAGCCCTCGTAGTCGACTGTGATCCCGCNCGCCCGGCAGCAGCACGAACGGACAACCTGAATACCGGCCGCTCCCTCCCNCAAAGCGGAGGAGAAATTTACCTCTTCAACGACCTTGGCCAGGAAATAGACCGGGTTCACTTCGGCTCGCAGGTCCCCGACCTGTCCATCGGCACTGTGGCATCCGGCGACTGGATTCTGCTGTCTTCCCCCACACCAGGCGAGNCCAATGCCACCCCGGCTCCTCTTGGATCCATCAGCAGCCTCTCAATCAACGAGTGGCTTCCAAACAGCTCCTCGGACGGCGTCGACTACGTGGAACTCTACAACTCCTCCACCCTTCCCGTACACCTTTCGGCGCTCCGTTTTACAGATGACCTCTCAACCAGCGGAACAACGAATTACCGTTTCCCGGAACTGACTTACATCCCGCCCCGCGGATTCCTGAACCTCCTCGCTGATGGAAAAACGGGGCCAGGACACCTTCCTTTCAGTCTCCACGCCAAGGGCGAGACTATTCGCCTCTATGACAGTTCCGGAAACGCAATCCTNGATGAGGTTACCTGGGGAAANTCCCCGGAGGGAGTTTCCTTCGGCCGACTGCCCGATGGAGGNTCCAANATTGAGACCCTCCCCTTTCGCTCNCCNGGCGCATCCAATGAACTTGATCCNGGTGGCGACCGTGACGGAGACCGGATGGCCGATCTCTGGGAAATTGAAAACGGCCTCAACCCCGACGATCCTGCCGATGGNATNAACGACGCAGACNGGGACCGCCGNAGCAACNTTCACGAATTCATTGCCGACACGGATCCCAATGACCCCTCGAGTTTCCTNACCATCTCATCCTCCATCCACCGGGACACGGGTTTCGAATTCGAGTTTCGCGCGCGGCCCGGCGTCCAATACAGTGTNGAGCATAGCGACGATGGCATCGAATGGTCGGTCCTGNCTGTCATCGCGGCAGCTCCCTTTCCGCGCACCGAATCCTTCCTGCACGAAAATCCCGCGCCCAGCGGCTACTATCGGCTCGTNGCACGACGCACTCCCTGAATCGCAACGAGGGCAGGTCGCCANGATTTCCCCGGGTTGCTTTGAAATTCAGTTGTGGGAGGCNTCTTGAAGCCGGANGCTGCATTCATCTTATGAATTTCCCTGANTTGGCAAAACTTCTCGAAAGGCGGATCGCAGTGATAGCTGATCATGACTTCCGTGACCGGGATCCTGAGGGACACCTCGAGGCACTCAAGAATGTGAGTGGAGCAATCGTTTCCTGGCATGAGGANCACCGCAATGAGATCGATGGGAATCTGGACCACTTTCTAACCGGTGCCAGTTACCAGAAGGCACTGCTTTATNTTGAGACTGGAACCCGTCGCCCGTGCGGGCAGTAGGGTGATCCTTTCCCCGCCTTTGATTCGCCGGAGNAAACACCCAGGCAGCGTTCCTCCTCGNAATGGAGAACAAGCCCCATGAAGGTGGGTCCGTGCTCTTCACTTCCCTCGGCCCTGCAGCCCTTCATGTTCGGGGCACCCGGNCGGCCNCGAAGTTCGGGTCCAAGTATCACTAGCCGCTACAGGCACGCGTTTGGCAAAACAGGGCAACCGCTCAAGAGGCAAGGTATAAATAGTGGGCAACCCTTTGATTATCATGGCAGCCCTGCTAGGACTCGAACCTAGAAATACTGAACCAAAATCAGGTGTGTTGCCAATTACACTACAGGGCTCCGGCCTCGCGGCGGGAGCTAGATAGGGTGAACAGAACGGATTTTCAATCAATAATACGCGAAAGCGAAGCAAGCCACTTGACTAGCCCCTCCCCGGCCGAGAGGTTCTCGGCCACAGCAGAAAATGGAATTTGGTGGCCTGATTGACCAGCGCCGGAAACGGCTCGCAGACTTGGAGGAGCGCGTATCACAGCCGGACTTCTACAACGACCAGAAGTCCGCAGCAGAGGTGATGCGGGAGCACCGCTCTCTCCAGAAACTCATGGCCCTCTGGACCCGGTACGAGACCACGAATCGGAACCTCGAAGAAAACCGGGAATTGGCCAGGGATGCCGATCCCGAGATCGCCGAGATGGCCGCGGAGGAAATTCCAGCACTCGAGGCGGCCCTCCCCACCCTGAAGGAGGACCTGCAGTATGCCCTGCTTCCGCAGGANCCTACCGAGGAGCGCAATGCACTGGTAGAGATTCGAGCAGGCGCCGGGGGAGATGAAGCCTCTCTCTTCGCCGGTGAGGTCATGCGGATGTATGAACGGTATTCAGAGCACTGTGGCTGGAGGTGTGAGCACCTCGAAAGCAGCCCNTCNGAGGTAGGCGGGTTCAAGGAGGTCGTTCTCAAACTCAGCGGTGATGAAGTCTTCCGTCGTATGAAATACGAATCCGGAGTCCACCGCGTCCAGCGAGTCCCCGCTACCGAAACCCAGGGACGTATCCANACCTCCACCGTCACCGTCGCGGTCATGCCGGAGGCACAGGAGGTCGATCTTGAGCTGAAACCCGATGAACTGAACATCCAGGCCACTCGCTCGAGTGGACCCGGTGGACAGCACGTCAATACCACGGATTCCGCGGTTCAGGTCACCCACCTGCCAACCGGCATCCAGGTCAAGTGCCAGGACGGCCGCAGCCAGACCCAGAACAAGGAAAAGGCTCTGGAGATTCTCCGCGCGAAACTCTTCGAGGCCAAGCAGATTGAAGAGCAGGAAAAATACTCAGCTCAACGGAAGGCGCTCATTGGCTCCGGTGACCGCTCCGAAAAAATACGAACCTACAACTTTCCGCAGTCACGGGTAACCGACCATCGCATCAATCACACTTCACACAACCTGGAGGACGTCCTCGCCGGGGCAGTGGAAGAATTTACCGAGGAACTCCAAAAGGCCGAAATGGCCCAGCGTCTTGCGGAGTCCGGACTGAAGTCGGACTGAACCTCCGACCTTCTGTGGCATGAAAACCGTCCTCCAATGCCTCGAAAGTGGGACCACTTACCTGGAGAAGCGTGAAATCGAGTCCCCCCGACGGAACATGGAATGGCTGGTCGGCCACCTGCTGGGGTGCAGCAGGATCCAGCTTTACACGCAGTTCGACCGACCGCTGACCGAAAAAGAGCTCACCCCCCTGCGTGACCTGCTCAGGCGCCGGGGCGAAGGCGAGCCCATTCAGCACCTCCTTGGGCAGGTGGAATTCTGCGGAAGGGAATTTGCCTGTGACCGCCGTGCCCTGATTCCCCGGCCCGAGACCGAAGAGCTCGTTGAGGAGAGCCTGGCACTTCCTTTCCCGCGCCCGTCCCGTCTCCTCGACATGGGTACAGGCAGTGGAGTGATTGGGATCTCGCTCGCGCTCTCGCTAGGCAACGACTGCAAGCATGCCGTCCTGGCGGACTGCTCGGAGGAATCGCTCGCCCTGGCACGTGAGAACGCCAACCGTCACTCCGTCGACGTAGAACTTCAGGAAAGCGATCTCTTCGACTCGATCGAAGGGACCTTTGACCTGATCGTAGCCAACCTGCCCTACGTAGCCGACTCCGAGCGGGAAGAGCTGAGCCCCGAGCTCGGCTACGATCCGGCTCGTGCATTGTTCGGCGGTCCCGACGGTCTGGTCGTCTTTCGACGATTCCTGCCCGAGGTTTCATCGCATCTCAGTCCAAGTGGCTGGCTCGCCCTCGAGATTGGATCCTCGCAGGGCGACGCCGTTACCGGGATGGCCGAGGAGGGCGGACTCCGGGATGTTCGCCTCGTGAGCGATCTCTCCGGAAATCCCCGCTTTGTTTTTGCCCAAACGGCTCCCCACCCTGAAACTGTCGTCACTCCTCGCTAAATGGATAAGCTACTCGTGCACGGAAACGGATCCCTCCGGGGGACCATCAACATTTCAGGCTCGAAGAATGCCTCTCTCCCGATCCTGGCGGCCACCCTTCTCTCGGAGGAGGCATCCATCGTGCGACGCGTCCCGGACGTCTCCGACACCAATTACATGCTGCAGATACTGCGCGCTCTGGGAGCGGAAGTGGAACGTTCGAGCGGAACCGTGAGAGTGGAGCCCGCCACCGTTTCCCCGGAGGCCCCTTATGATCTCGTCAGGAAAATGCGTGCGTCCATCTGCGTCATGGGCCCCCTGCTGACCCGCGTGGGCCGGGCCAAGATCTCCCTTCCGGGAGGATGCGTCATCGGAGATCGCCCGGTCGACTTACACGTCAAGGCCATGCAGGGCCTTGGTGCCAGCGTCGAAATGGAAGGTGGGGATATCATCCTCACAGCGCCAAAGGGGCTCGTTGGCGCTGAAATCGACATGCAGGGTAAGCACGGGCCCACTGTCCTCGGAACCGACAATCTCATGATGGCCGCGACCCTCGCGAGGGGAACCACCATCATCGAGTCAGCGGCCAGCGAGCCGGAGGTTGTCGATCTCGCCAACTTCCTCATCGGGATGGGGGCCCGTATCGAGGGGGCTGGCACCCGCCGTATCGTGATCGAGGGGGTGAACGAGCTGACGGCGGTAGAGCACACCGTCATCCCCGATCGGATCGAGGCAGGCACCTTCATGGTTGCAGGAGCGATGGCCGGCGAAGGAATCACTCTCCGCCGCGTGTGCCGGGACCACCTCGGCGCGGCTCACGATAAACTTATCGAAGCCGGGCATCTTGTCAGCTTCAGTGATGATGGCAGCGAGGTATCAGTATCCCCCGGCGCATCCCCCCGGGGCTGTGATATTATCACCGCTCCCTACCCGGGCTTTCCCACCGACATGCAGGCTCAGTTCACTGCCATGTTCGTAACCACCCCGGGGATATCGGTAGTGGAGGACAAGATTTTCCCCCAACGGTTCATGCATTGCTCGGAAATGAAGCGCATGGGGGCCGACATCACGGTAGACGGCGGGCGGGCGGTCATCCGCGGCGTGGATATCCTAAGTGCAGCTCCAGTGATGGCCTCGGACCTCAGGGCGTCTGCCGCCCTCGTGCTGGCTGCCCTCAGGGCCCGCGGCACAACTGAGATCAACCGCCTTTACCACATTGACCGTGGTTACGAGCATATTGATGAGAAACTGCTCCAGCTGGGAGGCACTGTTGAGCGGGTCCCAGCATGATTGGGATTGGAAGGTAAAAGGTTTCTACGTTGGCAGGGTCACATATCCTGTGGTAGGTGATCCCGCATGATCCCCGCCCGCACTCTTCCCGCCCTCGCACTGGCCTGCCTTTCGACGTGCACCGCCCTCGCGGTTCCCCTGATCGCGAATCTCGACGTTGTTGAGGAGGATGGATTCAATGAAGTCGATCTTTCGTTCGAGCCACCGTTGTTCAGCGGCGCGGGAGAGGACACCACCGTCCTGAGCGGACAGGTGGAGCTCCTTCTCGAGGTAGACCCCGTCACTGATCAGGTTTCGGAAATGACCATTACCGACGGCACGATCTCCGGCACTCCCCTGAGCATTTCGAAAAGCCAGTTCCTCGTCGGAAACTACGCATTGGAAAGCACCGTCATCGGAGCGGACCTCGCGACGCCTGAAGCGCCCGGACAGGTCGATCCCGCAACCGGCGAGTATGATGCCGCGCAGCACAGCTTTACCGTCAGTTCCGGAACTCTGAGCGGTTCAATCAACATCATCTTATTGGGAGCCAACGAACAACTCACCTTTGACTTCGGGCAGACCCCGGTTGGCGGGGCGGGCAGTGGCACCGGCACAGTGACCCTTACCGTGCAGGAGGTCACTGAGACCTCGAAAACCTACAACGCCGTCGTCCTCCTTCCCATATCCGTGGAGGAAAATTTCGCCGTGCCGGACAGCCCGATCGGAGACCTCGCAATTCCTATCTCAGCAACCGGGACTGCCAAACTTGCCGGAACTGTTGTCCTGGATATCACTCCCCCCGATCCTTTCGTGAGCTGGACGGAAGACAATGGACTCGCAGGGGCTACCCGGCTTGAGGACTCTAACGGAGACTCCGTCCCGAATGGCTTGCAGTGGGCCCTGGGACTCGATGCAGCAACCAATCCCTATCCCCATCTCCTAGTTCCCGACGACACCACCGCCACTACGGTCGATTTCACCATTACCCTCCCCGATGGTGGTTCCGCCGCCCCGCTCACGGTGCTTTCAGGCAGCGACCCTGCCGAACCCTTCAGCGTAGTGGAAGATGACGCGGTCAGCACGGGCAATCCGATCCCGGCAGGAACGAGCGGAACGGTTTCCATCTCTCTGCCACGGGAGGACAAGGGCTTCCTCCAGCTGATGGTGGGCGAACCGGAGTAGTTTCAGGCCGGCGCGCCTACTGGATCCGGAAGCGGGCCGTCATCATCTTCCACGTCGTCCCCCCCTGTCTTCTTGGATTCGGCCGCGGTGTTTTCCTGAGGCAACTCGGGAGGCTTGGGCGACCGGGGAGGATTCTTCATTTCCCCGTGCTCGATGAGATCACGGATCTGGTCTCCGTCGAGGGTCTCGTATTCGAGCAGAGCTTTCGCTATCAGCTCCAACTTATCGCGCTTTTCCGTTAGCAGGCGCTTCGCGTCCGCGTAGGCCTTGTCGATGATTCGCTTGATTTCCGCATCAATTTTCTGCGCGGTTTCCTCCGAGTAATTCTTGGCCTTGGAAATGTCCCGGGCAAGGAACACCTCATCCCGCGACTCCCCGTATTCCACCATTCCGAGCTCCTCGCTCATACCCCACTCACAGACCATGCGACGGGCCAGGCTCGTAGCCTGCCGGATATCACCNGAGGCACCATTGGTCACGTCGCCGAAGACGATTTCNTCCGCGACCCGGCCNCCCATCGTGACAATAAGCTGCTCGAGACCCTCGATCTTATGNACCTGNAACTTGTCCTCTTCTGGAAGGTGGAAGGCNGCCCCGAGGTATGGCCCNCGCGGAATGATGGTCACCTTGTGGAGCTGATCGGTATGCTCGAGTGTCGCCAGAAGAAGAGCGTGCCCAGCCTCGTGGTAGGCCGTCAGCTTCTTTTCCTTTTCGCTCAGGGCAAGGCTACGACGCTCCCTGCCCCACCGAACCTTGTCGCGGGCTTCTTCGAGCTCGGCAACGGTCACGGCCTTGAGGTCCTTACTCGCTGCCAGGAGGGCGGCCTCGTTGATGATATTGGCCAGCTCCGCTCCGGAGAACCCGGGTGTGCCCCTCGCTACTGTGCCCAGGTCGGTTCCAGCCGCCAGCTTGATCTTCTTCGAGTGCACCTTGAGAATCTGTTCCCGCCCCTTCACATCCGGAAGTGAGACTGTCACCTGACGGTCGAAGCGGCCCGGACGAAGCAGGGCCGGATCGAGGACATCCGGCCGGTTGGTGGCCGCAATGATGATGACCCCCTCCTGGGTGTCAAAACCATCCATCTCAACCAGGAGGGCGTTCAGGGTTTGCTCACGCTCGTCGTGACCACCGCCCAGGCCATGTCCACGGTGGCGACCCACTGCATCAATCTCATCGATGAAGATCAGGCATGGAGCGTGCTTCTTGCCCTGCTCAAACATGTCCCGCACCCGGCTCGCCCCGACCCCCACGAACATCTCGACGAAGTCGGAGCCACTGATCGTGAAGAAGGGAACATTGGCCTCACCCGCGATCGCACGGGCGAGCAGGGTTTTTCCAGTCCCGGGAGGTCCCACCATCAGAACACCCTTTGGTATGTTTCCGCCAAGTTTCTGAAACTTGCGGGGATCCTTGAGGAAATCGACGATCTCCCACAACTCCTCTTTCGCCTCCTGGATACCGGCCACGTCCTTGAACGTCACCTTGTTGCGATCCATGTTCATCATGCGGGCCTTGCTCTTTCCGAAGCTCATTGCCCCACGACCGGCCTGCTTCATCTGGTGCCTGAAGAGCAGGAAGAGCAGGATAATGAGAATGAGAATGGGGAGAAAACTCAGGAAGATGGTCCGGAGGTAGTTTGTCTCGGGCCTGTAGGGCACCTCGCTGTGAAAGAGGATGTTGAGTTCCTCCTGCATCGCCATGATGTTGACAGGAACCCGGATTTTCTCCGGCTTGGGGCGCATCTTGAGGATCTCCTCCGCAGTTTTTCCGACCTTGGGCTGCCGGGTTCCGATGAGGCGGGCGTCTCCGGTGCCGGGAATGGTGGCCATCTTGAGCGCGTTCTCACCTTCAAGGATGACCTCGTAGTTGGTCACCCACTTCTCAAATTCTGCAAAACTCGCCATTTCCTGCTCAGCCGTGGTTCCTGCATCCGCAGCAGCCACTGTCTGCACTCGCGAGCCGAGGAGGCTGGTCAGCCTCTCACCATCGAGGTCCAGATTGATTCTTACGTTGAATCTCTCGGGGTCACCACTGTCGACGACGGTGGGTTCCTCCGTCCGCCAGCCCACAATCTGCGCATTGAAAGAGGATTCATTGGTCACCACCTCAAGTTTGAACTTTGCCCCCAGGGTTGGATTTCGAACGATGCGGCCGTCCTCAAGGTTCTTCTTGAACTCACTGAAGGAGATCGACTTGCCCTTCCCATCACTGGCACCTGTCAGGGCGATCGTCAGCAGGCCGAGAGCGATGGCGAGGAGAATCAGGACGCGCCAGTTGAAACCACCCGATTCGCCGGGCTTCCGGGGATCGTTGGGTCCGGGGTTCGGAGGTTGTTCGTCAGCCATGAAGAGAAATATATTGGGTCGGCGGGCGCGGCTCAGGCCGCGACGGAAGGTAAACCAATGACCCCAAAAGAAAATTGAAATTTTTGGCCCCTAAGGGGTTCCGCCTGCCGGCGGGCCGTGAATGACCTCCTGCATTCCCCGCACGACCAAGGCAGCCTGGCTCGCATCCAATGAGCGGGGAAACACAATCCCGAGGATCAACGGGCCCGAGCTCGAAAGGACAGGCACTACCTCGAGGACGGAATCGGGACCTATTTTGGCGTGCAGGTTCCCGGGCATCTCTCCCGAGCTCTCCCGAACAGCTGAGTATGAGGCTTGCGCGAGGGTCAGGGCCATGCGGTGAAGTTTCTGCGAGCGCACTTCATCGATCAGCACGCCACCAGCTCGATCGATCACAAAAAAACAACGAGCACCAACCGTATTCCGAAGCCAGGATCCGAACGCCTCGAGCCGAGTCATGAAGGGGGCTTTTACGCACTTGGAGGGCGTCGCCGATGAAGCCACTGCTGCCTCCACGGGGGAAACCTGGGTCAACTCGGCAGAGAGCCCGGGTTCCATGCTCTCCCCTCGCCCCGGCTGCGGCTTAGGCTCCAGCATTCCTCCACGCTGAGCAAGATCT
>PBLI01000037.1 GCA_002721695.1 Roseibacillus sp. | reverse complement strand
GTGGGAGCTGCTCTCCAAGTCCGCCCTGGGCTCGCCGTGCTCCAGCTCGATGCTCACGCCGATCTCCGTGAGGAGTGGACCGGCACCCGTTGGAGCCACGCCTGTGCCATGCGTCGCGTGCTGGAACTTATTCCCCGCGAAAAACTTCTCCAATGCGGCATCCGCTCCGGAACAGCGGAGGAATTCAAGGAACTCCGCGGATCGGAATGCCTCGTCTCCCCGGAAGCGGCCGGCCTCCGTCAGGCGCTGGCCTCTCTCGGCACGGCTCCCCTCTACCTCACCCTCGACCTGGATCTCTTCGATCCCGCTGTCCTTCCCGGCACGGGAACTCCCGAGCCCGGAGGCATTGACTGGAGCACCTTCGTAGAGCTCATGCAGGTAATACCGTGGGAGCGCGTGGTGGCCTGCGACATCGTCGAACTGGCTCCCACTCTCGACCCCACCGGCTGCTCCTCACTCCTCGCGGCCAAGGTGGTCCGGGAAATCCTGCTCTCTCTCGTGCAAACCGGACCGACCAANGATTGAACGGCTGAGCAGNTCTCNCCGAGCGGGTTTCAGGCCTCTCCCGGACCGCTCGCCTCATTTCACTTCGCCATCGCCACCGCATTGGCCGCAGCGTGACTCCTCGCATGGGTGAGGCTGATCTTTACCTCCTCGATGCCGTGCCCACTCGCGAACTCCCGTCCCCGGCCATGCAGGACGAGCTCCGGCTCCCCCGAATCCCGCCGCGTGATTTCAAGGTCGTGCCAGCCCAGCGCCTCNCCGATGCCCGTGCCGAGAGCCTTGCTTACCGCTTCCTTGGCAGCCCAGCGGGCGGCAAAGTGCACCACCGGCCGCTGCTGGGTCTCGCAATAGGCACGTTCCCCTTCGGTGAAAATGCGTGCCAGGAAGCGCTCCCCGAACTCGCTCATCGCCTCCTCGATACGGGCAACCTCAATCACGTCGATACCGATGCCGAAAATCTTCATGACTCCCCGGCATAACCAGCCATGGCCTGCACCATTTCGCGAACAGCCTGTTGCAGGCCCACGATGACCGCCCGTGAAACAATGCTNTGTCCGATATTGAGCTCCGCGAGGTGCGGAACCTCGAGGATCTTCGTAATGTTTACGTAATTGATGCCATGGCCCGCATTGACCTGGAGTCCCAGTTCGTGTCCAAGCCTCGCTCCGCAAGCGAGGCGCTCGATCTCGGCTCCCTGCCGCAATCCGCTGAGGTTGGCGAAACATCCGGTATGCAACTCGACCATCTCGGCTCCAAGGTCGGCAGACGCCCTGATCTGTTCGTCCTCGGGATCAATGAACATGCTTACCATGCACCCGGCCTCCCGCAGGGCTGTCNCCGTCGCACACAGGCTATCCCTCTGCCCCGCCACATCCAGGCCTCCTTCGGTCGTAATTTCCTGGCGGTTTTCCGGGACGAGACAGACAAAGTCCGGNGCAAGTTTTAGGGCAATACCCACCATCTCGGAAGTACTTGCCATCTCAAAATTGATCGGCAGGTCGCAGGCCTCCTTCACCCGCGCGACGTCCNCCTCCTGCACGTGCCGACGGTCTCCCCTCACATGGAGGGTAATGGAGTCCGCCCCGCCTGCCNGCGCGGCCAGAGCCGCCCCTACGATGTCAGGCTCCGCATTTGGCGAATCCAGCATCGTAGCATACCGCGCCTGCCGCAGCGTGGCCACGTGGTCGATGTTTACTCCCAGCTTCAGCATCGCGCACCGCGGGTTTCAGATTCACGGGAATTTGGCACCNGAAACCCTGTAATTGANNATCCCCTTNAATGGCGGAAGTGCCGATGCCCGGTAAATACCATCGAAAGATCCGCCTCGTTGGCCGCGGCAATCACTTCCTCATCCCGGACCGATCCTCCCGGCTGGATACAGGCGGTAGCCCCCGCCTTGGTAGCGGCTTCCAGCCCGTCTGCAAAGGGGAACATCGCATCGGAAGCTATGACNCTTCCCTNCAGCGAGAGCCCCGCCTCCTCCGCCTTCCATACCGCGATCCTGGAGGAGTCCACCCGGCTCATCTGCCCTGCTCCGATCCCAATCGTCCGATCCGNGGAGGCAAAGACGATGGCATTCGATTTCACATGCTTGACCACCCTCCAGGCAAAACGCATGGCCTGCAATTCCTTCTCGGTGGGCGGCCGCTCAGTAACAACCTTCTCCTCGAGTTTCTCCAGGCCCATCGTGGTATGATCACGATCCATGACCATCAATCCCCCGGGCGCTGAACGCAGGACGGGCTCCCGCTTCGCCTGCTGGTAGCCCTCGTGCATCTTCATCAGGCGGAGATTTTTCTTCTTCTGGAGGATTGCACGCGCCTCCGACTCAAAATCGGGCGCAATGATGACATCAGTGAAGATTTCACTGATCACCCGGGCCAGGCTTTCGGTGAGGGGGCGGTTGCACACGATGACTCCGCCAAAAGGTGCCTGCNGGTCGGTCTCGAAGGCCTTCTGCCATGCCGCACGCANATCCTTGTCATCCTGGCCAACCCCGCACGGATTGGTGTGTTTCAAAATGGCCACCGTAGGCCTCCGGAAATCGAGGATGAGGTCGGCGGCCGCTTCGATATCGAGGATATTGGTGTAACTGAGCTCCTTCCCCTGGAGTTTGGTGAAGCAATCCGTGAAGGAGCCATAAAGCCGGGCTTTCTGGTGCGGGTTGTCACCGTAGCGCAGCTCGCGCTCCAACGGCAGAGTAGCCGAGAAGCAGGCCGTCGTGCTGTCGTCACACTTCCCGAGGTAATTCGATATAGCGGTATCGTAGGCTGATGTCCGCTTGAAGACCTTGACTGCAAGCTCCTCACGCAGGCGGAGGCTGGTATCGCCTTCATGGCTCCTCATCTCTTCCAGCACGCGTTCGTAGTCAGCGGGCTCCGTGACCACCGTCACGGCACTGGCATTCTTGGCCGCACTGCGCAACATCGACGGACCTCCGATGTCAATCTGCTCAATGGCTTCTTCCATCGTGACTCCTTCCTTGGCTACAGTTTCCTCGAAGGGATAGAGATTCACTACCACGAGGTCGATCGGCTCGATTGAGTTCTCCTTTGCCTGCCTGACGTGGTCCTCGGAATCCCGTTTATGCAGAAGTCCTCCGTGCACCTTGGGGTGCAGGGTTTTCACCCGGCCCTCGAACAATTCCGGGGCTTCCGTATATTCGGAAACATCAATCACCGGCAGGTCCGCATCCCGCAGAGCCTTTGCCGTACCCCCGGTCGAGAGCAGCTCGACCCCGAACTCCTCGTGCAGAACCCTCGCAAAATCGACCAGGCCCGACTTGTCCGAGACCGAAAGCAGCGCGCGTTGAATAGCCATCGGCTCGCTGCCTATCCCTGCACCTCACCCACCGCAAGCGCATTATCCCGCTTCTTGAGGCTTGACGCCGGAAGAGCCCCCCCGCCCGGGGCAATCCTCCCGTCCTGCCTCCCTCGCGAAAGCTCGCCCTTCTGGTGTTCTTGCGGGCAGGGAATGGACCTCCGGGAACCGTCAAACTTGGCGAAAAAGCCCCGGATCTCAAGTGGAGGAATTTCCCCTGACGCACTACTCAGGCCTCACACACCACCAACCAGTCCCAGGGGCCTTGCCCCTCAAGCCAGCCGGGCGCATGCTCAATTTCCTCGGTCCAGGGGTATTCTACCCTGCGGACCCTGCGCGGACGAAGTCCGTGGTCTTCCAGGGTCGTTGTCAGTTCCTCGCACATCCAGTACTTGGTAGGCACCCCACCCACCCGGATCACCCCCTCTGCGAAAGAAACCATTTCGCCCTCCAGCGCCCGTTCGGCATCCCCCCTGCTCAAGCCGTGCGGCCGTCCCGACCGTTCTCGAATCCGCATCAGGGTGTGATAGACGTGGAACACCGATTCCAGAGCAGGCACTACGATCACGGACGTGCCACCAGGCTCGATAACGGAGCGGAGAGAACGCAACATCCCGTGCCGCTTGCGGCAAACCGGGTCTATCAGGGCGTTGATACAACAGGCCACTTCAACCCGGAACGGCAACTCTTGGCCCCGGCTGAGGTCACAGCAGGCGTAACTTACCTTCGGGCTCCGGCAACGTTGTCGGGCGAGGTCCAGCAGCTGCTTGGCGTAATCCACCGCAATCACTTCACGGAAATGGCGCACGAGGAGCGGCAGCAGGCTGCCGGGGCCGCATCCCAGATCAGCCACCCGCCTCTCCGGCCCGCCGAGTGCGGCCAACTCTTCGCTCAGGGCGCCGGCCTGGTCCTCCCGTACAATCTCCAACAGATTCCGTTCGTAGCCCTCCGCCTGCGAGTCCCAGTAGTCACGATCCACACCTCAGCAAAGCGCAATCTGCAGGTCAGGACGACTCCGAACTCCCTGATGAGGCGTAATCCTCCCCCGCGATGTCCCTGCGAACCAGTGAAACGGGTTGCGGCCCACGGATTTCGCCCGGCGGGCTGCAAGGGCCGGGTTGAATTTCGCCGGGCAGGCCTGCCTGCAGTCTGCAACCGGTTTTTGAGGAGTGGCCTCCCCTCCCGAACATGTTAGGTGAAGCCTCGCCTTCCTTGCCACCCGTGTTCGACCTCCTCGCCACCGACCCCGACTGCCAGGCGCGCCGCGGGTGCCTCCTTACCGCCCATGGCCCGATCCAAACCCCGGTCTTCATGCCGGTGGGCACGCAGGGCTCGGTGAAGACCCTCCATCCGGAAGAACTGCGACTCCTCCAGGCCGAGGTCATTCTCGGAAACACCTACCACCTCTGGCTCCGTCCCGGCGAGCGGGTTATTCACGAACTCGGGGGACTGCATGGCTTTGCGGCCTGGGAACGCCCCCTCCTTACTGATTCCGGAGGCTTCCAGGTCTGGTCCCTCGCAAAATTACGCAAGATCACAGAAGAAGGCGCCCGTTTCCAGAATCACCTCGACGGTAGCCCCATGCTCCTCACTCCCGAGAAGAGCATGGAGATCCAGGCTACTCTCGGCTCTGACATCGCGATGCTGTTTGACGAGTGCCCACCCTACCCTTGCAAGCGGATTTATGCCGAGGACTCCACCGCCTTGACCACCCGGTGGGCCGAACGCTGCCGTTCGTGGCACCAGCAGCACGCCGCAAACCATTTTCCAGTCGTCCGCCACTCCCTGGCAAGCGCGCAGCGGCAACTGATCTTTGCCATCGTGCAGGGGTCCGTCTATGCCGACCTTCGGGAACAGTCCGCAAGGGATCTCTGCTCTCTCGGTTTCGATGGTTATGCCATCGGCGGAGTCTCGGTGGGCGAGCCGGAGGAGGAAATGTTCAGGGCCATCGAGCACAGCGTCCCGTTCCTTCCCTCCAACAAGCCCCGCTACGCCATGGGCCTGGGCACTCCCCCTCAGATCCTGGAGATGATCGCCCGGGGGGTGGACATGTTCGACTGCGTACACCCCACCCGNTCCGCCCGCCACGGGCTCGCCTTTACCCCCGACGGTCCCATTCACATCAAGAACGCCCGCTTCGAGCGTGATTCCGCGCCCCTGACCGACGATTGTCACCCGCACGTCGCCCCGTTCTCCCGCGCCTACCTCCGCCACCTCTTCCGGGCAGGAGAAATGCTGGCTTTGCGATTGCTTTCCTTCCACAATCTTGATTTCTACCTTCGCCTCATGCGCAGTGCACGGGACGCCATCGAAGCCGGTAACTTCAAGGACTTCCAGGCCTCCTTCTGCGAGCGCTACAACCATCAGTCCCAATGAACTGTTATTCTCTTATCGCCGCCGCGCCACCATCGGATGGAGCNCAGCAGAATCCCATGGGGAGCATGTGGGTCATGCTCATCCTCATGTTCGTGATCATGTATTTCCTGATCATCCGNCCTCAGTCCAAACAGCGTAAGGAACAGGCCGCGCGGGTGGCGTCGCTTGAAAAGGGAGACAGGATCATCACCATCGGNGGNCTGCATGGCGTCGTCCANCAAGTCGGAAAGTCGACCATCACCATCAAGCTCGCCGAGGGGGTCTTTGTCCCATTCGAAAAGGAAGCGGTTCGCTCCGTCACCAAGGTNGGCAAGGGCCAGGAAGAAGGACAGGGAGGAAACTGAGGAGCACGAACTGCTGCCCACCCGGGCCAGANGCAAACAGGATCTGCAAGGCNCTCTCCTCCCTTACCGGGCCATCGTGCAAGTTGCCGNACAGTGCTCCACCCGTGAACCGGTCATTGCGAGAACGCANAAATGTGCTGAGAGCCGGCNACGCCTGNCAGACATCTTGAGCGGAAAGGTCCACTCGCCACCTGTCGTCATGACCGCNNTCCCCCCGCAACCTCGTCATCCGGGATGGCAACGATCCCGACNTCCTCGCGACCGCACTCGGCACGCGCCTGCCGNCGNAAGTTGTGGTAGAGTCCCCCCAGCCCTCGCAGCCCGCTGAGCACCCCGTGTCTTTAACGACCAAGATCCTCGCCATCCTGTTCTTCGCCTGCTGCCTGCTTGCGATCACTCTCCCGGGCTGCAAGTCCAAGAGCAGGCCCAACTTTGAGGCTACCTTGTCCCTTCCTCCCGGCCAACCNGGTCTTTCCGAGACCGCCCTCACCACCGAGCTCGAAGCCCGGGCCGAGGCGCTCGGNATCGTGGCCAGGGCANCGTCCGGGGCACCCGGTGACCAGCGTCTGACGGTGCGGCTGCGGGCGGACGACAAGGAAGAGGCCCTAGCCCACCTCGACGCCCTGTGTGAAAGCGGGAAAATCAGTATCCGGAGCGTGCACGACCGCACCGCCTTTCTTCTCGATGTTGCCCGCGACGACCCCTCCCAGTTCCCGGAAGACCATGAAATCCGTCCCCACAACCTCGGCCAGGGCNAGTCGNCCAAAATAGAAAAACTCGCCATCTCCCGGTCCGAAATNGTCAATAACAGNCATGTGGAGAGNGCCGAGGCCATCCGAGGAAAGGACCATATTGTACGTATATCACTGACAACCAANGGGGGACAACTCATGCGGGCTGCTACTGAAAAAATGCGAAAAGGCCGCTCGCGACTTGCCATCATCTACGATGAACGGATTATCAGCGCCCCGGTCGTGGCCGAGGAAATCTGGTCCCGGCTCATCCTGGAGGGCTTCAGCTCCTTCGAGGAGGCCGAGGCCCTCGCCGCTGCTCTGAACAAACCCCTTTCCGCCAATCTCCTGATCGAATCACTGAAGCCGCTTGCACGACAGGCCAAGAAGCCTTAGCGGTCCCCACCTCCAAAGCATCCCCACCAAATGCAACCCACGATCGTCTTCCTCTCAGGCCTNCTCATCCTGGCGCTCCTTTTCTGGTANCTCGCCAGTGATGACATCACCCGCAAGCGCAAGGTCGGGACCGTCCTCATCCTCGGNATCATCGGNCTCTGCNTCTGGTCCCTCGCGCCCCGGACCGAGGGTTCCGGATTCCTGGCCGGTGAGCTCACCGAAATGCCGGGCGGTGGCTACGAACTCGCGGTCGAGGTGGTTCCGGGCACCGACAAGAAAGGCGAGGAAATCGAGATTGAGGAGAAGNCCCTCGACGCGAGGATCCGCACGCTTCAGGAGCGCCTCAAGACAAGCGCCAAGGGAGCGACCTTCTCCCCTTCCCCGCCCAAGACCATCACCATCAGCATGCCCGGCTTCTCCCAGGCAGAGGCTGAGGAGGTCAGGGACCAGGTCATCGCCGACCAGCCGGTGGGGTCCCTCAAGCCCGGCATTGATCTCGCCGGGGGCGCGTCCTTCACCCTTCAGGTTCAGCCCAAGAAGGATGACGACAGTGGCGACACCGTGGAGGTGACCCCCGACTCCGTCCAAAAGGCAATCGAGACCCTTCAGGGACGACTGAATCCGGACGGCACCAAGGATATGCTCATTCAGCCGCAGGGCGAGGACATGATCATTATCGAAATGCCCGGCGTCTCCGAGGAGGAAGCCGCCTGGGTGCGCGAGATCATCCAGAAAGAGTCCGTCCTCGAACTGCGCGCCGTTCACCCCCGATCGGATGACCTCGCACCCCAGGTCGACAGGCGGGAGATTGTCGTTCCCGGTTTCAAGCTCTACACCTACACCTACACCAACGACCGCACCGGCGAGGAAATCAACCAAAAGCTCCTCCTTGAGCGACGCAACAAGATCGAGGGGAAACACGTCAAGAACGCCTTTCCTGATCTCAGCACCGCGGGAGTCGTCCGGGTCGAACTGACCAACACCGGCGGTAAGTTCATGCGAGACCTCACCGCTCCCATGCAAAAGAACCGGGACAAGCTGGCCATCGTGCTAGATGGCAAAGTGAACAGCGCGCCCACGGTCCAGGCCACCCTCTCCAAGAACTTCATCATTGAAGGGATGGGCGACGCGGAGGAGTGCCGCAATCTTTCCGCCACCCTGATGAACCCCCTTGAGAACCCGTTGAAGATCCTCAAGGAATCAACTGTCACCGCCCGCCTCGGAGCGGCCACCGTGAGCCAGGGCATCTACGCCGGCATCGCCGGCCTCGCACTCACCCTCTTTTTCCTCATCATCTATTACCGTATCGCGGGCCTCATTGCCCTGGTCGGCCTGAGTGTAAACGTGCTCATTCTCTTCGGGGCGATGGCCATGTTCGAGTTCACCTTCACCCTGCCAGGCATCGCCGGCATCATCCTTACAATCGGGGTCGCGGTGGACGCCAACGTCCTCATCTACGAGCGATTGCGAGAGGAACTGAAGGAGGGTAAATCAGTCGGCTCAGCTATTCAGGCCGCTTACGAGAAGGCCTTTACCGCGATTTTTGATGCCAATATCACAACCCTCATTACTGCCATAATTCTCTTCTGGCGAGCCTCGGGCACAGTCAAGGGCTTCGCCATCACCCTGACGATTGGAATCCTTGCCTCCATGTTTGCCGCCCTGGTGGTTACCCGGGTGGTCTTCTGGTGGACCTCCCGCGGTCCCGACAAGGGCGTCCGGAAGCTCTCCTTCCTCAACATTGTCCCTGACAGGATCATAGGCTTCATGGGAATGCGCAGGATCGCCTTCGTTGCCTCTACCACCCTCCTGGTGGGTAGCCTCTCGATTGTGGGTATCGAGCGCGAGGAAGCGCTCGGGATCGACTTCGCAGGTGGCGCCCTGATTCAGTTCCAGACCCAGGATCAGCGGGTTTCCGAGTCCGAGGCAGCCGATGCCCTCTCCAGCCTCGACCTCAAGAAGAAGCCCATCATCCAGAATGAGACCCTGCCTGCGCCAGACAGTTCCGAGATCCTCTCGATCCGCTGTGCAGACGAGGATGCAGGATTGGTGGTCGACACCCTGCGCAGTCAAATCGAACTTCTGGGCAAGAAAAAGCCGACCGAGGAAGGTGCCGATCCCTCTCCCGCAGGAGACACTCCCACCGAGGAGCCGTGGCTCTACGACTCGTCCCGGGATACCGTTGAAGCGAGTCTCGGAAAAGACTTCCTTGTCAATTCCATCATTGCGCTGGGAATCGGTCTCGTCGCGATCCTTGTCTACATCACCGTCCGATTCGAATTCTCCTTCGCGGTAGGCGCTTTCGCAGCCCTGTTTCACGATATCATTATCTGTATCGGCGCCGTGATCGGACTTGGGGCCCTCTTCGGGATTGGCAGTGAGCTTTCCCTCATTCATGTCGGGGCCTTCCTCACAATCGCCGGTTACTCGATCAACGATACCATCGTGGTATTTGACCGGATCCGGGAGACCCTCCGAATGAAACGAGGCGAAGTGGAGGATGTCATGAATATCGCCATCAACGCCACCCTCTCGCGGACGATCCTGACCTCCCTGACCACCTTCGCGGCAGTCCTTGTCCTCTTCATCTTCGGTGGACCGGCCCTCAAGGCCTTCTCCTTTGCCATCATGATCGGCGTGGTGGTGGGAACATACTCCTCCATCTTTGTCGCCTCTCCGATCGTGCTCATCTGGAGCCGCATGCGTGGGACAAACCTCCGCCGGGAACTGCTCGACGCGAATCTTGAGGCGCAGGTCAACCCGGCGCGGGGCTAAGGAGGACTCCTCGTCGCGCAGTCGTCTCCCTGCCGCCCTTCACCCTTTTTTCAAGGGGAGGGAGGCTTCCCACGGGCCCGTCCTGATGATGGTTCCTGTGAAAGGCCTCTTTCGGGGGGATCCTCACCAGGAATCCACCAGGGCCACTGCGTCCTGTCCGGCCAGTCCGAATCGCCCCTAGAATTCCCCGGAGCACCTGCTAAATTCCCTTCCACCTCGCATGCCGTTCCAAGCTCTTGTCATTCTCCTGCTTGTTCTCACCCCGGGCCTCCTGCTCTCGCAGGAAACGGCACCGGACGAGCCCACCACCGCAGCCGCACCCGTGCTTCCCAAGGACGACGGCATTCGAGTATCCGTCCTCGGTTACCACGAGTTCTCCTCACGCCTCGCTCCCTCGCAAATGCGGATACGTACCGCGACCTTTCGCAAGCAGATGGAAGCCCTCAAGAATCTTGGGCTGCCTGTCATCTCCCTCGGGGATTTCCTGGCATGGAAAAAGGGCGACAGGACGATCCCACCTCGCGCGGTTGTCATCACCATCGACGATGGTTGGAAATCGGTCTACACCGAGGCCTTCCCGATCCTGAAGGAATTCAAGTTTCCCTTTACGGTCTACCTTTACCGGAACTACGTGGACGGGGGAGGCCGGGCCCTCACCAGCGCCATGATCAGGGAAATGCAGAAAAGCGGTTGCACGATTGGAAGTCACTCCGTCTCACATCCCTTCCCCGCCACCTTCAAGTATCACGCAAGAAAAGGTGACGAAGCCTACGAGCAATTCCTCAGGCGGGAATTCGGGGACTCCAAGAAATTCCTTGAAGCCAAGTTCGGCCAGTCCATTTCCACCTACGCCTACCCGGGTGGGTACCATACCGAGGACATGTATCCCATTGCCGAGGAATACGGATACGAGTATCTCTTCACCGTTCTCCCCGGGAAGGTCCGCCGCAATATCGACAACCGCCTTCTCCCTCGATATATCATTCACGGAAACTCAGACCTTCACTTTGAACAGGCGACCACTTTCAAATCCATCCGCGGGGCCGCCGCAGTGGCCGGTGCAGTAGTCCAGACCACTCCCCACCCTGTCGTGCCCGCACCCGGCAGCCGTATCGAATCCCGCCTGCCCACGATCAGCGCCGACCTATCCGCCGTGACAAACCTCGACCCATCCTCCCTCGTCATGCGGGTCTCCGGATTCGGGAAGGTGAAACACACATTCGACTCCTCCACCTCCCGGCTCAGCTGGACCGTCAACCGCCGGCTCCGCCACCGCATGTGCGAGATAAACGTGCAATGGCGGCTCGCCGGGAAGACCAGGTATGAATCCCCGATGCGCTGGAGTTTTCTCATCGAGCGTGAAGCGGCCTACCAGGCCGGGGCCGGAGAATAGTTGATTTGAGATTGAGTTCCTCCTGATTGGAGGCCACTACCCCGCCACACAACTGGTTCTCCACCTCCTCTCCGCTCCCCGACCTTCTGCCCTCAAGTCAACATGTTCTCCAACCTTACTGACAAGCTCGACAAGACCTTCCGGAATCTGCGGGGCGTGGGCCGCATTTCCGAGAAAAACATCTCTGACGCGCTGCGCGAGATCCGCCTCGCCCTTCTCGAGGCGGACGTTGAATACAAGGTCGCGCAAACCTTCATCGAAAACGTCAAGAAAAAGGCCGTCGGGGAGGACGTGCTCAAGTCGATCAAGCCCGGGGAACAGATCGTCAAGATATTCCACGACGAGCTCACTTCCCTGCTCGGTGGCGACCAGACCCCACTCGACCTCAATCCCCCTGCCCGCATTCTCCTCTGCGGCCTGAACGGAGCCGGTAAGACTACGACAGCGGGCAAGTTGGCCATGCGCCTCAAGAAAGAGGGCCGACGTCCCCTGCTCGTGGCCTGCGACCTCTACCGGCCGGCTGCCATCGACCAGCTCGCCACGATCGCGGAACAGATCGACGTGCCCTGCTACACTCCGGATGCTGGTGAGAAAAACGTCGTCAAGGTTGCCAAGGCGGCTCTCAAGTGGGCTGAGAAGCAATCTGGTTCCTGCCTGATCTTCGACACCGCAGGCCGCCAGGAAGTGGACGAGGAACTCGTCAAGGAACTCCGGGACCTCCATAAGTTTCTCAAGCCGAGGGAGAGTCTTCTGGTGGCTGATGCCGCCACCGGTCAGCAGGCCGTCAAGGTTGCCCAGACCTTCGACGAAGCCGTCGGCCTCAGCGGCATCATTCTCACCAAGCTAGACGGTGATGCCCGGGGCGGAGCCGCCCTCTCCATGCGAGCCATCACGGGACGCCCGGTCAAATATGTCGGCGAAGGTGAGAAACTCGACCAGCTCGCCGAGTTTCATCCCGATCGCATGGCTGGCCGTATCCTCGACATGGGAGACACCGTTTCCATGGTCGAACATGTCGCTGATCGTATCGATGAGGAAAAGGCAGCCAAGGCTGCGAAGCGACTGGAGAAAGGCCGCTTTGACTTCAATGATTTTCTTGAGCAGATGAAGATGCTCCAGAACCTCGGCCCCCTGGAGGGCATTCTGGGAATGCTCCCCGGGTTCAACAAGATCAAGAAGCAACTACCTTCCGACGCGCTCGACTCCAAGCGCATCAAGCACATGGAGGCCATCGTTCTCTCGATGACACCCCGGGAGCGCACCCGCCCCGAGATCATCAAGGGCACCCGCCGCAAACGCATCGCCAACGGCTCCGGCCGGACGCTGCTGGAGGTCAATCAGCTCCTCAAGCAGTTCGGCATGATGCGCAAGATGATGAAATCAAAGGGAAAGATGAAAAACATGATGAAACAGCTTGGGGCGCTTGGCGGAGGAGGAATGGGCGACATGGGAGGCATGGAAGACCTGATGGGGGGCATGGGAGGAGGCAAGAGCGGCGGACCAAAGCTGCCGTTCTGAGCGTCGGCCAGGCACCCAAGACGGAGAACCGCCCGGGGAACCACGCTTTCGGGACGCTGCCGCCTATTCCCCGTCCAGCCGCTCGGCCGCTCGGGAGGCCGCTCCCTTGGCCTGCCCTTTCTTCCTTCCATCGGCCGCCGTGAGGCGCATCCCGACCGGCTTGGAGACCCCGAATTCCTCCATCGTCACCCCATACATTACGTCCGCACGGTTCATGGTGCGCTTGTTGTGCGTGACGATGATGAACTGGCTCTGGCCCACGAAGCGATCGAGGACCTTCAGGAAACGCCCGATGTTGGACTCGTCGAGAGGCGCATCCAGCTCGTCCAGCACGCAAAAGGGGCTCGGCTTCACCATGTAGATTGAGAAGAGCAGCGCGACTGCGGTCATGGAACGCTCGCCGCCCGAGAGCAGCGTGATCGACTGCAGTTTCTTGCCGGGCGGCTTCGCAATCACTTCGATTCCGCATTCGAGCGGGTCTTCGTCGTCCAGAAGAATGAGGTCTGCCTTGGCGGAAGAGCCAAAGAGTTCCTTGAACATCTCCCGGAAATTACTCCGCACCTGCTGGAACGTCTCCGCAAAGAGAATGGTCGTCTCCGTGTTGATCTTCTCAATCACATTGAGGAGCTCCTCCTTTGCGATGATCAGGTCGTCGTGCTGACCTTTCACGAAATTGTGGCGCTCCTCCAACTCCTCATACTCATCAATCGAGTCGATGTTGACCGGCCCCATGCTGTCCAGCCTGCGCCGCAGCTCACCCACTGCGGTATCGATAAACTGCCAGTCCGGACCGTCCTCAAGCTCAATGTTCTCGAGCTCCTCCTCCACCCGCCCTGCAATCGTGCCTGTTTTCTCTCCCAAGGCCTCTTCCTCTTCGTCGCCCTCGGAATCCTCGCCCTCCTTCACCCCGGCAGCCTCATCTCCCATGTCAGCCTCCGGTTCGCCACCTTGCGCAGAATCCTCTGCATGCTCTGCCCCGTCCTCCTCACTCTGCTCGGCCCGGGCAGCCAGCGTCGCCCTGCGCTTCTGCAGGGCCCGCATCGCCTTACGCTGCTCCATCATGCAGGTCAGGAGCGCATGTGAGTCCGGCTCAAAGGTCTGCAGGTCAACCTGATAGCGCTCCATCACGCTCTCCAGGAGCTTTTCGAGCCGCATTTCAATCTTGGCCAGCGCCACCTCTTCCCTCCCTCGCTGCTCCCCGAGCTGGTCTATCTTGTGGCGCAGGTCAGAAAGGGAAGCCTCCGCCCCATTGATGGACTGCTGCAGTTCACTGCGACGGCCACCGGCATCCTCAAGCTCTCCCTCCACTTCGCGGGCCCTCCGTCCGCGCTCCGAGATTTCCTCACGGAGCTGTTCATCCTCAACCCCTGCCGATCCAATCCGCCGTTCGAATTCCTCAATCTCGGCCAGCCGGCGTGTATTGAGCTCTCGCAATTCTCCGATGCGGGTCTGGATGGGCTGCTGTTGCTGTTCGGCTGCCTCCTGGGCACGGCGCTCCACCGCGAGGGCAGTCTGAAGCGCTCCCTGCTCTTCGCGCTCACTTGCCTCCCGGCGGCTCAGCTCCTCCAGCTCCATGCCCAAACGGTTGATATCACCTTCCACCGAGTCCAATCGGCTTCGGGCCGCGTTGAGGTCTCTCTCGAGATTGACGCGCACCTCATTGGCAGTCGCCTCGCGTTTCTGAAGGTCATCCTGCTCGCGGTTCACGTTGGCGAGCTTTCCTTCGAATGAGCTCACCTCCTGACCCGCCAGCGAAGACCGCCCACGCAGGGTGGAAAGCTCCACCTGCTGGCGTTGCAAGCGATCCTTGGCCTGCTCGGCTGCGGCATGCAGCTCGTTGGTGCCGTGCTCCTGCGCATGGACCCTGTCACTCTCCTCGCGAAGGACAGACCCCAGGTGCTCCACTTCTTCCTGCAGGTCGGCTACCTCCTTGCGCCGTTCCAGAAGGGAGGCCCCGGCTTCCCCCGAGGCCCGGCCGCCCCGGAAAACCCCTTCGGACTGCAGGACCTCTCCAGTCAAGGTCACGCACGTCCAGGATGGATCCTGGGCGCGCAGGGCATGGGCAGCCGCCCGGTCCCCTACGACGAGCACACTCTCCAGAAGTTTCGCCACAATGGAACCCACCTCCTGCCCGGCCTCCACGCAATCCGCCGCCCAGCACTCGGCGCCTTCAGGGACGGTCATGAGCTGTCGGTCGCTCTCGGTCAGCATCCACTCGGGCGCAATGACGGAAACCTCTCCCTGCCCACTCTGCGCCAAGCGGTCGAGTATCGCATCGGCCAACTCCGCATCGCGAACCAGGATGGCTTCCAGATTGGATCCGAGGGCACCCTCCACCGCCCGCTCAAATCCACTACGCACGGTCAGCTTGCTGCCCAGCACTCCGCGCAAGCCAGGTTGAATGAGCTGCGGATCATCGAGACCTGCCAGCACACTCTGGGTCCCTTCCCGGAACCCCTCCCCCCGGGCCAGCAGCTGCTGCAGCAACTCGAGGCGGGATCGGCGGGCGGTCAGGTCTCGATCCAGCTCGATCCGTCGATTGCGTGCCGCCTCCAAGTCTCCCCGCGAGTGCTGGAAGGCGCGCTCGGAGGCCAGCTGCTGATCCTCGATCTGCTGTGCACGCTCCTCTTCCTCCGCAATCTTGCCCTTCAGCTCCCCCTCGGTCGTTTGGAGCTCCGCGATCTCAACCCGCAGAACTTCCTCCTCCTCTCCAAGCTGCCGCAGGCGATTCCGACTCGCCGCCGAGGACGAATCGGCGCTCTCGATACGAGCCTCGGCCGAGGCCACAGCCGCCTCCAGGCGTTTCGCTTCCTCCCGGGCTTCATTGAGCTGCTCGGTGGTGGCCTGCCGTTGCATCCTCAGGGTTTCCACCAACTCGGTCTTCTGGGCCACGGCCTCCTCCTGCTCCCCGATTCTCTTCAGCAAGGCGTCAAGCTCTTCCTTGGAGACGCTGAAGTTGAGTTCCTGCTGGACCAGTTTCTGCTCCGCGATCTGAAGGTCATCGCGGTTAGTCTGGATCCTCTCGCGCAACTCATCGCAACGCTCCTCGTTGAACCGGATCCGGCTCTCTGCCGCGTGAGATGCATTCTGGTGGCTGGAGAGCCGCTGCCGCAACTCCGAGAGTTCACTTTCGAGATTGGTAGCNCTGTCCCTGGCNGATACCACCGCCATCTCTACTTCCGGGAGGCTTTCCTCGAAGGATCTACGCTGCTTCTCAAGCGNCCTGAGGGAATTCACAAGTTCCTCCCGNTCTCCCGACTGTTCACTGAAGCTCCTGTGACAGAGGTGCGTATCGAGAACCTTTACATCGTTGGCGAGCGCCTGGTAGCGCCGCGCCTTGGAGACCTGCCGTTTGAGGGAGTTTATGCGTCGCTCCTGCTCCTCGAGGACATCGTGCACACGCAGGAGGTTGGCCTCCGTGTATTCCAGTTTCCGCAGGGCCTCCTTCTTTTCCTTCTTGAACTTGGTGATTCCCGCCGCTTCCTCGAATACCTGTCGGCGATCCTCGGGCTTTGCACTCAGCAGCATGTCGATCCGCCCCTGCTCCATGATGGAGTAAGCGGTNCGCCCGATCCCGGTATCCATGAAAAGNTCGTGAATGTCGCGCAAACGACACAGAGTGTCATTGATGCGATACTCCGACTTTCCGTCCCGGAATACCCGGCGCGTGATCGCGACTTCGTTATAATCCGTCTTCAGCGCTTCTTCGCAGTCGGTAAGGTTCAGGGTGACCTCAGCCATTGGCAGAGCCTTGCGCTTGTCGGTGCCGTTGAAGATGACATCCGCCATCTCCCCGCCCCGCAGCGCCTTGGCCGAAGTCTCCCCCAGCACCCACCGGACCGCATCCACCACGTTTGATTTCCCGCAGCCATTAGGACCCACGATACCGGTAATTCCCTCGTGAAATTCGAAAGAAGTGCGTTCTGCGAAGGACTTGAAACCTTGGAGGACGAGGGATTTGAGATGCATGCGACGGGCGAATAATTACGGTCTGACCAAAAGCTAGGGAGCAGCCCGGAGTCGAGCAAGCATAGAACAGGAAACCAACTATATATTGTATGGTATATTAAAAAGCATACATTATAATCGGGATCCAAGCCTGTTCTTTTATATTTATTGATATTTTAAACACATGAATTTTCTTCTCGAAAAGTCTCCCGGCGCAACCTTCCTTCCTCCTCCCGGCCCTGGCCCAGCAATCGCTCCCGCCCGCAGTTGACCTCTCGATCGACCNCCTCTAGAACCCACGCCCCATGTCGGATTTTCTGAACAATCTCTTCTCCTTGGACGGCAAGGTCGCCGTTGTGATCGGTGGAACCGGTGAGCTCTGCGGGGCCATGGCAGAGGGACTTGCGCAAGCGGGTGCCGAAACTGTCCTGGTGGGCCGGAGCGAGGAAAAAGCTGCTGCCCGCATGGCTTCCATCGACGCCGCAGGCGGAAAGTCCCGCTTCATCGCTGCCGATGTNGGGAGCCGGGCTGCCCTCGACTCCCTCCGCNATGAAGTTCTCTCCCAGTGCGGTCGCGCCGATATTCTGGTCAACGGGGCGGGAGTGAACTCCCCCACTCCGGTCCTCGACATCGAGGAGGAGGAATTCAGCCGTATTATCGACGTCAACCTGGCGGGCGTTCTCCGTGGCTGTCAGAGCTTTGGCGCCTATTTTCTCGATAACAACGTGCCCGGCTCGATTATTAACCTGGGATCCATTTCCGGTCTCAATCCGCTCTCCCGTGTCTTTACCTACTCCGCTTCGAAAGGAGCGGTCCACAACCTGAGTCGCAACCTTGCTCGCGAGTGGGCTCCCCATGGCATCCGGGTCAACACGCTCGTGCCCGGCTTCTTTCCAGCCGAACAAAACCGCAAGGTCCTGACCCCCGACCGCGTGGCCCAGATCATGGGACACACTCCCATGGANCGCTTTGGGGAAGCGCCCGAACTGGTGGGGGCCACGCTCCTCCTTGCCTCCAANAACGCGGGCGGTTTTATTACCGGGATTGAAATGATCGTGGACGGTGGATTCAATGCCGTGAGCATCTAGACTTGGGAAAGCCTGGCCACGTCATTCGGACACACCCCCCGCCAGAGCGCGCTCCCGCTACTTTCAAATCACTTCGCCGACGGAACTGGTTGCCGCCCACCACTTATCACCTAAATGGGCGCGGTAACTTCCGTTTGGTCCCAAACCCCTTGCAAATGCGCATTCTCTCCGCACAGTGCCTTGCTCTTGGCGGCGCCTGCGTGTATGCAACCGACCGCTTTTCGCAGCATTCCCAGCATTCCCAATTGCTCCTTGTCCTCTCATGATCAAGTGGATCCTCCAGAAGATCGTCGGCTCGAAACACCAGCGCGAGTTGAAGCGCATGTGGCCGGTGGTCGCCAATATCAATAAGATCGAGGAGGCCCTTCAGCAGGAGTCCCGCGAAGCTGTGCTCGCAAAGGTCGCAGGCTGGCAGAAATATCTCCATCGCTACCTGCCCATGACGACTGCCACCAGGCGGGAAATCGAGCGCATGGATCCCGAGCAGCTCGCCAAGATGGCTCACGAGGTCGGTGAGCGACTCTCCGTGCTCCGCGAGGAATTTCCCGAGCTCCCGGCCCGGGTCGANGCAAGTGCGGAATCTATCGAAGCGGCCAAGGAAGCCTTCCGGGAGATCGAGGAACGTTTTCCCGAGCTGCGCCGCAAATACCTTGAGACCATTCTGCCCGAAGCGTTCGCGGTGGTGAAGAATACCGCCCGCCGCCTGGTGGGGGAAACCATCGAAGTCTGCGACCAGCCGATCACCTGGGACATGGTCCACTTTGACGTTCAGCTGATCGGGGGCATCGCCCTCCACCGCCGCATGATCGCGGAGATGCAGACCGGGGAGGGCAAGACCCTGGTTGCCACCCTCCCGGTCTTCCTCAACGCCCTCACCGGCCTTGGCGTTCACGTNGTGACCGTCAACGACTACCTTGCCCGTCGCGACTCGGAGTGGATGGGGGCAGTCTTCAAGTTCCTCGGGCTCAGGGTGGGTTGCATCCAGAACCAGCAACCCCCGCCCGAGCGCCGGGAGCAGTACGGCTGCGACATCACCTACGGCACCAACTCGGAGTTTGGCTTCGATTACCTGCGTGACAACGGCATGGCTTCCTCCCGCGAAGAGCAGGTCCAGCGCACCCACTACTACGCAATCATCGACGAAGTCGACTCCATCCTCATCGATGAGGCGCGAACCCCTCTCATCATCTCTGGACCCTCCGTGATGAGCTCCTCCACGGAACAGTACGTTCGCCACAAGTCGCTGGTCGAGCAACTCGTCAAGCGGCAGAACCTGCTCTGTAATGAGCTGGCCGGNCAGGCCAAGAAGCACCTCGACAATGACGAGGAAGAGGAGGCGGGACGCTGTCTCTTCAAGATCAGGCTCGGGCAGCCCCGAAACCGCCAGCTGATGCGCATGATGGAGGACCCCGACCTGCGCCGGCTTGTCCAGAAAAGTGAGCTCTCCATGTACCAGGACGCCCAGAAGAAGGAGCTCTTCGCGGTCAAGGAGGAACTCTACTTCACGATCGACGAGAAGGGCCATGATGCCGACCTCATGGAAATGGGGCGCGAGTTTCTTTCTCCCGACGACCCGGATGCCTTCATCCTTCCNGATCTCGCCGAGGCTTTCGCCGAAATCGATGCCGACCTCGAACTCGATGAAGAGACCGCTCGCAGCAGGAAACAGGAAGTAGAGGAGAGCCTCGACCGGCGGGGTGAAAAGATGCATTCCATCTCCCAGCTCCTGAAGGCCTATTGCCTTTTCGAGAAAGACGTCGAGTACGTCGTGCAAAACAACAAGGTCGTCATCGTGGACGAGAACACGGGGCGNGAGATGCCCGGTCGCCGGTGGTCCGATGGGCTCCACCAGGCGGTGGAAGCCAAGGAGGGAGTCGAAATAGAACGCGAAACCCAGACCTACGCCACCATTACGATCCAGAACTACTTCCGCCTCTACGAGAAACTCGCCGGCATGACCGGAACGGCCGAAACCGAGGCCGCGGAATTTTCCGACATCTACCGTCTCGACGTTCTCCCCATACCCACCAACGAGCCCAACACCCGCGAGGACCTCAACGACCAGGTCTTCAAGACCCGGCGGGAAAAATACAATGCGGTCGTCACCGCGATTCAATCCGCCCACAAGAAGGGACAACCCGTCCTCGTGGGAACNGCTTCNGTGGATGCTTCCGAGACTCTCTCCCGCATGCTCAAACGCGGNAAGATNCCCCACTCCGTCCTCAANGCCAAGTATCACCGGCAGGAGGCCGAGATCGTCTCCAGGGCCGGACAGAAGGGCGCGGTCACGGTATCCACCAACATGGCTGGACGAGGAACCGACATCAAGCTGGCTGAGGGGGTTCCTGACGCCGGGGGGCTGATGGTGATCGGAACCGAACGCCACGAATCGCGCCGCATTGACCGCCAGCTGCGTGGACGCTGCGCCCGCCAGGGTGACCCGGGCGGATCACAGTTTTTCATCTCGTTCGAAGACGACCTGATGCGCAATTTCGCTGCCGCCGAGCGCATGACCAGCATGATGGAGCGCTTCGGCATGGAGGACGGTGAGGCCCTCGAGCACCGCTGGCTCAACCGCTCGGTGGAAACAGCCCAGAAACGCGTCGAGCAGCTGCACTACCGCCGCCGGAAGTACGTCCTCGACTTCGACGACGTGATGAACAACCAGCGCGAGGTCGTCTACGGATACCGTAACGAGGTNCTCACCTCCGAGGACCCCCGCGAGCTGATCTATGAAATAGTTGAAAGGGTCATCCCCGCCCAGGTCGACAGCTACCTTCTCGACCGCGACGAGGGTTCTCCCGACTACAACGAACTGATCGGCTGGGCCAACACCACCTTCCCGATCCATCTCGACCGATCGCCTGACACCTTCAACGGAAAGGAGCCTGAGGAAATCAGCGGTATGATCATCGAGAAGGTCAAGACCGCCTATGAGCTCAAGATCCAGGTGGAGGATCCCGCTCTCCTCGACCAGCTCGAGCGGCACATCATCATGGTGGCCATCGACCGGCTCTGGCAACAGCACCTCTACAACATGGACGCCTTGCGGGATGGAGTGCACCTCCGGGCCCAGGGCCAGAAGGATCCCCTGGTGGAATACAAGAACGAGGCCTACAACCTGTTTGTCAGCCTCATGGACAGCATCGAGGGCGAGGTCCTTTCAAACCTCTTCCGGAGCACCACCAACCTGGAGAACTTCGAGCAGTTCCTGCACAACCTCCCCCTTGAGATGAATGACCAGGGCTCCCCCGGGCCGGGCCTCGGCCAGGGCAACATGGCCGCCTCCGGAGCAGCCGGTCCGGATCCTGAGGGAGGGGGCCAGCTCAAGCTCAACATCCCCAAGCGGCGCCCNAGCATCAAGGTCGGCCGGAANGAACCCTGCCCCTGCGGATCCGGGAAAAAATACAAGGTCTGCTGTGGACGGCAGGGATGATCGCACACCAGGCCCGGGNCCCGAAAAACAGGACATCCCGNGCCAAAATCTCCGCTTGACGGGATCCCGAACCCCTCCTAGGCTCCGCGCCCCCAAAACCGTTTGGCCTGAATCTCTTCATTCCCATGGCAAAAAGTCACGACCGCGGCGTTCAAATTAAAAAGGGTGAGTCCGTTGACCGGGCCCTCAAGCGGCTGAAGACCAAGCTCGATACCGAGGGAATCATCGAGGAAATGCGTCGGCGACGCGCCTTTGAGACCCCGGCCGATCGCAAACGGCGTAAGGCCCGCAGTGCTGTGAAGCGCAACCGTGTGCGCTGGCGTTACNTCTCGGAGGCAACCGAGAAAAAAATGGAGGAGCGCAAGGCCGCCGCTGCAGCCCAGACTGCTTCCCAGTCCCCGGGCGAATAAGNCGGGGCNTCGGCTTCCGGNCCGCCCCTTCNCCGTCGCCTAGCCTTCGAAGGCCTTGACGATCAGGGTCGCGTTGTGCCCTCCGAAGCCAAACCCATTGCTGGCCGCCACCTTGATGCGTGCTTCCCGCGCCTCGTTGGGCACATAGTCGAGGTCGCACTCGGGATCCTGCTTCTCGAGGTTTATTGTGGGCGGGAGCACCCCATCACGAATGGCGAGGATACAGGCGGCCAGCTCGACCGCGCCCGCGGCTCCAAGCAGGTGTCCCGTCATCGACTTTGTTGAACTCACTGCCAGCCCATTGGTGGCGTGGTCACCGCAGGCCACCTTGATGGCCAGCGTCTCCGCGATATCTCCAAGCGGAGTGGAAGTGCCATGAGCGTTGAGATACTCGATATCCTCGGGATTTACCTTCGCGTGCTTCATCGCCATTCTCATGGCCCGGGCTGGCCCGCTTCCATCCGGAGACGGGGCACTCAGGTGATGCGCATCAGCGCTTACCCCATATCCTGCCAGCTCAGCATATATTTCCGCCCCCCGCTTCCGGGCGTGTTCGAGCTCTTCAAGCATCAGGACGCCCGCCCCTTCTCCCATGACGAAACCGTCCCGATCCACATCGAACGGGCGGGACGCCCTCTCCGGCTCCTCATTGCGGGTACTCAAGGCACGCATGTTGCTGAAACCAGCGAGTCCCATCTCCTGGATCGATGCCTCCGAACCGCCGGCAAGAATTGCATCGGCGTCACCAAACTTCAGAATTCGCCATGCCTCACCCACAGAATTGTTGGCCGTCGCACAGGCTGTCACGATCGACATGTTAGGCCCCCCGAAGCCATACTCCATCGAGATCATACCGGCTGCGATATTTGCAATCATCATTGGAATCACGAACGGGCTGACCCGCCCTGGGCCCTTTTCCATCAGGGCCCTGTGCTGCTCCGTGAGAGTGCTCAGGCCACCGATCCCGCTTCCCACCATCACTCCTATTCTTGTCAGGTCCACGGCGTCAGGATCCAATCCGCTGTCCAGGAGGGCCATTCGCGCCGCCGGAATGGCAAATTGGGTGTAACGATCGGACCGCCGCGCATCCTTTGGATTCTTGTAAAAGGATTTGGGGTCAAAATTCCTCACCTCCCCCGCGATTCTGCAGGGGTAGGGTGAAGGATCACACTGCTCGATGGTCGAAATCCCCGATCGCCCATTCTTAAGCCCTTCCCAGGTTGACGCCATATCGTTTCCCAGGGGACTGACGGCGCCGATGCCGGTCACTACAACTCTCCGTTCAGACATAAGCAAATCTTTGACCCTGAAGGGCCCGAGCTTCCCTAAACCGCCCGACGGGCTTTCGCAAGTCTCATCCCAGCCTGCGGTCCCTTCCCAAATGATTGGGACTCCCGCACTCCGGGCACGATTGGACCGCATTAGGGCCTTCTTTGCGGTAAGCAGCTCCACAGATGCGGCACCGCAGCACATCCCGGCGTGCTGCCCTGGCCCTTCGTCGCTCACTGAGCTGCTCCCGAATGCCCCCCAGTCCGACCACCGCTGCACTGATGAGCAGGATGGCCGTAAGGAATTGCGGTATATCCAAGTCAATCATCCGCTTTCTCAAAACTGGATTTCTGCCCTGCCGCCAGTCCCCGCACGCGAACCCGGATCTCTCCCCACACCAGCGGCTCCTCTCCCGCTTTCATTCTTTGCGAGCGCAACCAGCGGGAAATCACCGCGTCCGGCACAGAATCACCCGCTCCGAGAGGCTGACAGGTTTCGATCACCCCGCGGCCATTGACACCCACCCGGAATCGCCGCTCCAGCCCGAGGAACTCGCGGGGGCGCAAGGCTCCGGGGTCCTCCTTTTCGTTGCCAAGGAGTGCACGCACGGGGCTTCCCGGGGGAGGATCGCCCCACCGTTGCCGAAGGGAGAGGCTGGCCTCCGTGAAAACATGAGGCTCTACTTCTGCCGGAATCTCCATCCGCTGCATTTTCTTCTTCACCGGTGGCAGGCGGGGCCTGGACGGATCAAGGATCGGAGGCAATTCACTCCTTACGGGCGGCTGCTCGAACACGGGATAGAGCAGAGGTTCATGTTTCACCTGGGCCCGGAGGGTCGATTCGAACCGTTGCATCCGCATTTGCAGCATTCCATCCACCGAGGGCTCCCACCTGTCGAGATAGGGTGCCTTCTGCCTGGCCCATTCCAGCCAGCGCCTCGAGGCCTCACTCCCGGGGGTAAGCACCGTGACCCGGCCCGCACCCCGACGGTCGGGTTGCTGCGGCGAACCTTCCACCTGTATCAACACGGCGGTCACCCCGGAAATGACGAGAGCGAGGAACACTGCCCCCAGCGTTCGCCTCGCAGATGAACGGCCGGCACGCCAACGGAACAACAGCCCCGCTTCCTCATCACGCGCAACGCGCCGGCATTTACCTCGGTCCTTCATCCTTGTCGTCCCCGGGCAACGCGTCCCCCAGGCTGCGGAAGTCGGTCTTTTCCATTTCCAGGCGTCCTCCCAGGATCACCTCGATCCCCACTTCATCCGCAATACGTTCAAGATCACTGATCAGCCCGATCGGCATGTCCTCGTCCATGATCGCAACCAGCACTTCAATCCCTCGCTCCTCCTTGAGGGTCATGAGTTCCCCGGCCAGATCCTCAAATGCGATTTCCCGCCGCCCTAGATGAAAGCGGGGGCGGGAACCACTCTGCCCGAAAAGGCTGACCCGCTTGGCGGGAGGAATGGTATCCATCCGCGAAGTGAACTTCATCTTGTTCAGCGGCATCCCAGCCTGCTCGGCAACAGCCGGGATGAGAGCAAAGAAAATCAAGAGGACCACGAGGACATCGAGAACAGCCAGGAGATACAGGGCCGAGGGTCGCTCGGGCAGTGAGATCCTCGCTTTCACGACTTCCCGATGCGAGGCTCCCTTTCCTTGTCCTTCTGCGCCTCTACCTCCTGCCGGAAGGAGACGATCTCCGTACCGGACCGGGCATCGACGATCAGGTTGACCACCTCGATACCTGTGCGCTGAAGGCGATACAGCAGGCGCTTGGCCTTCCCGAGCATGGCCAGGTAAAACAGATAGGCACAGGTGGCGATACACAGGCCAGCTGCGGTCGTGACGAGGCTCTGGAAGATTCCGCCCGCGAGACTCGCATGGGAAATCTCACCCTCCGCGGCATGAATCTCGGTGAACACGTCGATCAGTCCAAGGGAAGTGCCCAGCAGGCCGGCGAGGGGAGCAATCAGTGCAATCCCGAGCAGGGCCCGCAGGTTCTTCTCCATGCGCGGCACCTCCATGCAGACTGCCTCGTCTGCGATTTCGCGCAGGTCGGTCCGTTCCATGTGATGCCTGCTCAAAACGCTGTTGACCACCCGGCCCACCGGCCCCGGCACCCGGTCCGCCTCGTGAATCGCCTCCGCGAAAGCCTTGCGACGTATGTGATTCGAGATACCCAGCAGGAAATCCGCCGCGTTCACGCGGACGCCATGAAAATAGAGCAGCCGCTCTAGAATGTAGACGATTGCCAGGAAGGCGAGAGCGGCCTGGAGCCAAAGCACGGGACCGCCATACTGCAGGAGTTCTGCCATCGGGACACAGTATAGCGTGATCCTCCTTCTTTGACCAGATGTTCTCCACCCAACACCGGATTACCATGCCCGGAGCGTCCCCATTGCCCTTGACCGCCTTCCCCCATGCCTCTACCTAACGCAATGTCATTTGCGGAGCTTGGGCTCTCGGAAGAGGTCTTGAAGGCCATCGAGGAGTCCGGTTACACCACCCCTACTCCCATTCAGGAGAAGGGGATTCCCCTGATTCTCGAGGGCCGCGACGTGATCGGAGCCTCTCAAACTGGAACCGGAAAGACGGCGGCTTTCGCCCTCCCCGTCCTGAGCAAGCTCAGTCCCATCGGCAAGCCGCAATGTATGGTCCTCGAACCAACCCGCGAGCTGGCTCACCAGGTCGCCGAGGCCTTCGAACACTACGGCAAGCACACCGGGTTCCGGGTCGCTCTTCTTCACGGCGGGGTCGGCTACGGTAAGCAAGTCGAGCAACTGGAACGTGGTGCAGACGTGGTGGTAGCCACCCCGGGGCGGCTCATCGACCTGTTCTACCGGGGCAGCATGCGGTTCGGCTCCCTCAGGGCTCTCATCCTGGACGAGGTGGACCGCATGCTCGACATGGGATTTCTTCCCGATGTGCGCAAGATCGTCAACCTCTGCCCTTGGGACGAGCGGCAGACCCTCTTCTTCTCCGCGACCATGCCGCCAGCGATCCAGACCTTTGCGCAATGGTGCCTCAAGGACCCGGTCGAGGTCGAGATTGCCCGCCGGGCAGTGGCCTCCACCGTGACCCACGCTTTCTATCCGGTATCCATGACCCAGCGAGACGACCTGCTCCTCGCTCTTCTTCAGGAAACCGAGTTCCACAGCGTGATGATCTTCACCCGGACGCGCAAGGAGGCCGACTCGGTCTCCGGGCTCCTCAAGCAGAAGGGGCACGACAAGGTCGCGGTCATGCACTCCGACATCCGGCAGAGCGACCGCATGAAGGCCCTCAAGGGATTCAAGGAGGGGCACTACGAGGTTCTTGTTGCCACGGATGTCGCAGCGCGTGGAATCGACATCTCGAATGTGACCCACGTCATCAACTATCGCGTCCCCGAGAACGCAGAGGACTACGTTCACCGCATCGGCCGTACGGGCCGGGCCGAACAGGAGGGTGACGCCTTCACTCTTCTCACCGCCGACGAACTCGACTTCGCCGAATCGGTGGAGCGCTTCATCGAAAAGAAAATCGACCGTCGCAAACTTCCCGACTTCGACTACTCCTACACCGCCCTCCTGGACGACAAGCCCCGCAAGCCGATCCGCCGACCGAGGCGCCCCTCGGGTCGCCGCCGCCGCTAGGGATTGCGCTCTCCTGGATTCCGTAATTTTCCAAGCAAGGCCAGGCTGGCCCGCAGTCATGCGCATTCTCGCTATCGATCCAGCCATCCGGAACACGGGATTTGCCGTGGTCGAGGGCAACCACACGGACCAGCGTGCCCTCGCTTACGAGGTCATCTCGATTCCCCGTAAATTGACCCAATCGGAGGCCCTTTCGGCGATCCATACCGGGCTGGGCAATATCATCAGGAAGTGGGAGCCCGACGAGGTTGCAGTAGAAGGGATCATCTACGTCCAGTCCCATCGCACGGCAATTTCAATGGGTGCCGCCCGCGCGGCGGCCCTGATCGCGGCCGCCGCTCACGGCCTGCCCGTCTTCGAATACTCTCCCCGCAAGATCAAGCAGGCAGTCGTGGGCAGGGGAGCGGCTGACAAACAGCAGGTCGCTTTCATGGTCCGGGCCCTCCTCGGTCTCTCCGAGACTCCTCCGCACGATGCCGCCGACGCCCTCGCCATCGCCCTCACCCACCTCTTTGCAACCGATCCTCTCAAGCAGGACTCCCTCCCCCGCACCCGGATCTAGCCCCATGAAATCGCACTGGCTCGGATCCGACATTCCATATGAGGAGGCCCTCCTGCTGCAGCAGGAACACGTCGACCAGCTTCGCGCTGGATCAGCCGGGGAACGCGTCTTTCTCCTCGAACATGCCCCCGTCTACACCATCGGTCGTACCCGGGACCAGAGCAGTCTCGGCCCAACCGGGAACCTCCCCTATCCGGTGGTGGAAATCAACCGCGGAGGCCAGGCTACCTACCACGGCCCGGGCCAGCTGGTAGGCTATCCCATTCTCGACCTTCGGTGTTACGGAAGGGATCTTCATGCCTACCTGCGCCTCCTTGAGCAATCCCTCGTTGCGACCCTGGCCGACTACGGGGTCGAGGCCCGCCACCGGGAGGGCCTCACCGGCGTCTGGGTGGAGAACCGCAAGATCGCCAGCATCGGGGTAGGAGTGCGCAAGTGGATTGCCATGCACGGCTTTGCGCTCAACGTGACGGAAGAGTCCCTGCCACCCTTTCTCGCGATCACCCCCTGCGGTCTGAACGGGGTGGCCATGACCTGCCTGCACAGCGAGATCGCCCAGCGACCGCATCCCCGGGAGGTCGGCGAGGTCGTCTTGCGTCACTTGGAGCGACTACTCCGCGAGCTCTCCGTGGACCCCTCTGCCTGAAAGGGACCACCTCCACCCGCCCAGGGGCGGACCGGAAGCAAAAAGGCCCGGACAGGCGTCCGGGCCTCTCAAGAAAGCGGACACCTGGGTGCCCGGGAACGTTGATCGCTACTTAGCTTTTGCAGCCTTGTCTTCTGCGACCTTCTTGATCACCTCCTCGGAGATGCCCTTGGGGGCAGCCGCGTAGTGAGAGAACTCCATCGAGAACTGGCCCCGCCCTGAAGTCATGGTTCGCAGGTCGCCAATGTAGCCGAACATTTCGCCCAGCGGGGCCTCCGCCTTGATGCGGATTCCGGTGGGCGCACGATCCTGCGCGTGGATCATCCCGCGTCGACGGTTGAGATCGCCGATCACGTCGCCGACGTTGTCCTCGGGCGTGAAGACATCCAGCTTCATGATGGGCTCGAGGAGCTGGGGCCCGGCCTTGGGCACCGATTGGCGGTAGGCCGCCCTCGCTGCAAGCTCGAAGGCAACGGCCGAGGAGTCCACCGAGTGATGACCTCCATCCCTCAGGGTCACCTTGAAATCGAGACAGGGGAACTCGGCAAGCACGCCTTTCTCCAGGGAGAGGCGGAACCACTTCTCCACCGCGGGAATGTACTCTTTCGGGACGTTACCACCCACCACCTTTGATTCGAACTCGAATCCGGAACCCGGCTCCAGCGGCTCAATCGTGTAATCGATCTTGCCGTACTGACCCGAACCACCGCTCTGCTTCTTATGAGTGTAGGAATCCTCAATCGTCTGGGTTACGGTCTCGCGGTAGGCAACCTGCGGAGCACCGACAATGGTTTCCACGCCATAGGTTCGCTTCAGGATGTCCACCTTGATGTCCAGGTGAAGCTCTCCCATGCCCTTGAGCACGGTCTCGCCACTGTCCTGGTCGGTCTCCACCCGGAAGGAGGGATCCTCCTTGATCATCTTCCCGAGGGCTACGCCAAGTTTGTCCGCCTGCCCCACCTCCGCTGGTTGAATCGCCATCGAGATGACCGGGTCGGGAAAGACCATCGGTTCCAGGGTGGCCGGGTTCTTTTCATCACAGAGCGTGTGTCCCGTCTGCACATTCTTGAGCCCGAGGAGGGCCACGATATCACCAGCCTGTGCTTCCTCGAGCTCTCTCCGGTCGTCAGCGTGCATCTCCACGATACGGCCCACGCGCTCGGTCTTGCCTGTGAAGGTATTGAGGATCATCGTTCCCTTCTTCAGCCGGCCCGAGTAGACCCGCGTGAACGTCAGGGCACCATACTGGTCGTCCATGATCTTGAACGCCAGCGCCCGCAGGGGCATGTCGGGATCAACCACCGCCAACTCGCCGGTCTCGACACCCTCGAGATCGACTTCTGGCTGGGGAGGGACCTCGGTGGGATTGGGAAGGTATTCGACAACCGCGTTCAGGATCAGCTGCACTCCCTTGTTTTTGAAAGCCGAGCCGCAGAAGGTCGGGAAGAAGGCAAGCTCGATCGTTCCCTTGCGGATGAGTCGCTTGAGAGTCTCCACGTCCGGCTCCTCGCCCTCGAGATACTTCTCCATGACCTCATCGTCCTGCTCCACCGCCATCTCGATCAGTTCGCTGCGGTACTGCTCGACCTTGTCTGCCAGCTCGGCGGGCGGTTCCTCGATCCGGTAGCTGGTCGGGTCTCCTGAATCATCCCAGATCCAGGCCTCCTTCGTCAGGAGATCAATCACCCCGACGAAGTCATCCTCCGCACCGATGGGCAGGGAAAGCACCATCGGCTTGGCCGCAAGAACATTCTTGATCTGATCGACCACGCGGTAGAAATCCGCACCCACCCGGTCCATCTTGTTGACCAGGATGAGACGTGCCACCTCGGACTCGTTCGCGTAGCGCCAGTTCGTTTCGGACTGCGGCTCAACTCCGCCCGAGGCACAGAAGACACCAACACCTCCGTCGAGCACCTTGAGGGACCGGTACACTTCAATCGTGAAGTCGACGTGTCCCGGAGTGTCGATGATGTTCAACTGGTGATCGTTCCAGAAACAGGTCGTGGCCGCAGACTGGATCGTGATGCCCCGCTCCTGCTCCTGTTCCATGAAATCCGTGGTGGCCGCGCCGTCATGGACCTCCCCGATCTTGTGGATCTTCCCGGTGAGTTTCAGGATGCGTTCCGTGGTAGTCGTCTTGCCTGCATCAACGTGCGCGAAGATGCCAATGTTACGGTATTTAGAAAGATCAGCCATGGTTAGATATATGGGTGACTAAAACTTTGCAGGCGCCGTGTCTGCCCCAACTCCCCGGAAAAGTCGAGGCCAGAGACAAGGATAAGACCTGTTTTTCTGAGAAAACGGTACGATTTACTGCCTTCCGACAGTTCCCATCACTTCGGCAGCCTGAACTAAGCTGCGTTTTTGCCAGTTCGCCGGTTGAGATCCAGCGGGCGCCTCTCCTCTCAGCGCCTGTCTTCCGCGAACCGGAAGGATGTTCCCCCGACGAGGTCGTCACTGGTGAAACTGGGACACCAGTAGCGTTCGACGTGCTGGACGACGAGGTCCGTGCCGGTGAAGTGATCCACCCCGGGAGGACGCTGGGGGTTGTACATCGTATCCGTCATGTCCCGCATGAGAGCTACGTTCTTACCGACCTTGACCATCTGGCGAATCCCGAAGGGGCGCCCAAGCACGCACATGTTGAGGTGCACTCCACACAGGATCACGTTTTCAATCTTCCTGGCCGCAAGCAGGTTGTATGTTTCCTGCCCATGGTCGGTAATGGCATCGCCCTTCTCGATCTCGATCGTCTTGATCTGCCGCGTCCATGCTTCCCGGATCTCACACTTGGGCTCCGCACAACTGCAGCCCATGTCCGAGTCATCAATGGGCAGAACTCCCTCGAACGCCGGATCCGGCCAGCACCATTTCGTTCCCCAGCGGTCCTTCGTACTGAGCTTCACGGGAGCCTTCGTGAAGGGGGCTCCATGCGCGTACCTTCGCTGGGGGGCATCCTTGTAAAAGCTCACCACACTGCTCGGGGCGTGAATGATGAAGATCCCCTTCGCCCGCGCCTTTCTCACCACCTCGTTCAAGGGCCCGGCCATCTCGCCCACCCGGCGTGCCGCCGACTTGCACCAATGATCGTCCCACATGTCACAGATGATCAGGGCGGTCCTCGAGGCCTCCCACTCCACCTTCTTCGTGACCTCCTTCGCAGGCGCATCCTTGGCCCGCGAGCGCATGGTCAGGGTGAGCTTTTCGTCAGCCATGAGTGGACCGGTCAGCAAAAGGAACAGAAAGAAGCCAGTAACATACCGCGAAACCGTATTCATGTTCGCACGGTAGAGAGCTGTCCCCGCTGCCGCAACAGTGAATTACATCCCCAGGTCCCGTGCGAAACAGCCTGCACGAGCGTGCTCTCCTGTCCGGACGCCACTAGGCCAGGATGCCCTCCACCACCTTCCCGTGCACGTCGGTAAGACTTTCCTTCCGGCCCTGGTGGAAATAGCTCAGCAGTTCGTGATCGAGGCCCATGAGATGAAGGATGGTGGCATGAATATCGTGAACGTGCACGGGATCAACCATGGCCTGGAAACCGAACTCGTCAGTCTCGCCATAGGAGGTTCCCCCCTTGATTCCCGCACCCGCCATCCACATCGAGAAGCCGTAGGGGTTGTGATTCCGCCCGGGGGCATCCCTGCCCTCGCTGAAGGGCATGCGCCCGAATTCTCCACCCCACACCACCAGCGTTTCCTCCAGCAGCCCGCGTTGCTCCAGATCGGTCAGGAGAGCTGCAATCGGCTGGTCGATCTCCGCCCCGTGCTGCCCATGGTTCTTCTCAATGGATTCATGGGCATCCCAGGTTTCCTCGAGGTGCCCTCCACCGGAATAGAGCTGAACGAAGCGTACTCCCCGCTCAACGAGACGGCGGGCCACCAGGCAGTTGCGTCCGAACTCATCAGTCGGGGACTGTCCTACTCCGTAAGCCTCCCTCGTGGTCTCCGCTTCTTCTTCCAGGTTCACCGCCTCGGGAGCCTCCGCCTGCATCCGGTAGGCGAGCTCATAGGATTGAATCCGGGCTGCCAGCTCGCTTCCGCCCGGCCTGGCGCCAAGGTGGCGCTCATTCAACTCACCAAGCAGGTCGAGCTGGTTGCGCTGCGCCCGGCGGTCGAGGTGAGCGGGCCCCTCGAGATCCAGCACCGGGCTGCCCACCGGGCGGAAGAGAGTTCCCTGGTAGGTCGCCGGCATGAAGCCGCTCGACCAGTTCGGCTGCCCGCTGATCGGCCCTCCCCGCTTGTCCAGCATGACCACATGGGCAGGCAGGCTGTCGTTCTCGGTCCCCAGGCCATAGGCCACCCAAGAGCCCAGGGAAGGACGACCAATCAGGGGCATGCCCGTATTCATCTGCACCAGCGCCGACCCGTGGGCGTGGCTGTCTGCGTGACAGGAACGCAACACCGCAAGTTTGTCGGCGTGCTCACGGATGCGCGGAAAGTAATCAGAGATCAGCAGGCCACTCTGTCCCCCCGGCCGGAACTCCCGCCAGTTCGGAGTCAGGAAGCCCACCCGGCGCCCCCCGGAGTTGATATACTTCTTATCCGGTGGGAGCTTCTTCCCCGCATGTTTGCGCAGTTCCGGCTTGTAGTCGAAGGTGTCCACCTGGCTGGGACCTCCATTCATCATGAGGAAGATGCAGGCCTTGGCCTTGCCCGGGAAATGAGCCGGTTTGGCTGCAAGCGGATCCGGCACAGCTCCCGCCGCAGCCTGCCTTGCGAAGAACCCGTTGCCCGCGAGGAGCGACGCGAGGGCAACCCCCGTGAATCCACCTCCCATCTCCCAGACGAACTCGCGCCGGGTGACTCCACAGGGATAGCGACGCTCAATCGACATAGAGAAACTCGTTCGTGTTCAGCAGGACGTGGCACAGCGAGGCGAGCGCCAGGAACTCGGGAGTCCGCTCGCTCTCCCGGCTCTCTTCCGCAAGGGCGATCGCATACTTCTCCGCCAGGAACGCACTTACCGCGCGAAGCTCTGCATCCGCAAGCTGACGATCAAAGACGACCAGCTCGGAAAGATCACCGGTCCAGTATTCACCATCGATATTCCCCTGCTGGCCGATCACATAATCACCCCTGAGGTTCCGGGTCGTCAGGGCGGCCGGACGCGCACCGATAAGCGCCGCGTTGTGCATGATCCGCGTTCCGAGCCGCCCGGTCGACGCCGCCAACACGAATGCCTCGCCGGGCCGGTCAATCTCCTGCGTGCTCCGGAAGTCATCCGAAAACCGGACCGCCCCCTTCCCGGTCAGGCCGAGAAACAGCGAAGTGGTCGAGTTGCCGCCCTTCGCGTTCCAGTTTGAAAAGATCCCGCGGTGCGCAGTCGCCTCGCCCCGGTCCCGGGCGACCGCAATAACCGTATTGGCCTGCGAGCGGACGACATCCCGCGGAAGATGCAGAAACTCCCTCCGGCCACTGAAACGCAGGGCTGGACGCCCGCCGATGGCCTCGGCTGCGAGGCGGGGACGCCGAATACTCTCCTCCTGCACGGCGGCTTCACCACTCGACGGGTTTCTCCACACGGCAACCCGGTCCCCCTCCAGCTCGACCCCCCGCTCCGCAGTCAACCACAGGACCCGCCCTGTCTCCGGAAGCCGGGTCACACGCCCCGCTTTGCCTGCCGTGCCCCCACCGGACTGAAACCAACTGCGTTGCCGGTGATAGTGCTGCAGGGACCGGTCCAGTTCCTCCACACCGGGCGCTCTTCCAAGGACCCGCCGCCATGCATCGCGAACCGATTCCGCCTCGCCCTCTTTGCCCGCTCTTCGCAGGAAACCGGCCAGCGCCTCGCTGCGCGCATGCACGAACTGGTTGTTCATCAACGCGAGGGCCTGCGGCGCCACCGTGGTGACGTCACGCTGCCCACACGGCTTCTCGCTGTTTGGAAAATCGAAGGCCGTCATCAGCGGCAGGAGCAGATGGCGTTTGCTCACCATGTAGATGCTGCGCCGGCGCCGGTCTTCCGGACCCGAGGGTGTCCACGCGCTGCCCTTGCGGGAAAACCCCTCGAGGACCTCGGCGGCCATCAACGGGTAGAAGCTGGGGCCACCCATCCGGAGATTCAGCTCCCCCGAGGCATCCAGCATGGCATCGCGCAGGGACTCCGCGTCCCGGCGGCGTCGGTTCTGCTTCCACAGCAGCGTATTGGAGGAGTCCCGCTCAGCGAATTCTCCTTGCCTCGGGTGCACCGAACTCTGGCGAAAGGTTCGGGAGAGAACGATCTCCCGGATCAGAGGCTTGATCCGCCATCCCTCGTCCATGAACTCCGCCGCCAGCCAGTCGAGGAGCTCCGGATGCGTCGGCGGTGCCGCCTTCAACCCGAAGTTGTTCGGAGTCCGCACGATCCCCTCCCCGAAGAGATGCTGCCACACCCGGTTGACCATCACCCGCGCCGTCAACGGGTTCTTCCGGTCCACGATGAACTCAGCCCACTGGGCCCGGCGCCCGGTCGTCCTGGCCCCGGGCGCAGCAGCACGCAGGGGACGATCGAGGGCCGGCACCAGGGATAACAGCCCGGGCTCCACCACCGGCCCCTTCCGGTGCACCTCCCCATTCTCGAGGAGGTGCAGCGGAGGCGGATCCTTCCGGATATCCGTCCATCCGAAGACCCCCTTGAAGCCGAGTTCTTCCTCATTCGGGCCACCCATCAGGGCCCCGCTGCGGGGCTCGATCGCACCCGGCCAGAACGCCGCCGCGAGGCGGTAGTAATCCCGCTGGGGAATGGGATCAAACTTGTGGTCATGGCACCGCGCACACTTCACCGTCACCCCCAGAAACGCCGTGCTGACCACGTCCACCATGTCTTCCAGCCGTTCATACTTGTATTCCTGCGGGTCGTTCGGCTCGTCGTTCCAGGTACCCGCCCGCAGCATCCCGGTCGCGATCACGGACTGCTCACTCCGCTTGGCAAGCTCGTCCCCCGCCACCTGCGCACGCACGAACTGGTCGTAGGGGAGATCCTCATTGAAAGCCCTGATGACCCAGTCGCGATACTTCCAGATATTCGGCTTCACCGCGTCCCGCTCGTAGCCGATGGTCTCCGCATAGCGCACCACGTCGAGCCAGTGGCGCGCCCAACGCTCCCCGAACCTGGGAGAGGCTAGCAGCGCATCGACCTTACGCTCGTAACGTTCCTCCGGGGAATCCTCAGCAAAGGAGGCGAGTTCCTCCGCGGAAGGCGGCAACCCGGTGAGGACATGATGCAGACGCCGCACCAGGGTCGCGGCATCCGCAGGCGGAGCCGCCTCCATCCCTGCCTTCGCCAGGCGCGCCCGGACAAACCCGTCAATCGGGTTGGAGCGCTCCCCCTTCTCACCGGGGACGGCCGGGCGGGTCACCGGTTGAAAAGACCACCAGTCCAGTCCGGCCCGTTCCTCCCCAGACGCCCCACTCGCCAGGCCAAGCATGACCGGGAGAATCACAACGCAGGGAAGACGGAACATGCAGACGCCAAGCTAGTTCACTCGTTCACTGGGTCAAGATCAGGCCATGGACGACAACATAATCCCACCCCCCATCCGCAGTCTTGGCCGCAGTCGTTAATCTACTGGCCCCATCCCCCACCCCCGGGGGTCTCGATCCGCACCCGTTCCCCGGCCTCAACCGCGAAACTGCACGCCCCGGCCAGCTCCTCCCCGGACCCATCGACCCGCTTTAGGACCTGCCTTCCCGGTTGGCCATCCCCACCCGCGACTCCCCTCGGGGATTCCTTCCGGCGCTGGGTGAGCAGCGACACCGTCATCGGCTCAAGAAACTCGACCTCGCGGACCAGTCCCAGCCCGCCCCGCCAGTGGCCCGCTCCTCCCGACCCCGTGCGCAGGGAAAACTCGTGCAGGCGGACCGGGTAACGGCGCTCCAGGATCTCCGGGTCGGTGATCGCGGTATTACTCATATGGACGTGGGTCCCACTCATGCCGTGCCACCCCGGCCCGGCTCCTGATCCTCCGCCGATCGTCTCGTAGTACCCGAACTCCCGGTTACCGAAGAGAAAGTTGTTCATCGTCCCCTGGCTGTTGGCCTGCAAACCGAGTGCCGCGAGCAGGACATCGACCACCCGCTGACTGGTCTCCACGTTTCCTCCCACCACCGCCGGGCAGCGGGAAGCCTCGTTG
>PBLI01000036.1 GCA_002721695.1 Roseibacillus sp. | reverse complement strand
CAGAAGCGCTTCGGGGCCGTCCGCCGCGCCAGGAAGCCCAAGGGCGGAGAGGCCGAGGGCTAAGGCCGCCAACCCTGCGAGTTCCAACACTTTTCAAGGCCCCATGGTTTCCATGGGGCTTTTTCTCTGGCCTCCGGGCGGTCCGCTCTCCCGTTCACCGAGGCACGTCACAATCCCGCCAAAAAACGAAAGCGGCTCCGGTTGCCCGGAGCCGCTTGAAATTAAGGAAAAGAGGTTCGCCCGGTGTCTCGCCCTAGGAGGCCTCCTGCTCTTCGATCGTAAGAGGCTTGTAACCACCCTTCGACTTGAAATAGAGCATCATGAGGAGATAGATCACGGCCATGGCAAGCGGAATCATGGAATCCGCCTTCAGGGTCTTACGATCACCCGTGATGCTGGCCTCCTGCACCTTCTTCTCATCTTCGGTAAGCCCTTTCATCCCGTCCGCGAGATTTGTATTACCCCCGTCCTTGAGGACTCCCGCATCCTTGAGCGCTACTTCCAAGGCCTTAAGATCCTCATTCGCCTTCTTGGTTTTCTGAGCTTCGGTAATCTTGTTCAATGCTCCAATCAGCTCCTCACCGCTAAGGGATTTGTCGCCGAGAGCCAGCTCACCGTTACTTATATTAACCGTTAGTTTATTCACCGCAGCGGCTTCCTCGTCAACCTCCTTAAGGAGCTCTGCATCCTTGAGGCTGCCCTTCGCGAGAATAGTGCGGGCGTTCTTCAGCTTGCCCTGCACTGCGGCAAGTTTCTTGCCATCAATAGCCTCCACTTTCTCGAAGAACAGGAACTCCTTGGCCTTGTCCTCCGGGACCTTGTAACCCTCGTAAACTTTCTCGTCGCTGTCCTTAAGAGCGGCCGCGGAGAAACGATCTTTTCCGTAACCAAGTCCCTCTGAACCAATCAGCCCCGCAGACATCATCCCAATACCACCCATGATGGAAATCGCGACCGCACCCGTCCGTGGAAAACGGTCAGAAGCAACAGCCAGCATCGTAGGCCAGAAGAAGGTCTTACCAATCGCGTAAAGACCCAAGGCTCCAAATGCCATCATCAGGCTGTCCATTCCACCGGCAAGTTGCAGGCCAACAAAGGCAAGAACCGCACAGGCAAAGAGCATGGACACGGGCGAAAGTTTGAGGGTCTTCTCCAACCAGTGAGCACAGAATCGTAACCCGAACATGATCGCCGAGGTGAAGACGAAGAGCCACTTACCAGCCTCCGAACTAAAGAGATTACCCGTAATGTTCTGGATCCAGCCATCCGTCCCAAGTTCCACCGCACCAACCAGCGCGTGAGCGATAAACAATACGAAGAGCAGGACCGATCCCATGGAGAACTTGGTGATGATCCCGATCACCGCCAGCAGGACGAACCCGATGACATATCCTATAATCTTGGCTGTCTTTGCTGTCGCCAATGCCTGTTCCGGTGTCGCATCCGCGGCGGTCAACACCTGGGTGAACAACCCTCCGAAGAAAAGGGCGAGCAGGTAACAGATCACCAACCCACCAAGAATTCCCACGTCCTTGAACATATCTCCCAAGGACATCCCCTTCTTCGAGGCCTCCGACTTGGGGTATTTCTGTCCAAAGAACATCAACCCGTAGATTACGGTGGGGACAAGGTAGAGCGCCAGTTGCCACTTCCATCCCCATTGTAACTTGTCGTCCAGTGTCCACCCAATAATACCACCAAATATTAACCCGAGCGGCCAGGAAGCGTGGAGGATATTCAGGTAATGGTTGCGGTTTTCGGGGAAGGCTGTCGCAACCAACGGGTTGGCAACCGCTTCCAGAGTTCCATTTGCGTAGGCAAAAAGGAACATCCCGGCGAATAGGAAACCGTAGGCGTTATCAGGAGTGGACGCTCCGAAGGTTACAAATGCCGAAAGGACATGCGTGGCAAAAGCAAGGAGCACCAGTTTTCCATAGCCGATCTTGTCGACCACGACTCCGCCGATAACGATCCCAAAACAGAACCCCGTGAAACCAGCCCCTCCAATGGCCCCCAGTTGAGNGCCGGTGAAGCCNTATTCACCGCCCCAGTTATCAAAGATACCACCTCGAATCGCAAAGCNTACGCCCGCGGCCAAGATGGCCATGAACCCTGCCCAAAGAAGGCGGGACCTGTTTATTCCGTTACTGTCGCTCATGTCGTGTNGCTAGGATGTTAGAANCTAGGNGATTATGAGGNTNNAGCTTGATAAGACAAGNCCTTCATAANNCTCCATCTGCCGGGCATTCAGNGCCAGCCNGCCCTCCNNTTCAAGNCTTTGCGTAAAAATNAAAAAGCCGCNTNCCNTNTANNGGAAGCGGCNTGCNNNGGGAANCGNNNNCCCGGGNANNGGNCNNNNCAAAANCCCGNNNCGNAACGGCCGGAGCGGGNCTCCCNCTCGNTATTTNGAGGTCGAAACGTAGCTGGCCTGGCTCACNCCTTTGCCAACCTTCTTGGCCTTCTTTCCAAGCCAGCTCATCATTCCCCGCAGCTTGGCNCCGACTTTCTCGATGCCATGCCGCTCCTCCGCCTTGCGGATCTTNTTGAAGTTCTTGCAGCCTCCCTGGAACTCCTTGACCCACTCCTTGGCGAANCGTCCGCTCTCGATNGTCTTNAGCTGACGGCGCATGCGGTTTTTCACCGATTCGTTGATGATCTTGGGGCCAACCGAGACATCGCCATANTCCGCNGTCTCCGAGATGGAGAANCGCATCCCGGCAATNCCACTCTCGTTCATGAGATCCACGATGAGCTTGAGCTCGTGCAGGCACTCGAAGTAGGCCATCTCGGGCGAGTAGCCGGCTTCCACCAGCACTTCGAACCCAGCCTTCACNAGGGCGGAGGCCCCCCCGCAGAGGACGCACTGNTCNCCNAANAGGTCGGTCACGGTCTCCTCCCGGAAGTTGGTCTCGAAGACGCCCGCCCGCGTGCCCCCGATGCCCTTGGCCCAGGCGAGGGCGGTCTGCCGGGCCTTCCCGGTCGCGTCATTATGGACCGCGATCAGGGTGGGCACTCCCTTTTTCTCGAGATACTGGCTGCGCACGGTATGGCCCGGGCCCTTGGGTGCGACCATGATGATGTCCACGTCCCCGGGAGCATCAATCAGGTCGAAGTGAACCGCGAACCCATGGGAGAAAAGGAGNGTCTTGCCCGCGGTCAGGTTCGGGGACACGTCCTTCTCGAAAACCGAGGGAATGACGGTGTCCGGNGTGGCGATGAAAATNACNTCGGCGTGCTTNACCGCTTCACCGGTATCCATCACCTTGAACCCGAGCTTCTTGGCGACCGGACGGGACTTGGACTTGGNGTAGAGTCCGATCGTCACGTCGCAACCACTCTCCTTGAGGTTCAGGGCGTGGGCATGCCCCTGGGAACCGAATCCAATGACGGCGAGCTTCTTGCGCTTGATCGCATTGAGGTTGGCGTCCTTGTCAGTATAGATCTTGGTGGCCATGATGGTATGAAGGTAGTGGATTTCCCGGAAACGGGGGGGCGGAGACTGCGCCAGCGCTCCCGCCTCGTCAAGCCGGGAGGAAGGGGAGCGGACAGTATTCCCCCGTTCAACAGCCTCTTCGCGACAACGGTTTCGCTCCCGGCGGCTTACGGTTCGACCCACCTTCCCAATTTCACCTGCCCCTACCCGCCGTAGACGACGACCGGGCCAACTCCGGGCGGGCCCTGCACGCTGCGCAATTTGTCGACCGCCTTCCCGATCGCAGTGGCCGCCTCCTCCACCTCATCGTCGGTGGTGAAGATCGACAGGGAGATGCGCAGGCTACTCCGGGCCTGCTCGGGCGAAATGCCCATGGCCACCTGCACGTGACTGGGCTGCTGCTTCCCGGTCATGCAGGCGCTTCCGGCCGAGCACTGAACGCCAGCCTCATCGAGCAGGATAAGAAGTCCTGCGGCCTCACAGTTTTCAAAGGAGGCGTGGATGATGTTGGGGGACCGGTGCTCGCGGGATCCATTCAGAATGACCCCCTCGATCTCGGCAACGAGCCGCTCTTCCAGACGGTCCCGGCGCCTTTTCACATCGGCATGCCCGCCGCGCTCAAGCTCACCCTTCATCAGCTCGGCTGCCTTGCCGAGACCGATGATGAAAGGAACATTCTCTGTCCCACTCCGGCGCCCGTCTTCCTGCCCACCACCCCGGATCATCGGCTCGAAGCGCACCCCGTCCCGGATGTAAAGGGCCCCCACACCCTTGGGGGCATGGAACTTGTGTCCGCTCAGGGACAGGAAATCAACAGGCACCTCCCGCACATCGACCGGCATCTTGCCAACCGCCTGGATCGCGTCGGTGTGAAAGGCCCAGCCTGCTTCCTTCGTGATCCTGCAGGCCTCCGCAACCGGGTTGGTCACCCCGGTCTCGTTGTTCGACCACATCACGGAGGCAAAGCCAGGACGGCTCCCGTCCACGAGGTCGGCGAATTCGTCAGTCCGGAGCCGACCTTCACGGTCCACCCCGCAGCGATGCACCTCGTAACCAACCTCCGCCATGGCCTCACAGGGGCGCAGCACCGCGCTGTGCTCGATAGTAGTGGTCACTACCTTCGACTCCTTGCGGCCCACCCACCGGGCGAGCCACTTGAGGGTCATGTTGTTGGACTCGGTCCCACAGCCGGTGAAGACAATCTCATCCGGGCGGGCGTTTATCAGGTCTGCCACCTGCTCCCGCGCGGTGGCCACGGCCTGCCTGACTTCCTTGGCCGCCCGATAGCCGCTCGAGGGGTTGAACCACTGCCCCGTGAGAAAGGGAAGCATCGCCTCGACCACCTCCGGGTGCACCTGGGAGGTCGCGTTGGAGTCGAGATAAATCATGACCCACGCTACGCGTGCACGGGTCCAAGTTCCAACCCCCAAGCTCCAAATCTCTGCCAGACGGCCCTCCCGGGCCCGCCTACCGGAAGCTCACCCTTCCCCGCATCAACAGGTCAGGGTCTCCTCCCGACCATTTCCAAGGAAAACACGAGCTGGCCGCGACGAACGAACTCCTGAAAATGAACCGGATTGGTTTTCCCCCCCTATCCAGTTCGAGAAGCCCGCCCGCCGCGGTTTTGCATGGGCATTACCGGGGGGATCGCAGAAATCCTGCAGCAAGAGAGCTCATACCCGATTTGGGGGAGGTCGTCAATCCACGTAACAAACATAAAATCACGGCCTTACATGAACGGGCGACCCCGTCAGTTTTGCGCCCGGGCCGCGAGGGGAAGATCGCTTCTCAATGCTGCAGAAAGGCCACGAGGTCCCGCACCTCCTCGTCGGTCATGGTCTGAAAGACTGCGTCCGGCATCAGGGAGTAGGGGAGGACATCCCGGTGCACGATGCTGTCCTTCTCCAATTCGAAGCGTCCCGCGTTGGACTCGAGGGTGTAGCTCTTCTCACTCTCGCCCGCGATAATACCCAGGACCACGCGCTCGTCCTCGAGCTCGAACTTGTAATAACGGTACTGCTCGTCGATTTCCCCGTCGGGATCGAGAACGTGCGGGAGAAGATAAGCGAGCTTGCCGAGCGCACCACGATTGAGCTCCGGACCAGCCGTTCCCCCTTCGCCGTTCAAGGTGTGGCATTGTCCACAGCTTTCGCTGAAGACCAACTGACCTTTCTTGAGATCGGCCTGTGCCAGATTGTCTTCCGTGAGAACGGACCGGTAGTGGGCGAACAATTCCGGCGTGCGCTCCTCCGCACGCGCCCCGCGGTCCGCCACTCCAACCGGATGTTCCGCGAGATGGCTCACCTCACCGGCGCTGAGGGCCCGCCGGTAGATCCGCACCTCGTTGATGCCACCCCGGAAGAACTCCTTCACCGAGGGTGCCCCTCCGATCCAGAGCTCTCCCGCTCCATCGGCGGCCACCGAACCGGNCTCGTATGCCGCGAGATGCCCGTCAACGAAGAGGAATCGCTCGCCCCGGTCGAGGGTCATGCAGACATGGTGCCATCCCCCCTTGGCGCGGGTGCCAGACACATTTGCTTTCTCGTGTCCCATCAACCAGTTTCCAGCCGGGTCAATCCACAGCCCGTACCACTTGCCCTCGGCCCGCGACTTGTTGATCACCGCAGTCCACCCGCCCCCGGCCCCCTCGTGATATACCCAGGCTGCCACCGAGTAGGCCTCGCCCTTGCCGAAGGAAAGCTCTCTCCTATGAGCAATCTCAAGGCGGTCGTCCGACCCGTCGAACTTGTAGGCACGCCGACCTCCCAGCGAGGTGACCACCTTCGGCCGGAAAGCTGCCGTCTCCTGCCGGGCGCTTCCCCACCTGCCGCCCGGGGCGATCTCCTCCGCCTTGAGGTGCAGGACCAGTCCGGTATCCGGGACGGACCGCGCGGGCTTGGCCTTCGGACCCAGCGACCTCGGCCTGGCCGTGGCTGACTTGCCACCCGCCTTGCGACGGCGTTCGATGAATCCCTTGATCTTGTCAATCTTGCAGGCCGCCACGAGGGCAGCGGTCTTGTCCTCATCCAGCACAACGAGGGGCTCCAAGGCATACCAGATGAGAAGGGGCAGGTTGTGATCGTTCTTATCCTTCTCGTGAGCCACCAGGGCGGTCAGCACATCCCAGCGCTTGCCGTGCTCAAGCCGCTGCATCGCCGAGGCGAGGAAGAGGCGCACGGCGGCACTCTCATCCTCTCGCGCCATCATGGCCCATTTCTGCAGAACCGCATCGGGCACCTTTCCATCCTCCGCAATGAGCTGAATGGCCCAGGCCCGGATATACTCGGCTTTGTCATCAAGCATCCCGGCCAGCATGACATCACCCAGCCCTCCAATCAGCTGGAGGGTCCACATCGCACGAAGCCGACGGGCAGGATCAGGGTGCGTGTCGAGAATCTTCCGGAGCATCCCGAGGCTGACGGGCTTGATCCTGCCCGCCAGGGCCCGCTCCTGCAGGAGGCGCCGCGCCTGCCGGACATACCATTCATTTGCATGGAGATGCATCTGGACCAGCTCCTCGTCGGGCAGCTTGGTCAGGTCCATCCCCACCGGAAACTTCGCCTTGCCCCAGCTGATACGCCAAAGGCGGCCCGTTTTCTGGTGGAGGACCTTGCGCCCGCAGATGTCAGAGTCGTGCCAGTCGATCGCATAGAGCGAACCGTCCGGGCCGATCTCCATGTTGAACCCCAGCCACTGGGGGTCGTTGGACATGCAGAACGTTCCTCCATAGGCCGGGTCACTCGCGACGTAACCGGACCCCTTCCTCTTCGTTTCGTCAACCAGGACTCCGTGCAGGTGGATATTGCACATGAACAGCTTCTTGCGGTACTTCTCNGGGAACTGATCGGCGAGGTAGAAACGGGCCCCTCCATGGGCCGAGGGGTGCCGGTGGTCCGCGATGGTCTTGATGTCCTCATAGACATACGGGTTGAAATGACGTCCCGCCTGGCGGTGGTAGCGGCCGCCCTGCACCATGTGAAAAAGATGGGGGATTACGCAGGCCGTTACGAAGGCCTGTCCGTTCTCGTCGAAGTCGAGACCCCAGGGATTACTGGTCCCCCAGGCAAAAACCTCGAACTTCTCGTTGAGCGGATGGTAGCGCCAGACCCCGGCATTGATCCGTTGCCGCTCACTGTCAGGAGCGCCGGGCTTGCCCACGTTGGAGTGCGTGAAAACTCCATGTGTTCCGTAGAGCCAGCCGTCGGGACCCCAGAGGAAGCTGTTCAGGGTTTCATGTCGGTCCTGCCTGCCCCATCCATCAAGTTTGATCTCGGGCTCGCCATCCGGCACGTCGTCACGGTTGCGATCCGGAATGAAGAGCAGGTTCGGCGGAGAACCGACCCAGACCCCACCGTGACCCAGCGCGATTCCTGTGGGAAACATGATCTTATCCTTGAAGACCTTGCGCTCGTCCATCTCGCCATCTCCATCGGTATCGGTCAGGATCACGATGCGNCCCAGTGGACCCAGCTTGTAAAGATCGGAGCCGCGTGTTTCGTAGTTCAGGTTTTCGCAGAGCCAGACCCTGCCCCGCTCATCGAAGGTAAAGGCGAAGGGCTGCTGGCACTGTGGCTCGGCCGCAAAGGCGTTCACCACGAAACCATCTGGATAAGTCATCTTGGCAATAGCCTCCTCCGGGGAAAGATACTTGAAGGCAGCTTCCTTGGGTGGCGCGGCCTGNAGCGCCAAGGCGGGAAGCAGGCAGCTCAGGAAAGCGAGGCATCGGCGGNGTCGGGTCATAAGTCTACCTGAGTCACTACTTGTGAGTTCGTCAAGAACACGTCTTGACGAAGACGGCCAAGGAGCACGCTCCGGAGGTGGGGCGAANCCTCTTCGACATGCTGCGCCCCAGCCCGGCGTGGGAGGCCCGGCGGCCCATCCCGGCGGAACAGGGCGACCCGGCCCCTCCCCCGAAAAACCGCTGGGCACCCGCTCATCTGCCGCCTAAATTGGCTCCATCCTATGAAAACGCGCACCCTGTTCGCAATTAGTTCCGCAATGCTCGCGGCAGGCCTTCCGGCCGCCGGCCAGGCTCCCAAGGTGGCCTGGGAGATTTCGGAGGGAATCCAGGCCCCTGAAAGTGCCTATTTCGATGAAAATACCGGCAACGTCTACCTCTCCCAGGTCGGAGGCGGGGGTGGGCTGGGCAAGGATGGCGACGGCATTATTTCCATCCTGAAGCCGGACGGCACGGTGGTCAACCCACGCTGGTTCGCGGGCTTGAACGCCCCCAAGGGACTGCGTGCAACCGGCGGCGTGCTCTGGGTGGCAGACATCGACCGCCTGGTCGGGGTGAGCATCCAGAGCGGCAACACCCACGCCATTCACACGATCGAGGGNGCAAAGTTCCTCAATGACGTGGCGGTCACCCCTCGCGGGAGCGTTCTCGTTTCCGACATGCTNGCCAGCACGATCTACGCCCTGCAGGGCGACAAGGTCAGCAAGATCGCGAGCGGCGTCGAACTGGACAGCCCGAACGGCCTCCTTGTCAGTGGCGGAACTCTCTACATCGCCGGGTGGGGACGCGATATCCAGCCCTCTTTTGATACCCTGGTCCGTGGACGCCTTCTCTCCATGGACCTGCGAACCCGCAAGGTGGAGGCTATCACCAAGGCTTCCACCGGAAACCTCGACGGCCTNGAGCTGGACGGGAAGGGAGGCTTCCTTGTGACCGACTGGATCGAAGGTGCGGTCTTCCGCATCAGCAGCAAGGGAGCGGTCACGTCCCTTCTCGACCTTCCCAAGGGTTCGGCTGATATCGCCTACCTTCCTAAGAAGAAACTTCTTATCGTACCCCAGATGCTCGAGAACAAGGTCACCGCCTACGACCTTTCAGGCGTCATCAAATAGCGCGGGGGCGACACCTGCGGCCCGCCCGCTGCACCTGGAATCGCAATCACCTCCCATGAGAGCGAGACTCTCAATGTTGACCGCGAGGGTCTTGATCACCATCGCGGTCAGCTCGGGTTGCTCCCTGGCTCCCTGTCAGGCCCAGCGAACCACCCGTGGTCTCCAGGTTCTCTACGATTTCAGTTCCGCAACGGGAGCCCTGGTCAAGGACCGCTCCGGGAACGGCCAGCCACTAAACCTTCGCATCGGGGATCCCCGGGGGGTGCAACGCTCCCCGGGCACCCTTGAGATTCGCGGTTCGGCACGGGTGCAGTCGACCGAGCCCGCCCGGCAGCTCGTGAGAGCGGTCCAACGCACTGGCGAGATCACGGTAGAGGCCTGGATCAAGCCAGCCGATACCNGGCAAGGCGGCCCCGCCCGCATTGTATCCCTCTCCCGCAACAGNACCAATCGCAACATTACCTTGGGGCAGGACGGCGACAGGTTCGAGGTGCGCTTCCGCACCAACCGGACGAGTAGCAATGGCCTTCCTTCCCTTCCCACCAGGCCCCGCAGCCTNACCACCCNGCTCACCCACGTGGTCTACACACGAGACCGATCGGGGACCACCCGTCTCTACCTGAACGGGAAGCAGGCCGCCGCAAAGACAGTGCCCGGAAGCGTCCAGCCGTGGGATGCGGGATACCACCTTCTCCTCGGTGACGAGGCCGATGGAAAGCGTCCCTGGAAGGGCACCTACTACCTGGTCGCGATCTACGAACGCGAACTGAGCCCCGCCGAGGTGACTGCTCATTTCAAGGCCGGGGCCCGGGGCGCAAGCAGCCCGGTGGTCCACCCTGGGCGCGATCCGAGGGCCCTTCATTTCGAAAACGAAGTAGCCCCCATCCTTGCCAATCACTGCCTCGGCTGCCACGACCCGGCCACGCGCAAGGGCAGGCTCGACCTCACCCGCGAGTCAACCACCTTCGCCCCCCTCCGGGACGGAGCNACAGTGGTGCCGGGCAAGCCCGGACAGAGCCTGCTCTGGGAAACCGTCTTCCACGACGAGATGCCCAAGGACAGCGCACCCCTGAGCAAGGATCAGAAAGCCGCGCTCCGCAAGTGGATCGAGGAAGGAGCCCACTGGTCGCTGGAAAGGATCGACCCCGCCAACTACGTGCACAGCGGTGGCGGGACCGGAAGACAGTGGGTCCAGCGGCTGACCGTGGACGAGTACATCGCCACCGTGAAGGCCACGGTGGGTGTTGACATCGCAAATGAGGCCCGNCGGATCCTGCCCTCGGACCTGCGTGCCGACGGCTTCACCAACACCGCCTACAACCTCAGTGTAGATCTCAAGCACATCGATGCCTATGCGCAGCTCGCCGGAATCATCGTGAAACGGATGGCTCCCGCGGAGTTCTCCGCCCGCTTCGCACCTGCGCCACGCTTCACGGACCGCGACATGGAAGCCCTGATCCGGCCCATGGGCACCTGGATCCTGCGGGGCCCGCTTCAACAGCGGGAAGTCATCGCCTACCGCGGGATCTCCACCGCCGTGGCGGCCGACAACGGAAGNANGGAGGAGGCGGTCGCCTACATCATCGAGGCCATGCTCCAGTCCCCGCGCTTCATCTACCGGATTGAGAACCAGCGCGGTGATGGCTCGGCCTGGCCGGTCGATGACTACGAGCTCGCTTCCCGCCTGAGCTACATCATCTGGGGGGCCTCCCCCGACGAGGACCTGATGCGCGCGGCCCGCGACGGCCACCTCTCCGATCCGGAGAACCTCNCCCGGCAGGCTGGGCGCATGCTGGCCCAACCCCGTGCCCGGGAGCGCTCTCTGCAATTCCTGGAACAGTGGCTCGACCTCGGCCGACTCGCCAACCTGCGGCCGAATGCCCGCACGTTTCCGCACTGGAACAGTCATCTCGCCGGGGACATGAGGATGGAGACCCTCCGCTTCTTCGAGGAAGTCGTCTGGAATCAGAAGCGCCCCCTCGCCGACCTCTTCAACGCGCAGGTGACCTTCCTTACACCGCGCCTGGCCGATCACTACAGCGGAAGAGTCCCCGCCGCCGGGGCCCCGTCGGAGCAGAAGGCGATGCGCCACGATCTCACCAGCGACCCGGCCCGGGGTGGACTCCTCACGCATGGCAGCGTCCTGACAATGGGCGGGGACGATGCCTCCATGGTCACCCGCGGACTTTTCATCATGCACAACCTCCTGCGTGGAGTGGTCAAGGATCCTCCTCCCGGCGTAGACACCACCCCCGTCCCCGTCCGCCCCGGGCTCTCCCACCGCCAGGCAGCCGAGAAGCGGATTTCCGACAAGTCCTGTGGTGGCTGTCATTCGAAGTTCGAGCCACTTGCCTTCGCCCTGGAGAAGTACGACGGGCTCGGCACCTTNCACCAGAGGGATCATCATGGGAACGCTCTCCGCGANGACGGTGAAGTTCTTTTNCCCGGCCAAGCCACGGCGGTAGCCTACCAAAACACGAGCGAACTGATGGATGTCCTCGCTGCGAACGCACGCGTCAGCGAGTCCCTCACCTGGAAAGTATGCCAGTTCTCGCTCGGTCGCCCACTCACCTTCCGCGACGCGGCCACCGTGCAATCGGTTCACGATACCGCACAGAAGAATGGGGGAACCTGGTCCGCCCTCATGACGGCCCTCGTCACAAGCGACCTCGTGCGCACGACGCAGACGGAGGCGCAATAGGAGCCCCACTCAACGTTTTCACCCACAATTCATTGCATTCCGTAATTCCTTTTCCCGGTGGAATGAAGTAACCCCGTGCTCCCATGAAGACGAGGCAGATCACCCGTCGCACCATGCTCCGCGGAGTGGGCGCCACCACCATCGGACTGCCTTTCCTCGAGGAAATGGTNGTTTCCCGTGCTCTCGGCTCACCGTCCNCCACGGCCGGCACGNACAATGTTCCCGTTCGTGCCTTCAATGTCTTCTTTGGCCTCGGCATCCCCAAGCCTATCCAGGCCGAGGGATTCGCAGGAGTTCTCGAGCCGCTCAAGCCGCTCCGGGACAAACTTCTCATCATGCGCGAGGTCGATCAGGTGCGCTGCGACGAGAGCGGAATCAACGCCCACTTTGACGGGGCCTCAGGCGCTTTTACAGCCACACCACCCAATGGCTCAGCNAAGTCGGGAGGAGCCTCCCTCGACCAGGTCATCCGCCGGGGTCTCTACCCTGCGGGCCTGCCCGCCGGCATGGTTCCCACCCTGATCGGCGGCACCTACTTCCGCCGGAGCCGGGTGAGCCGCTACGTGCACTCCTACAACCCGGACGGAACCGTGGCTGCTACCATGCAGGAACGTCCCCGCGACCTCTTCGAGCGTGTCTTCGGAGCGGTAGCCCTCGACAGCAAGGATCCCGATGCCCGCCGCAACCGACTCCAGCGCAGCGTGCTCGATTCCGTGGTCGAAGAGTACCGCTTCTACACCGGCAAAAACTCCCCGCTGGGATCCGCCTCCAAGGGACGGGTCAGCGAACACCTGGAGCGCATCCGCGAGTATGAACAGAGGGCCTACGCCCTGAAGCACAGGAAGGATGGTTCCAATGAAGGACCACCCCGCCCTCCTCGCTCGCAGGTCCTGCACGGCGGCGCTGCTGACCCGGGGGGACAGGGCATTGACATCACTCTTGAGGAGCTGACCACCGAGTGGCGTCTCATGGCGGACCTCTACGCCCTCGCGATCGAGACGGACCGTGTTCGTTTCGGCTCCCTCACCTTCCTCGCTGCCGGAGAGCGGATNCGCCTCACGGGTGATTACCACTACGGCGGGCGCAGGATCTGGTCCTTCGACGACGCCCGCCAGCAGAATGCGAGCGGGGACAAGGGCTGCAGCCACGAGTGGTGGCACAAGTTTAATGAAAACAGGAAGAACGAGGCTCTCCGGGCCCACGCTCACATGAAAATGCGCGAGGTTTCCTACTTTCTCTCCCGACTCGCCGAAACCCGGGAAGCCAACGGGAAAAGCCTTCTCGACAACTCTCTCTTCACCATNTCCACCGAATCCGGCGATGGCCGCCACAACAACGTCAAGCGTGAGCTGTCCGGCGTTTTCCACGCCATCACCAGTGCCAACGGTCGTTTCAAAAGCGGTCAGATCATGGACGTCGGGGCCGAAGGACTCGACGTCTACAACACCATGATCCGGGCCATGGGAGCCCGGGGCCGGCTCGGCCCCGCGAAGCGCGAAGGCCGCCACATCGACCAGATCCGGGCCTAGGGCGCGTCTTGCTCAGGACTGTCCCGTTNCTCCCGCCCCTCCCTCTGCATCCGCTCCAGCGCATTCCCCCGTTCTTTGAGAGGAAAGGAAACCGCCTTGCCGCCCTGCCGGTGCGACTCAAAGACCGCACAGATCATTTCCACAGTGCCGGCACCCTCCTCCAGGCCGCAAACCGGGTCGTGACCCTTGTCCACCGAGGAAATGAGATCCTCAACGGCCACCACGTGCCCATGGATATCCCGGATAAGGTCCGGTTTGCCCTCAGGCCGACCAATGCCGGCCGTCGTAATCGGAATCCAGTTACGGGGCTCTTCCGGCGGAGCAAAGGGGTTTCCCCGAATGATGTGGGCGAGGGGATCACGGTCGGCCCGGATGGCGACGATCCCGCCGCTCCCTATCAACTGGAGGCCGAATCCGAAATTCGCGGTGTTATCATTGGCGATGGAATCAAATGTCGCCGTCACCCCGCTCGACATCCGGAAGCGGGCATGCAGTTCGTCCCCCGCCAGGGGCCCCAGGCCCTCCGCCCCATCGTAGACGTGTTCCCACGTTACCGGCGCACCCTCCTTCAAAAGTTCCGCCGAACAGTGGACCGGATGGCCCGCGAGGAAGCGGATCATGTCCATCACGTGAGAGCCCAGCACCCAGAGGTCCTCCGCACCTCCCCGTCGGTCGCCCTTTCCCCGTCCGCGAATCTCCAGGAGCTTTCCAATCGCCCCATCCTCGACCAGCTTGCGGATGATCCCGAGNACCGGGTTGTAGCGGTTCCGGTGCGCCACCGCGACCTTGGTATTACTCTTCCGGCAGGCCTCGCGCACGCGATCTGCCTCCGCGGGCGTGCGGCAAAAGGGTTTCTCCACATAGATGCCCTTCACCCCCGACTCCGCACAGGCCACCATCATGTCAGCGTGCTGGTCCGCATGACGCGGACAAATCGAGACATACTCCGGCTTTCCCTCACTGAGCAGGCGCCGATAATCCCGGAATCCACGGGCGGTCTTCAACCGTCGCATCGCCTTCTGCATCCCNGCATNATCNGCGTCAGCCACCCCCACGATCCCGGTTCCCGGAATCTTAAGCCAGACCGTNTCAAGTCCGTGCCCGTAATCNCCCCTCCCGGTNTGCCCGATCACTCCCACCCGGCGCTTCTCGAGAGGCTCAGCNCCATCCGCCGCGGCCACCGGCCTCGCAACCGCTGCCGCACCGGTGAGGGAAAGGAACATTCTCCGCTGCATAATCCACACCAGTAACCGCGATGCTCCCAAGGTCAATCTGATTGCTCCTCCGGGGCAGATCCGTACATTCCCAGATATTCATGCGTGCTGCCCTTCCGTTTCTCATTGGATTGCTCCTCTCCGCTCACTGCGCCGGGAACTCCGGGGAGCCAAGATACAACATCCTCTTCCTCATCTCGGACGATCTCACCTACACCGCGCTCTCCTGCTACGGAAACAAGGTATGCGCCACGCCCAACATAGATCGTCTCGCCNCCCGTGGGACACGGTTCACGCGCGCCTACTGCCAGGGAACCTACTGNGGCCCCTCNCGGGCTTCCTTCATGTCTGGATACTACCCCCACGCCACCGGGGAACTCGGCTACCGGAACCCCCGCCCCCGCATCGGTGACCGGGCCACATGGTCACAGCACTTCATCAACAATGGCTATCACGCCGCCNGGGTGAGCAAGATCTACCACATGGGGGTTCCGGGTGGGATCGAGAGCGGAGGGCACGGTGCTGATGACGAGGCTTCGTGGACCGAACGCTTCAACAGCGCGGGACCGGAATGGCGGGCCCCGGGGGACGGNGAAACCCTCCAGAACAATCCCGANGGNAAAAAACCCGCNGTNGGCGGAAACACCTTCGTGGTGGTGGAGGCCGACGGAGACGATCTCGTCCACTCCGACGGCAGGACCGCGGCCACGGCCTGCAAGCTCATCGCAGAACGAAAAAACTCAAGGCAACCCTTCTGGCTCGGAGTGGGCTTCGTCCGCCCACACGTTCCTTTTGTCGCTCCACGTTCCTATTACGCACCCTTCAAACCCTACAGCAGAATGGTCCTCCCGCCCAAGATCGAGGGAGACTGGGAGGACATCCCAAAGGCCGGCATCAATTACTGCACCAGTGCCAACATGAAAATGGACGTCCGTCGGCAGAAGAAGGCCATCGGAGGCTACTATGCCTCGGTAGCCTACATGGATGCTCAGGTGGGCAAGGTGCTTGATGCGCTGGATGATGCCGGTCTCACCGATCGCACCATCATCATCTTTACCAGCGACCACGGATTTCATCTCGGCGAGCACGATTTCTGGGCCAAGGTCAGCCTGCGGGATGAATCCGCCGGCGTTCCTCTCATCATCTGCGTGCCGGGGAAGAAACCCGCAGTCTGTCATTCCTTCGTCGAACTTCTGGACCTCTATCCCACCACCGCCGCCCTCTGCGGTCTGGAGGTTCCCGGGCGTCTCCAGGGAAAGGACATCTCCCGGATGCTCAGTGACCCGGACCACGAGGTCCGCGACGAGGCATTCTGTGTCGCTCCCATGCGCAGGGGATTTCTCCTTCGCGACCGGAAGTGGGCTTACCTCCAATACGGGGAGAATGCCGGCGGGGGACGGGAACTCTTCGATATGACCAAGGATCCCGGCCAGTTCACCAACCTCGTTGAAGACCCTTCCCATGCGGAGAAAGCGCGGGAGTTCCAGCAGCGACTGGCCGCCAAGTTAAAGTCGGTGCGCACCAATGACCTAGACATTGACTACGGCCGGGAAAGGCGCCGAAGGAACTAGGGGGTAAGCAGCAACGCCCGGACGCTCACGGCTTGCTCCCGGGGCCGTGCCTCCCTAATCTCCATTGATCAGCACATCCCAGAAAGCTCCCAACGCCACCATGGCCGTGTTCCTCGACCTCGAGAACATTGCCATCGGTGCCCGTGACGCCCGGTATCCCACCTTTTCGATCGCCAAGGTTCTTGAGCGCCTTTTTCTCAAGGGGCACATCGTCCTGAAGAAGGCCTACTGCGATTTCTCGCGTTTCAAGGAATTCAAGCGTGACCTTCATGACGCCGCCTTCGAACTGATTGAAATCCCCCATTTCCGGCAATCGGGCAAGAACTCCGCGGATATCCGCATGGTGGTGGATGCGCTCGATCTCTGTTACACCAAGGGACACGTTGACACCTTCGTCATTGTCTCCGGGGACTCCGACTTTTCACCTCTCGTCAGCAAGCTGCGCGAAAACGCCAAAACCGTGATCGGGATCGGGGTGAAGAACTCGAGCTCCGATCTCTTCATCAAGAATTGTGACGAGTTCATCTATTATGATGACCTCGTCCGCAAATCTCCCACCAAGAAAACCCCCCGGAAGAAGACCGCTCGCAAGGCGACAGCCAAGAAAACAACCCGGAGAAAGCCTTCCGACGGACCGACCACCGAGGAAGCCCTCGATCAGGTCGCCAACACCTTCGAGGCGCTCCTCGAGGAGCGGAACAGTGACGAGGCCATCTGGGGGTCCATGATCAAGCAGGCCCTCAAGCGCCGGAACCCCGGCTTCAACGAACGAGCCCACGGATTCCGGTCCTTCAATGAGGTCCTTCTGGAGGCCGAGGAAAACGGACTGTTGCGACTCGAGGCCGACGAACCGTCCGGCGGCTATACCGTCCACCCGGCCTGAGCCAGACCCTTTCCCCTGCGCTAGGCCACGTTGGTGTAAACCGCCTGCACGTCCTCATCGTCCTCCAGCTTGTCGATCAGGGCCTCGATCTCATCGAGCTGGTCATCGCTGAACTGCTGGGGGTTGTTCGGAATTCGCTGCAGGCTGGCCTTGCTCAACTCGACTCCCAGCTCCTCGCATCCCAGGGAAAGCGAACCGAAATTGGTGAAGTCGCCGTAGACAAAGACCGTTCCCTCGTTCTCTTCCATTTCCTCCAGACCGTGATCGATGAGTTCAAGCTCGATCTCTTCCAGGTCCTGGTCGTCCCTGCGCTCGAATTGCAGGACGGCCTTGCGATCAAAGAGAAACTGTAGGGACCCACTGTTAAGCATTTCGCCACCCGCCTTGTTGATGGGCGTCCGGATGTTGGAAATGGTGCGGTTGTTGTTGTCGGTAGCAGTCTCGATGAAGAGCATCCCCCCGTGCGGCCCCTTGGCTTCGTAATTGATCTCCGAGATATCCGCCATGTCCTTGCCCGCGGCCCGCTTGATGGCAGTCTCGATATTGTCCTTGGGCATGTTCTGCGCCTTCGCATTCAGAATCGCGGTACGAAGTTTGGAGTTGCTGTCCGGGTCGGATCCGCCCTCCTTCGCCGCGATCGTAATCGTCCTCGCGAGTTTCGGGAAGACCTTGGACATCTTGTCCCACCGCTTTTCCTTGGCAGCTCGTCGATATTCAAATGCACGCCCCATGAACGCTGGAACTGTAGGACCCCTTCCCCCCCTATCTCAAATCTCAATTTCGAGAATTCCCCCCCGCCTTCTTCCCGGATCATCCCACACCTCTCCCGGCTCCGGTCCGGCAAAACCGGTCTCTTCTTTCCGAGAAATGGCAACCTCACCCCAAAAACCGGCCCTTCACTTTAGAATTCAGTATTGGGTGATCCCCGTTCATAACGGGAACTCCCCGCTGCAGGTCTGAAGTGCTGGCGTCCGACCAACCTGTCAAGATGCAGCAGCGCAAAGGCAGATGAACTCTCGCATCGAACTCCTCCACCCACCCCTAACCGGCCACTTCCCTCCTGACCGCGCGGCCGATCCCACCTTTGATCTCGTAGTGGCAGAGCTGGAAAAAGCCCGGGAAAGCGTGGAGATCTTCATGTATGTCTGGCGTGCGGACGAAGCCGGCACCCGCGTGGGAGAAGCGGTTCTCGCCGCTGCCGAGCGTGGGGTGAAGATTCACATCATCAAGGACATCGGGGCCATCATGTGCGAGGTCATCGAGATGAACCGCAAGCCTTTCTTTCCGCGCAGGATCCCTCTCCTCAGGCGGATCATCTACAGGATCATCGGGCGCACCTTTCCCAAGACCTTCGTTGAGGACGAATACGACCAGGACCTTGGAGCCCGGATCCTCGCTCATCCTAACGTTACGGTAGAGTGGATCAACAAGACCCACACCAAGTACTACATCTTCGACGAAAGGCTTCTCGTCACAGGAAGCATCAATATCGAGGACCGCCACCAGGACTACTTCGATTACATGGTCGCCCTTGATGATCCTGAGCTTGTCCAACGGCTGCGGATGCGCATGGCAGGGGAGACCCCCTGCGATTCCGGGCGCAGCATCGATTTCCTTTGCAACAGCCACCGTGAAGGGGACGATTCGATTTTCGAGATCAAACCCGAGGTCCTGCGCTGCATCGAGGCCGCCAGGGAATCAATTTACGTCGAGGTGGCCTATATCGGGGACCCCGAATTCGCGGACGCGCTGGTAGCCGCGGCCGGACGGGGAATCCGGGTCACCATTCTTTTCTCGCGGGAGGCCAACATCGGGAATGACGTCAATTACTGGGCCATCCACGATCTTTACACCCGGGCGCCCATCGAAGTCTACCTCACCGACACCATGATTCATGCCAAGCTGCTGCTCTTCGATGACGAAGTGATCCTGACGGGCTCCTGCAACATGAACATCTTTTCGCTCCAGAAGGCTGCCGAACTCGACCTCATCATCCGCAATGAGCCCGGGTTGACTGGCGCCATCCGGTCCCTGATTGCGAAACGAATCGAATCCAGCAACCGGGTGACCTCGGCTGAGGAACTGACAGGGTTCAATCGCGTTCTTGCCTCCCTCCAGCAACTTCATCAGAAGTTGAATCCAAATTAGAGTGTTCAGGATCGATTGTTCCCTGTAGAGAGTGCCGCGGAAATTTCACTGGAATCCCAACCCCACTGACTACTGAAATGAGCTCCCATAGCGTTACTTTGACCTGGAACCGGGACGGCAAGGAATTCGGCTACAAGGAATACTCCCGGGACCACGATCTGGATTTTGGACATGGCGTCCACATGAGGGCCTCGGCTGCAGCTGAATATCTCGGCACCGCCGAGATCCCTGACCCTGAGCAGGCCTTCGTCGCCTCCCTTTCAAGTTGCCACATGCTTACGTTCCTGGCCTTCGCCTCTCTGCAAAAGCTGACCCTCGAAAGCTATACTGACAAAGCAGTGGGATATCTTGAAAAAGGCGATAGCGGCAAACCTGTCCTGAGCCGGATTGAGCTTCACCCCGTAACGGTATGGTCAGAGGGTATCACGGTTTCCCCGGAACAACTGGAGGAACTGCACCACAAGGCTCATGAGGAATGCTTCCTGGCAAACTCGGTGAAGACCGAGATTGTGACCATCTTGTGAGCCCTCCCGCCTCGGGACTGCAACCCCGGACGGATCTTTTCATCCGGTTCCAAATGGGTCATCCCATGAATCGGCCGCAGCCGGGTTCGGGATTCCGTACCGTTGGCGATCGCTTGAAGCGCGGCGAGCCAAGGGGAGGACCCAACTGGCTGGTAAAAGGTCCAATCAGGGTCTGATCCCTGCACAACAATTTCATAACACTTTCATAATTAGCATTTTGCGTAAAACACTGTAAAAATTACAGAAAACATTCGAACATTTTACAGTCGATAAAGTCTTATCCTCTGAAGTTCACGAAAATCGTGTCTTCTCAACTAAGGGTGACCAGCAGTTAAAAGATTCTCCAGTCCGTGAGAGCACGGGCTGCCAGAGGTCTCTAACTCGGCCGCCAAGGGATCAGCAGCCCTTGGCGGCCTCTTTTTGCCTTCCGCCCTGACTTGCCCGGCGGACCGTGAGGCTGAAAGCGGATTGTCTCTCGAACCCCGGCGCCCTCTCTCATTCTTCAGATGCTCCCAGCGACGCTCTGCCAAGCCCACCTCCAACTCCCGAGCAAGAGCCGGCCCGCCCAGGTGAACCCCTCCCCCGCTCCTCTGGGCCAACTTACCCGGGGCTATTCCCCTGACCGAACATCTGGGCGAGACGCAGTCACTCGAAGAGGCTGAAGATTTCATTCTCACTCAGGGTGGCTTCTCCAGCTGCTGCCTCCGCTTCCAGGGTAGCCGAGATCAGCTCCCTCTTCCGTTCCTGCAGGGCCAGGATCTTTTCCTCCACCGTATTGCGCGTAATCAATTTATAGGAAGTCACCACTCGCTTCTGCCCGATACGATGGGCCCGGTCCGTGGCCTGGGCTTCCACCGCCGGATTCCACCAGGGATCGACATGAATGACGGTATCCGCACCTGTCAGGTTCAACCCCACTCCGCCCGCCTTCAGGCTGATCAGGAATACCGGCACGGGAGATTCCTGAAAACGCCGCACGACCCCGCCCCGATCCTTCGTCTGGCCATCCAGGTAGCAAAACTCGTATCCGAGCTCTGACAGCATGGGCACCACCCCCTGCAACATCTGAACGAACTGGCTGAAGACCAGAACGCGGTGCCCTCCCGCCACGGCCTCCTCAAGCAAACTCTTGAGTTCCGCCATCTTCACTGAGCCATCCTCCCCAACCTCCGGAAGATCCAGGAGACGCAGGTCACAGCATGCCTGCCGCAGACGCAACAGGGCCGTCAGGGCCAGCATCCGTTTGCGTCCTCCCTCCGCGCTGGAGATCAGGCTGCGGCTCTCCCCCAGGATGGATTCGTAGACCTCCCGTTGCCTGGCACTGAGTTCGCAGTAGCGTACCTGTTCAATCTTCCCGGGTAGATCCTGCGCCACCTCCTGCTTGAGCCTCCGCAGGACCACCGGCTTCAGGCGCCGGGCCAGTCTGCGCTGAAGGGAGGGAACATTCCCCCGGCCGAGCGGCTTCTCGAAACGCTCCGCAAAGCGTTCTCGCTCACCCAGATAGCCAGGCATGACGAAGTTCATGATCGACCACAGGTCGCGAACGGAATTCTCAATCGGCGTCCCGGTCAACGCAAAGCGGTGTTTCGCACGCAAGCGAAAGGCGGCCCGGCTCACCTGAGCCTCCGGATTCTTGATGTGCTGCGCCTCATCCAGAACAACCACTTCGAACTCCCGCTCGCGGTAAAGCTCCAGATCGATCCGGAGCAGGGCATAGCTGGTGACCAGGAGGTCCGCCGCCGGGTGGGAGTCCAGGATCTCCTTCCGCCCTCTCCCCTCAATCGCGATCGCCTCCATTCCGGGCAAAAAGCGTTCCGCCTCCGCGATCCAGTTGTGCACCAGGGAAGAGGGGCACACAACCAGGGCCGGCCCTCCGCGCGAGGCAAGAAAGGCGAGGGTCTGCACGGTCTTCCCCAGACCCATGTCGTCCGCAAGGATCCCCCCCATGCGAAGCTCCGCCAGCCTCCAAAACCACTTTACTCCTTCCACCTGATAGGGCCGGAGGACCCCTTTCATTTCTACGGGTTCCAGCGCTCTCCCCGGCTGTCCACCCCACAGTTCCTCGTTGTCCGCGAGCAGACTCAACCCGGCTGCGCTCTGCTTCAGGTAGGCGGCCTGCCGGTGATCCACCCGGAACACCCCGGGACCATGCTGGTCAGGATCGCAGTCTGCGAGCGTCTCGAGGGCTTCTTCGGCCTGCCCCGAATCCAGCACGGCCTGCCGCCCTCCTCCGGGGGAAAGGCTTGACCGTCCCGTCTCGAGCAGGCGCCGCACTTCCCCCTGCGTCACCCGTGTCCCGTCACCGGCCTCGTAATGCAGCGAAACCTCAAACCAGTCCTCACCCCTTCCCTCCAGGCGGTAGACTGGCTGCAGAGGCACGATGCTCCTGGCGAAATCCACGAAGCGCTCTCCCTTGATGATGGTCCATTCCGGGTCGAGAGCCCTCAGCCCGTGGGCATGAAATCTCAGGATTGCCTCCCGTTCCCGCAGAACGAACCGCCCCCCCCGACCCGGTCCTTCAAATCCCCACTGCCTCAGCGCATCCTCCGCCCACCGCTCGAGTTCCGGACTGGCCAGGGCCTCTTTTCCCTCCTCCACCATGATCAGCTCCGCTTCCTCAAGTCCCGCCTCCCTGCGCCGCCCTTCATAGAGAAACGTCATTACTCCCTCGAGGTGATTCAGCGAACCCTCAAAGCAGACTTCCACCTGCGGCGCAACAACCTCGGCGAGGCCGGCCACAACGTCCTCTCTAATCTCAAACCATTGGCCCAGCTCCGTCAGGCGAGCCCGGGCCTCGACCGGGTTGAGCAGAAGTCTTCCCTCCCAGATCTCTTTCAGGGATTCCGGCAGCCCGGTAACAAAGGGGTGAAATGTGGAGGTTTCCACCTCGAAGCCCCACGCCGACGACCTCTGCACCATGGGTTCCAACCCCTCCGGCCAGGACAGCCCCAGCCGATTGCTCCTTGGCTCTACCGTCGCACGCCGCAGGCGGCTGGCTACGAACGCACTTTTGTTCTTCCCGATCGTCACACGGGGATGGCCGGCAAGTCCGTCCAGAAGCTGCAGGAATTGCCCACGATCCAGGCTCACGGCTCCCGGCGGCTCATCCGGCCAGAGACGCCGGAGAGTTTCCAGTAATCGTCCATCCTGCTCGCCCACCTGTAACACATAGTCCTCCCCCCAGGTGGAGAGGAGGTGCTCCTCTCCTTCATATTCCGTCCCAAACACCACCAGGAACTGACCCCGCTCCCACGCCTCGGAAATTTTCAGGGGCAGCATGACGCGACAGGTCACGGAATAGGCCTCAACATCGAGGGATTCCCGCACGACCGGCCAGAGACTTTCCGATTCCGCAACCTCGGCCGGACCTGACTCCTCGGCACGGATGCTCGGAGCGAGCACCTCCAGCCCTACCGCCACAGCATGAGCACAGACTCGTCCTTCCCGCCGGGCCATCACGCAACTGCACTTGTTTTCCATGTGCGTGGCAGAGAGGACCTCCATCCGTACCCGCTTCGGCTTGCCTCCAATCATCACAAGCCCCTCCAGCCAACCCTCCCGGTAAACAGCCTCTCTCACGAGACCGCTGCGATGCATGTCCCGTGCCGCCTTCATCTCCTTCCATCCCCCGGCCTCCATCAGGAGATCTCGTGTCAACTCCGGTGCACTCATGATCTCGCCGCTCAGGGCCCTACTCCCTGCAGCCCCCGGACGCAAGCAGCGTCCACCAGTTCATTGCTGCTTCCCGGGCTGACGACCGTCCGGGAACATGAGATAGGGTACCAGCTTTTCAACCGTCTTGGCCCCTATGCCAGGTACCAGCCGAAGATCGGCAGCCGTTCCGAATTCCTCGGTTTCCCTTACCTCCAGGATCCGGATGGCAATCACCTCCCCGATACCCGGCAAACGCATCAACTCATCCCGTGACGCCCGATTCGGATCAATTGAGCGCTCCTCCAGCGGTTTTTTCTCCCGCTTCGTCTGGTCTTCGAGCTCCTGCTCCCTCGCCACCCGGCGCTCCTCAGGGAGGAGCTGCCAGTTGGTCAGCTGCCAGGCCCCTACCCGTCGCGAGGCGGCGGACAGCTCCTCATCAGCAAGACGCTCCTTGTATTCCTCACGGCTCACTCCCGCTTCACGAGCCCGCGCAACCCCGAAGGCACGAGCCAGTCCCTCCCTCACAAGGACTCCCCCGAGGTCCCTTCCCTTCGCGTCGGTGATGAAGGCATAGTAGCGCTTGAAGCGGGGATTACCCCGTCCATCGGCCCAGGCAGTTTGCACCGTAAACGGCTCGGCGAGAAGTTCTCCCACCCGCTTGCGGGCAGCAAGGCCCAGACCCTTGGCAAGTGCAATTGATGCCTGCTCATCGCCTCCCGCCCGGGCCATTCCGAAATAAGCGCGCTGCGAACGAAGCCTCCTTTGGTCAGTCTCATGCCCATCCGTCGTCTCGAAACAATCAACACCGTAGAGCCGCACCGTCTGCGTTGTCCCGTCCGGAAACAGTACCGGGAAACTGTCTCCGTCAGACCACTTCGACTCAACCAGTTGACACCCACGATAAGTCTTCAGCCCCTTCCCGGGGTTGATTGCAGGATTGAGGGTACGCTGGCCCAGCACTACCCCGATGGTAGCTGCCAGCCAGATCACGATCACGCGCACTGCACGACCTTATCCACCCGATAGCGACACAGGAACTCGAAAGTCACCGGGAGATTTTCCGGGCTCAATAGCAACGGCGGCCGTATACCCGGCCATGCCAATACCCCCGTGCCGGGGACGCGTGCCCATGATGCCCCCGCCAGTGGTGGCCGTGACTGCGCCGGCGGTAACTCCGATCTCGATCACCGTCAGCCATGGCATAACCAACTACCCCGGCCGCCACCGCCGCGAGAGCAGCCCCCTCGGGCGTAACCACATCGACCGGACGGCCATGGGAATCATACATCGTGGTACAGCTCGTGCCGCCTGCCAGCACGAGGATGAGAACAGCAGCCAGGAGGGGGAATGGTCGTTTCATGATACCCGTTGGACCCGTCCGGGACGGCTGGTATTCACCCAAAAAAAACTTTCCCGGGCAGCCCCCTGCCCCCCGGGCCTGATTCCCAAGCTCCCTTGAGCTAGCAGGGCTGCCCCTGTTCTCCCCGGCTCCTACCGCGACTGTTCAAAAATCCACTCATGGACCTTCTCATCGCTGTAGACCTTGCCCGAGACCCCGTGCCCTTCGCCTGCGAACTCGGTGTACTTTACCTTGGACCGGGCCTCCTTGAGTGCTTCCACCATTGTCTGGCTCTGCCCCACCGGCACGACCTTGTCGTCCTCCCCGTGGAATACCCAGATGGGCACCTTCTTGTAATCATTCACTGCACCCGGATTCCCGCCACCCGCGATGGGCACTGCCGCGGCCCACATTCTCGGTTCCTGGGCCAGCAACTGAAATGTGCCGTAGGCGCCCATGGAGTAACCGGTAAGGTAAACCCGCTTGGGATCAACCGGGAGCTTCTTGATCAACTCCTCGACGATCTCCACCACACCGTCGGCCTTGCTTCCGATCCAGCCCGCCTGGTCGGGGTTCTGGGGCGCAATCACGAAGCAGGGACGTTTGCGGTAGTTGCCGTCCGCGGTGAAGGCACTGGCCGACCGCGGCTCTCCGGGTGTCATTACATCACCACCCCTGCCATGAAGGTAGACGACCAGGGGATATCCTTCCCCCTTACCCCTCCGCAGCTTCCGCGCCCCATAGATCCGGTATTTGAGACCGTGCCCCTCGGTCCGCTCCCATTCCCCGGTGAGCAATCTCGCGAATTCCTTGTCCGCATCCCCGGCCTCGCCATCGTCTCCACCGGCAGGACCGGCCTCTTCCCTCTGTTTCACGTAGTCCTGGTCAGCCTCTGAAAGAGTGGCGAGGGGAATCGTAAAGATTCGACGGTCACGCTTGCGCCGGATGGTCACCTTCTCATCACGGGAGCTGACATACTCCGCAAGGAGGGTCCTCGATCCGTCGGCAGTTTTCCATTCCCGCATTTCCGCCAGTCCCAGGGATGCCAGGAGCAGGGTGAATACGAGGGCAAGGAGAGGTTTCATATCCGGAGAAGCGTGACCCGATTCCCCTCGTGTGCAAATCAATTTCATCGGCAGATCCACCCGCAACTCCCTTCTCGCAGACGTCTCCTGCTCTAAGGTCGTGAGAGCAGTTTTCCCGATCGCAGCTCCTCAGCTTTCCCAAGCCGGCCTCTGACCAGGAGACGCAGCGCCAGGTAATCATACCCCGCATGCGCGATGATGGCCGCGGCAAGATTACCCGTCGCGAGGACAGACCATCCGAAAAGAAGCCCCATCGACGTCGCCAGCACGACGTATTCGCGTGTCGCGCAATGCGCCAATCCAAACAGAACGCCGGCTGTCACCAGAGCAGGCCAGTCCCCCCACCACCGTGCGAGCCACCCCTGGACAAGCCCGCGAAAGAACAATTCCTCCCCAACCCCGGCCAGAATGGCGACTACCAGCAGGTCCATGCCCCGGCAGGAGCGGAACAGGGGTTGCAGGATGTTTTCCGCATAACGCATGAGCCGGCCCCAGGGCCCGACCGGAAAACGCCATGCGAGAAGCAGGAGCCCGAACAGGGCCATCGTTCCCACCACCCCCTTCCCCACCTCGAGCCACCCAATTTTAAACCACTCGCCTACCGGCAACCCGAAGAACAGTCCGAGGACTACCGCGAGCGCTCCCAGACCCCCCTCCACCACCAGGGCGAGGGCGAGTAGCTGGCCCCGCGTTAAATCAAGAGAATCACCCTTCAATGCTCCCGCAATCCCTCCCGCTTACCCCGGCCCGGCCAAAGAATGGCCAGCAATGTGACCCGGGGTTCTCCCAGCCTGCTCATTCCGCCCATCCCGGGCCTCTGCCCCTCGGCAATCCGGGAACTCCGGGCATTTCTTCATGAAGAACACCTGCCCGATCATGCGAAAATCCCGGTCGCCACCTTGCCGTGCACATCCGTGAGACGGAAGTCACGCCCGGCATAGCGGTAGGTGAGCTGCTCATGGTCTATTCCGAGAAGGTGCAGGACGGTGGCATGGAAGTCGTGCACGTGCATGGGATTTTCCTGCACGAGCATGCCGAACCGGTCAGACGATCCGTAGGCCAGCCCCCCTTTGACCCCGCCCCCGGCGAGCAGGTAGGAAAAGGCCGTGCTGTGATGGTCCCGTCCGGGCTTGGCCCCCTTCTTTCCCTCGGCGAAGGGTGTGCGCCCAAACTCACCACCAAACACCACGAGCGTGTCGTCGAGCAATCCGCGCTGTTTGAGATCCACAATCAGGGCCGCGGCGGCCTTGTCGGCATCGGCACAGAGCTTGCTGTGCCCCGCGTTGTGATCCTTGTGGGTATCCCAGGGCTGATTGCTTCCGTCACTGGTGTAGTAGACCGTGGTAAAACGCACTCCCCGCTCGGCCAGCCGACGGGCCAGAAGGCACGAATTGGCAAAACGGCTCCTTCCGTACATCTCACGGGTGGCTTCCGACTCACCGCTGACGTCCAGCGCGTCACTCGCCTCCATCTGCATGGTGTAGGCCGTTTCCATGGCGCGGACCTCGGCTTCCAGTTCGGAATCCTCCCCGCGCACCCGCAGGTGGGCCTCATTCAGTGCCCCAAGCAAATCGAGCTGCCGACGCTGCGCTTCGTAGCTGAACTTCAGGCTCCTGACGTGGGGTAGCAGCTTGTCGACCGCCATCTCGCGCGTGATGATGCTCGTGGCCTGGTAGCGGGCTGGCAGGAACCCGTTGCTCCACAAAGCGGGCCCTACCACGGTCTTGGGACTCGGCCGCAGGACTACGTAGCCGGGCAGGTTCTCATTCTCGGAACCCAGCCCGTAGAGCGCCCAGGAACCCAGCGACGGCCGGGTGGGCTGCACCACCCCGGTATGCATCTGCAGCAATGCGGGCTCGTGATTGGGCACATCCGTGCGCATGGAGCGGACGATGCACACATCATCCGCCAGCTTGGCGAGGTGAGGGACGCTCTCACTGAATTCCAGCCCACTCTCTCCGTGCCTGGTGAACTTGAAGGGCGAGGGCATGAAGCCGCCTTTCTTGCCCCGGTAGAGCTTACCCTCCGGCTTCTGGCCTTCGTACTTCAGCAAATCCGGCTTGGGATCGAAGGTGTCCACGTGGGAAGGCCCTCCGTTCAGGAAGAGAAAGATCACGCGCTTGGCCCTCGCCGGAAGGTTTCCCTGCAGGTTGTGTGCGGGATTGGCCGCAAACGCCGTTCCGGCCTTTTGCTGCAGGACCCCTGCCAGACCAACGAGGCCCGCCCCTCCGGCCAGGCGGCGGAGCATGCGGCGTCGACTCAGTCCGGCAGGGTAGGAATCAATCACGGTAAAGAAACGCGTTGCTGCACAATAACACTTGCGCGAATCCTGCCCAGTCCAGATCACCCTGCCCGGCAGACTCCCCGAAGTAGCCTGCACTGCGGGCCCGCTCCTCCTCGTCCGGGAGCCGCGCAAGAACCCTGCGGAAGATCAGGTTCACGCCTTCCTCCACCGTGGCATCCTCTGCCTGAGCAGCCAGCCTGGCAGCCCGCTCCGCGACAAATGGGCTGTTGAGGAGATACAATTTCTGCATCGGCGTGGTGGTCACCACTCTCCCGGCCGCGTGAACATTGGCGTCCGGGTAATCGAATTGCCGCAGGAACGAGTTCAATTCCTTCCGGCTGATACGCCCATACACCGTCCGGCGCAGGTTTCCCGGGTCACTTACCTTGAGAGAGGGTCCACCAGGGTCAGCAGAGGGCAATTCCCCGCTGGCTGCCAGCATGGCGTCGCGCATCATCTCCGCGCTCAAGCGTCGCCGGTTCATTCCCGCCAAGAGGGCATTATCCTCCCGCCGGGTGGCTGCCTGCCGGTAAGTGGCGGAGAGAACCATTTCTCGCACCAGAGCCTTGATCGACCAGCCTTCCAGGGAGAACCGTTCGGCGAGGTAATCGAGCAGTTCAGGATGGCTCGGCCTTTCCCCGGTCGTTCCAAAATTACTCGCCGACCTGACCAGCGGCGTGCCGAAGATCTCCCCCCACAGACGATTGACCATCACGCGGGCAGTGAGCGGATTGCGGGGATTCGCGATGGCCTCCGCCAGCTCCTTCCGGCCACTACCCCCGGTAAAAGCCTCCCGTTCGCCGTTCTCGGCCAGGATCGTGAGAAAACCCCGGGGAATCACTGGTCCCTTGTCTTCTACGTTACCCCGCACAAAGACATGAAGGTCGCGCACCTTCACATCCTTCACAACGTGCAGGGTGTGCTCTGCAACCTTGCGCTTCTCAACGTCGGTGCTGGCAAACACCCCAGCCAGTGCATGGTAGTCCTCTGTTGTGATGGGGTCGAAGAAGTGATCGTGGCACCGGGCACAGGCCACGGTCAGGCCGAGCAGACCCCGTGTTACCGTATCAACCCGGTCCTCCCATTCCTCGGCCAGCACATCGAGCCGGCCGCGGTTGTAATACTGAGGACCGAGCCCGAGCAACCCGAGCGCCGCGAGATCCTTGTCTCCATAGTGATCCGCCGCCAGCTGCAACCGGACGAACTGGTCGTAGGGCAGGTCACGATTGAAGGCATCAATCACCCATCGCCGATAGTGGTGCGCGTGCGGATAGAAAAACTTCTCGTTGTTCCCCACCTGATGGGCCTGGTCTTCCGCAAACCGGACCACCGGCAGCCACATGCTGGCGAAGCGTTCACCAAACTGCGGGCGGTCCAGAAGCGCATCGACCAGCCGCTCGTAGGACCGCGGATCGTTGTTACCCACGAATGCCTCGAGCTCCTCGGCACTCGGGGGAAGGCCAGTCAAGTCGAAGCTGAGACGACGGATCAGGGTAGACCGGTCGACCTCGGGCTCGGGCAGCAATCCGGCCGCCTCCAGCCGCCTCAGGACAAAGCGGTCGAGATCACCGCGCGGCCAGGACCGCAGCCTCACTTCCGGGGGTGGACTCCTGCGGGGAAGCTGAAACGACCAGAACTGACGGGCCTCCTGCCAGTCGATCTCCTTCTCCGCGCTCACCTCCAACGGCCCTGCCGCAAGCAACAAGGAAGATGCAGTTACCGCCGCCCGACTTCGCACAACACCATTACGGGCCAAGATCCACCGATCTCACAGCAAAAAAAGGCCTCTCGTCGGCCTAGGGGCGCTTCGCGGAACGGAGGTCCCAGCAGCGGACTTCCTTGTCGTTGCGACAGTATACCCTGCCATTGGCCAAGGCGGGATGGGACCAGACCAGGAGGCGTCCCGACACAGTATGGGTAGGGTCGATGATCCTTGTGCGCGCCAGCTCCTGATAGCCCTCCGGTGAAAGTTTGGCACTGACCATTTCCCCGTGATCATTGAAAATGAGCGTTTGGCCGGTCGGCTTGTGGTGGACGGTAAAGGCGTGCGGCCAGGGCCCCCGGCCCGAGCCATCAGCCCTGAGGAGTGGCTTCGGCGTGGCCCAGATTCTCGCCCCGCTCTCCATCTCCACGCAACGAAAGAGACCGCGCTGCCCTCCTGAGTAGATGTATCCGCCGCTCGTCCAGGCCGTGTTCATCACGCCAGCCACTCCCTTGCGGAGGTTGCGACCCCAGGCCAGACGGGCGGACTTGCCGTCCGGGGCCACCCGCACCGCTCCCGACTTGTTGTTGAAACCCATCACGAAAACGAGATCCTTCCACACCCGCGGGGCACCGATCGCCATCCCATACTCCGGCTTGAAGGCTACGCTCCAGTGAACCGCACCCGTTTCAGGATCGAGCCCGTTCACGTTCTCGGCATCCCATACCAGGAGCTGTCGGTGACCGTTGATGGTTTCGATCACCGGAGTCCCGTAGCCGGCTTCCCGCGCTTCGAGCGCCCGCCACTTCTCCTCGCCTGTCTTCAGGTCGAAGGCCACTACCGTAGTCCCGGGGCCTCCCACCATGCAGATCAGGAGATCCTTGTGCGCCAGGGGATGACCGGCCGTCCCCCAGTAGGGCGTTTCAATCCCGTATTCCTCCAGGAGATTCTTCTTCCAGACCAGCCTGCCGCCCTCAGCATCATAAGCGTGCAAGTGCCCTTCTGCTCCGAGGGTATAGACCATTCCCCTGTGTACCAGCGGAGTCGTGCGGGGACCGATCGCATAGGGAAACACCGAGGTG
>PBLI01000035.1 GCA_002721695.1 Roseibacillus sp. | reverse complement strand
CCTGGTAGGACCAAACTCACTTGGAAACCGGATTCATGCCATCCGCATGGAGGAGCATGGCAGCACCTTCAGGACCGTGGAGGAGGAAACCCCCTTGCGGACCGAAGACAAGTGGTTCCGGCCGGTCCACTGCGCAGTAGGGCCCGACGGGGCGATCTACGTGGCTGACTTTTACGACGCCCGCATCACGCACGTCGACCCTCGCGACAACTGGGACCGAAGCAATGGACGGGTGCACCGAATTCGCTTGAAGGGTGCCAGCACTAGCAACCCACAGGATCTCAGGGGACTTGCCAGCAAGGACCTCGTCGCTTTCCTGGGAGATCGGAACCAATGGGCCCGACGCACCGCCCGCCGCCTGCTCTCCCAGCGCCGCGATGCATCTGCCACGTCACTTCTTCTTGAGAAACTGAACGACGAGACGAACCCCCAGCTTGCCCTCGAGGCCTTTTTCACTCTCCGCACCGGTGGCACCCTCCGGGTCCCGGCTGTCGCCCGCGCGCTTCGTCATGCCGATCCATTCGTGCGAGCCGCCGCTATCCGGTCCGCTGGTGACCTTGAGAGCCTCGCCCGCGATGAGGTCCTCGTCCTCCTCCGCAAACTCTGTATCCACGAGACACATCCCGAGGTCGTGTCTCAGCTCGCCTCTACGGCCCAGTTGATCGGAACACCCCAGGCCAAGCTCATGATCGCAGAACTGGTCCGGCGGGGCGAATTCGCAGACGACCCCTTTATCGCCCAGCAACTCTGGTGGGCGATGGAATCGCTGGTGACACGTGCGCCGGAGCTGGCCGCGGAACTTCTTGCCTATAGCGGTTTCTGGGACGCCCCCCTGTTTGAAAAGGCCCTCCGCGAGCGGATCGGTCGCCGCTACATGGCCGAGCGCAGCTCCCGAAGTCTACTGATGTGCGCCCGCCTTCTTGAGAAGGCATCCGGAAGCAGGCATCTCGACAGTCTCATCCGCGGAATGGAGAAAGCGCTTGAAGGCACGTCGCTCGACCCCGTCCCCGCGGAACTCGACGCTGCCCTCGCCGGCATCTGGAGGAACCATCGCGCCACAGATGACGTCATTCGCTTTTCTTTGCGCCTCAAGAGCCCCCAGGCCCTTGCTGCGGCCCGCCCCCTTGTCGAGGACCCTCGAACTCCGGTTGCGCAGCGCCTCGCCTTCATCAAGGCGCTCGGGGAACTCGCCGACGCTCCCTCAGAGAAGGTTTTCCTCTCCCTCTTTAGCAACGAGGCGGAAGACGGGCAGATCCGCCTTGCCGCTCTCAGCGCCCTGCGGCGCTATGCGGGTGAGGAAATTCCAACCGTCCTACTCGCACGCTATCCCAACCTCACCGGGTCCCTCCGTCAGACAGCCCAGTCCCTGCTGGCGGCGCGCCCCGCCTGGGCCTTGCAGCTGCTGGAGGAGGTGGAGCAGGGGCTCATCGAGCCATCCTCAATCGGTCTCGATAGCGTGCTCCTGATGGCGACCTACGAAGATGAGCGCACCGAGGCGCTCATCACCAGGCACTGGGGCACCCTCAGGAAACCGGACAAGGTCAAGGCCCGGCGTATTCTCGACATCAAAGGCATGCTCACCACCGGTGCCCCTGCAGGCAATGTGGAACGCGGACGTCGACTCTTCAGTGCCAAGTGTGCCCTTTGCCACAAGTTCGGCAACGAGGGGCGGGATATCGGCCCCGACCTCACCGGCTATGAGATGAAGAACCTCGACTACCTCATTCCTGCCATTGTGGACCCCAACCTGGGCATCCGCGAAGGCTACGAACTGGCCACTCTCACCCTGCGGCCGAACGAAAGTGCTGCCGCAGTGGTCCTGACCGGGTTTCTCCTTGCTGCCGACGAACGCACCGTGACGATCAAGGACCTCGCGGGCAACAGGACAGTGGTGGCCCGCACCGACCTCGCAGGCGAATCCCGGGCTCCGATCTCGGTCATGCCCGAAGGTCTCCTTGACAACATGAGCACCCTCGAAATTCGAGACCTCGTCGCCTATCTCCAGGCCAAGAACTGACCTTCAAGCACATCGAACGCCGGGAGGGTCCTTACCCTGCTCCATGCATGATCAGGCGGAATCCCACGATCATGATAAAGGCATCCACTACGAGGTGACTGAGCCAACAACCGAGAACCGTCCCTTGCCACTCATACATGAGCGTCCAGATCAGGCCCCCCAGGCCAACCAGAAAGGATAGAAACAGAGCAAGAGGAAGTGGAAAGAGAACGGACATGAGCACCAGGTGGTGCCCGGTGAAGGCCACCGCCGCAATAAGATGCCCCGGCCAATGCCCGACCATCTGGCGCAGATGGCCATAAATGAACCAGCGCCAGTAATATTCCTCCATCGCGGAATGCAGGATCGTGATAAAGGTGGCGACCATGAGAAAACGCCCCCTGGTGGCAAAGCCCAGCCCCTCTGCCTTCTCCACCAGGTTGTGGCTGTTTGCCTTCACGATTTCCCCGACCGGGGTGATGACCATGAGGCACCCGATCAGCGAAATGCATATCCCCGTCAGAAGGCCCGTTCCAATTACGACCGCCCACGACGGCCAGATCGCAGGACGGTCTTCCCGGCGAACAAGCCCTCCAAGCCCGATCAGGCCAAAGAAGAAGAGAGGGTATACGAGAATCCAGATCTTAGTCGCAAACCAGGCACTCCGTCCCGCGTTTCCATGCGGAAACCATACTACGTAGACGAGGGCGCAGATCAGAGGGATGCCAAGGCCCGCCCCCATCCATGGCCAGCTCATGCGATGTCCTCTGTTCCGTTCGCGAGCCACCCTGCGCAGGAATCAATCAGCCCCAGCACGATTCAGCAACAGGGAAGGCTCATCAAATCCCGGACATCTCACCCCCTACGCGCCCATTATAAGCCGGAACCCGATAATCATGAGCATGACGTCCACGCAGATATGACTCACCCAGCAACCTATCACGGTCCCCTGCCTCTCATACATGAGAGTCCAGATAAATCCGCCCACTACTACACAAGTGGTCAGGAACAGTGCAAAAGGGACAGGGAAAAACTGCAGAGTGATGATCAAGTGGTGCCCACCGAAAGCCACCGCAGCCACCACGTGCGCCGCCCAGCGGCTCATCTTGCGCCGGATCTGCCCGTAGCAAAACCACCTCCAGTAGAATTCTTCCAGGGCGGAGTGGACAACGGAGAGAAAAATCGCGAAGCGTAAAAAGTGCTCCTTGAACCCCATTCCTTCCGCCTTCTCGGAAACGGCAGCGGCTCCCTCCCGGACGAGGTCGCCGAGGGACGTTTGCATGAGAACCAGGCCCGCCGCCGCGATCACCAGTCCGCTCGCGAGCCCACTACCCAGAACCTCCCTCCAGCGAGGCCACTGTATCCGGGGGGCGTGGCGGCACCGACGAAGGATCCCGCCCACGCCGATCCACCTCAGGAAAAGAAACGGATAGATCAGGGTGAAGAGCTTGGTCATCGTATAGGCCGCTTTGCCCGCTGCCCCGTCAGGAGCAAGCACGAAATAGAACAGCGCCCCCATGGTTGGGACAACCAGCGCCGGCAGGAGAAAGATCCAGCCCGGTTCACAGCGAAATTTGCTCACGAGAGCATGACTATGTCCGGAGCATGTCCGCTCTCGCTATTGGATAATTCCAATACCAGTATCACTTGTAACGATGCAGCGGGCAGGGAAGCCCGCTCAGTTCTTGTGATCCGCGATAGCAAGGGGTAGAAACCACCTGCTATGCGCCCTCTGGTGATCCTCCTTCTCGCCTCGCCGCTCACCGTGACGGCCGGAGAAGGGCCGGACTTTAACCATGAGATCCGACCTATCCTCGCAGAGCATTGCTTCCACTGTCACGGGCCGGACGAGAAGGCGCGCAAATCGAAGCTGCGTCTTGACACCTTTGAGGGCGCCACCAGGAGCGGCGAAGGTGGGGAGGCCATCATCCCGGGCAAGCCTGCCGAAAGCGAGCTGATCGCACGTATTCTCTCCAGCGATCCGGATGAGGTCATGCCCCCGCCCGAATCAAAACGCAAGCTGACCGCCACCCAGAAGGAACTTCTGGGCAAGTGGGTCGCGTCCGGCGCCTACTACGAGCAACACTGGGCCTGGCAGCAACCGTCCCGACCGCCCGTCCCGGGAGTGAGGGCGCAGAGCCTGGTGAGCAATCCCATTGACTCCTTTCTACTCGAGCGCCTCGAAAGGGAAGGACTCTCCTTCTCTCCGGAGGCGAGCCCGGCCCTCATCCTGCGCCGCCTCTCGCTGGATCTCACCGGGCTGCCACCCACTCCGGAAGAGGCGGAGCACTTCGAGAGGCAATACCAAATGGACGCCGGAGCCGCCCTCGAACGGGCTGCCGACCGCCTTCTCAATTCTCCGCGCTTTGGTGAACGCTGGGCACGACCCTGGCTCGACCTGGCACGCTACGCCGACTCCAACGGATTCCAGGCTGACCAGCTCCGTCCCTCCTGGGCTTTTCGTGACTGGGTCATCAGGGCCCTGAACGAGAACATGCCCTTCGACCAGTTCACCATCGAACAGCTGGCGGGTGATCTCCTGCCCAACGCAACCGTCGACCAGAAAATAGCCACCGGCTTTCATCGTACGGTGACCTGCAACGTGGAGGCCGGGGTCAGCCCGGAGGGAAACCGGGTCAACCAGGTCTTCGATCGGGTCAATACCACCGGCACGGTGTGGCTTGGAGTGACCATGGAATGCGCCCAGTGCCACGATCACAAGTATGACCCCTTCACCATGAAGGACTACTACGCGCTTTTCGACTTCTTCAACCATACCCCCCTTGAAGTTCAGCTTCCCAGCAACAAAACGGATGTCTCCCACGATTTCGTCGGACCTTATCTCGACCTGCCCCTGCAGCCCGAGCAGGAATCCAGACTGGCCGAACTGGATCGCAAGATTGGAACCCTGCAGGAGAAACTTCGGCAGATCGGGCAATCCGCCACCGGCTTTGCCGCGTGGGAGCGACAGGCCACCAACAGTCTAGCCCGGCAACCCGCCTGGGAGGTGCTCGAGATCTTGAAATTCCAGTCCACGGGTGGCGAGAGCCATCGGGTGCTCGAGGACGGTTCGGTCCTGCTCTCCGGCAAAGTCCCGGACCGAACTACCTACACCGTCCACACGAGGTCCAGCCTGCGCAGGATCGCCGCCTTCAGGCTGGAGGCCCTCACTCATGCCGATCTTCCTGGCAGGGGGCCCGGCCGTGGCGATGCGAGACGCACCAACTTCGTTCTCAAGGAAGTCGAGGTGAATCTCCGGCACGAGGGCACGGATACTCCCGTAAAGTTCTCGGGAGCCCACGCCGATTTCTCTCAGAAGGGGTGGGAGGTCGCCGGCCTGATCGATGGAAAACCCGACACCGGCTGGGCGATCAATCCGAAGTTCGGCAAGCCTCACTGGGCCATTGTCGAACTGGCCCAACCACTTGAGCCCGCTGCGGGGGTCCTCGTCTTCCGGCTGCCCCAGGACTGGGGCCAGGGGCGCGTGATTGGCAACCTGCGTCTGTCCGCGATTTCAAGTGCTCCTGTCGCAACCAGCCTTCCACCCGAGATTGCCGGAATCCTGAGGCATCCTGCCGGGCAGCGAAACGCAAAACAACGCGCAAGGCTGCGCTCCCACTTCAACGAGAGCAATCCCGGGAGCACGAAGATCGAAGCCGAAATCGCACTCCTTCAAAAAACCCGTGCGGCGATCAAACCCTCCCGGACCCTGGTCATGGTCGAGATGGAGGAGCGCCGCAAGACACACGTCCTCACCCGCGGGAACTTTCTAACTCCCGCCGCCCAGGTACACGCCAGCACGCCGGCCTCACTCCCCGGGCTGGCAGAATTGAAGGGCAGCCCGAACCGCCTCGCCCTCGCCCGGTGGCTCGTTCGGAAGGACAACCCTCTGACCGCGCGCGTCTCGGTCAATCGTTGGTGGGCCGAGCTCTTCGGCCACGGGATCGTCGCCACCCTCGAGGACTTTGGGACGCAGTCGGAACCACCCACACATCCCGCCCTCCTCGACTGGCTCGCAACCGAGTTCATGGAGTCGGGCTGGGACATGAAGCACATCCTCAGGACCATCGTGCTCTCCCGGGCCTATCGCCAATCCTCCAGGCTCACTCCGGAGCTGGCCGAGAAGGATCCCCGCAACCTCCTGCACGCGCGCGCCCCCCGCTTCCGCCTGAACGCGGAACGCATCCGCGACAACGCCCTCGCAGTCTCCGGTCTTCTCTCCACCCGGATGTACGGCGCTCCGGTCATGCCCTACCAACCTCCCGGCCTCTGGCGCCAGACCGGACGCAACGAGCCCAAGTGGGTCGAGCAAAAGGACGAAAGCAGATGGCGCCGGGGAGTCTACATCGTCTACCGGCGTGCCGCGCCATATCCCAGCATGGTGAATTTCGATGCCCCGGATCGCGCCGCCTGCACAGTGGGACGGGCCCGTACCAATACCCCCAGCCAGGCCCTCACCCTTCTCAACGATCCGGCCTTCGTCGAAATGGCTCTCGCCCTTGCGGACCGGATCCTGACCGAAGCCGAATCCCCGGCCACCCGCGTTTCCCACGCCTTTCGTCTTGTTCTCTCCCGCACTGCCACACCACGCGAACTCCAGATCGTGGACGAGCTGGTCCGGGAACGGCTCGATCATTTCCGTGCGAACCCGAAGGCCGCCGTGCAACTCCTCCAGAATCCCAACTTCGTCTACCAGCCCAGGAGCAGGGACCTCCCCGAGCTCGCGGCCTGGTTCTACGTGGCCAACGCATTCCTCAATCTGGACGAGACGATCACCAGGAACTAGGATCCAACATTCAGAAAAAAGCGACCCCGCGCAAACGTGATGCTCCCAACCCCGGCCCAGACCCAAACCCGTCGACTCTTCCTCCAGAAGACCGGCTACGGCTTTGGCGCGGCAGCCCTGGCGTCGATGGCGAATGCCGAGTCCGCAGGCCTCGCCGCCAACCCGCTTGTGGGTTCGGGACTTCACCACCCGCCGACCGCCAAGCGGGTCATTTACATCCACCTTGTCGGATCCCCATCCCACCTCGACCTCTTCGACTTCAAGCCGGAGCTCCAGAAACGCAATGGTCAACTCTGTCCCGACAACTTTTTCGATACCAGCAAACTGGCCTTCATTCGCGAGCAACCCAACCTCCTCGGGACTCCCCGGGAGGACAAGTATGCCTTCACGAAATGCGGCCAGTCGGGGATTGAGCTCTCGAACCTTCTTCCCAACCTGCAGGGTGTTTCGGATGAGCTCTGCCTCATCAAGACCCTCCACACCGACCAGTTCAACCACGCTCCCTCGCAGATGTTCCTGCTTACGGGCTTCGAGCGCTTTGGCCGTCCCAGCATCGGTTCCTGGATCACCTACGGACTCGGTAGTGCCAACGAGAACCTGCCCGGGTTCGTCGTTCTCATTACCGGGCAGGTTCTCGGCGCCGGCAACAGCGCCTACGGCAGCGGCTTTCTGCCCACCGTCCACCAGGGTATCGAGTTTCGCTCCCAGGGAGACCCCGTTCTCTATCTTTCAAATCCCAAGGGTGTCTCCCCCGCGGAACGCAGGCTCGTTGTCGAAGCCGTCAACAATCTCAATCAGGCCGCCCTCGATGATGTCGGAGACCCCGAAATCGCCACCCGCATCAGCCAGTACGAGATGGCCTACCGCATGCAGGCCAGCGTGCCGGAGCTTATGGACATAGCCAGCGAACCGAAGCGCATACACGAGATGTACGGCACGAAGCCGGGCAAGACGTCCTTCGCCAACAACTGCCTCCTTGCCCGCAGGCTGGTGGAGCGTGGCGTACGCTTCGTACAACTCTTCGACCAGGGCTGGGACCATCATGGGAACGTGTTCGGCAGCCTCCCGGGAAAGTGCAGGGAGGTCGACCAGCCCATCGCCGCCCTCATCCGTGACCTCCGGGAGCGCGGTCTCCTCGACGACACTCTCGTGATCTGGAGTGCCGAGTTCGGCCGGACGCCGATGGCTCAGGGGACCACTGGCACCGGTGAGAAGCGCAGCAACGCGGGCCGCGACCACCACAAGGACGCCTACACCGTCTGGATGGCGGGAGGGGGCACGAAGGCCGGCCATGTCCACGGCGCCACCGATGACCTGGGCTATGCCATTGCCCGGGATCCCGTCCACGTTCACGACTTCAATGCTACCATCCTCCACCTGCTCGGAATCGACCACGAGCAACTCACCTTCCGCTACCAGGGGCGCCAGTTCCGTCTCACCGACGTCCACGGCAAGGTCGTGCAGGGAGTCCTGGCCTGAGCCGGCTGAACCCCGCGGGCCGAACTACGGGCCCCTCCTGCCCTCTCTAACCCTGCAAGGCGTCCCCGATAAACGCCAGAATCCCGTGGCGCCCCGATCCGGTCTTTGCCGAGGTCGTGAAGACGGTGGGAGAACCTTCACTGAATTCCTCCATCGCCGTGAGGAAGGACGTCACGTTCCTTCTCACAACCGGGGGCTTGCTCTTGTCCGCCTTTGTGAAAACCAGAGTGAATGGAACCGAGGCCTCCACCAGCCACTGCACGAAATCCAGGTCGAGGTTCTGGGGAGGATGCCGCGAATCAACCAGGACGAATGCGCAAAAGAGGTTCTCCCGCTCGAGGAGGTAACGCGAAACAAACTCCTGGAAACCGGCCCGTTGTGCCTTGGAAACCTTCGCATAGCCATACCCGGGCAGGTCCACGAGTCGCCAGCGATCGTTGAGCTTGAAAAAGTTGATCTCGCGCGTGCGCCCAGGACTCCCCGAGACCCGCGCCAACCCGTCCTTGCCTGCAATCAGGTTCAGAAGCGTGGACTTGCCCACGTTGGACCTTCCGATGAAGGCAAACTCCGGCAGGGAGTCCCCGGGCCAGCCCTCCGGGCTCACCGCACTCAATTCAAACTGGGCCGAGAGAATCTTCACCACGGTCACTATCTACCACATCACCTCACCCAGGCCTCGCACAACAACTGCCTCAGCCTCTCCGGGTCGGTCGCGCTGGTCTTGGCCACGAAGCCCCGCGCATGGGCAAAGTGGACATCCGCTTCGTGTTCAATCCGCGTAAATTCAAGGCGCATGTCGTCCTGATGGCGGGAGAGTCCGTAGCCCTCTCCCCTCCGGTCCGGGTAGACCAGGCCGGCCACGTCGTCTCCCTTCCCGATGGAGGCGAGATAGCGGCCAAGTCCCATGGACGGTTCATCCGGCAGCGGATCGGTGCGTGGCATGTAAAGGACCTCGAAAGCCTCACCGTTGGCCTCAAGACTCCACACCTTCCCATGCCTCCCGATATAGGCGAGGCGTTCCCGCAGGGTCTCAAGATACTCAAGCAGGTCTTCTCCGACCCAGCGCATCATCTCGTAGAGCACTTCTCCATCCTGCAGTTCACCGACCCGGGCAAAACGCCGAAGCAGGGTGACATCAACAGGGGAATTGAGCTTGTCCATGATTGCCCGGTCCACCCCCAGCCACTGAGCCGTTCCCCCGGGTCCGCGCGTGTCGAACCACTCCGCTGGCTCAAGCCAGTCACAGAAGAGACGCGCATCCTCGTACAGCCCCAGTTCGCGGAGCACGAGGGACAGGGCACATACCGGTTCATGGTCCCGGGGGAACTGGTGATGATCGAAATTTCCCCGCCCCGGATCATGTTCACCTCCCACGTCAACGACGAGAATCGCAGGATTCGCAAGGTCCTCTCCCCCCGGTTCACGACGGTGCACGGGTACTCCGTGCTTTGCGATCAGAAGGCAGCAGGCCAGGAAGTCGTCCTTATGCGCCCCTCCGGGGTGGGTGAGGATAAGCTCAATTGCCATGGGCCGCGGACCATAGAAGGGAGGCCCCGTATTGCAAGGCCACTTCGCTTTCCCTCCTACAACCGTTCAAGCGTGAGGAGCCGGAACTCCATGGCCTCCTTGCCCGGGATCTCGGTGGCACGCAGGGTGAGCTCTCCGGTTCCCTTCCCCAGTTCGATCTCCCCAATAGGAAGCGCCCTGAACTCCTTCACGTAGGATTCCTGCCGTGGATGGAGATCACGCTCCGCCCCGACCTCGGGGACATCGTGCACCTCGGAAATCTCGAAGCCCAGCGTGCTCTGGTTGAAGGTGAGCTCGCACTTGGCCCCCGCTTCCCGGGCCGCGTAGTAGAGCACAACCCGGAACCTCCCACCCTCAGCCACTTGCGCCGAGAAGGTGATCTTGTCCTCCGTGCTCGTCCAGTTTCGAAAATACGAACAGTTGGGAAACTTGTTGGAGCGCCTGATCGTTCCGTGAGCCACCCCATCCCGGGCCGGCAGCTGCGTGAGAGGTGAACCGGGATGCGCAATCACGAAGGGACGCGTGTCCTTCCAGTAAGTCTCCATGAAGCTCTTCCGGTGAGCATCCACTGCCTCAAGAAGCCGGGCACGAACACCCGGGTGTTTTTCTGAAACGTCCTTTTTCTGCCCCGGATCCTCCACCATGTCGTAGAGCCGGGCCTTGTCGTCGAGTCGGAAGCGCTGGTTCCGAGCCCCGATCCTGTCGCGCCAATGGCTTATCAGGGTGCGATCCGGCCAGGTGTTGCCGGAGGTTTTCGGATGCTCGATCAATCGCTTCAGACTCATCCCGTCGAGGGGCTTCTTATTTGTCATGGATACCCCGGCCAAGGCACAGAGCGTAGGAAGAAGATCCCGGACACTGCAGACCTGCGGCACAGCCGTCCCGGCCCTGATGGAGGCCGGCCAGCGGAGATAGAGCGGGCTGCGCACTCCTCCTTCGTCCGTCGATCCCTTGCGCCCCCTCATCCCTCCATTCCAGCGGACACCATTCGGACCGTTGTCATGGAACCAAACCACGATGGTGTCTTTCGCGACTCCCAGCTCATCGAGCTTGGCCAGCGCCCTCCCCACATTCCAGTCCAGGTTCTCGCACATCGCCAGTGCGCTACGCTTGTGAGTCTGCACCTCCCGCCCGGGGTTCTGCTCATTGGCCATTGCCAGGGGGCGCACGCGGAAGCGCTCCCAGAAACGCCCGGGCACCTGCATGGGCGAGTGCGGGGTATTGTAGGGCACATAAGCAAAAAACGGTTTTCCGCCCTTCACGGCCTCCTCCATGAAGGCCATCGCCTGATTCGTGAAATCGTCGACGCAAAACCCTTCACCAGTCAGGATGCGGCCATTGTGCTCCAGCATCGGATCGTAATAGTGACCCCAGTGACCGCTGCAAAACCCATAAAACTCGTCAAACCCCCGGCCATTCGGGTGATAGGGAAACTGCATGCCGTTATGCCATTTCCCGAACGCCCCCGTGACGTAGCCGGCCTCCCGGAACATGTCGGCTACCGTGACCTCATCGAGGTTCATGCGCTCACCACCCGCCGAGGTGGCATACACGCCCGAGCGCGCGTGATGACGGCCGGTGAGAAACTCGGCCCGGGTCGGAGAACACACCGGACAAACAAAAAAACGGTCGAAGCTGACCCCGCCCCGGCGGAGGGAATCAATGTGGGGGGTGCGCAGATCGGAATTACCTGAGCTGGAAAGATCTCCCCAGCCCTGGTCATCACTCAGGAAGACGAGCACGTTGGGCTTCGCATCAGCGGGCAGGCCCGCGACCACAAGAGAACACAGCAGGGCCAAGAGCGTGCGATTCATGAACACCCGGAATCGTGGCGCGACATGAGCAGTCATTGAAGAAAATTCTCCATGCCGGAGCAGCATGACGAGTCCCGGCGCCCGGGGCCGGACCCCATCGCCGTCGGCCCACAAGCGATTGACCATTGGGGCGCGGTGACGTACACGCCGGACCCAGATCATTGCTGGCCATGCCCACCCCCACCATCATCTACACCAAGACGGACGAGGCTCCCGCCCTTGCNACCCGCTCTTTCCTGCCCGTCATCAGGCGNTTCACCCGCTCCTCCGGCATTGCGGTTGAGACCCGGGACATCTCCCTCGCCGGACGAATCCTNGCGAGTTTCCCCGACACNCTCACCGAAGAACAGCGCGTGGCCGATGCCCTCGCGGAACTCGGAGCCCTCGCCAGAACCCCAGAAGCCAACATCATCAAGCTCCCCAACATCAGTGCCTCCGTGCCTCAGCTCAAGGGCGCGATCGAGGAATTGCGCAAGCAGGGCTACAACCTTCCCGACTACCCCGAGAATCCCGAGACCGACGAGGAGAAGCANATCAAGGCCCGTTACGACANGGTTAAGGGAAGTGCGGTCAATCCGGTCCTGAGGGAAGGCAACTCAGACCGCCGCGCNCCAAGGGCNGTCAAGCAATACGCCCGTAACAATCCACACCCGATGGGTGCGTGGGCGACGGATTCGCGAACAAACGTGGCCACCATGAGCACCGGCGACTTTCGCGCCCGCGAAAAGTCGCTAACGTCCGCNAGGCAGGCCACCTTCACCATCGAGTTCTCCGATCCTGAAGGCAACGCGAAGATCCTGAAGGGCTCCACTCCCCTTCAGGAGGGCGAGGTTCTCGACTGCACCGTCATGAGCAGGAGTGCCCTCCTGTCTTTTCTCGACCAGCAGCTCACCCGGGCCCGCGAGGAAGGCATCCTTTTTTCCCTCCANATGAAGGCGACCATGATGAAGGTCAGCGATCCAATCATCTTCGGCCACTGCGTGCGGGTATACTTCCGGGATCTCATCGCCAGGCACGGACCGCTCCTTGAGGAGCTCGGCGTCGACTTCAACAATGGCTTCGGCGATCTGCTCGCTAGGCTCGAGGCATTGCCCGAGGAAAAGCAGGAGGAACTCAGGGCCGGCATTCAGTCCTGCTACGAGCAGGGGCCNGCTCTNGCCATGGTCGACTCGGACCGGGGNATCAGTAACCTGCACGTCCCCAGCGACATTATCATAGACGCCTCCATGCCCGCCATGATCCGCAGCTCGGGCAGAATGTGGAACGCCCGGGGCGAAACCCAGGACACCCTCGCCGTCATTCCCGACAGCAGCTATGCCGGCGTATATCAGGTTGTCATCGANTTCTGCCGCAAACATGGTGCCTTCGANCCCACTACCATGGGCACCGTTCCCAACGTCGGGCTCATGGCGCAGAAGGCTGAGGANTATGGATCACACGACAAGACTTTCGAGGCCCCCTCGACAGGCACCATTCGCATCGTGGATGGCGAGGGCACCATCCTTCTCGAGCAGACAGTGGAAAAAGGCGATCTCTTCCGCGCCTGCCAGACCAAGGACGAGCCGATTCGGGACTGGGTGAAACTCGCGGTTACGAGGGCCCGGGCCACCAATACCCCGGCCGTCTTCTGGCTTGACGAGACCCGCGCCCACGATGCCGAGCTCATCTCCAAGGTGAAAGCCTATCTNCCGGGACACGATACCGAGGGTCTTGATCTTCGCATCCTCTCTCCGGCTGAGGCCTGCCAGTTCACCCTCGAGCGCCTCGCCGCTGGAGAGGACACCATTTCGGTCACCGGGAATGTTCTCCGCGACTACCTCACCGATCTCTTCCCCATTCTTGAAGTCGGCACCAGCGCCAAGATGCTCTCAATTGTTCCGCTCATGAATGGNGGAGGGCTCTTTGAAACGGGTGCCGGCGGCTCTGCNCCGAAGCACGTGCAGCAATTTGTTGAGGAAAACCACCTGCGCTGGGATTCCCTCGGGGAGTTCCTCGCCCTCGCGGTTTCGCTCGAGCACCTCGCCGAGAANTTTGACAGCCCCCGCGCCCGCATTCTCGGGGAGGCCCTCGACGAAGCCAGCACNCNGTATCTCCTCAACGACAAGGCGCCTTCGCGCAAATGTGGCGAGCTGGACAATCGCGGAACCCATTTCTACCTCGCTCTCTACTGGGCCCGGGCCCTGGCAACCCAGGAGGANGACCCTGAACTCAANTCCGAGTTCGTCCCCCTCGCCGAAGAGCTGGGCGCCGCAGAGAAGCAGATCCTGGACGAACTCAATGGCGTNCAGGGAGCACCCGTCGAGCTGGGTGGATACTATCAACCCGACGATGCCCGGGCCGATCCCGCGATGCGTCCGAGCTCCACGCTCAACCGGATCTTGCGCGGGTAAGAAGCCCGGNCCAATGTTCCCGANCGGCGGATTCCACCATNATCCAGCACGAGGCCTCGAGTCCGGGGAAAATGTTCCCGGTAGCAGGTCGCTCCATGCTCGTGTNGGTCNAGACTTTGCGGCGANGGCAACTTCCCGCTCGCACACACGCAGGATTACGCTAGGGTTCCCGGTCCCTTNTCCCGGATTNGCATTCATGCATCCCCCCCTCCGAACCACAATCCTTTTCGCTCTGGCCCTCCTNGCCGGAGCAACTACCCCGCTAACCGCCGAACCAGGGGCCGTGATCGCGGCAGTGCGGGAAACACCGGGAGGAAAAATCACCTTCGATCTCAATTCCGACACCAACAGCTATCACATCCTCCGGCGATCCCGGCAACTGAACCGAGCGTCCCGCGGNCGAGCCGTTGCCATCGTTCGTGGCACTGCAGCAGGCACCTCCATCGCGGATTCCTCCCGCCGCAGGGACCAGGGCTACTACCAGCTCACTCATCTCACCTCTGCCACGACCCGCGACTCGGACCGGGANGGGATCTCAGACTGGGTCGAGCTCACGCGCCCGGGAACTTATAACCCGCTCAATCCAGCACCACCAGTCGCTCGCACCGATGGAGCCACCATGTTGCGAAACCGGGCCCATTTCGAACAGCTCGCGGCCCGGGACGACCGGCCAGGAGCCCAGTCTGTCCGCGAAATCAAGTTCCTCGTCTACGACGTTCACACCTCCACGCCGATCCTCTACTTCGCTGACACCAACCGCTATCAATACCACTATGACTTCACCAGCCAGGCCGTGAACCGCTACAACGACCTTGGCCTCTTCAACAACGAAACTTATTTCGACAACACACGCCGCCGGAATCTGGCCGGCAGCCTCATCGCACACGACAACTATGTAGACGCGAAGGGCAGGGAGGGGCTCTATACCGTCGAGTTCTGGCCAACCGATCCCGTGGCATTCGAGTTTGTAGAAAAGGGATACGAGCTCATCGCGGCCGCCATGCCCTTTGTCGACGGCAACCTCGCCTATCACCCCGCGAGCGAAACCCAGCGCCGATTCTACGAAAACGAAAGGGACGGTTACGACAATTCCTACGTCAACGTCGTGCAGACCGAGGACCTTTACGCCAACGTGGTCTATACCACCCTCAATCCCGGGGAGGGNTATGGTCGCCTCCGCCTCGTCACCGGGTCGGAGACCCTCTCCGTCCGGGACGTGGNGATCTTCCGCAACATTCCCAATGACCTCACNCACGTCGCGGGAATCATCACCGAGATCCCNCAGACGCCTCTCTCCCACATCAACCTCAAGGCCAAGCAGAACAATACCCCCAATGCTTTCATCAAGGACGCCTCGACTCACCCGGATATCGAACCGCTNCTCGGCAAGAACGTCTACTACCGCACCGATGCCGACGGCTTCGAAATCCGGGAAGCCTCCGAGCAGGAGGTCGATGATTGGTTTGAGCAGATCCGGCCCCAGAACCCNCAGTTCCCCCGGAGGGACCTCAGCGTCACCGAGATTNTCCCTCTTTCCCAGGTGAGCTTCANCGACTCGGACGCCTTCGGAGCCAAGGCCGCCAATGTGGCGGAACTGCGCCGCATCCTGCCCCGTAATGCCCCTAATGGATTTGCCATACCGTTCTACTTTTATGATGAGTTCATGAAGTTCAACGGGCTCTACGAAGAGGCCCGGGCCATGATGACCCAGCCGCTGTTCGTGAATTCACCACTTTTCCGGTCCGCATTGCTTGANCAGTTCCGAAGGAAGATCGAGGACGCTCCCGTTCCACCACGACTGTCCGACTCGATTGATGCAATGTACAACATCTTCGCCCAGGGAACCACCCTGCGGGCCCGCTCTAGTACGAATAACGAGGATTACGAGGGCTTCAATGGTGCGGGNTTGTACGGCTCCTACACTCATCACCTCGACGAGGGTCACTTNGAAAAAACAGTCAAGCAGGTCTGGGCCAGCCTCTGGAACTACCGCGCCTTCGAGGAGCGCGACTTCTGGCGTATCGATCACTTTACNGCCGCNATGGGAGTCCTCGTCCACTCNAATTACGAGGGAGAGCAGGCAAACGGAGTGGGCGTCACGACAAACATCTTCGACCCCCGCTGGGCCGGCCACTACGTCAACGTTCAGGTCGGCGAAAACCTCGTTACAAATCCGGAGGCCGGTTCCATCCCTGAGGAGTACCTTATCGCCCGNCTCGCCGGNTTCAGCGATGAAATCCAGTATATCCGTTTCTCCAATCAAATGCCGGAGGGGGAAANNGTGCTCTCCCGCCAGCAGGCTCTCGACCTCAAAGCCAAGATGGATACCGTNCACAACCACTTCCGCAGGAAATACAACCCCGGCAATCTNTCCACGTGGGCGATGGAAGTGGAATTCAAGATCACCGAAACGGGACGTCTCCTGATCAAGCAGGCCCGACCGTGGATCAACTGAGGNAACTGCATCCTCCANCCGTTCCTGCCCGCACACACCTGGGGATGTCGACCCGACCGCAGCCGGAGNAACAGAANCGCCACCCCNTCCAACCGATACCGCCCATGACTCCNCATGCTGTTTCTTGGTCGCCCGAGTGACCGGGAGACGGCAGGAAGGGAGGCCATCCTGCGTTCTCAATCTGCCGATCCAATGCATCATTCCACCTCCCCGGGTCTTCGGCTTTTTGCCGCCCTCTCCATGCTTTGGCCCGCCAGTGGTCCGGCACAGGAAGGCGCCTTCGCTACGGAGGTCCTGAGCCGGATGGACGCTGCCGTGGAGTCTGCCATCAGGCGCAAGAATACACCTGGTGGTGTTCTCTGGCTGGAGCACGAGGGCCTGATATACAAAAAAGCCTACGGAAAACGTGCGACCTTCCCAAGGCGCGAGCCCATGACGCTCGACACCATTTTCGATGCAGCCTCCCTCACCAAGGTAGTCGCCACGACACCCTGCATCCTGAAACTGGTAGAGGACGGGAAAGTCCGCCTCGACGACAAGGTTGTCAGATACCTGCCCGAGCTGACCGGCGACCCGAACAAGCCCGCAATCACGATTCGCCACCTGCTCACGCACACCAGCGGGCTTCTCCCCGGAATCCGCCGGGGCTACGACTGGGAAGGCCATGCAACCGGCATCGCCCTTGCCACCAGCGAGCCCTCCTTCGGTCATGCCGGATGCGACTACGCCTACAGCGATATCAACTTCATCCTCCTTGGCGAGGTCGTCCACCGGGTCACCGGGGAACCGCTCTCCCGCTATGCACAAACCGTCCTCTTCGGACCGCTCCGGATGACGGAGACCGGCTACCGGCCCGAAAGCAGCAGAATCTCACGCATCGCACCCACCACCCGCATGGAAGATGAGCTTGTTCTCCGCGGAATCGTGCACGATCCCACCGCCCGCGCAATGGGCGGAGAAGCAGGACACGCCGGGCTCTTTACCACCGCCCACGACCTCGCCCGCTACTGCCGCATGATCCTGAACGGTGGCGAACTTGACGGAGTTCGCGTTCTAAAGCAGGCCACCGTCAGGCTCATGCACACGGTCCAGTCGCCCAAGCTCATCACCGCTCGCCGTGGACTCGGTTTCGACATCGACTCACCCTACGCCGGGCCCCGGGGCAAGCTCTTCCCGCTGGGATCCTTCGGTCACACGGGATGGACCGGGACCTCGCTCTGGATCGACCCCTTCAGCAGGACCACGGTGCTGTTTCTCAGCAACCGCAACCACCCTTCGGGAGGAAACGTCCTCAGCTTGCGCCATCGCCTCGGCACGCTGGCGGCAGAGGCAACCGGCTACGAATTCTCCGCGGTCACAGATGCACTGCCAGCCCTGACCGAGCAGGCCAGGCAGGATGCCCGCAGCAGAGTGCTGCGCCCCTCCGCCGGGGTCTTGAACGGAATTGACGTCCTCCGGGAAAACAACTTCTCCCAGCTCAAGGGGTTGAAGATCGGACTCATCACCAACCAGACGGGCCTGAGCCGCGATCGCAGGACGACTATTGACCTTCTTCACGAATCGAAAGAAGTCCACCTCGTATCTCTCTTTGGACCTGAACACGGCATCCGGGGAATTCATGACGGAAAGGTTGCGGACGGGGTGGACGCAAAAACCGGAGTTCCTGTTCGCAGCCTTTACGCCGGCGAGAAGCGCCGCAAGCCAAGCAAGGAACATCTGGCCGAGCTGGATGCGCTGGTCTTCGATATCCAGGATATCGGCTGCCGCTTCTACACCTACATTTCCACGATGGGTCTCTGCATGGAGGCCGCTCAGGAAGCGGGCATCAAGTTTGTCGTCCTCGACCGCGTCAACCCCATCGGGGGAGAGAAGGTGACCGGGCCCCTGCGCGACGGAGAGAGCAAATTCGTGGCCTTCCATGACATCCCCATCCAGCACGGCATGACGGTGGGAGAACTCGCCAGGCTCTACCGGAGCGAACGGTTTCCAGGTCTAGATCTCACCGTTCTTCCGCTCCGCAACTGGAGCCGTTCCATGCGTTTTGATGAGACCGATCTTCCATGGACCAAGCCCTCCCCCAACATGCCCAATCTCACGGCAGCCACGCTCTATCCCGGGATTGGCCTCCTTGAGTTCACCAATCTCTCGGTTGGGCGGGGAACAAAACTGCCCTTCGAACTGGTAGGTGCACCCTACATCGTGCCTGAGGACCTTGCCACTTCCCTCGCCTCCGCCAGGCTTCCCGGCCTTCAATTTATTCCTGCCCGCTTCACTCCCGAGAGCAGTGTCTTCGAGGGCAAGGCATGCGGTGGCGTACGCATCCTTCTCAAGAACCCCGCCAAGTGTCCGGCGGTGGAACTCGGCCTCGTCCTGGGGCAGTCCCTGCGACAGCTCTATCCGAAGCAGTGGGAACCCGGCAAGCTCAACACCCTTCTCTGCCACCCCGCCACCGAGCAGGGGATCTTGGCCCTGCAACCCCGTGCTGCGATCACCTCCGCATGGAAGGAAGATCTCGATGCCTTCGCAGCCCGGCGCAAAAAGCACCTCCTGTATGAGTGATCCTGCTGCTCCTCGATTCTTGAGACAGCCGTCCTGTTCCCGGCGTGGTTGCCGCCCCCTCGCCTTCCTCCCCTCGGTCACTGTGCTCTCATCCGCCCCGAGGGAGACCTCGCGGATCACGTCACCGCCACCAACCTGATCGATACCACCATGCGGCTCCGCGCGTCCATGAGTGTCCAGATGGTCCCAACTGACCGGGCCTGCCGACTCTCTAGGCTCAGCCAGAAGCAGGCTCTGCCGTGCTCCTTTGCGCTGGCGCCATCCATCCTTTCAATCTAGGAACGGAGACAATCATGAAATACACGCACGCCCTGTTCACCGTCGTCGCCCTCCTCGCTGGCCTGGCCGCCAACGCCGAGGTCAGCCTCCCCAACATTTTCGGCAGCCACATGGTTCTCCAACGCGGAGTACCTCTCAAGATCTGGGGCACTGCCGACGAGGGAGAGAAGGTCTCTCTCAAGTTTGGTCCTCGCACATTCAGTGATACCGCAGATGAGGCCGGCGACTGGGCGATCGAATTACCCCCTCTCCGGGCTGATGGCGGAAAATCCCACAAGATCACCATCAAGGGGAGCAATACAATCGTCCTTGAGGACGTTCTCATCGGGGATGTCTGGATCGGCTCGGGGCAGTCCAACATGGAGTGGAGCCTCAACCAGAGCGAACGCCGCGACGAATTCATCAAGGCCGCTAATCATCCAGGCATCCGGCTCTTCCATATTCCAAAAAAACAGTTCGACCGGCCCCAGGCCGATGTCCCGAACAAGTGGAAGACCTGTACGTCGGCAAACATCCCCAACTTTTCAGCGGTGCTCTACCACTTTGGAAAAAACATCCATGCGAACCAGGAGGTGCCGGTCGGCCTGATCAACAGTTCCTGGGGCGGATCCCCGATTGAGCCCTGGACCGTCACCCAGAGCGGTTCCGGCAAGATGTACAACGGAATGATCGCCCCCATTGTCGACTTCCGGGTTGCCGGAACGATCTGGTACCAGGGCGAGACCAATGTCATCCAGAACAACGGACTGTCATACACCGGAAAAATGAAGGATCTCATTGAAGGCTGGCGCCGTGTCTTCGACAACGAGAAGATGCCCTTCTACTTCGTGCAGATCGCTCCCTGGAACAACGGACGCTATGCCGACGGACAACTCCCCGCCCTCTGGGAAGCGCAGTGTGCAACACTCAAGCTACCCCACACCGGCATGGCCGTCACGACCGACATCGTTCATAACCTTGGCGACATCCATCCGAGCAATAAACATGATGTAGGGGACCGCCTCGCCCGGTGGGCCCTCGCCAAGCACTATGGCAAGAAGGGGGTGACCTATTCAGGTCCTCTCTACAAGGCGATGAAGGTCGAGGGCGCAAAAATTCGCCTTGCCTTCGCCCACGCCGCAAGTGGTCTCAAATCCCGGGACGGAAAAGCCCTCAGCGAATTCAAAATCTCCGGCGCAGACGGAAAATTTGTCGCGGCCAAGGCCGAGATCGACGGCAACCACGTCGT
>PBLI01000034.1 GCA_002721695.1 Roseibacillus sp. | reverse complement strand
CGTCTCGTCCAGTTCAGCTTTAACGCCGCCCGGGGAATCCGCTACCGCATCGAATCCTCGACAGACCTGATCAACTGGTCGACCCAGGAAGCTGACATCATGGGAGAGGGCGACACCGTCGACCGCTTCTTCAGCACCGAGGAACGCCCCCGCGTTTACTTCCGCGTTCTGCGCGAGTGAGAAAGGGGTGGGAACCTCGACGAATAACGGAACGAAGCTGCCCCCGCTGAGAGAACCTTGCGGGACAATCATGAAGTTCCCGGCCCACGGGCCCGTGGGCCCGCCCGGTCGGGCCGGGGCGAAGGGGAAACAGCCCTCGACCTGGCAGACCTCGATGCGAGGCGCCTGACGGTCGCACCGGGTGCGGACTACCCGCAATACGCTCCGCCGGCAAATCAGCCCACTTCCTCACCGTGATCGAACCTTCTGAGAAGGAAGGCGCCTCGATGATCGAGGCGGTCGAGGGCCTCTCTGGGAACGAGCCCAGGGTTGTTCTCCGGGATGGGACCGAACACCGGATTTCCAGGAGAGGGCTCTCCGGCAGAGGCCAACCGTCTGCCACCTTCCGCGAGTCACGGGCTGGCAGGGTGATCGCCGGAGAGAAGAGCTGGGGTTCCAGCCGCGGCAGGCCCTCAGGGTGAGTCCATGGTAACGGTCGTGAAGCCGGCAGCCCGGTCAAAGCGCAGGCCTTGGGATTCTTCTCCAAAGGAAACCCGCAGCACGTTGCGCTCGCTGTTCCATTCCGTCACCGGAATCATCTCCTGCTCCTGCCGGAAAGGCACAAGGAGGACGCGGAAGCCTGGTTCCACGGAGTCACAGGAAGCAATCAGCCGTTGTCCTCCGGTCACCTTGCCGCTGCGGGCATCCTCGTGAACCTGGTAGGTCTCAATTCGAATATCACAAGGTGCCTCCTGGAGGAACCGGACAAGCAGACGCCGGCTCCCCGCGTCTTCCCCGAGGATGACCTCCTGACGTTTGCTGCTGACGAGGGACAGGTCGCCGGGGAGCTGCATGATCCACTCGTAATGGCGGACCCTGTCGTCCTTCCTGAGGTCGTCACAGACGAGGGCACAGGGATGGGCCCCCCGTACCAGGTATGCGGAACGATACGCCCGCTGAACCCTGTTGTGGGGACGCCGGTGCAGGTTGTTTCGTCCGGCATACCCGGTCCAGCTCCCATGAATGGGGCCGGCTACTTCCGGGATCAGGTGATCCCGGGGCCATCCCAGGTCCTGCGCGCTGCTTTTCTCCGGCTCCCACGGAGACTCGTAGTCCTTTCCCCACTTTGGCCAGGGAGGGGTCCACGCCCAGTCATAGGCATACTTCAGATCGGCGGCAGCCCCGGCCATGCCCTCGCCATGGCTGCTCCAGAGCATCCTCGCACTCGGCGCCTTCCAGGCCTGGGCCTTTCCATCGACATGGACGAGGGAGTTTTCCCGGCTCGTGTTCCACAGATGAAAGTCTCCGCTGAAGGCCCACACCCGACCAAGGGCCGACATTGAGAAGTTACCCCGGTCGGCCTTGTCGTGTCCAATCAGGTGGGCATCGGGACGGGCATCAAAGGTCAGGTACATGGCATCGCTGGACCAGTCGGAGCGGGCAATGAATTTTCCCCGCACCGGGTAAGTGACCGAGAGGGCAAGCCCCGCCTCCCGCAGCATGTCCTCCCTTCCCGCAGGACCTTTCCAGTCGGAGCCATAGAGCAGGTAATCCAGCCAACCCTGCCAGCGAATCCTGCGCTCGTAATTCTCGCCCACCATCTGGCGGTAATTGAAATTGGCCGCCGCGTGTTCAGGATACATGTAGCGCGCCACGATGGTACTCGTGGGATAGAGTTCGGGATAGGGCCCGCCGGAGGCGCCCCCGTTGAAATGCCCCCCCGGGTAGGGATCGTAATCCTGGCTGACGTAGCTGATGAAATTACGGTATTTCTCCGTCTTGAAAATGTTGTAGCCCCGGCGGGCCATTACGAGGAAGGCACGGCTTCCGGCCCGCATGCCGAGATTTGGCCCATATCCGTCCTCCCGGCTCACGCCGAGGGCTGTATAGCCCACTTCCCAGTAGTCCGTCATGACCTGCACGATGCCATCCCAGGCCTGCTGGTCGAACCCGGGACTGCCTTCAAGCGCGGACAGCATCACCGCGAGGTCGCCGTGGTAGCCATAATGGTTGCTGCTCGCAAACCCCCGCGCCATCCCATTCCCGTAGCTCCTGCGCCCCTTCGTTGCCGCCGCGATCGCCCTCCTGATGGTCTCTCGCTGCTCCTCCGTCATGTCCTTGTGAAGAACATCGTAGGCGAGGGGGAACCCAGCTCCCCCGAAGGTCCAGCTCACCCCCACGTCGAACCGGTCATGGGTCCATATCTTCAGCGCGTTCCGGAGCTCGGGGTGCTCCTCAAGATCCCCGTCGCCAGCACGCTTCCGGGAAGCCAGGATGACATGGGCGTAATTTACGAGGATCCTCTTCATCAGGTCCTTCAGGGGACCGTTGTCGTCGAGAACCGCGGTCACACTGCACACGCCCCAGTTGATATTGCGGCCCTCCCCCGCCACGAAATACTTCAGGATCGAATCATCGCTCACACCATCCCGTGCGAAATTGGCGTCTGCCAGCTCCCGGTAGCGACTGGAGACCTGGGCGACGACCTGTCTCTGGATCTTCCCGAACGCCTCCTTGAACCGGGGAGCTTCCAAGCGCTCCCGCATGGCCGGATATTCTTCCGCGGTAAAGAAGATGCGCGGATGGATCCCGGGGGGCGGCAGGGAACTGAGAACCCGGCAGCCGTCAGGATCAAGGGGTACTGCTCCGCAGGCAAGGGACCCGGGGAAGAAGAGGAACAGGACGGGTCGGCAGGTCATCATCAGCTCAGGGTGAAGGCGGGGCGTCGCCAGGTCCACCCCACGGTTACAGAGAGTCTGGACCAGCTCCATGTTTCTTTCGCCGGACCCGGGAACTGGCACTCTCCCCGGGACCGGGCAATTCACTGCAAGTGGAGACAAGGATCCGGGATAGCCTGCACTTCCCCCCGGGGAAGGAACATGGTAGGCCCCGCCCGCAGCGGGTTCACGGTGAACGTGCCCGGATGCCGCCAAAACAGCCTCATGAGCAAAAGCACACCATTCGGGATCTGCCAGGCCCTCCTCTTCGTGGCCGCCGCTGCCCTCGGCCCCCTGTGCGCGCAGGGAGTGATCAGCATCAACCTCAAGGCCAGCAATTCGTTCAATAGCCAGAACACCTTCGCAGGGTTCAGCGCATGGGAACCAGGAACATGGGTCAATACCGCCTCTGCCAGCGCAACTGACGTCCCCGATGCCACAGGGAACGTGACCACCTTGGATATCTCCGCTCCCGGGCCACGGGCCCTCTCCTTTTCTGGAGCTACGCTCAACTTCAGCCCCATGAAGTCGGGCATTCAGTTTTTTGGAGCGAACCCGCCTCCCACCGTGATCAGTCAAATCCCCTACCCCGGCTACAAGGTGATCGTCTACCTGACAGGATACGATGGAAACAATGCCTCCTACATCACCGATGGTGCGACTACCTACTACTGGGACCCCAAGGCCTTCAGCACCATCCTGACCCGGACAACCCAGTCTGCACACGAGCCGGGCACTCCGGCAACCAAGGCCAACATCGCCGTCTTTGGATCGGATGAAAATCCCCTGACGGACTCTTCAATTACCTTCAACTTCGGGCTCGCCCCCGGGGCGTCGGGAGGAGGTGGCATTGGCGGGTTCCAGGTCATTGAAGTCCCGGATCCAATCGAGCTCACCATCGATCGCAATGGGGCCAACTACGATCTCAGCTGGAACAGCAAGGTTGGCCGTGTCTATGACCTCCTCAGCAGCGCCGACCTCTCGGACCTTCCCACCACCGGCTGGGATATCCACCTCGCGCCCCTCACCACCTACCGTGCCATCCCGGCCTCCGGAACGGGCACCACGGTCCTGGATGATGTTCCTTCTGATGGCCCCCGGCGCTTCTTTGTCATTCGGGAGTCGGAGGCCCCTCAGCCCCTCCCGCTCGAGGATTTCGACGCCCAGCCCGCGGCCCTGCCCCCCGGCTGGACTGCCCGTGATTCCGGCAACGGCACCGCCTGGCAGGTCGGCGCGCCCACCGGGGAGAACAGCCCACCCGCCGCCGCCAGCGGCCAGAACAGCGCCGGCACCAACATCAACGGAAACTATCGTGACGGCGCTGATGTTACCCTCACCTCACCGGAAATTGTGATCCCCCCCGGGACCGGTGCCCTTCTATCCTTCAGTCAGTTCATCGACACCGACCTTGCCGCAACCGACCCCGACCTCGGGTCCGTTCGCATCCTTGATGTCGACAATCAGGACGCCCCGATCACAGGCTTGGAGATTTCCTCGATCGAGGGCGACGGCGCAGGCGCCGGATGGACCAATCAGTCCCTGCCCCTGCCCGCCGGGGACGTTGCCGGGAAGACCATCAAGGTGGAATTTCGGTTTACCAGCAACGCGGATGGCAACGTATGGGGCGGATTCTATATCGATGATGTCAGCGTGACCCTGCCCCAGCCCTAGCCGCCCTCCGAGCCACTTCCTGGAAGCGAAGCCGGCCCTTCCCTCAGGAATAGAAGGTCTTCAGGACACCTTAAGGATGTCCTGTTCCTCGTCCTTGACTTCCCCCCCTTGAATCAAAGAAATTGACCAGTAATAACCACAGTCTAGCCAGTGAAATATCCATTCCTCCTTCCAAAGGCTTTCCTTTTTTACTGGATGACGTTCCTCAGCGCTGGAGCTGTCGATTTCTCTGACGACTTCAACGATGGCGTCCTCGATCCCCTCGTCTGGACCACTACCGGAGGTGGGTCAGTGGTAGAGTCAGGTGGAACCGTGACTTCCACCGCCCGGGGGGTTCTGCATACGGTTCAAGGATATGACAGTCCATTTGAAATAAGGCTGCGTGCCAGGCTGAATTCTGGGCTGGAACACCTGAAGGTTCTCTTCCGCTCTGATATGGAAGCGCTCGGCTTCGGTGAAAGGCGTGGAATTGTGGCGGCATTTTCCAATGACGGCAGTGCCATCTCCTTCCAAGAAATAGGAGATGGTGGACGCGGAAACATTGCCTCCAAGGGCTACCCTCTCAACACCGGTCAATACTACGACCTGCTGATTCGAGACAGTGGGGACTCAGTCGAGTTATGGATAGACGGGAATCTGGAATTAAGCGCAGACACAACCTTTGCCCCCGGCAAACTTGTCGGCTTGTACAGCCGCGAATTCGGTGGAACCTCCTCCAGTATCGACTCATTTTCCTTGGTTGCCACCCCCACCCTCAATGATGGCCTTGTAGCCTATTATCCCTTCAACGGGAATGCCGATGACGAGAGCGGGAATGGGAATGATGGCACTGTCGAGGGTAGCTTTGTATTCACTCCAGACGGGAGAGAAGGCAACGCGGTAAAACTCAATGGAGACAGAAGCCTTTTCTACTCGGGTGGTGGATTCGTAGATCTCCCGAGTTTTGACTCGACCCTGAATAATGGCTTCACGATCAGCCTCTGGGCGAGGGACGAGGCCATCGGCACAAATCCGGTGGGACAGGAGAACTACATATCGTTTGGCGTCCTAGATCAGGCGGAAACAGGAATCGGAATCAACAATAACACAGGAAGTCCATTCCTCTTCTGGTATATGGACACAGGAGAAGGTGGGGCTGCGCACCTTGACCGCGTATCTATTGAAAAGCCGGTTGGTTCACTCACTCAGTTCGCAAGCGAGTGGAAGAACCTGGTCATGGTTTACAGGCCTGGGGTTTTGAGGGCCTACCTCAACGGTGAATTCGTGGGCGAAGAAAACATTACCTTCGAGGGGTTTCCGTTCTCGTATTCCGCAATAGGTCGGCACTGGTGGAGTAACGGCTCCGGGTCTTCGGCACGAATGTCTGTAACCATCGACGAAGTTCGTATCTACGACCGTACCCTGTCGCAAGAAGATGTCAGCGAGCTCTACGATCTGAAGAAACCGGAAGAGCCAAAAAGCACCTACCAGATCGTGGAAGGCAACTACACCTGGGCAGAAGCGAAGACGGATGCCGAGGCACGCGGTGGCAGATTGGCTGTTCTCGCCACCCAGGAAAGGATCGATGCTGCAAACCAATACCTGGCGTCTGTAGGTTCGTGGAATCACACTTGGATCGGATTAACCGATGAGCAGAATGAGGGCGACTGGAGATGGATTGATGGACAACCTATTTCTGCATCAAACTGGAACCCCGGAGAACCAAACAATGCCAACGGAGGAATCGAGCATTATGCCCTGATTTATCCCAGCACTTCAGGAAATCGCTGGAATGATTCGCGAGCAAGCTACAGGGCAGACTACCTTCTGGAAATACCCGGATCGCTGACTTTGGAAGACGGCCTCGTCGCCTACTATCCCTTCAATGGCAATGCGGAGGATGAGAGTGGGAATGGACTGAACGGCACTGTTAATGGACCTGCCCTTACATCTGATCGATTTGAACAGCCTGATCGCGCTTACTATTTCGACGGTAGTGGTGGTCGCGGCATAGATTTTGGCGATGTACTCGATATTAACGACGGCGAGTTTACCATTTCGGTTTGGGTTAAAGCTTCCGATGCGAGCGAACGAGTAATTATTGGCAAAGGAAATTCAGGTTCTACTCGACCAGCTGAGTCTGGTTACATGATATTTGTAAATGACAGTGGCAGATACTCTTTGAGATACTATGACGACCAAGCGCAAGGGGTTGAGACAGGCGACCCTACCAATCTACAGGCATCGGAAAGTTGGGATCATCTGGTCTATCATCTGGCGAGACAGGGAAATGATACTACGCTCACCCTATTTGTTAATGGTGAACAAGTAGGAACCCGAACAGGATCAGTAGGATCTTCAAATTCTGAAGCTGGTCTGTCGCTTGGTTATCACAATAAAAATTCAGGGCCATCCTACCCATTTTTAGGTAAAATAGACGATCTTCGTATCTACGACCGCGCACTTTCGGAGCAGGAGGTCAGCGCCCTTTACGAGTTGGAGAATACTTCTTCCACCTACACTCTCGAGGTCGCCGACACCGGTAATGGCTCGGTCACCGGAGCAGGAACCTACGATGGGGGCACCGAAGCCACCCTGACTGCCAGTCCGGAACCAGGATATCTCTTCGCAAGCTGGACCGGGAACGCCTCCGGCAATTCCAATCCCCTCTCCCTGGTCATGGACCGTAACCGGACGGTGGAGGCGGTCTTCACCGAGGACCTGCGGGATCCCGACGAAGACGGACTGAGCAACTACGAGGAACTGGTTCTCCACGGCACCGACCCCAATGATGCCGACAGCGATGCAGACGGATTCAGTGATGGATTGGAAATTACCGAGGATTCTGACCCCGGAAGTCCCACCGACGTTCCCACCAGGGTGTTGACCGTTCTCGAGCAGGAGTTTGGCTCCATCCCGGGAGCGGACACCTATCCGCTCGGAACGGTGGTCACCCTGCAAGCGGTCCCCGACCTTGGCTACCTCTTCCAGGCTTGGACCGGAACCGCCTCCGGCAGGGACAGCCCGCTTTCCCTCATCATGGACCAGGACCAGACCGTGGGCGCCATTTTCACCCCGGACACCCGGGATCCGGACGAAGACAGGCTGAGCAACTACGAGGAACTCGTCCTGCACGGGACGGATCCGGATTTCCATGATACTGACCGGGACGGCCTTCCGGACGGGCAGGAGGTCCAGAACTTCAGGACCGATCCGCTTCTCCGCGACAGCGACAGTGACGGGTTTGACGATTTCTTTGAACTGCGCAGGAACTTCGACCCTACCAATGCCGACCAAACCCCGGAATCAGTTGCCGCGGTGCGCCCAACCGGGGAGTTCCAGTTCATCGAGTTCAGCTTCAACGCGGCGGAGGGGATCCGCTACCGGATCGAATCCTCGACAGATCTCAGCGAATGGGCCACCGAGGAGACCGGGATCAGCGGCGAGGGTGGCACGCTCTACCGCTACTACAGTACCACCGACCGCCCCAGCGCTTACTTCCGGGTCCGGCGGGAGTGAGCGCTCAGGCGAGGCCGGGATGAGGATCATGCCGCCCTGCCTCTCTCACTTCTTGTTCTTCTCTTGGGCCCCCTTCTTCCGATGAGCGTTCAGCTCGGGCCATGAGAGTTTGCCATCCCTGTTGGTGTCGGCGGAAGGGTTCTTCTTGAAATACTGGGCCTTCCATCGCGCAGCCTTCTGCTCTTCGGAGAGGGGGCGGGAGGGAATGATCTCAAGCAGGGCCTTGCGGTAGCCGGTGAGCCGGTCGGCGTGCTCCGGCTTGCTGGCGAGGTTGTGCCATTCGTGGGGGTCCTTCGCGGTATGATAGAGTTCTTCCCTGCCGTTGGCGTAGCGCACATAGCGCCAGTGCTTGTAGCGCTGGGAGTAGGACTGCCCGGCCGGGTCGTAGTAATCGGCCCACTTGTAGAGGGCGGTCAGGGCCGCATCGGGTCCGTCCCAGGTTCCCTTGGCGGGATCTTTGAGAAGGGGCTTGAGGGAATGTCCATCGAGGGGACGGCCCTTCGCATTGAGGGCGGTCTCGGCGGGAAGCCCGCAGAGGTCGAGGAGGGTCGGGTAAAGGTCCACAAGGGAGACCGGGCGGTCACAGGATCCTCCCGCCTTGCTCACCCCGGGGGCGCGGATGATGAAGGGCACCCGGGTGGATTCCTGCCAGAGGGAATTCTTGTAGAGGTAGTCCTTCTCTCCCATCCCCCAGCCGTGGTCGGAGGTGAAGACGATGATGGTGTTGTCCTTGAGGGGTGAGGAGTCCACCGCCTTGAGAACCTGGCCCACGAGGTCATCGACACTGGCGACCGAGGCGAGGTAAGCCTGGATGAACTTGCGCAGGGCAAGGTCCCGGTTCCCCTTGAAGGACTTGATGAGGGAGGAGTACATCTTGTGCCCGCGGTCGTCAGAGCGGTCATCACTGCCCGGGGCAAGGGTGTGCTTGAAGGTGTCCTCCACGTCCCCGGGGAGGATGTCGGGCAGCTTGATGGACTCGAGGGGGAAGAGGTCGAAATACTTCTGCGGAACAATGAGAGGGGTGTGGGGCCGGATGAATCCCAATCCCATGAGGAACGGTTTCCCGGATTCCGCCAGTTCCTCCAGTTTCTCCACCGCCCACGCCGCATTGAGTTCGTCCCCGGTGGAATCCCGTTCAGTCTCTGACTGATACCTGAGCTCGCGCTTGCCACTCCAGTTTCCGGTGCGCCACTTGAAGCGGGTGCCCTCGAGGTTGCGCAGCGGCCCAAAGGACCCGTCCACCGCTCCAAAGTCGTCCCGGAAGGGGCTCGGGATATCAGGGTGGGCCACGTCCGTCTTCTGCCCGTCATTGGCAAAGGGTCCATAATCGGAGAGGTAACCAAACTCCGACCACTGGTTGCGTCCCCGGTTATGCATGATCTTGCCGGTTCCCAGGGAGTGATAGCCGTGGTGCCGGAAGTGGGACATCAGGGTGCGGGAATTTTTCAGGACGTCATAGCTGTCCCACGCGGTGAATCCGAAACACCCCGAGGTATGGGGGTAGAGCCCGGTCAGGAAGCTGGCCCGCGAGGGGTTGCAGATGGGGATGTTGCAGTGCGCCTGGGTGAAGGAAACCCCGGACTCGATGAGGCGCCGGATGTTCGGGGTGCGGGCCTGGGGGTGGCCCCCGAGGGTTTCAATATAATCGTTCAGGTCGTCGCAGACGATGAAGAGCACGTTGGGCTTTCCGGCACCGCTGGCGGACTGCAGGAGAAAGATCAGGGGAACAANTCGGAGGANGATACGCATGGNTTCCNTTCGCTTCGGGCTGGACCATCCCACCAGGGGGGACNNCCCAGCAATAGCCTGCNGGGCGGGGAGTGCAAGCCGGGTGCTNCCCCGGGAAAGGGATGCCCGCCCCGTCNGCTCCTTGTCCCCGCGGGNATTGATGCTACCTTTCGCCCGTGCGCAGACTCNTCCCCTGCTCCCNGCCAGNNCCCAATCNTNNTCTTTTCTTNCTCCTCGGGNCGCTCCTGCCCCCTCTCCANGCCGCGGAAGAACCCACNCCCGGGGACAAGCATCCGCTCAATCCGTCCTNCCAGCTGGTNTGGCAGGACGAGTTTCACGGNAACCAGGCTGGACCGGAAGAAGTGGAGCGCAGTCGATGATCCCACCNTCGGGAANTANGGACACGGCAACGGGGANGCCCAGGCCTACCTCGACGCCGAGGGGAGGACCTTCCAGGTCCGGGANGGACTCCTGACGATCACCGCCCACCATGACCCCGGGGCCACCTATCCGNTNCGGGACAAACCTTCCGGCAAGGTNACCNNGACGACGGNCGGGCAGGACTTTGCTTCCGCCAAGCTGACTACCGAAAAGCTCCACTCCTTCACCTACGGGATCTTCGAGGCCCGCATCCGCAATCCCCTTGACGCCGCCGGCCGCCACACCGCGATCCCCGTCTGGCCCGCTTTCTGGATGCTCCCCGAGGCGGCCACTGCCCCCTACGACGGATACTGGGACAAGGCCGCCCTCGACAACAAACGTGAGTGGACCCGGAGCACGTGGCCCTACAGCGGGGAGATCGACATCATGGAAATGTCCGGGAGGGCCACCCGCCTCTATCATGCCGGNGCGGTTTATCATACCAGCCCGAGGAGGTGGACGGTGGGGCATCTGGGCTGGTNTTCCCACTACCGCCGCTACGACGGGGCGATCAATCCGAAGCAGTGGATCGCGGACCAGAAACTGGACGGNTCCCTGCAACCGAAACCAGGGCAGAAATCCTACGTTTCGGGGTTCCACGTCTACGGCTGCAAGTGGACTGCCGATCGCCTCATCTTCACGCTCGACGGCAGGGAGTGGGGACCGGGGCTCGATCTCCGGGACCCGTCGAAATTCGGAGGGAGGAAGATCTACCGCGATTATCCCTTCTACCTGATCCTGAACCTGGCGATCGGGGGTAATTATTTCGGGGTCTGGGGCCCACACGACCCCGGTCCGGACCGGAAAGGTTNCAACGAACTCTACGACTTCACGCGCTTCCCGCAGTCCATGCAGGTTGACTGGGTCCGCGTCTACCAGGAAAAGAGGGAGAAGTAGACCCTCGCTTTACCGCTTTCGATCTCTCCCCCGCTCGACTAAGAGCCCGGTTTCAGGTAGCGTCGCCACGCCTGACTCACGCCTGTGCCATGAGTATTCCCGAGTTCTGTCGCCGCATCGTTGAAGCTCCCTGGTTTTCCCGTTTCATCATCGGCGTCATCGTATTCGCCGGCATCCTCGTCGGAATCGAGACCAGTCCATCCCTCGTGACCAGGCACGGGGTCCTCATCGACCTGCTGAACAACGCGGTCCTCTTCATCTTCGTCGTGGAGATCATCCTCAAGATGGCCGCAGCCAGCCCGAGGCCCTGGCGCTTCTTCCACGACGGATGGAATGTCTTCGACTTTCTCATCGTGGCCGTCTGTTTCCTGCCGCTCGGCGCGAGCTTCGCCCCGGTCCTCCGGCTCTTCCGGCTTTTCCGGGTCCTGCGCCTCGTCTCAGTCATTCCCCGCCTCCAGGTGATTGTCTGGGCCCTCCTGCGCTGCCTTCCGTCGATGTTCTACGTCACCATCCTGCTCTTCCTTGTCTTCTACATCTACGCGGTGGTGGGAACCATGCTCTTCGGGGCCAATGACCCGGTCCACTTCGGAGGGCTCTGGACTTCCATGCTTTCCCTCTTCCGGGTGGTCACCCTCGAGGACTGGACCGACGTGATGTATATCCAGATGTTCGGATCTGATGTCTACGAGGGATACAACCAGTCGGTTGAAGGCCAGACTNTCATCCCAAAGGCCCAGCCACTCCTCGGGGCCTTCTACTTCGTCTCCTTTGTCCTGATAGGCACCATGATCATGCTCAACCTCGTGATCGGGGTGATCATTAATGGAATGGACGAGGCCCAGAAAGAAGTTGCTGACCGCCGCCTGCACGAACTGCTGAGCCAGGGCGAAGGAGGGGACGACCAGGTTCAACGCGAGGCCCGCCTCGCCAGCCTGCGAGCGAAAGTCGCGGAACTTTCGAAGGAACTGGATCAGCTGANCTGAACTCCGCGGGAGGCCTGCACTCCGCTCGTTTCCCTGACCGGGGCCTGACNGCATCCAGCCAGCCGGCTTCCNTACAAACCATCCCCGAACGCCTCACCTCCCCGCCACGCGGATTCTGAGGACGGTCTCGACGGGATGTCCGTCCGACCTCGGGNCGAACGCCCGCCCGGACTACTTGCGGGGCAGCAGCTTCTTGATCACTTCCACAACCTTGGCCTCGCCGTANTTGTGACCCTCCACCGCGGCGACCAGTTTGCCGTCCTTGTCCCGGGCCACGATCCCGTGGGTGGCAAGTTTCGCGTCCTTGATGTCTTCCCTGCTCTTCCCGGCTCCAACCTTCATCGCTGAAATGGAAATGTTTGCCGCATGCTTCTTTTTCTGGTCATTCACGATGACCGTAATCTTGCTGCAAAGCACTCATCCATCGAAGTAGTAGTAGGTGAGTGACGGTTTCTTNTCGTCGGCTGCGGCCACGGCAGTGAGGCCGAGCGGGACCAGCAGGACCAGCAGGAATTTTTTCAGGACGATCATGCAGNCATCCCTATCAGGATGGNCCCGGGAGANCCAGTCGTCTTTTCGGATGGCACCAGCCCCNGGCCGGTTCCGGNAACCCGCGAAGTTGCCAGCCNGACTCNTCCGTGTCACCCTNGGACGTGCTGCCCGAGGAGACCAGCTACCTTCACCGCATTTCCCCCACCCCCCTCGTGCGGGTATGCCTCCCGGAAGTCCGCGAGGCACCCGGAATCTGGTGTAAGCTGGAGTTTCTCAACCCCAGCGGGTCGACCAAGGATCGCATCGCCCGNCATATCCTCGAAAAAGCATGGGAGCAGGGGGAACTGCGGGCGGGAGACACCGTCGCAGAAGCATCCAGCGGCTCGACCAGCATCGCGTTCGCCCTGGCCTGCAGCCAGCTTGGACTCCACTTCATCGCGTTCATCCCGGACAGCGCCACCTCCGAGCGGGAACTCATCATCAAGGCCTACGGGGGAGAAGTCCGCAGGGTTGCGGGGGGAATGCCCGAGGTTCTCCGCACCGCTCGCGAAACGAGCAGGAGCGAAGGCTGGTTCCTCGGACGGCAGTTTGCCAACCCCGACAACACCGAGGCCCATCGGCTCCACACCGGGCCCGAGATCCTGCGCCAGATNCCGGGAGGNAGAGTCGACGCGGTGGTGAGCGGGGTGGGCACCGGGGGCACTCTTCGGGGNCTCTACGAGGCTTTTGCGAGCAGCGGCTGCTCCGTGAGCGCACATGCCGCCATTCCCCGCGATCTTGCTCTCTTTGGCTCTAATCTNGAATGCTGCAGCCTTCGCTTCAGCAGTGATGTTCCCGGGGTGGTNGAGGGCCTGAGCGAGATCTACACCCATTGGCGGTGTGAGGACCTGNAGGAATGGGAAATTGATGACTGCGAATGTCTTGAGCTGACCCGCAGCCTCTGGAGTCACGGTTTCCCGGTGGGGCCCAGCTCCGGCCTGAATTATGCAGCCGCCCTCCGTGTCGCTTCCCGGCTCGGTCCCGACGCTCAGGTCGTCACCGTCTTTCCCGATCGCATGGAACGCTACTTCTCGCACAAGGTCTTCGACGGGCTCCGCCCGGCCGACGCTTGAGACTGCCCCCNCACAGGAGCCGTCGNCCCACCCGCGCAACCCCCGCCTTGTCGCCTGCTCCAAAGCAGCGTAAGCTCTTCCTACCNCAATGCGNATCACGGACCGTTATATAGCCTGGCAGGTCCTCTATGGCACGATCTTCGGGGTCTCCCTCCTGACCGGGGTCCTCATCCTCGGCCAGCTCTTCAAGAAGATCCGGTCTCTGCTGGTCGAACAGGCTGCTCCCCTTGAGCTNATCGGCCAATTCATCCTGCTCATTGTTCCCTACTCGCTCATCTTCGCCCTTCCCTGGGGGTTTCTGGGTTCCACCCTCCTCAACTTCGGACGGCTCTCGCGGCACAGCGAGCTGCTCAGCCTGAGAATGGCNGGTCTCAGCCTCACCCGCGTAGCNCTCCCCACCCTGATAGCAGGTGCCGGGTTGTCGGCCCTCTGCTGGTGGCTCGCCGGAACCGCAGCACCACGGGCCAAGGGTGCCTCCAAGGATCTCATCTACGAGACCGTGAAGAAGAACCCCCGGAAACTCATCGAACCGGGAGTGGTGATCTCNCGCTTCAAGGACCAACGCGTCTATGCCGAGGGGAAGGATGAAAATGGAGTGATCCAGGGCCTCCANATCTACGTCTTCGACAGTGATGACCGTGACGCCGGCCTGGAGACCTACATGTATGCCGACCTNGTCGACCTCTATGTCAACGAGGAGGAAAAACAGCTTCGCCTCAAACTCACCAATCCCTTCATCGAGGTGATCCCCGATGAGGANGGGGCGGCACCCATTCCGATCCAGGCCGAGGAAATGGAACCTGTCCTCATCAACTTTTCCGCAACGAGCAGGAGGATAANCAAACCTACGGGCATCACCAATTCCGATGCGCCCGCCCGGATCCTCGAATCGCAGGAGCNGCAGGAGCTCGCTCGCAGGGAACTCGCCGGTGAGATCCCCCCCCGACCTGCCGGCCTGCCTCCGGAGGCCAACTACGTTCCGGAGGTTGACGAGNACGGAGACGCCATGCCCATCCCGCTCACTNCCGGACGCATNGATGAACTGGAAACCGCGATCCAGAGGGAGGATCGCTTCCAGAAGAGCATGAAAATCGAGCTCCACAAACGCCGCTCCCTCTCCCTCGCCTGCCTCTCCTTCGCCTTCATCGGCATCCCGCTCGGCATTTCCCCCCGCCGCCGGGAGAACTCCAACGGCCTGCTCCTAAGCCTGCTCATCGCGGCCACCTATTTCGGATTCCTCATCTTCGCCGAGGAGCTCGAGAATGCATCCCTTTCCACCATCGTGGCTGCCCTCTGGCTTCCCAACTTCCTCTGTCTCGGTCTCGGAATCTGGCTCTTCCGAAAGGCCAGCTTCCGNTAGCGTCCCGGCCTGCCGTNCATCGACTACATGTTCCTTGGTCCACTGCGCAAGTTTNNCCGCCGGANCCGCCGGGCCCGNCGCAGNCAACGCGGGACTTCCCTCGACCCCCTGCCGATCCGTGGCCCACTTGGCCGCTACAACACCGGGAAGTTCCGCCACGATATCCGCGCAGCCCTCAATGTCGCTCTCCTCGCCCTTCCNCAGGGGATGGCCTACGCCGCCATTGCAGAGCTTCCCATCGTCTACGGCATCGCCTGTTCTGCGGTAGCGGCCACCGTGGCCCCGTTTTTCTCGGGATCCCGNCACACCATCCTGGGTCCCACCAATGCCACCGCCTTCATGATCTTCTCCTTTTTCCTCATCCCGGGGATGGCCACCTCGCAGGAGGAAATCGTCAGGCTCATGCCCCTGCTCTGCCTGATGGTGGGCGCCTTCTGCCTTGTTGGCGCGCTCCTCAGGACCGCCGACCTGCTGCAGTTCATCAGTCGCAGCGTCCTNGTTGGCTATATCGCGGGTGCCGCNACCCTCATCGTCGCAAACCAGCTCAAGCACATCCTCGGAACGGCACACGAAACCGCGGCAGGAGGCCGCACCTTCGTGGATATTCTCTGCAACGTGGTCGACTCCCTGCCCGCGCTGCAGTGGCAACCGCTGGCGCTGGGAGCCGGGACCCTGGNCTGCTACGTCCTGCTGCACGCCCGNTTCCCCCGCCTTCCCGTCTTCGCGCTTACNCTCCTCGGCTTCTCCACACTGACATGGGTGCTCGCCAGCCATACCAGTCTCGGTTTCGAAGAAGTCGCGAAATTCGAGGAGATCTCCTTCCACCAGCTCGCGCCCGGTTTTTCCGTGTTCCTCGAACCCGGGCTCTTTGAAAAGATTGCCCGGCTTTCCTCCTTGGCCTTCGCCATCGCCTTTCTCGCCTCTCTGGAGAATACCGTGATGTCGAGGTCNCTGGCCTCCCGCAGCGGCGACCGCCCTGATGTGAACCAGGACATGCTNTCGGTCGGGGCCGCTAACATCGCCACCGGGCTCCTTGCCGGAATGCCCGCCTCCGGCTCTCTNACTCGCTCCGCCCTCAACTTTGATTCNGGGGCCCGTACCCGCTTNGCCTCCGTATTCAGCGGGATCCTCTGCGNGATCGGAATCTTNCTCCTCGCCGCCTTNCCCCTGGTCCAGCACATTCCCCGGGCCTGCCTTGCCGGCCTCGTCATCGCGGTAGCGGCCTCTCTCGTCTCGCCCCACTTGATCCGGATCTGCCTCCGCTCCACCCGGGACGACGCCCTGGTCCTCGTCGTCACCTTTGCGGCGGCTCTTTTTGCGCCCCTTCACACCGCGATCTTCATCGGCGTGGGACTGTCCATTTCNCTCTTCCTGCGCAAGGCCTCCCGTCCCTATCTCGTCGAATACAAAGTNAACGACGACGGTGCCCTGCGGGAACTGGGAGAAAAACGCGCCCGACCGAATCCCGCCATCTCCATCGTGCACGTGGAGGGAGATCTCTTCTTCGGTGCCTCCGAGCTCTTCCGGACCCAGATCCAGCGTACCTTTGTCGACGACAACCTGAAGGTTATCATCCTGCGCCTGAAAAATGCCCGCCACCTCGATGCGACCAGTGTCCTCGCTCTTGAAGAGCTCATCCGCTACACCCGCAAGGAGGGTCGCCACATCATCATCTCCGGTGCCCCTCGCGAGGTTTACCGCGTGCTCAAGTTCTCCGGNGTTCTTGNGGTCCTCCAGGAGGGCTGCGACCGGGAGGCAGGAGAAAGCAATCTCTTCCTTCACAAGCCGAGCAATCCAAATCTNGCCACGCGGGATGCNCTCAAGCGGGCCCAGCAGGTTCTCGGCAGCACCGGCGCCGACATCAGGATCTTCCATGATCCCACCCGGGAGGAGTGACCCCGCTCGCCGGTCCNGGGTGCGCAAAGACCCNCGGCTGTGCTCGCGGGTCCGCNCCGGNAGAGCGCTACCCGATGCGGTAGACAATACGCGCCTTGGACGTGTCGTAGGGAGACATCTCCATCTTGACCTTGTCCCCCACCACNAGACGAATAAAGCGCTTGCGCATCTTGCCGGAAATATGGGCGAGGACCTCGTGATCGCTAGCCAGTTTCACCTTGAACATGGTCCCGGCCAGGACCGCTGANATCGTGCCCTCCACCTCGACGGCCTTGTCTTCCCCATCAGCCCCCTTTTTCGGTCCACTGTATTCACTACGCCTCCGCCGGCGTCCGCCTCCCCTTCGTCTTCTTGGTGGTCCCGCGATAACTNTATCCTTGGTTTTGCGNGCGTGCAGCANGCCAGCCCGCGTGCCGCATCATTGTTGATATTCGCTAGCNCGCAACCGAAATCTCCTCTCCAGCCCCTGATTTATCGGACTACGGGGATACGAACNGTCCTCTCGGCCAGNCGGAACACATCACCCCCTCGGTAGTCCATCCGACCTGAGGATTAGCGTTGACACCCGGGGGGCTCGCTCCTAGTTTTTCCGCCCTTTCCGCCCCCTCATGGGATTCTTGCGGAACGCCTGTCATGAAAACTTTTTCAGCTAGAGACGTCGATGTGGAACGCAAGTGGTTCGTCATCGACGCNGCCGACCAGATCCTGGGCAAGGTCGCGGTTGAGGCCGCCCGCCTGCTGCGCGGCAAGCACAAGGCCATCTACACGCCGCACGTNGACACCGGNGATCACGTNGTGATCATCAATGCCGAAAAGGTGCNCCTCTCGGGAAACAAGGAGACCGAGAAGATTTATACCAGCTTTTCGGGCTACGTCGGAGGNCAGAAGGTGGAAACCCCGAAGAAGGTCCGGGCCCGCCGCCCTGAACTGCTCGTCGAACGGGCGGTCCGCGGCATGATCCCGCACAACCGCCTCGGACGCGCCCAGTTCCGCAAGCTGCATGTCTACGCCGGCCCCGAGCACAAGCAGGAGGCCCAGCAGCCCGAGCCCTTTGCGCTCTGATCCCAGCCAANCTAACAGCTTCCACTTCCCAGTCACATGGCCGCCACTGAAACCGTCCACACCGCCACCGGTCGCCGCAAGACCGCCGTCGCCCGCATCTGGATGACTGAAGGCTCCGGCGAGATCGTCATCAACGACCGCCCCTTCGAGGAATACTTCCCCACACTCCCTCTCCAGAACGAAGTGCTCGCCCCCTTCCAGACGGCCAACCTCGTNAACAAGTATAATCTCAAGGTGGTAGTACGCGGAAGCGGTCTTCCCGGACAGGCCGACGCCATCAAACTGGCAGCCGCCCGGGCTCTGACCCAGATGGACTCGGAACTCCGTGGCGCACTCAAGGCGGACGGTCACCTGCGTCGCGACCCGCGAGCCAAGGAGCGCAAGAAGGCCGGGCAACCCGGTGCNCGTAAGCGCTTCCAGTTCTCCAAGCGATAGGGCCTCGNGTCCTGACCCGGTCGCTCCCGGGGCCACTTCCCNCCCGCCGGNGGNTCGTATNCCCGGCGACGGTGCACCTCCCGGGATGTGTTTCCGTCCGAAACCCGGCATTCGTGCTTTTCCTGTCACGGATAAGCAATAAGGAATTCCTTCCATGAAGCTGCTCTCCTGGAACGTGAACGGAATTCGTGCTGCCCTCAACAAGGGCGCGGCGGAGTCAATCACGGCGGAAGCTCCCGANATTCTCTGTCTCCAGGAGACGAAGGCCCGTCCCGAACAGGTCGAGTTGCCGCTCGAGCTTGGCTGCTACCGGAACTACTGGAATTCCGCCGAGAAAAAAGGCTATTCGGGCACAGCCATCCTTACCAAGGAAGAGCCCCTCGACGTCTTCAATGACATGGGCCTCGACGAGCACGATACCGAGGGGCGGGTCATTGCGGCCGAATTCACGGATTTTGTCCTCGTCAACGTCTACACTCCCAACTCCCAGAACGANCTCCGCCGCCTCGATTACCGGATGGAGTGGGACCGGGCCTTCCGCAACTACCTCCAGCACCTCGAAAAGGCACGCAAGAAACCGGTAATCTTCTGTGGCGACCTGAATGTGGCCCACCACGAAATTGATATCGCCCGGCCCGGATCGAATCACCGGAGCGCAGGGTTCACGGATGAAGAGCGCGCAAGTTTCGGAGAAACTCTCGCGGCTGGCTTNACCGACAGCTTCCGTCATTTCCACCCCGAGGTGACGGGNGCCTATTCGTGGTGGTCCTTCCGGGCCCAGTCCCGGGAGCGGAACGTTGGCTGGCGACTCGACTACTTCGGGGTCTCCAACNCCATCCTCGATCGTCTCCAGTCCGCCATGATCCTCCCCGGGATCCACGGTTCCGACCATTGCCCGGTCGGAATCGAGCTGANNTGAACACCGGGACACCCCGGCAGCCTTTTCCCCTTCAAAGCGGAAGATCGTAACTACGGCCCGCGATCCCTTCGCGCCAGTTCACGAAGGCTGAGTTCACGGTGGCGTAACCACCCGGGGTCGGGTAGTCCCCCGTGAAATACCAGTCACCACATGGCCCCTCGATGCATTCACGNAGATTCTCGATCGTCTGGAAGATCACTTCCACCTCGCCATTCCAACCATTCTCGGGAAATACCATGCGGCTTATTTCAGCCGAGATTTCCTCGGCCGTGAAAGGCTCGTAAATCCGCTTCACGCAGTTCTCCATCTCATCCCACGGCTTTTGCAACTCCTCCACGCACTGCTGGTGCACCTCCTCGATCAGGAGATGCCTGCCATCCCGCTCCAANAGTCGGATGGCAGCCTGGAAGGCGATGAACTTACCGAGCTCCGACATGTCGATCCCATAGCAGTCCGGATAACGGATCTGCGGGGCGGTCGAGCAAATCACGATCTTNCGCGGATTGGTCCGGCCCAGGATCTTGAGAATGGAGGTCTTGAGNGTGGTTCCCCGCACAATCGAGTCATCGAGGGCGACCAGGACATCNTCTTCCTCNACCACCCCGTAGGTNATGTCATATACATGGGAGACCAGCTGGGCCCGCCCCTTCTCCTGGGAGATGAAGGTACGCATCTTGATATCCTTGTGCGCGATCTTCTCCCCCCGGGGCCAGTTGCCCATGATGAGATGATTCAGAAGGGGCTCGTCCAGGTCTCCCTCCCGGGCCGCCTCCAGAATGTTGGCNCGTACCCGCTCCCGCCGGTACTGCCGCAACCCCTCCATCAGGCCATACCACGCCGTTTCCGCCGTGTTGGGAATGAAGGTGATTACCGCGGCTCCGAAATCCCCGTCGATCGCTTCAACCACCTGGTCGCTCAGGGTCGCCCCCATCGCCTTGCGCTCCTGGTAGATCGCCGGGTCATTGCCCCGCGAGAAATAGATCCGCTCGAAGGAACAGGGGCGTTTCTCCACTTCAGGAACAAAACGTCCCTCCCTCAGGGTTCCGTCGCTCTTGACGGTGGTGACCACTCCCGGTTCCACCTCCTTGACCGCTTCCTCCGAGGTCTCGAATACGGTCATGAGGGGTACGCGTTCAGAAGCAAAGGCAATGACCTCCTCAGTCACGAGGCAGTGACATGGCCGGATTCCGTGCGGATCCCGCATCACGAACATGTCGCCGTTGCCGACGACCCCGCAGATGGCGTAGCCTCCGTCCCAGCCCCCGGCCGATTCCCTCGCGATCTTGGTCACGTCCAGTTCCTCCGAGATTCGATCAGGGATCTCCGGTCCGGGCACGCCCTCGTCCCGCAGGCGCCGGTAGATGTCGGTGTGCGCTTCGTCGAGGTGGAAACCGATTTCCTCCTGCACGGTCTGGGTATCAGTCCCGAATACCGGGTGCTGACCGCGCTCGATCATCTGCGCGTTGAGCGCCCGCGCATTGGTCATGTTGAAGTTGCCCATGACCATCAGGGTGCGGGTGGGCCAGTTGCTGCGCCGGAGGTAGGGGTGACAGGATCCCGAGTCAAACTCCCCCGAGGTCCCATAGCGCAGGTGCCCGATGAGCACTTCGCCGGCATAGTCAAACTTCTCCTTGAGGGATGCAGGGTCGTCGAGCCTGACCGCTCCCTTCCGGGCAAGTTTGTTGACCCGCTTGAGCTGCCGCCTAAAGAGCCCCGCGAGAGAATCGCGGGCCGCATCCCGGCATCGGAAGATATACGGCTGCCCTTTCGGCATATCGAGCTTGGCGCAGCCGATCCCCACTCCATCCTGTCCCCGGTTGTGCTGCTTCTCCATCAGGAGAAAGAGCTTTCGAAATCCCCAGAGCGAATCCCCGTAGCGGTCCTGGAAATAGGCCAGCGGTTTCCGCAGGCGCACCACCGCAATCCCGCATTCGTGATTCAGGTGGTCGCTCATGCAGCAGCTAGCATTTGGAGCCCACCCTTACCCCGGGAGTTTGATCGACCACCCCGAGCACCACGCCACCAGGACCAGCCGCGGCGGCCGCCTCGGCCTGTGACTCTTCCACGACCGCCACCCACCCGATGCCCATGTTGAAGGTGTGCCAGCGGCTCTCGTCGTCCACATGACGGAGAAGTTTCCTAACCGCCTCGTTGTCCCAGTCCGGAACCTCCAGGGCGCAGCCCAGACCACGACCCACGAGGATCCGCTCGAGGTTTTCTGGAAGCCCTCCCCCCGTAATGTGCGCCAGTGCCCTCGGACGCACACCAGACTCCCGCAACCCGGTCACCACGTCGTAGTAAAGCCGGGTGGGCGGCAGGAGTGCTTCCACGTCTTCCCTGTCGAACTCCGCACCATGTTCCCGAAGGACACGCCGGATGAGGCTCCATCCGTTGGCATGCACTCCGTCGGACTGGTAACCGACAAGAACGTCGCCCGGAGAAACGGTAGCCGGATCGATCATCTCCTCCTTCTCTACGCAACCGATGCAGAATCCAGAGAGTTCCACTACTCCTTCCGGGACCACTCCGGGCATTTCGGCGGTCTCGCCTCCAGCCAGGATGCATCCACATTCCTCGAGATAGTCCGCCATGCCCGCGATCAGGCGGGTGATGCGCTCCTCGTCGAGCTGAGCCACCCCGATGTAGTCAAGGAACATCAGGGGATCACCTCCGGTGGTAAGAATGTCGTTCACACTCATGGCCACCAGGTCCTTGCCCGCATCCTCGATCCGGTCATGCTCCAGCTGCACCTCGAGCTTAGTGCCGACCCCATCACATCCGGTCACAATCACCGGCTGCCGGTAGTCTCCAAGCTCGAAGGCGGCTGCAAACAGGCCGTAGCCCCCCATCAACTGCCGCTGCTTCTGAGTGCGCTGCACATGGGTGCGAATGTCGCCGACCAGGGCCGCGGCCTTCACCGTATCAACGCCTGCCTCTTTATAGGTCAGCTTGTCGGCCATTCGATGGCGGATTTGTAACAGGCCCGCGGCCGACCGCAAGCCCCGGTTTTTCCTTCCCCGGAAAGTGCCTCATCCAGCCCCACGCCCTGCCGCCTTCCGGGCGGGACCAAGCTCTCCGCCAGCCTTCATCGCCGGTTTCACCTCCCGAATTTACGCCGCAGATCCGAGGAGGAAAACTGGACCAGAACCGGCCGGCCCGCAGGTGTAGAATACGGCAGATCGCATGCAAAGAGCTGATCGAGCAGGGCTTTTGCTGATTCGGGCCTGCACCGCTCTCCTCGTGCACCCACCTTCGCGAGCTCACTCGCGAACTTCTCGAAGGTCTGCACTCGCCCGCTCCGGCTCTCTGCACTCTGGACGAGTTCGTCGACCAGATCCAGGAGGAGTTGCCTGGGGTCAGCCCCTTTCAACAGCGCCGGGACGCTACCCACCTGCACCGTCACCCCTCCAAAGGACTCGACCTCCATCCCCGCCTCCCGGAAGTTATCCGCATTCCGCAAGACCACATCGGCATCCCGCGCCTCCAGCTCAAGGAGCAACGGCACCAGGAGCCCTTGTGCCTCAGCCGCCCCCTCCCGAGCTCCCCGCAGGATACCCTCGTAGAGAATGCGCTCCCGCGCGGCCTCCCCCTCCAGCAAGACCAGTCCGTCGCCTTCCTCCAGCAGGATGTAGCGCCCCTCCAGCACCCCGATCACCCGGAAGGTTGGACTACTCGTCGGTCGCTCCTCCCGCACGAACTCCTCCTGAACCTCCGCGCGCCAGGTCCGCGCCTCCGGCGGAGGGGATGGCCCCGGGCTCTTCGCCTCGTCGGTTTCGGCCAACGTGTCTGCCACCAATCCCACCCCCGCAGGCATCTCCGCTGGCCGGACCGCCTGCGATTCCGAATCCCCCATGCCGTCCACCTCCGACGCCCCGGGCTGCAATCCCCGGTTCACCGCTTCCAGAATCAACGTCCGCAATTCCGCGGGCCGGTGAAAGCGAACTTCGCGCTTGGCGGGGTGCACATTGACGTCGATCAGGAGCGGATCCATCTCCAGCCAAAGCCATGCCACCGGGTGCCGCCCGGCCGGCAGGCTACCGCGGTGCGCCTCCGCGAGGGCGCGCCAGACGACCTGGTCCTCCACCGGCCGTCCATTCAGGAAAAGATACTGTCCCCGCCGACTCTTGCGCGCGTCCTCCGGAGGAAGCAGGTAGCCACTCACCGCCATTCCCGGATGCTCCAACCGTGCCACTTCCACTAACTTCCCCAGATTCTGCCGACCGAAGAGATCTCCAATCCTCACCCTTCGATCATCCGTTCCCGCCACATCGAAGGCGACCCTCCCTTCCCTGCGATAGATCATGCGGGTCTCCGGACTGGCCAGGGCGTGCAGCCGGACTTGGTGATCGATGTGGGCAGATTCCGTCGTCTCACTCCGCAGGAACTTCCGACGTGCCGGTATATTCCAGAACAAATCGCGCACTTCCACCGTCGTCCCCGGTGAGCACCCTGCCTCAACTACATCCCGCAGCTTACCTCCCTCGACCGTAATCTCGGTGCCCGCAACCGCCCCGTGCTCGCAGGTGGTGAGGCGAAAACGTGAGACGCTCGCCACCGAGGGCAGCGCCTCCCCTCGAAATCCCAGGGTTGCAATCGCACTCAGACCTTCCTTGTCCCGCAGCTTGCTGGTGGCGTGCCGCTCCAGACTCAGGACCGCATCCTCCCTGTTCATCCCACATCCATCATCGCTCACTTTCATAAGGGCTACTCCGCCCCGCTGACTCTCGACCCGTATTTCCTTCGCCCCCGCGTCGAGACTGTTCTCCACCAGTTCCTTAACCACGCTGGCGGGTCGCTCCACAACTTCACCCGCAGCCACCTGGCTGGCCAGGGCGTCGGGCATGACGTGGATTCGTGGCATCGGGAGAACTGTAGGGATCACGCCGGGCCACGCCGAATCATTTCACGCCCCCCCCTGCGCCGGGTACTTCCGGCAGCAAGGTCCAAATAATTTGGCCGTCCGAGGCTCACATCTCCGCTGGTTTTTGAAATTTGTGTTTTGGAAATTGAGATTTATCCCGAGGTTGGTCATTGGAGCTTCTGAACATCACTGCGCTCCAGCTAAACAATCGCTGGATAAACCCCCTGCCCTGCTCCATGCTGGCCGGGCCTCGGAATGATCACGCTGACCGAAAATGCCGTCCTGGAACTGAAAGCCCTCCTTCAACGTAAGGGCGCGTCCGACACGGCCGGCCTGCGCCTCGGGGTACAGCGTGGCGGCTGCGCCGGGCTGCAATACACCATGCAGGTCGCCGAGCGGTGCGAGGAAGACCAAACCATCGAACAGGATGACGTCCGGGTCTTCCTCGCCCCCGACAGCCTGGACTACCTCCGGGGCTGTCACATCGACTATTCCCACGACCTCTCCGACTCGGGATTCAAGATCGTGAACCCCAATGCCGCCCGTTCCTGCGGCTGCGGCACCTCCTTCGAAGCCAAGGAAGAGGGGGTGGAACCCGGCTACGATTCCGCTCTCGATGGCACCAACTGCTCCTGAGCACCCCAACCCAACACTCTTTTTCCTCCTTGCCCCGGGCCGACGATCTCAAGAAGTTCATCAGGCGCCGACCACCCTGGTTCTGGTGGACCCTCGCCCAGCTCCTCGCCGGAGCCTTCGCAGTGGCGAGCTGGAGCTTCTGCCTCTTCCTGTTCAGCCTTCCGGAACGGCCCTGGAACTACGATCTCCTCCGCAAGTTTGGCCGGATCACACCCATCGTCGCCTACGACCCGCTCGAGGCCCCCGAAGGTACCAGCACCGACCCCCAGGGACTTCTCGCCAAGTTCTACGCCCTCGATGATGAAGTCCTCGAGGCCTACAATCTCCACTACAAGCGGAACTACATTACCAATTTCTCCAAGCCGGAGGTGGTCCATTACGTCGAGGGGAGCTACCGCCTCACCCACAGCCGCCCCCTCACCAGCGAGGACTTCTTCTCCCCCGGAATGGTGGCCCGGCTTGAGGCGGTCGTACAGACCGACGAGCTTGGCGAGGCCAGTCCCTACCCGGTAATCCTCGAACTTCTGCTCCCTCTCGGGGATTCCACCGTGGGGGAAGTGTTCAACGCAGGACATTCCTTCGACCTCAAGTTTCTCGAACACCGGGCTCTCATCCTGCACGCCGAGCGCAGTGGGACCGCAAACGAACCGCGTGTTTGCCTCACGGTAGTGCCTCTCGCCTTCGAGCACTACCTCGACCCGGAGGGAAAACCCCTGCCCCTCGCCCCGCCCGAACCGCTCGTGGTGGACGCTCCCTTCCCGGTGATGGTGGAGAATCGCAATGAATAGTGGCCCAGCGGGATCAACAAGGGCACCCGAGGCATTCCCACATCCGCACTTTCCCCACCATCGGTAATTACATTACGAACTCGAGTGGAAGCGCAGCCGCCAGCAGCGGGATACCAGCTGCATCGAGCTTCCACACCCGGCGCTGCCACGGCCCCCCTGCCGCCACCTTTCTACCATTGGGCCGCCCTTTAACCTTCCCTGAGACGCACGAGAGCCATCACTGCCCGCGCAGCCTTCTTACCACTTCGGCCCCTACCTCGAAGTGCTCGGTCCCGGAAGGCTTGACCACTTCATTCTCCAACACCTGGTATTGGAAGATCTTGATGGGCTTCACTCCTGCCACCTGCGACATGAGATACACGCGGATCGTCATTGGCTCCGTCCCCTGGCCACCGGGTAGCTTGTTGACCGTGAACTGCACTTCATTGCGACCATTGCGCACTCCTCCGATGATGACTTCCGACTCCTTGGTATTCTGATAGCGATGGCGGCTCATCCCGTTCACCATTACGCGCACTTCTCGGCCAGGGCAGTAGACATAAGTCTTGGCGATATACTGCACCGGACCGCGCAGAACCACCAGGGGCTCCTCCACCACCCCGCTGGGAAGAAAATCATCCTTCTTGAGGTGATCAAGCTGGCCGGCTTCCAGCTGCGCCCGCACCTCCGGCAGGCTTGCCAGATTCAGGTAGTCGGCAGTGTCGTACTTCCAACGGTCACCCTCGCGCACGAAAGAGAGCACAAGCAGGTTCTGCGGCGGCTTGCCTCCTACTCCAAAATCCACGGGCCCGAAGTAGATCAGGTTCGCGGTGATCCCCTTCACCTTCGCATCGAGCAGCTTCAAGGAACGGGTGTCCGGTGGAGCCGCTGGCAGATTGAAGAGGGTTGAGGAAACCCTCCGGCGCTCGGAATGAATACGGTTCACGATCGAGGTTCTGCGGTGAGTCGCGGTGTGAACCTGCCAGTTCCGGTAGTTCTTCGTGACCATGGCATGGCGCCAGTGCTGATACACGGCGTCCAGATGCCTGGTCAGGGCCTCATCGCCCCCTTGGCCGGTGGCTCGCGGACCGGTGAGGAGCAAAGTTGCTCCCAGGAGCGTGAAAAGCGATCGGATCATGACGGAAACTATGGACATCCTGTTCCCGGAATGAAAAATAAAATGCCTACCGTTTCATTCTGCCAGCTCCGTGATCGACCAACTTGTCAAGGCTCCTCCCATCGGCGAAACACGCGATCGTGAGCTTCTGAAGGACGCCCACTCCTTTATTTACTTTCACTCTCCCGGGGGTGATTTGGCCGCACACTTTTTCTTTCCCCCCGGTCACGACCCTGAAACGGCGAACGCCCCCGTCATCCTCTTCCTCCACGGCGGCATGTGGGATCTCTCCATGCCCACCCAGTTCGTTCCCCACGCTCTGCACTTCGCCGCCCGCGGAGCGGTCTGCATGTGCATCGAATACCGCGTGAGCAACAAGGGCGGATCATCTCCCGTGGAGGCCCTCGAAGATGCCACCATGGCCATGGTCTTCCTCCGCAAGAACGCCGCGACCCTCGGGATCGATCCCAAAAAGATTGTTTTTACCGGGGCGGCCTCGGGAGCGCACCTCGCCCTGTGCTGTGCCACTCTTCCCGAGATCGGAAACGAACCGGGCGACCACTACCGGCCTGCAGCCCTTATCCTGTTCAGTCCTCTCGTCAATACTACCCGCAAGGGAACCTGCCGGGAGAACTTTTCATCCGACAAGGAGGCCCGGCTCTACAGCCCCTCCGAATACGTCCCGCGCTCCGGCCTCCCTCCTTGCATCATGTACCACGGACGCAACGATCGCCTCATCCCAGTCGAACTGGTGTCCAGGTTCGCCAAGCGCTACGCCCGAAAGAAGAACAGCTGCGAACTCATGGAGTTCGAGGGAGCGGGCCACACCTTCTTCAACTTCAATTCCCACCAGCAGAACTACGAGGTCACCCTCCGCTCTGCCGATTTCTTTCTCGTCGACCTCGGCCTTCTCAAGCCCGATCCCCTCGCCGGAGAGCTTTAGGAGCACCCCATCCTGCGACCAGATCCGGCGCCCATGCCATGGAACCGGAATTACAACCGATAACCGAGGGTCTTCTCACAAGGCTCGAGCACTGAACCCGGCCCTGCTCCCAACTTGCGGGTGTCAGCAGGGACTGCATTCCTTCCCCCTAGCCAGCGGACGGGGCTTGCGCGCAGGATAACGATCTGTACCCTGCTGGCGCAGACTATCCGATCATGATGAGAAAAACACTACTAGCCGCCGTCGCCTGCATGGGCTCACTTGTTGCCGCTTCCGCCCAGGACGCCGAGACGCCCAAGCCGCCCAATCCCCTCGAAACCCCGTCGCCCAAGGGAGCCAAGGTCTACTTCATCGGTCTCAGGGACGGCAAAACTGTGAAAAGCCCCGTGACAATTCGTTTCGGCCTCAGGGGAATGGGCGTCTGCCCCGCGGGAACCTATCTTCCCGATACCGGACACCATCACCTCCTCATCAACATGGACGCGAAGGATCTCGACGCCAAGATGCCAATCCCATCCATCGAGGGCAAATGCCTCCACTACGGCAAAGGCCAGACNCAGGTCACCCTCGACCTGCCCAAGGGCAAGCACACGCTTCAGCTCGCCTTTGCCAACTTNGCCCATATTCTTCACAAACCCGCGGTGGTNTCCCAGAAGATCACCATCACGGTNGAGTAAGCCAAAGCCAGCTTCGNGGATCATTGCANCAGGCCGGCGNGATCCTCGCCGGCCTGTTTATTGGTCCNAGGGATGGTCCGGGTGNCTTCGAACCTCNNATGAGNACCCNGGGGCCCGACTCCGTGGATCCCACCGTCCATTCCGGTGGTNCGCCCGACATCCTCGCTGCGCGAGCAGGNCCCTTGNNGCCTTNGCCACCCNCATCTAGGTTGGTCANNCCGCGCCAATATGTCGCATCTCGAAAATCCCTCAATATCGTTTAAATTATCCNATTGGCAGAAACTCGCGGTCCCATCTATCCTTCCTCTCCCAGGCGGCCGGGAAACTGCTTCCCTTCCCCCGGGGATGCTCGAACCGGCAACAGAAAGCCCTTCAGGCCGGTTTGCAGTCTCTGCGCCAAGANCTGGGCCAGCGGCTCCGCCGTGAAGCCCACCNCCCTGNCTCGCTTCCTTAACNATACAGAATGAACCCCTACCACCCAGAGTTTACTCCCGACTCCGCTGGCTCACTCCATCGCTGGGACAACGAAAGCGACAACTGCGGAATGGGAGCGATCGCCCTTCTGAACGGGGAACGGAACTATCAGACCCTCGATCAGGCCATCACCGCCGTCTGCAACATGACACACCGTGGAGCGGTCGACGCCGACATGAAAACCGGTGACGGCTCCGGTGTNCTCACCCAAATCCCTCATCCGCTCTTCCGAAAGGTCCTCNGCGGCATGGGNCATGAGCTCGCCCGGGATTCTGACCTTGCAGTAGGGGTCTTCTTCCTCCCCCGGGAGAACACGGACGCCCGGGCCGAGGTGCAGTCCGCCGCTGAGGCCATCATTGCCCGGCGCGGCATCACCTTCATCGGATGGCGGGAGGTNCCCGTCAACCCGGACGAGCTCGGTGCCGTCGCCCAGCAGACCCGCCCTGAAATTCTCCATCTGCTGCTGGAGCGNCCCGGCGACTGGAATGGAGATCACTTCGAACGNCAGCTCTTTCTNGTGCGCCGCGAACTNGAGCGGCAGTTNGGCACNCTNGAGGGCTTCTATGTTCCCACTCTCTCCAGTCGTCTCATCAGTTACAAGGGCCTTGCACAACCGGAGACCCTGCGCGCCTTCTATTCGGATCTTCAGGACAGTGACTTCCAGATTGGTCTCTCCCTCTATCACCAGCGCTTCTCCACCAACACCTTCCCGGCCTGGCCGCTCGGACAGCCCTTCCGCATGCTCTGCCACAACGGCGAGATCAATACAGTCCGGGGCAACCGAAACTGGATGGCCTCNCGTGAGGAGTTTTTCTCCTCGGAGCTCTGGGGCGANGACGTCGACCTCCTCAAGCANCTCCTGAGTTTTGAAGAGTCGGATTCCGCCTCCCTTGACCACGCCCTTGAGCTGCTTGTGCTNTCGGGCCGCTCCCTGGAGCACGCCATGTGCATGCTNGTGCCCCCTGCCTTCCGTCACGATCCCGAGATCTCCGATGCGTTGCGCGCCTTTTACTCCTACCTGCGCTCCTTCTCCGAGCCCTGGGACGGACCCGCCGGACTGGTTTACACNGACGGGACCAGGGTCTGCGCCTCCCTCGACCGTAATGGCCTGCGCCCCTCCCGTTTCACTCTCACCGAGGACGGACTGCTCTATATCGGCTCCGAATCCGGAGCGGTCTCGCTCCCGAACAACAAAATCGTGCGCCGCGGCCGCCTCGGCCCCGGCCAGATGCTCTCCGCCGACACGGCNACCGGAGAGCTGAAAATGGACCGTGAAATCAAGGAAGAACTCGCCGCCCAGAAACCTTACGCCCAGTGGGTCGACCAGAACCGGGTCGAGCTCAGGGCCTTTGTCTCGCACGAACCNCAGGTTCCCGCCGAGGAAATCGATCCTCTCCTTCTTTCCCGCTTCCAGGTCGCCCATGGCGTCACTCTGGAAGACCTCGACATGGTGTTCCCTCCCATGATCAAGGCCGCCCAGGAAGCAGTCTACTCCATGGGCGATGATATTCCGCTCGCCCCGCTCTCGAAGTATCCTCGACTCCTGTTCACCTACTTCAAGCAGCTCTTCGCNCAGGTGACCAACCCGCCNATCGACCCCATCCGGGAATGGGCGGTCATGACCCTGGCCGCGGGCCTCGGAAGAGAGCGCAATCTCCTCTCCGAAACACCGGAACACGCACGCATTCTCCAGATCGAGTCTGCAATCCTCTTTGAGCAGGAAATCGAAGCCATCCGTCATCGCGCGGAACACGGATTCTCCAGCGCGACCATCGATACCACCTGGGACCTTTCCGAGGGACCAGGTGGATTGAAGACAGCGCTCGACCGGGTCTGCGCACAGGCTGAAAATGCCGTCGACGACGGCGTCGAGATTCTCATCCTGACGGATCGCGCACTCTCCGCTGACCGGGTTGCGGNNCCCTCCCTCATGGTCACTGGNGCGGTCCANCACCATCTCAACCGCGTTCGCAAGCGGATGCGTGCATCCCTCGTCGTGGAGACCGGNGAGGCTCGAGATACCCACCAGATTGCCTGCCTCTTCGGCTTTGGAGCCACTGCGGTCTGTCCCTACCTCGGCTACGCCACCGTGCGCCAGNTTGTCGCCACCGACAACCGCAGGAAACTCGGNGAGTCCATGACTCCCCAGAAGGCAATGGGNAATTACCGCAAGGCCCTCGAGAAGGGTCTGCTCAAGATCATGTCCAAGATGGGCATCAGCGTCCTCAACTCCTATCAGGGTGCCCAGATCTTCGANGCGGTGGGGGTCGGGCANTCCGTNATCGATTGCTGTTTCAGCGGAACACATTCCCGGATCGGCGGGGTCGGCTTCTCCGATATCGCGGAGGAAACAATCATTCGCCATCGGGCGGCCTGGGAGACGGAAGTCCCTGAAGGGGAAAGCCTCGATCTCGGGGATCCGGGCTACAATCGCTANCGTCGCGCAGGGGAACGGCACGCGCTGACTACCGAGGTCATCAAGAACTTCCACACCTTNGTCAAAACCGGGGANAAGGAGCAGTATGAGGACTATGTGCAGGCCAGCCTCGAGACCNCGCCTTCCGCCATCAAGGATCTCCTTGAGTTTGTCCCCGGCCCGGNTGGCCCGATCGATCTCGGGGAAGTCGAACCGATTGAGGATATCCGCCGCCGCTTCACCACTGCNGCCATGTCGATGGGGGCTCTCTCCCCCGAGGCACACGAAACCCTCGCCATCGCCATGAACGCGATCGGAGGGAAATCGGACTCCGGCGAGGGTGGTGAGGANCCCCGCCGCTTTAATCCCTACCCCAACGGCGACTGGGCCCGCTCCCGCATCAAGCAGGTTGCCTCCGGACGTTTCGGTGTCTCTGCCCATTACCTCGTCAACTGCGACGAAATCGAGATCAAGATGGCCCAGGGAGCCAAGCCCGGGGAAGGCGGACAGCTGCCCGGCCACAAGGTCAACGCCCTGATTGCCCGCCTTCGGCACACCCAGCCCGGNGTGCAGCTCATCTCNCCCCCGCCTCACCACGATATCTACTCCATTGAGGANCTCGCCCAGCTCATCCACGACCTCAAGGAGATCAATCCGCNGGCCCAGGTCACGGTCAAGCTNGTCGCTGAGTCGGGGGTGGGCACCATCGCTGCCGGGGTGGCCAAGGCCGATGCCGATGTCATCCTGGTCTCCGGCCATGATGGCGGAACTGGGGCCTCCCCTCTNTCCTCCATNAAGTATGCCGGCCTCCCCTGGGAGCTNGGCGTTTCCGAGACGCAGCAGACGCTTGTTCTCAACAACCTGCGCGACAAGGTCACCCTCCGTACCGACGGTGGAATGCGCACCGGCCGCGATATCATCACGGCCGCCATCCTGGGCGCCGAGGANTACAATTTCGGGACCATCGCCATGATCGCGATGGGCTGTGTCTACGTCCGCAAGTGCCACCTCAACACCTGTCCGGTCGGAATCGCGACGACCAGCCCGAAATTCCGTGCNAAGTTCAAGGGTACGCCCGAGATGGTCATCAACTTCTTCGATTCCGTCGCCAAGGAGGCACGGGAGATCATGGCGGAACTCGGTGTGCGCAGGATGGGAGATCTCATCGGCCGTCCCACGTTCCTGCAGCAGCGTGAGGTCCCCGACCACGTCAAGGCCAACACCATCGATCTCAGCGCCGTGCTCAAGGACGTTGCGNCCGGTGTCGCCGTTGCCAGCGGCCGGGAGGTCACCGAGATCCCGCGCGTCCGCCAGATTGAGCGAAACGACGGCATTCACAAGCCAGCCCTTGACCTGCAGATTCTTGAGGACCTCACCTCCCGGGTGGAAACCGAACATGGTCCCTGCGAAGAATTCGCAAAGGAGCAACCCAGGCTTACCGCCGCCCTCAGGTGCCTCATGGACGCTCCACCCCTCTCGCTCGAATACGACGTCGTCAATACTGACCGGAACATCGGCACCCGCCTGTCCGGCAGGGTGGCCGAGATCTACGGTAATCACGGACTACCTGACGGCACCATCAATCTCACCTTCAGGGGATCAGCGGGACAGTCCTTTGGCTGCTTCCTGTGCGGTGGCATCCGCCTCGAACTNATCGGAGAGGGGAACGACTATGTCTGCAAGGGCATGTCTGACGGCGAGGTGATCGTGCAACCTCCNGACAACATGTCTCCGGAGTTCGAGGCTGCCTCNAATTCCATCGTGGGCAACACCGTCCTCTACGGGGCCACTGGCGGCNCCCTTTACGTCAATGGCCGNGCGGGCGANCGCTTCTGTGTCCGCAATTCCGGGGCTACCACGGTGGTCGAAGGCGTCGGTGACCACGGTTGCGAATACATGACCAACGGCCGGGTCGTCATTCTCGGCCTGACCGGAAAGAACTTCGGTGCCGGCATGTCCGGAGGTACCGCCTACGTATACGATGTNGACGGGCGATTCCAATCCCGCATCAACCCCGAGATGGTGGTGGCCCTGCCCGTCAAGCGAGCCCAGGATATAGCGGAAGCCCGGAATCTCATAGAACAGCACTACCAGCGCACCGGATCCATGCGGGCCATGTTCCTGCTCGATGACTGGGAGACTGCCANCAGGAAACTNATCCGCGTCATTCCGAAGGAACGTGCTGAGCTTGAGCGCCAGGAATCCCAGCACGAAAACGCCAGCGAACCGCTGGCATTGAAATAACCCCGGCACCTGCANCCTCGTGGCTCTGGAGTGCGTAACGTGCTCCCGTCATGGACACTACCCGGGATTGGTGGCATCCTTCGTTCCATGAGCAANGATGACGAACCCNGCCTCGCAGCTGGNAAGGNNTCTNCCCTCGANNCCCTCGATGCACCCGNCGGCAAGAAGCGCTCCCTCCTCAGCAAGCTCCGCCTCGGGNCACTCTTTNTNCTCGCCGCTGCNATCATCGTTGTGGTTGCCCGCAATTGGTATCCCATCAGGGTTGACCTGATGGGCCGTACAATGGAGATCCCTCTCTCTGTCCTGGTTATCCTCACCTTTTTTGCGGGCACCACCGCAGGACTCCTCCTCGCCTACTTCCGGCCCTGGCGGAAGTCCTGAGCAGGGCGGCACGCAAACTTGCTCCCACCGCCTCCTTCGCGCGGCAGCAAGCCCCCACTGATCTCGACGAGAAGCAGTTGCCCTCCCGGGTAATAGCCTGTTCCCTCCTGTCATGCCTTTCTCCCAATCGGTAAGCCGCTGGTGCTTCGGAAATTTCTCCATCGAGGAACTCTGCGAGCGCAGTGTGTCTCTCGGCCTGCACGGAATCGATCTGCTCCACCCTGAGGAACTGCCCGCCCTCAGGCCGTTTGGCCTCACCTGTCCAGTCACTGCCGCCCCGGAACACGAGAGCGGTCTCGGCTGCATCGAGCGCGCCTTTAATCGTCGCGAACACCACGACACCCTGTTCGAGATTTACAGCCACCTCATCCCTGCCGCCGCAGAAGCAGGCATACCCCACGTCATCACCTTCAGCGGCAACCGGGACGGTCTCTCTGATCAGGAGGGGCTCGACAACTGCGCTTCCGGATTGGAACGCCTCCTGCCCCTCGCCGAGGAGCATCAGGTCATTCTCGTGATGGAACTTCTCAATTCGAAGGTCGACCATCCCGATTACCAGTGTGATCACACCGCCTGGGGAGTCTCCCTCTGCCAGAAACTGGGGCATCCCTGTTTCAAGCTCCTCTACGACATCTATCACATGCAGGTCATGGAGGGCGACGTCATCGCCACCATTGACAAGCACATCGAACACTTCGCCCACTTCCATACCGCCGGGGTTCCCGGTCGTCACGAACTGGGTGACAGCCAGGAGCTCAATTACCCAGCCATCGCCCGTGCCCTCGCCAGAACAGGTTATTCGGGCTTCGTAGGCCATGAATTCGTTCCCACTGCGGAGGATCCCTTTGCCTCTCTCGCAGAGGCGGTAGCAAGGTTTTCCGGGTGAGTCCCGCAGGTTGAAGCCGGGAATTTCTGATCTTCCTCTGAATGGATTCCGCGCTACAAGTAGCGAAGAGATTCTGCCTCCCGGTGTCATGAGATCCCTGCTCCCTTTCCTCGGCGTCCTGTACGGATTCGTCCTTCCAGCTGGTGCCATTCCGAATCAGATCGGCGGCTTCCTCGCCCGGGCCGAAAGCCCCCTGAACGATACCGAGATCGGTGACCAATTGCTCGATCCGGCTCTCTGGTCCGGCGAAAGGAAGCTGCCTGGCAACTGGCTGGCGGAGGCGCCCATCGGCACCGTGGCCGCATCCTACCTCGCCGCCCGCCCCAGGGTGTTCGGTGTAACGGCCGTCATCGTACAGGCCCGCCACCGCACCGACCGGCTCGACTCGCTCGCCATCACCTTTGCCGATGCAGGATCCTACTTTGGCTACCTCGACGAGAAACTTCCCCCCGGCCTGAGCCGCCGGGAGCGGGAAGCGGAACTGCAGCGCCGCCTCACCGGGAAGCAACGGGAATTCAACAACTTCTTTCGCGACACGACCACGACCCTCAAGGACGCCCTCCGCGATCGCGCTGACACCCGTCCCAGAGAGGGTCAGATCGGCAAGACCCGTACCCTGCGCGCAGAAGTAATCGACTACCGGAAGGACGAACTCCTCCTCCGCCTCATCGTAGGCGGCGAACGGCTCCTCCGGGTCATCATTCAACCCGCGGAATCTGCCACCCGCGAATGGCTCGACCCGGGTCGCTCCGGACTCTCCGACCGGGAACTGGGCCAAGTTTACGAAGCCCGGGTAACCAGAACGAGGACCGGTGACGTGCAAATCGACGACCTGCCGGTTGTTCCGCAGGGCTACAAGCCCTACTGCGGACTCAACACCCTCACCATGGCGGCACGCTATTTCGGACTTCACCTCGACGAGGATTGGCTCGCAGTGGCGGGCAAGTTCCAGAATACCGGTTCCGCGGCCGGTTCTCAGATCCCGCGACTCTACCTTGCGGTGGCCCGGGAGGCTGGACTGGATCTCCACAAGTCCAACGATTTTTCGGTCAGTGAGGCCCGCAACTCCCTGGATCGCGGACTCCCCGTGGTGGTGTGGCGTCGCTTTTCGGCCGAACGAAACCGGGTTCATTCCCAACAGACCATCCAGTCAGCCCGCAACCCGGGATTCCGCATTCCCCAACCGGATACCGCCACCCGCTCATCCTGGCCCGGTGAAAAGGCCCCCCTCCATGCCTCCGTGGTGGTCGGCTACAATGCCGAGCGGCGGGAAGTTCTTTTTCTGGAGAGTTGGGCCGGAATGGATACTCCCCGGCGCATGCGCGCCGAGGAACTATCTGCGACCGCCTACCTCACCTTCTATTTCAAGCGGTAGGCCACCCTGTCAACAATTCATCCCCGACCCCGGGCTGGCCCGGTTCCAGCGGCAGAGTCCTCCCACCCGGCCTTCCGGACAGGACCTCCTCCTGAACTGTCTCCCCTCCATGGAAGCGACCGTGGCCACCACATCGAACGCAACCCCGGCCCGGCTGCCCGGAAGCTGTTCGTAACCCACATCCGACCGGAAACGGGCAGGGGAGATGAGACTACATTACTCCACTAATGCAGACCGTAACGGACCCGTCCATCCGGATCAACCCAAATGAGGTGCAAACCGAATTCGCATGAAAACCCGTTTGCGGTCTCCTTCACCCTGAGCTAACCTTCGGCGTCTACCGTGTGCGTCACCTCTTGGCTCGCGCCCGGACCGATGCTTTGACAAAGGGGACAGCCCCACTTTCTTGGAGTCACGCCTTTACTGGACGGCCTCAAGCCGGTGGAAGTCCCCAACCTATTGGGCTACGGGAACGTGGCTCGCGAAGTCAAGGACGGCACGGCGGATCACAACCGAAAACCCGCTCGTTCACCCGAGCGGGTTTTTCATTTATGGGAAAGATCACCCAACTCGCGATAACTCCGGAATGTATGGGCGCTGCCCCCGGCCCTCGCTCCTAGGCGAGATCATCCACGTCCCAGTCGATCTTCATCCACTGAATCCGTTCACCCTCGAAGTAGAAACGGCCGCGGAAAAATTCCCCCTCCAGCATACGCGGCAGCCAGTACTCGTCATCCTCCCACATCAGCTCGTAGGGGATCCGGTGACGATGAGTCCACATTGGAATCGCCTCTGCTGTTTCCTGGGCCGTTCCCTCGTAATCCCGGGCCATGTAGACATGCACGAAGATATCCGGCAGGTCGCTCATCGCAAAATTCAGCTCTCCCATCTTTCTGGGGTTGAGCGGAGTGACAGCAAGCTCTTCCTGCGTCTCGCGCACCGCAGCTTCAAGCGGTGTTTCCCCAGGGTCTATCTTTCCGCCCGGACCATTGATCTTCCCCGCCCCGATGCCTCTCAATTTACGGATCAGAAGCACATTGTCGCCATCAAGTATAAACATGAGAGTGGCCCGAATCTCCGGAATCCAGCCCTCCCAGTCGATCGGAGAGGGCCTGTCAGCATCTTCCCGGTCCAGGCTCATCAATCCGAATCGTAGGCTTCCATTCCCTCGCACGTGCAAACCAGATTTCGGTCTCCGTGCACGTTGTCAACGCGCCCGACCGACGGCCAGAACTTGTGCTCCCGCAGACGGGCCACGGGAAAAGCCGCCCGCTCGCGGGAATAGGGTCGATCCCACCCGTCAGCGGCTACTACTTCCGCGGTATGGGGTGCGCGCCGCACTACGTTGTCCTCACTGTCGGCCTCCCCGGTGATCACTTCCTGGATCTCACCATGGATTGCGATCATCGCTTCGCAAAAGCGGTCCAGTTCCTCCTTCGATTCTGACTCAGTAGGCTCAATCATCAGGGTGCCAGCCACGGGCCAGCTCATCGTCGGGGCATGAAACCCGTAGTCGATCAGCCGCTTGGCGACATCCTCCACGGTGACGCCGCTCTCCTTCTGAACGGGCCGCAGGTCTATGATGCACTCGTGCGCCACCCGGCCCTGAGACCCGGTGTAGAGGACCGGAAAGTGGTCCTTCAGGCGATGCGCGACGTAATTCGCATTGAGCAGCGCCACCTTGGTCGCGGCCGTCAGGCCGTCTACCCCCATCATCCGGATATACATCCAGGAAATCACATTGATGGAAGCACTACCCCAGGGTGCGGCCGAGATAGCCCCATCACGACGGGAAAGTTCCGCGTGGCCGGGGAGATACTCCACCAGGTGCTTGGCCACCCCGATCGGCCCTACTCCCGGACCTCCACCCCCATGCGGAATGCAGAAGGTCTTGTGCAGGTTCAAGTGGCAGACATCGGCCCCGATGCCACCGGGGCTGCACAGGCCTACCTGGGCATTCATGTTGGCTCCGTCCATGTAGACCTGCCCTCCGTGTCGGTGAACCGTGTCACAGACATCGAGGATACCCTCTTCGAAAACCCCGTGGGTCGATGGGTAGGTTACCATCAGGGCTCCCAGTTCACCGCTGTGCCTCTCGCACTTGGACTGAAGGTCCTCCACGTCGATATTACCATCCTCATCACACTTGACCGCCACCACGCGGAATCCCGCCATGACGGCCGAGGCAGGATTGGTTCCATGCGCTGAAACTGGGATGAGGCAGATATCCCGGTGGGCTTCCCCCCGATCGTGATGATAGGAACGGATGGCCAGCAGCCCGGCATACTCCCCCTGCGATCCCGCATTCGGTTGCAGGGAGACCGCGGCGAATTCCGTGATGCGCGCCAGCCACTCCTCCAGGGATGACAGCATGGCACGGTAGCCCGTCGTCTGCTCCGCCGGCGCGAAGGGGTGAATGCCTCCCACCTCCGGCCAGGTGACCGGCATCATCTCGGAGGCTGCATTGAGCTTCATCGTACAAGATCCCAGCGAAATCATGGACTCATTGAGAGCCTGGTCCTTTCCCTCCAACCGGCGCAGGTAGCGCATCATCTCCGTCTCGCTGTGGTAAAGGTGGAATACCTCGCTGTCCAGATAGGGCGTCGTGCGGCTGAGCTCATCCGGGATGCCGCGGTCTGCTTCCTGCCCGTCGACCAACCCAAGGCAGCCCAGGAGATTCCGGACATCTTCCGCCCCGGCCGTTTCGTCGAGGGATACTCCGACCCGCCCATCCTCAAAAAGGCGGAGGTTGTATCCTTTATCGGAAGCCGCCCGCACGAAGTCCTCCCTGTTCTCTTCCAGCGTGAAGGTAACCGTATCGAAGAAGGTCTCGCCCTCGCATGCAACCCCCTGCTCACGCAGGGCCCGGACCAGACGCCCTGTCAGCCCATGGATCCGGCCTGCGATTTCCCGCAATCCCTCCGGACCGTGGTAAACTGCATACATCGAGGCCATCACGGCCAGGAGAACCTGTGCGGTGCAGATATTCGAAGTCGCCTTGTCCCGCCGGATGTGCTGCTCGCGCGTCTGGAGCGCGAGCCGGTAAGCACGCTTGCCGTCACTGTCGACCGAGACGCCCACCAGCCGTCCCGGCAGCTTGCGTTTCAGGGCGTCGCGACAGGCAAGATAGGCCGCATGGGGCCCCCCGAATCCGAGGGGCACTCCAAAGCGCTGGGTCGACCCCACGCACAGGTCGGCTCCGAATGCTCCCGGTTCCTTGAGCAGGGTAAGGGCAAGCGGATCGGCCGCCACCACGAGCAGACCGCCAGCCTCATGAACGGTGGACGCAAACTGCTCATAATCATGAAGTTTTCCGAGCGTGTCAGGGTATTGGACCAGGGCTCCGGAGAGCTCCCCCTCGACGGGCGCAAAATTCTGCCAATCCCCAATTTCAAGATGCACCCCGGCCGCCTCTGCCCGCGTCCGCAATACGTCGAGAGTCTGTGGGTGGCAGTTCCGGTCCGCAAAAAAGGTCGTCGCCCGGGGCACCGCGGCTTGCGCCATCGTCATGGCTTCCGCCGCCGCCGTCCCTTCATCAAGGAGCGACGCGTTGGCCACATCCATGCCGGTGAGATCCACGACCATACTCTGGAAATTGAGAAGAGCTTCCAGCCGGCCCTGCGCAATCTCAGCCTGATAGGGCGTGTAGGCCGTGTACCACCCGGGGTTCTCCAGGATGTTGCGTTGAATGACCGCCGGGGTCACGGTCCCATGGTAACCCTGACCGATGAACGACTTGCGCACCCTGTTGCGCGCCATCAGATCCCGCAATTCGGCAAGGGCCGCGGTTTCGCTCGAGCGATCGGGCAATTCAATCGCGTTCTCCAGTCGAATGGACCCCGGGACCGCTTCGTCGACGAGCGCATCGAGCGACGCACACCCCAGCGCGTCAAGCATATCCCTGCAACTCTCCGAAGACGGCCCGATGTGGCGCTCCGGGAAACCCTGGGGGATGAACATTGGTAATCCCGGTGAAGAGAAATGCTAACGGCGCGGCGCGGCGGAGTTTCCCATGAACTCAGCTGATCAGGTCTTCGTATCCTCCGGCATCGAGCAGGTCGTCCAGGTCACTCGGGTCCTCAAATCGAACCTTGAAGATCCAGCCGTCTTCGTAAGGACTGCTGTTGACCATCGAAGGATCACTTTCCGCCTCCGTGTTGATCTCGACCACTTGTCCTCCAACCGGTGAATAAATCGGACTGGCCGCCTTCACCGACTCGACCGTGCCCACCTCATCTCCGCTACCCACTGCCCGCCCTACCGAGGGAAGTTCCACGAATACCACGTCGCTCAGCTCTTCCTGAGCGTGATCCGTGATTCCTACCGTGGCGACGTCGCCGTCGACTTTGACCCACTCATGATCCGGGGTGTATCGAAGATGATCGGGAATGTTCATTGCGCTGTTCAGGGAATTCCTACCGCGTTAAGCCTTCTTGTAAAAAGGCTTTTTCACCACTTCTGCAGGAATCGTGCGGCCTCGCACTTCCACGCCCAGGGCCGTACCTGCCACAGCAGACTCCCTCGGGAGATAAGCCAAGCCGATTCCTACCCCCAGAGATGGCGAAAGTGTCCCACTGCTCAGCCTGGCAATCTCCCTTCCCTCACCATCAAGAACCGCACATCCGGGTCGGATGGGAGGGCCCGCCTCGCTACAGCGCACCGCGGCGAGGCACTCGCGCAGGCCCTCTGCCTTCTGGGTCACGAGCGCAGCCCGGCCCACAAAGTCCTCCTTTTCAAGGTCCACGAAGAATCTCAGTCCCGACTCGAGGGGTGTGCGCTCCGGGCTCAGGTCCGAGCCGTTGAGGGGATAGCACATTTCCAGGCGCAGGGTGTCCCGCGCCCCCAGCCCACAAGGCCGCGCCCCGTCGTCCAGGGAGCTCCGGAACCAATGGGCTCCGCCCCCGGCCCTGCAAAAGAGCTCAAATCCGTCCTCCCCGGTGTAGCCCGTCCGGCAGACTAGCATGCGCTGACCCTCGACCTCGAAATCGTCCACCTCATTCCGGGGAGGCAGCGTCCGACCACCCATCATCCGGGAATAGACCTCCGTAGCGCGCGGCCCCTGCACCGCAATTCCAGCCATTTCCACGCTCCGGTCCTGCAATTCTACCTTGCCTTCCCTGCGTCCCTTGAGCCAGGCAAAGTCCTCCTCGGACTTTGACGCATTGACCACCAGGAAAAAGGACTCTTCCCGTAACCTGTAAAGCAGCAGATCGTCGATGACCCCTCCCCCCTCGTTCAAAAGAAAGGTATAGTGCCCCTGTCCTGCCTTCAGGTTATCCACATTGTTTGTAAGCAATCCGTTGAGCCAAACTGCCGCATCACGCCCCTCGACGAGAAACTGACCCATATGGGAAATATCGAACACTCCTGCCGATTCCCGAACGGCTTCGTGCTCCTCCAAGATCGAACCGTAACGGATGGGCATATTCCACCCCGCAAAGCCTACCATTTTCGCACCCAGGTCGAGATGTACCTCCTTCAGGGGCGATTCGTTGAGCTCTCCGTTCACACGCAGGATGCTGTGAGGCGGGATGGGGCTTGTCAATGAGTGCCTCCGACCCTTTGTTCACGTCGTGGGTTTTACCAATTCCCTCGAAAGAAAATTCAGGTGGCTGTCTTTCCCCGGGCTTATCCGGGGAATCGGCATCATCCATTTTTTTGTCTTCGTCCTCATCCTGTTCAACCCGGACACGCTCAATCTGTTCCGGTTCAACCGGGAAGCGATGGCCGAGGGAGAATACTGGCGGGTAATCTCGTTCATCGCGATTCCTCCCATCACGCCGGTCGGAATGCCTCTTCTCATGACCCTGTTCATGTTTTTTCTCCTGAAGATCACCTTTCTCATCAGCGACTCACTTGAACACGCCTGGGGAGAGTTCCGCACCTCGCTCTACGTCTACGCCACCCTCTCCTGTATCATCCTGGCCAATTTCTGGCAGGGTCCGGTCTTTGCAGGAGGCGGAGGTCTCATCCTCTATCAGGTCGTCTTCATCGCCTTTGCCACCCTCTTCCCGAACATAGAGTTCCGACTGTTCCTCATCCTTCCGATTAAAATCGGAATCCTCGCCATTATTCTGGGTATCATTACACTCCTGCAATGCTTCCAGGGATGGCAAGTTGCCGCTCACGTAGCCCTCACCTTCCTGCCCTATCTTGTGTGGGCCCTGCCTCGCTTCTGCAGGTTGTATGCGGCGCGGGGAAAGGCCACGGCCCGTCGAGCCGCCTTCCAACGGGCTTCCATTCCCGAGGGCAGCACCTTCCACAAGTGCGATCAATGCGATGCCACCGACGCCTCCCACCCTGAACGGGACTTTCGCGTCACTGAGGACGGGCGGGAACTCTGCGACGCCTGTCTGGAGTCCCCCCCGGCAACTCCCGAACCTTAAGCAGGCCACCTGCCGACCTGCCGCTCATCCCCCACTCCGAACCGGACCCCGCCCTCCCCGATG
>PBLI01000033.1 GCA_002721695.1 Roseibacillus sp. | reverse complement strand
TACGCACAGCAAAGCCGCAAGGACTTTCATTTCTTCTTTTTCTTCTTCAGGTTCACTTCATTCCATGGCTTTGCGCCCACGCGCCTGGCCCAGGCCTCGTAAGCACGTTGTAATTCCTTAACCTTTCCGGGCATGGCACTGGAGAGGTCGTTTAATTCACTGCGGTCCCTGTCCATGTCATAGAGTTCCCAGGGTGAATCATGCAGGGCCACCAGCTTGTAGCTGCCCCTGCGCACTGCGCGGTTGCCCTCGTGTTCCCAGAAGAGAGTGCGCTCCTGTTTCCTGTCCCCGGCAAAAACAGGCAATAAACTCTCCCCCTCCATGCCCTTGGCCTTCAGGCCCGCTGCGGCAAGGCAGGTCGGGGCGATGTCGATGAGATGACCGGGTGCATGGCGAAGCTCCCCGCGGGCCCGGACCCCCTTGGGCCAGTGTACGATCAGCGGAGTTGCCACCCCGCCCTCGTGGGTGTAGCGCTTGTACATCCGGAAGGGAGTGTTACTCAGGTTGGCCCATCCGCGGCCGGAACTTGAGGACCACCCTCCCCGTCTCGCCCACTCGGAGTAATTGTCCAGTCGCGTTTCGGGATGCTTGCCGCTCTTTGCAAAGAGGCCGCGCCAATCGTGTACGCCCGTGCCGGGTACCCCGTTATCGACCATGAACAGGATCAGGGTGTTGTCCAGCCGGCCTGCTGACCTGAGTTTTTCCACCACGCGGCCAATATTCTGATCCATCCTATCAATGATGGCCGAGTAGAGTGCCATCTTGAAGTCGAGTTCATCACGCAGCTTGGGCTCGTAGGTTTTCCACCCGGGAACATCCAGGGGCGAGAGAGCCCATTGCTTTTTGATCAATCCCATCTTCACCATTCGTTCATAGCGCCTCTGGCGAAGTTTGTCCCAGCCCACATCCCGGAAGCGGCCGCGGTATTTCCTGGTGTCCTCTGCCCGGGCATGGAGTGGGAAATGGGGCGCGTTGTAGGCGAGATAGAGGAACAGGGGCTGCTCGGCGTGCTGCTTGAACGATTCGTCCATGAAATGCAGGGCGTAGTCAGTGAATACGTCCGTGGTATACCATTCCTGATCCGGATGAAGGTGGTTGACGGGGGTCTCGGTGCCGGGGAGCACTACCCTGTCATCCAGGAAAACGGGGCAATGCTTGAGAACGGTAAAGTAGGAATCGATAAAGTTGCGCGTGCCGTAAAACCGGTCAAACCCGCGGGCAACGGGCGACTGCGCCGGGTCTGTTCCGAGGTGCCATTTGCCGGTCATCATCGTGCGATAGCCTCCTTTCTTCAGGTGCTCGGCCAGGGTCGGCACNTGGGGAAGGATNGTGCCGCTGTAGCTGGGAATGCCTCGGTCCCTCGCCATGTGGCCCATCCCTGCCTGGTGCTGATAAATGCCGGTAAGNAAGGCAGCGCGCGAGGGGCAGCAGCGGCCGGTGTTGTAAAACTGNGAAAAGCGCAAGCCATTGGCGGCAAGCTGGTCCAGGGCCGGGGTCTCGATCTCGCCACCATAACAGCCGAAATCCGAGTAGCCGGCATCATCGGCCAGGATCACTACTATATCCGGCTGGTTACGCTCCCCGCCGACTACCGTGAGGGGCAGCAGGAAAACGACNAGGGCAAGAAAGAGGAATCTCACGAATTGCATGGATTATCTGATCGTCACNTGCAGGTTTGAGAGCACTCCGTTGATNCNGCTCCCCGGGGATTCGGGGTCNACCGGATTCGCATCATCATGGCCGATACAGAGATTTTCCTGCGGNTGCCTGTTCAGAAGGCCGTGGGATTTTGCTTCAATGGATTTCTCACCCACCCGGATTGAGAACTTTTCCCTGGTGAGGCTGGCGGTNATTTTCATTTTTTCACCCGGTGAACCGAACGCTATTTTTTGCACGGTNTTTTTGCCTAAGCGCAGGGAAAAGATCAGATTGCCCTCCTTGGCGTACAGGGCGTAACCCACCGCGGAGCCCCCATGCGCCAGGATGATGCCGTTGGGCTTTTTACCGGGTTCAGTTTCCACGGTGGCCTCAATGGAAAATGGTTTGGCGGCCAGATCGGGTAACGATGTGCTGGCGTAGGTGTCCCCNAGTTTNACCNTGTCCCAGTTGATGGGCTTGACCGGTTTNCCGGGTTTTCGGGCAGGTTNNTTGCGAGTGGNGGTGGGATAGAGNGTCACCGGATTCTGCACCGTNCCCGCTGGTCGTTTGTTGGCGGCAATGTCGGCGGTCATCTGCGCTGCCAGTTTTTCCAGTTTCGCGACGATGGNGGGGTTCTCTTCCGCGAGGTCGGTAATTTCTCCGATTTCAGCTTCCAGATTATAGAGCCGCCTTCCCCTGGCCAGGTCCGCATCACGCTGGCGAATCCCCATGCCGAGGGATTGAGCGGTGAGGGCCAGTTTCCATGGTCCCTGCCGGATCGCCTGCAATCTCGAGCCTTGAAAATAATGCCAGNTNTCCCGNGGGGAGGTCTCGGCTTTGCCGAGCATCCAGGCCGAGACGTCCATGCCNTCGATCTGAATGTCTTTTNTAACCGTGCCGCCCGCCAGTGAAACAAAAGTGGGGAGCACATCAGTGGTGCCGGCGATACCGGCAGATTCAGTGCCGGGGGCAATGGTGCCGGGCCACCAGACGATGGTGGGTTCGCGCACACCTCCTTCCANGGTNCANCCCTTGCTACCGCGCAAGGGGCCGGATACCCCGCCGGCCTTGCCCTTGGAAGCCCACGGACCGTTGTCACTGGTAAAGAGGACAAGGGTGTTTTGTGCGATCTTCAGCTGCTCCAAGGCCTTGAGTAACTGTCCGACACTCCAGTCGACTTCCTCCACCCAGTCGCCATAGGTNCCATTTCTGGAATTCCCGGAAAAATCGGGGTGGGGATAGAGTGGCACATGCATGGCGGTGTGGGGCAGGTAGAGGAAAAAGTTCCTGCCCTCCCTGCTGCTTGTCTCCATGAATTTCACGGCCTCCTCGGTGTATTCACGGGTGACGCGCCGCTGGCCTTCATCTTCGAGAAGTTCCGCCACCTTTTCGTCCCGCATCAGAGGATGAACCNGCTTGCCATTAGCCGTGGCGGTGCGGCCCATGTCATTGGAATAGGGAATNCCNAAGTAGCCNTCAAAGCCGTGGCGCGTGGGCAGGAATTCCCGTTGATCTCCAAGATGCCACTTGCCGACACACATGGTGGCGTAGCCGAGTTCCNTGAGGTAGTCGGCTACGGTGTGCTCTTCGGGATTGAGCCCGTTACGGCCGGCAGGAAAAAATACGCCGGGGACACCCACGCGTGGTGCATAACAACCGGTCATCAATTGCGCGCGCGAGGCCGANCAAACCGGGGCGGCATAGAAACTGGTGAGCTTCCGGCCCTCCCTGGCCATGCGGTCGAGGTTTGGGGTGCGGTTGANTTTGGAGCCGTAGGGGCCAATATCGCCATAGCCCATGTCATCAATGAAGATGAGGACCAGATTTGGCCTTTCCTTTGCTGAGAGAGAAAAGGCAAACAGGGCCAGGAAGGTGAAAAGAAATTGTTTCATGCGCTGCGTGAGCCGGGCGGTCTGGTTTCCGGCGCCGCGAGTTCGCAGAGCTCGATCCTCCTCGTTTCCGTGACTCGCACTCCCAGGCGACGTGAGACGATGCCGAGGGAGCGATCGGCATCGTCGGTCAGCAGAACGGAGAGAGAGCCTGNTTTGCCTGATTCGTTNCGGGCGCCTCTCTGCGTCAGGCTCTCCGCCAGGGTAAGGGCGGTGGCAGTGGGCGTGTCGACCACTGGCTTGCCGAAGACCCCGGCAATCTGATCTGCGAGGAGAGGATAGTGGGTACAGCCCAGAATCAGGGTGTCGCAGGCATGGAGCCGGGTGGGCTCAAAGTAGTGTTGCAGGATGTCCGGAGTGAAGGGTTCATCCATGCAGTCCTCCTCGATCAGGGGTACCAGCAGGGGAGTGGAAACCGATACCACCTCGGCTGCCGGGTCGATATCGTGGATCGCGGTGCGGTAGGCGTCACTGGTGATCGTGGCCCGGGTTGCGATGACCCCGATCGGGGCGGAACCACTGAGTCTCAGTGCGGCCTCGGCACCGGGTGTGATCACCCCGGAGACCGGGAGGGAGGTCCGGGCCGCCACCGCCTCGAGCGCTACTGCGGAAGCTGTGTTGCAGGCGATAAGAATCTCCTTCACGCCGAGGTGCTCAAGGTAGGCCGCGATCTGGGTTGCGTAGTCGATGACGGTGCCGGGACTCCGGGATCCGTAGGGGACGCGGGCGGTATCTCCTACGTAGACGATATCCTCGTTGGGGAGGCGCTCCTGGATGGCGTTGACNACCGTAAGCCCTCCGATGCCGGAGTCGAATACGCCGATGGGAAGGGAATTCATGGGAGAAAAGGCGGTGGCTATCTGGCCACCCTGATTCGTGCGTTGCGGATCANGACAGGAGATCCTCCACGGCTCAGGTTCTGGAACCCGATCCGTCCCTTGCGGGGACGGTCCCGGAGAGCCGGGGCATCCTTGCCATTGTGCCTCTTGATAACGGTATCCTGCTTGGAGAGATCATGATCGAGGATCACGGTCCCATTGAGAACCACCCTGACCTGCGGTCCCTTGAGAGTGATTTCGTAGCGGTTCCACTCCTCGGGTCTGTAGACCTGTTTGCGGGGCGCAAGGGCGCGGTAGAGNCCTCCCGTTAACTCGGAATCCGCAGCCTTCGTGTTGTAGCGATAGTCTGCCATCTGGAGCTCNAGGCCATCGAATGCGGGATCCCCTGCGGCCGGGGAGCGCAGGGCGCAACCGCTATTGCCCTGGGGGCCGAGCTTGAACTCGAAGTGCAGGTCGAAGTCTGAGAATTCCGCTTCGCTGATCAGCCAGGACCCCCGGGCGCCCCCTCCGTTCAGGACTCCCTTTTGCACGACCCACTGGGCGCCTTCCGGTCCGGGTTTGGCGACATCAGACCAGGCTCGCACGACCCATCCCTCTGGAATCCCATCTTTTGGGAACAGGGGTTTGAACTGCCCGGCATCGGCCAGAGGAACAGCTGGGAGAACGAGCGAGAGGAGGGTCAGGACGTTCCTGATCATGGGGNACATCCTGCCCCAGCCCGGGCAGCAAGCCGAAGGCAAAAGAGCATTTGGAAGCTCTTTTCGTCAGCTCGTCAGCCGGGGAAACTTGAAACTCGCCCAAGGGAAGCAGATGGCCTAGGAGGAAAGGGCCATGAGACCTTTCCTCTTGCTTGCCCTCGCAGCGTCCCTCACTCCGCTCCTTCCTGCTGCCGAACTGTTGTGGCCCGGGCTTCTTGGCCCTCAGCGCGATGGCTGGGCGGAGCATTTCGAGGTTCCGGCCCGCTGGCCGAAACAATTGAAGAAAGACTGGAGCGTGGAAGTGGGAACTGGATACGGCACGCCCCTGGTCGCGGGCCAGCGGGTCTACCAGCATGCGCGCCAGGGAGAAGAAGAGGTGGTCTGGTGTTTTGATCTGGCGAGCGGAAAACGAATCTGGCGCAAGAGTTATCCTGCNCCCTTCAAGATAGGTGGCGGTGGTGACAAGCACGGGAAAGGGCCGAAGTCCTGTCCCGTGGTTGCGGATGGACGACTCTTCACCCTGAGCATCACGGGGGTGATTCATGGCTGGGATGCAGAAAACGGGAGCCTCCTCTGGCGCAAGGACTACAAGGAGAAATGGGCCAAGGGAAATCAGCCCTACTGGGGAGTGTCCACCTCTCCCATCGTGGATGGAGGGCGATTGATCGTGCACCTTGGCAATGACGATGAGGGCGCACTCTACGCCTTCGATGTGCGGAGCGGGGAAGAGGTGTGGCGCGTGGGGGAGCACGGGACCTCCTACGCCTCGCCGCTCCTCGTCGAAATTGGCGGTGTGCGTCAGGTGGTGCAGTGGAACCACGAGACCCTTGCGGGAGTGGAGAGCGGGAGCGGAAAATTGCTCTGGGAGTATCCGGCTCCGCACCGGGGTACTAACCAGAACATGCCAACGCCCGTTTTTCACAAGGGACGGATTCTCCTGGGTGGGGAGAACCGGGGGATCAAATCCCTGGAGCCGGTCCTGAAGGACGGGAAGTGGTCGGTGAATCGGCTCTGGCACCAGCGCAAGGTNGCGCTCGACATGAGCACCGCGGTCATCAATGGAGACCACCTCTATGGGATGTCGCACTTCAAGATGGGTCAGTTGTTTTGTCTCGACCCGGAAACTGGAGAGATCCTCTGGCTGAGTGAGGGGCGGACGGGTGAGAACGTGGCTTTTCTGGCCCTGGAGGGGCATGTGGCGGCCCTGCGTGCCAACGGGGANCTCCGAATCATTGCCGCCGATCCGGGTGGATACCGGGCCCGGGCCTCCTACCGGGTGGCCCCCGACCAGACCTGGGCTCCCCCGGTCCTTCTCGACAGAAGGATCCTNATCAAGGATCTCAACCGGCTCACTCTCTGGTCCTTTGGATCCTGAGAGCGCAGGNCCTCAANTNCANGGGGCGGGTAGCTCGATGNGGGGGTNCCNCGGAGNCGCTTGCTCGTTGCCCCGCGGGAGAGCCTTTCCTAGGCTTCATGGCGTATGAATCCTGAGTGGTTCTCCCGGTGCTTTCTTGTCGGCTGCCTGTTTGTGGTGCTGCCCTCCTGTGACGACACGGTCCATGAGGCCGGAAAAGAGGCTGGAGACAAATCCGGGAGCCAGGAGAGTGAGGAGGTCTTCCCGCCATTGCCTGAACTCTGGCAGGAAAAAGGCGGTATCGAGGAGGCCACCGAGGACCTGAAGGCCCTTCACGTTGCGATGCAGCGTTACCTGAAGGCAAACGGTGACATCTGGCCCCAGGCTCCGCGTGTTATGATGGATGACGTTGTGCCCTCGGAGCAATCTCAAGAGCAGGTTGAACACCAGGGCAATGTGGTAGAGCCCAATGCCGCCTCCCTGGCTGCCTACCGGAAGTTCTGGAAGGACACCCTCGAGCCCTTTGGTGCCACATCCCGGCATTGGCAACATTCCGGAAAACCGCGCGGCATGCGTTTCAATCCCACTTTCTATCAAGCTAACCGGTTTGCCCGGGACAAGGGAGCCGCCTATCGAGAAAATAACGGGGACGAAGGACAGCGGTGGCAGACCAGCGAAGCTGTGTGGTTCTCAAATGACCCCGACGGAGGAGGCGAAAAATTTTTCATCACTGCATCCGGCCGGCTGGAGGATCATGGCGCGGATCACACCGTCAAACTGCCCGACGAGTCACGCAACCAGCCCCTCCCCCGGACCGCAGGCAACCTGATCAGGGTCAACATTCGTCACAACGGAGCCTACGTCGTGAAGGGAAAGCTGGTGACCGGGGAAGGCCTCACCAAGTGGATGAGCGAGGAGTTCGAGAAAACCCCCGATCTCAAGGTCCTGATCCGCTGTGACGAGGACTCCAAGCACCTCCACCTTGCCAACGTGATGTCCATCTGCCGTCACGTCGGGGTCCCGAAGGTGAACATCGCAGTCAAAACCGAACATTAAAGATGATGCGGAGCTACTGCTCGGGTCCGAGGTGTTTCCCAAGGAAGGCAAGGAGGGACGGGATCTGGATCACATGGCCACCCTCGTGGGCCACGAACTCGAGGTTTTCCGGGGCACCGAGGACCTCGTAGATGGGCCTGATCCCGGCAAGGGCCTCGCGAGCGAGGGGAACGGTGAACCAGGTGGGGCGTTCCTGCAGGCCGTTCTGGCACATCAGGGGGCGGGGTGCGGTAAGGGCATAGATGTCCGAGAACTCCACCAGTTCCCGCAGGCCGGGAAACTTCCAGCAGCGGCAGTGATTCTCCTCCAGTTGATCCATGCGGGTGAGGAAGCCGGCGCTCATGGTGGCTGCGATGCGCTCGTCCATGGCCGCCAGCCACATGGCCATCTCACCGCCGAGGGAGTTGCCGGCGCATCCGATGCGTGCGGGATCGACCTCCCTGCGGGAGGCCAGGAGATCGACACAGCGCATGAGATCCCAGAGGCGTTCGCCCATCATGGTGCGTTGCTGCTCGCGAACGCTGTGCTGGCTGATCCTGGTGGAGATGGTGACGTAGCCCTTTTCGGCGAGGAGGGTGGCGAACCCGCGGTCCTGGTAGCAGGAGTGCCGCGTTCCGCTGTGCCCTGCGATAGCAACCACCGCGGGGCAGGTTCCCGTCACCGCCTTGGGCACGGTGAGCACCAGCTTGATTCGGTTCCCGGGGGTGCTGTCGATCTCCATCTCATGGAGGATGAATTTCCCCCGGTCCTCGCTGGAGGAGGTAGTGGGGTTCAGTGGAAGAGGAGTATCCTGTGCGACGAGGTCCTCCATCTTCATCAAGCGAGCGAGGGAACCACGCATGTTCTTCTGCCAGAGGATGGCTTCCTGCCGGGTTCCCGGGGTGTATTTCCGGGATCGCAGGACAGGAACAGGGAGACGAGCCGGGACGATGGCCCGGCCCGGGCGGGGGGTAGCCTGGAAATATCCGAGAGGCTTGCCGCTGGTTTCCGCTACCATCCAGCAGGAATTGGCTGTTGTTTGCTGCTCCCGGGGCGCTCCCGCCTGCAGTAGCCCGTAGGCCTTGAGGGTTCCGTTGTATTTCACCCAGAAGAGCTTGAGGGTCCGGGTGGTCTGGTTGTCGAACGTCAGGCTGGTGGGTGGCCCGGGGATGGTGGCCGGTGGCAGGCCGGTGGCAAGGGGATGCCATGGAACCGGCTCGAGGGACTGCGGAGCGGCCTTCCCCTGCCCGGACAGAGAAAGGGACAGGGACAGCAGAATGGAGGGGATCCGGGCCATGAGGGCTCCGTGGGTAACAGAATCAGGTCGAGGAAGAGAGCGGATTTCGCTTCCTGTCATCGTATCAGGCGACAGTTTCTGCTTTCGGGGCCCACTGATTTGTTGCTAGCTCGAAGGGTCATGAAAGCAGTTCTTCTCGCCCTTGCCGCCACCCTGATCCCCGGGACCTGTGTCCTGGCCGACCACCACGAGTTCAAGACCGTCTATGACGGGAAGGACCTCTCCAACATCAAGACGGAGGGAAACTGGAAGATCCAGGAGGATGGGTCCCTGTTCCTTGATCCGCGTCCGGGGGAGCGTGGGTGGACCCGCTATGGTTCCTACCTATGGCTCAAGGAAGACTATAAGGATTTCACGGTTGATTTTGAGTATAAGCATCCCAAGGGAGGAAACTCGGGGCTCTATTTCCGCATCTACGACGAGTCAGATGCCACCGCCCATGGGTTTGAGGTCCAGATCCTCGACTGCTTCGGCAAGAAGAAGCTCGGCCCCCATGACCTGGGAGGCGTGATTGGGACCTCGGGGCCCCTTGTTAATGCCGCAAAGAAGCCTGGCGAATGGAACCGCATGGTGGTGACCCTCAAGGATAACAAACTTACCGTGGTTCTTAACGGGAAGAAGGTCCAGGATGGACTGGATCTCGTGGCCAAGAAGCGTCCCAACAAGAAGCTGGCGGAGAAGGGGAAGATTGCGATCCAGGATCACGGACAGCCGTTCTGGGTACGCAATATCAAGGTCAAGGCGCACTAGGCGCACGATTGCCGGGGGTCGATAGAACGGGAGTGGATCGCAGGGCAGCAGCTAGTTGCCTTTCTGATTTGCTGCAGGCACGTCGGCCCCGCGGAACCCATACATCGGGAGGAGCCGGTAGTAGACCTCGAGGCTCAGGACCGAGAGGGTGGTGGAGACGACCCGGCCACCCGACCGCGCGTGCTGGCCGCCCGGATCCCAGCTCCCCCGCTCGCGACCGATCTTCTTCTGGATGAGTGGCAGGGTCTCCTTCAGCTTCTCGTTCCAATCCTTCCAGACGGGTCCCTGGTGCTGGTAGAGGGCGAGGGTGGCGTAATACATGTAGTAGTAATTGGGATTCTGCTGGAGCATGTGGCGCCCCAGATACTCGGCGCCTTCCGGCATGCGGGGGTCGGTGGGGGGGACGAGGTCGAGCTGACGGCAGAACATCCCGCTGGCGGTCATGGCCCTGTTGGGGCCTCCGCCCGTGTAGGCGTAGAGGCCGCCGTGCCGCCCCGAGGAGACCGAGTCCATGTATTCCCGGGCCCGGGCGAAGGCCTCTTCCGGGACGCTCAGGCCGGCGAGGCGCGCGCTGTGGAGGGCCATGTACTGCCAGGCGGTAACGGAGAGATCAGAATCTTCGCTTGGCTTACCGTTGCTTCTGACGGGCTCGTAGCGCCAGCCGCCCTTGCTGGGGCTCTGGGAAGCGAGGATGAGGGAAATGGCCTTTTCGGCCGGTTCCCGGATTTTCTGGTCCTTGGTGGCCCCGTAGGCTTCGCAGAGCGCGATGGCCGCAATGCCGTGGCAATACATCCGGCCGCCTCCTCGAAGGTCGCCATTCTCCTTCTGCTGCTTGATAAGCCAGTCGAGCGCGCGTTGAACGTTGCCTTGGTATTTTCCACCCTTGTTATGGGCCTCCCCCCAGCCGTAGAAGCAGAGNAGGGCCAGTCCGGCCCCGGCAGTATCGAAGTCTCCATTGGCACCATGTTTCCGCATGTCCCAGCGGCCATCTGCTTCCTGATTGCGTGCCAGCCACTCGAGGGCGTCTCCAATCGCCTTCTCGGTGGCATCNGATCCTCCGAGTTCCCTGACGATATCTAGTGACGGCCGGCCGCGCTGCTTCTGGACCAACTTGGTGATCGCCTGCGCNTCGAAGTCGTTNCGCGGGGTGGCCAGCTTGCCAGGCAGGAGCGGGTCGTTGCGCTGGTCTTCGCCGGGAAGGTTGAGCAGATTGGTGATGGCCTCCCCNGCACCCTCCAGCTCGGGAGGATTGCCGAGAGCCTCAAGGCCGCGGTGGGGGTTGATGAGGTCGCCCCCGGTATCGGNAGTCTGGGGAGCGGCCTCTGTCTGGGAGACGTCCTTGTTTTCGACCTCGTTATCGACTGCGGTGTCGGCCACTTCCTGTTCCCGGGACTGCTTTGCTTCCACCTGCTCGAGGGCCTTGGTGGGCTGGAACTCGGAGTCGGTGGGGTCGGCTGNCATATCGGCCTTCTGCTGCTCGGACGCGTCCGTCTCCTCAAGAGTGGGGTCCTCCGGCTCGGGGAGGAATGTCTCGGGCAGGGAGGTCAGGACGGTGAGTTCCTTTGGAGGCTGGACCTCCTCCTGCTGGGNCTCCGATTCATTGAGCCTGGAAGGCCGGGCGTTGGGGACGAGTGAAGTCTTCGAAGTCTTCGTGACAATGGGAACGACCTTGCTGTTTTCGCGAGGCTTCAAGGTCGGAATCTTGAAGTCGCTCTCGAACTTCTCGGTCATAACGAGATTACTGGTCTCCGCCATTTCGGCATGCTCGGGCTCGCTCTCGATGGCCAGTTCCTCCTCCATGAGGTCCTCAAGGCTGATAGTGACATCGGGAGACTGAGGCTGGTCGCCGCCCATCTGCTTGGCGATAAGCCAGAGGCTGAGGAGCAGGAGAATGACAAGGTGTACTGCAGCCGAGCCGGCGAGGCACTTGTGGAAGAGGCTGGTGATGTCCTGCCAGGCTTCCAGCAGGTAGAGGAGCGCGATCAGGCAGGCGAGGGCGAGGAGGATCCACCAGCCTANGTCCTTCATCAGTTCCTTGAAGGCCTCCCAGCGCTCGAGGCTGGTATAGCCGACTACTTCCCGGGTGGTGGAACGGTAGAGTTTGAAGGCCTTCTCTCCGGACCCCGCCTCCGAGTTCGTGCTGAACAGGAGATCGAAACCCTCCATGCGTACGGCGGGATCGGTAACGTCCCCCTCGTCCAGGTAGAGGTCGACCCTTTCGGGGGGAACCTTTTTCCCTTCAATAACGCGGCTGAGGTAGAGGGCGAAGCCCGCCTGGCTGGTTCGGTCGCGGTCGGAGGCGAGGAAGACATCATCACCTCGGTGGGTGAGAGCGGCGGCGAGGTCNTCGCCGGGCGAATTGAGATATCCAGCGGCGGTGGCCTTCCGGAACGNNGGAATGGGAGGCAGTCCGGTGGGCAAGGCCTCCTCCGNCTCCGTCTTCGGNGGCGGTGGAGGGGAGGGGTCCTCGGGGGGCTCNCCGTTTTCGAGTGGGGAGGGATTTTCCTCGAGACGGAGGGAGACGAAGATGTCGGTGCTGTTGCCGTCCCTGTTGGAGGAAAAGTAGAGGTGGGCGCCGTCTGCCGAGAGGGCAGGGTCTTTCTCCTGGGCGGGAGAGTTTACGGTCGTTCCGAGGGCCTCCGCCCCGGCCCAGTGCTGGCCGTTCCAGCGGGCCACGTAGATGTCACTGCCTCCTTGTCCACCCTCGCGATCGGAGCTGAAGTAGAGGTAGCGTCCATCTCGCGAGATCGCCGGCCCATGCTCGTTGGCCTCGGTGTTGAGGGCGGCAAGGGGCACCGGGCGGGTCCAGACGCGTCCATCCCAGTCGGACTGGTAAAGGTCGGTCTGCTCACTCCCGGGCTCGGTGCGAACGAGGATCATGGAAGTGCCATTNGGAGCGAAGGCGGCCTCGAGACGGCCCGCGCCCTGGTTGACCGGGTCGGNCTCTCCATCCGNGGGAGACTGCTCGCCGAAGAGGTTTTGTCGTGGGTCCTGCCAGAGGACGTAGCGTTCCCTGCCTTCCTCGACCTCCACGCGGGTTCCTTTCTCATCGATGAAATAGGACCAGATCTCGCTGCTTAGTTTTCCATAGATCACCCAGCCGGTCCCCAGCAGAAGCGCGAGGGCTGCGAGCGGAAAGAGCCAGCGCGCCCCTGAGGGAGCGGGGCTCGCCGGGGTTTCTTCGGATGGTGGTTCCAGACTGGNCATGGTCCTTTCCCTTCGTGCAGTTCAGGAGGCGTGGCCGGCGGGGGGATCTTCGGGCAGCGCAGGCGTGTTGGCGGACTTCCCGGCCGCCAGAGTACGCTTGGTGAGCCATACAAAACCTACCAACGATGCCAGCAGCAGGAGGATCCACAGGAGGTTGCCCATGATCCAGTTCAGGTCGGGCATCTTGGTGGGGTCGAGGCGACGGACCACGCGCTTGCTGCGTGCGCTGAATAGGGCGTTCTCGTTGTTGGCGCGGTCTGAATTGAAGAGCAGGTGGAAGCCGGCATTACGCACGGCGGGATTGGACTCGTCCCCCTCACCATTGATCTCGGGACCGAGATTCCGGGGGCCGACCTGCTGCGAGAGGCGGGATCGCCAGATGTCCTGTCCGCCCTGCCCGCCCTCGCGCTCGGAGGCAAAGTAGATGAAATCGCCGTGGTCGGTGATGACCGGCCCGGTGTCGTTCGCTGGCGAGCTGAATTCCTCGAGAAACTTGGCGTGTCGAAAGAGAGGCGTCTCGGCCAGCTTGTCGAGGTCCTTGCTCTTGCCGGTAGGGCCCTCGGGATCGGGTTCCCAGCCGAGGCCGTAGAGGGGGGTGTAGCGGTAGTGGGCCTCGAGACAGAGGGCGACCAGGGCGGTGCAGATGACCTTTCCCATTGCCCCTCCATGGCCGCCTCCGGTGTTCCAGGAGCCATCGGGGTTCTGGGCCTTTACGAAGGCCGGGTGCATCTTTTCCATCCACTTTTTCCAAGCCGGACCCTGGTGCTGGTAGGATGCGACGCTGCCGTAGTAGGCGTAGTAGATGTCATTCAGGTTAAAGCCCTGCCGGTCTACGATCGCGGAGGACTCGTAGGCCTTGGCGGTGTTTGAGGAACGGCCCAGCAACTGGGAGCAGAAGAAGCCGGCTGCATTCATGGCTGCAGTTCCCCCCCCCGGTCCGGTGTAGCCGTAGGCCCCCTTGTTCTTGCCGTGGCTGACGCTGTCGAGAAACTTAGCGGCCCCGTCCATCGTCTCCTTGGGAACNGGGAGCCCTGACATCTGGGCGCTNGCGAGAGCCATGATGTACCAGCCCGTGACCGAGAGGTCGCCTTTCTGGTTGGGTTGATAGCGCCAGCCGCCTTCCTCGTGCTGGCTTCCGCAGATGAACTCGATCGCGGCCATGGCCGTACTACGCAGATCTATATCCTTGGTGACTCCATATGCTTCGATCACGGCGAGCGCTGCAATGCCCTGGTCATACATCGAGTTGCTGCGCGGGTTGGTTCCACGCAGGTCTCCGTCTCCCTTGTAATCCTGGCTCTGCAGCCACTTGATGCCCCGCTTGACGGTATCCTGGTACTTGCATTCCTCGTCATGGACCTCACCGCGGCCGTAGAAGGCAAGGAGAGCAAAGGCGGTTGCGGCCTGGTCATGGCCCGCNTGCCCGCCGGACTTGGCGATGCTCCAGCGGCCATCGGGCTCCTGCGTGCTCGCCAGGTAGGCCAGCCCCTTGTCAACGGCGGCTTCGGTCTGCGGAGAGCCCCCCAGCTTGGACATGAAGTCCGGGTTGGCGAGAGCACTTTCGCGCAGGGAATAGAGCATGCTCAGCTGGCGTTCGACAATGAGGTCGAAGCCCGGTTCGCCGGCAGCGTCGGCGGAGTAGAGATCGAAGTTTCCCTTGCGGTCTTCGACGTTCTCCAGCATGGCCGCGACCTTTTCCGAGGTCCCGGTAGCGCGGCGGGGCCGGTTGGAAGCGAAGTAAAGNATGAGATTGTCGGGAGCGATGTCGGGATCGATCTCGTCGAAGGGAGTGTTGACCCGGGGAGTGAGGGGGAGGGGCCATGCGTATTCCGCCCCGTCCCACTTGGCTACCCAGATATCGAAGCCTCCCTGTCCCCCGGGTCGGTCCGTAGTGAAATAGAGGAGATTGCCGTCTCCGCTCAGGGAGGGGGAGAGCTCATGAAAGGCGCTATTCAGTGCGCGCATGGGGCGCGGTTCCTGCCAGCTGCTGCCATTCCACTCCCGCAGGAAAAGGTTGGCATTTCCAGCTGTTTCCCCGGAGCTGTAGATCATGCGTGCCCCGTCGGATGAGATCACGGGAGTTCCNATGTCGTCTTCAGCGGCAAAGCCGCTGCCGGCGGGCTCGGCCTCTTCCCAGAGGACATAGCCGGGTTCCACATCACGGGCGACCTGGGAGAAGACGCCGTCGGTGTAGGTGTGCCACCGGTCGGGTCGGAGGTAGATAAGGGCCCAGAGCAGGAAGCCAACGACCAGGATGACGCCCAGCCAGAAGTAGAACCGGAAGCGCTGNTTGCGCGTCACGCCGAGGATCCTGCGCTCGGAATCGCGGTCGTCCTCGACGGGGATGGGCAGGTGCGGGTTCATGGGAGGGNTGGGCTCTACTTCTCGGTGCGTACCGCGATGTTTGCCTCGGGCACGTTCACGACCCGGCAGATTGACATCACGTTGGCGAGATAGAGGTGCTTGGACTCCTTGTCGCAGCGGATGAGGACCTTGAGCTCGGGTTTTTTCTCAACCTCCTCTTTCATCCACTTGGTGAGCTCCTCCTCGGTGACTCTCTGGCCCATCACGACCATGGCTCCATTGTCACGAATGTTGACCTTGATCAGGTTGCCGGCGGTCTGGGTGAGGGACTGGTTGCGTGACTCGACAGGGAGTTTCACGAGGTGATCGACCTCCTCTTCCTTGAAGGTCGTNGTGACCAGGAAGAAGATGATGAGGATGAACATCACGTCGATCATGCTGGAGATGTTGATGGGATCTCCCTGATCGCTGTCCTTATTGCGAATTCTCATCGGATTCGTCTCTGCAGTGGGTTCCGGTTGNCGGGGTGGTTGTCTGGTTCAGGCTCCGGCCCCGGTAANGTCGCCCGCTCCCGCACCAGGCATCGTGGTTGCCGGGGGGGCGGTCTCCNGGGAGCTCGTGCCGGGACCGGCCATGCGGGCGTGCTTGGCGATGAATTCAGTGCCGACCTCGTCAATGTGATCGATCAGGCCATCGACCCGGGAAAGGAGGAACTGGTAGAGCAGCATGGCGGGAATGGCGATGGTCAGGCCGCTGGCGGTGGTGACCAGAGCCTCATAAATCCCGGTGGCCAGGTCCGAGGTCTTGGCCGCACCCCCGGTGGAAGACGTGCGCTGGAAGGCNTCGATCATGCCATAGACGGTTCCGAGCAGACCGAGCAGGGGACAGACTGCGGCGATGATGGAGAGCCCCCGGAGGCTTCGCTTCATCTTGTCGGCCTCCCGGATGGCAGCATCCTCAACAGCCTTGGCTACGGCCTGGTAGCCAGAGTCGCGCCACTGGATACCAGCCTTGAAAACGTGACCGGCGGCCCCGGGGCTCTGGTCGCAGAACTGCTCGGCGGTCTGGCCCGAGGGATCGCTGTCCCAGGCCTGGCCGAGCCCCTTCAGGAAGCCNTCGGGCAGGATTTTTTCCCGCCGCAGGGAGAGGAAACGTTCCAGGGCCAGGGCCAGGGCGATGATGGAGGCGATNCCGAGTGGAATCATGATTGGTCCGCCCTTCTGGATCAGGGACCACATGGTTTCCTTTTGCTCCCCTGCATCGGCGCTGGCTTCTGCGGCNAGGAGGGTGGTGGTACAGGCCAGGAGGAAGAGGGTGGTCACGCCAAGGACCATTTTCCCGGNTTGGGTGGTGTTGTAGTTCGTCATGAGAGTGGTGTGGGGCAGGTGAGATCTTGAGGGAGTGATTGTTTTTTCTTATCCGCTGGCACGAAGCTGGTCGAGGTATTGTCTGGCGACGGTGGAGGCCTTTTCCTTGGGATAGCGCTTGATGACGTCCATGAAGCGTTGCTTGGCTTCTTCCCGCTTGTTCTGGGCGAGAAGCACGCGNCCTATCTCAAGAATACTCTTGGACTGCCAGGCNGGGAACTTCTTGTAGTGGATCTCGACGTTGAGGAACTCTTTCACGGCCTCTTCGTACTTCTGCATGTTGAAGTAGCATTCGCCGGTCTGGAAGCGTGCGCGTACGGTCCAGAGGTCGATGGGATCCTTGGGATCGAGGAGCTGGGCGTAATGGCGAATGGCNTCGCTTGGCTTGTCCGTGTTTTCAAGCGACCAGGCCAGGCCAAAGGTTGCATTGCGCTTCCACTTGCTCTCCCGGAAGCGTCCGGTGAAGNNCTGGTAGGTCTTGCGGGCGTTCTCGTGATCGTTGGTGGCAGTCTGCATTTCGCCCAGCCGCATCATCATGGACTCGGCCAGCTCCGGTTTCAGGCCGCCCACCTTCATGCCTGCCGCGAAATGTTCGCGGGCAGCCACCGTTTCCTTGAGNCGGTAGCGTGATTCCCCGGCCTGGAAGAGCATGGAGGCCCNGAGCTTGGACTCCGGGTAGTCGGTCAGNAGCTCTTCGAACATGCCGGCGGATTTCTCGAACTCTCCCTTGCTGTAATGGGCACTCGCCAGCTGGTAGCGCAGATCCTCCCGGAGGGNCTCATCCTCCACCCCGGCAAGGGCCTTGGTGAGGCGCTCGATGACCATGTCCTGAGCCCCGCTCTTGAGATTAAGCCCGGCGAGCTCGCTCTGCACCTTGACCACGAAGGAGCTCTCCGTGTACTTGGCCAGGAAGCGCTCGTAGAGTTTGACNGCCTCCGNCTCGCGCTTCTGCTTGCGCTCGCACCATGCCCATTCGTAGAGCGCCTGGTCGGCAAATTCGGAGTCCGGCCAGGTGTCGGCCACCNTGCGCAGGTGATTGGCGGCTGCGCTCCACTGTTCGAGGCGGGCGAGGGAGAGCCCGGCATAGTAGGTCNCCCGCTGGATCTTTTCGTGCTCCGGGTAGCGTCTCAGGATCTCGGGGAAGACCTTGGCGGCCTCCTTGAACTTCTGCATCTTTACGTAGGCAATGCCCTGTTGCAGGGCTGCATCGGCGGCGAGCTCGTGCTGGTGGTGCTTGGCGACTTCGCCGAAGTGGATGGCCGCCGGCTCGTACTTCTCCTCAGTGGCGTTGACCCAGCCCAGGAAGTAGTTCACGCGCGAACGCTGGGCCGGGGCGCCAGCCTTGAAGGGATCCTTGTTCTGCTTGTCCTCGTTGAGGAAGCGTTCAAGGGACCGCCGGGCNAGGGGCAGGTTCTCCTTCTGGTAGGCAAGGCGCCCGAGCTCGGCGAGGGCCAGGGGGAGGTGAGGGGTGGGCTTGGGGTAGAAGCGGGTGAGGGTTTCAAGATGCTCAAGAGCCTTAACGGAATCCTCGGTGCGGTCGTAGGCTACCGCCANCTGGATGAGGGCGGTATCCACGTTGGGATCGGCGGTGACCTTTTCGTTGTTCTTGTCCTTCTTGGTNACGCGGGTGGCTACGAATGCCTCGAGGGGCGCGAGGCACTCCTTCCACTGCTCCTTGCGGAAGTGACAGTTGCCCACCAGGAAGGCGAGCTGGGCGAAGAGAGGACCCTCCGGCTTCCTGGCCAGAAGCGGTTCGGCCGAGGTNAGAGACTGGTCCCAGCGGCCCTGATGGTGGTGGATCTGNGCAATGCGGAAGGACGCGGCGAGATGGTGAGAGTGTTCCTTGTGGGCATTCAGGAACTCGTTGTAGGCCTGGATGGCAGGGTCAAGCTGGTTGAGGAGGAACATGTTCTCCGCTCGCAGGAAACGGGTNTCTCCTGCCATCCCGTGGTCCTTGAATNTNGCGAGGAACTCGTTGGCGAGGTTCAGGCTGGTGTTGAAATCCTTGAGCTTGTGATAGCATGTGGCGCGCTGGGAGAGCACTTCCGCGAACTGGCCGAAGACGCTCCGGTTGATTTGCCCGAGGACCTGTGCAGCTGTCTTCCAGTCCGGNTTATTGCGGCTCATNAGGGCGTTGGCATAATCGAAGCGAAGGTCATCGATGATGGGGGCGATGTTGTGATACTTCTTAACCGCCGGCTCCAGTGAAGCCGCCGCTCGATCGTAGCTGGGCTTCTCCGGNCGGGAGAAGACACGGGCATACCAGAGGTTGGCCCGGGCCCCGAGGGATCCTTCCACGTTGAGCAGCCTCTCAAGTCGTTTCTGCGCCTTCTGGAATTCCCCCTGCTCGAGGAGGCATCGTCCGACGTAGAGTTGGGATTCCTTGAGGTGGGGGTTCTCCTTCTTCTGCTCCTTGGGCCGGGTCTTGGGCTCCTCCTGCAGGAACGCTTCAAATTGCTCCATCGCCGGAGCCCATTTCTCAAGGAGGAACCGAGTNACCCCCAGTCGGTAGTGGCACTCGGTCTTGTCGGAACCCTCCAAGCCGGGCAGTGCCGCGGCGAAGGCAGGCTCGGCCNTTACGTGGTCCTTGGAGATGGTGTAGCACTCGCCGAGCAGATAGGACGAGCGGGTTTTCCAGATCGCGTCCGCGGCGACGGGGGTAACCTTCTCGAGAACCTCGGCTGCCTTTGCATGACGCTTGAGCTGGTAGTTGGCGAAGCCCTGCTGGTAGAGCCCGCGGGCCATCTGGTTGGGCGTGAGCTTGGCCTGGAGAAGTTTNGTGACCCACTGATCGACCTGTTCCCACTCGCGTTTCCCGAAGCAGATATCACAAATAGCCCCGAGGGCGGAGGCCTTGTATGCTGGGCTCTGCAGGCGTGCTGCCTCCTTGATGAAGTGGGCGCGGGCCTGGTCCTTCTGCCCGCCCCGCATGAGGCACTGGCCTTGCATCAGGATGATGCGGTCGCGGGAGATCTCCTTGGGGAGGTTGGCCTTGGCCAGCAGAGCGGTGAGGTGGGGGATGGCCTGGTCGTATTGTCTCTGTGCGTAGTAGCTCAGGGCGATTCCCTGGTGGGCGAGGTCGGCCTTGGGATGAGTCGCGTGTTTTTGCAGGAACTCCCTGAAGCCGCCGATAGCTGCGGGGTAGAGCTTGCGGTTGTATGCCCCGGTGGCGAGGTAATAGAGATCGAGGGCGGGATCCTTCTGCTGGGCGTGNGACAGGCCGGTTATTCCAACGAGACACGCAAGNAGCACGGCAGGAAAAGTCGCTGGCCGGCCTGATTTCTTCGACTCCATCCGGGCCACTCTGAACACTGGACCACGNNCTGTCATGTTCATTATCGTGAGGTTATGGACGGAGATACCATCGTGTGATGGGACACTGTCCATACGCAGAGCAGGTGCCTTGAGGGTTTTCCACAGCGTTAAGGAATNCTGAAATTTAAANCCCTGGTCCGGNCGGGAGTGCCGGGGTAGTGAGAGCTTGGGGGATGACCCCGAAGCGGATTCGCGCTTGAATGCCCCATGGCCTACATTGAGCAANTCCCGGAAGAGGAGGCGGAGGGAGTTCTNGCTGGTGTCTATGGGGCGGCCCGGGCGCGAGCNGGGGGANTCGCCCACATCATCAAGGTGATGAGCCGGGAGCCGGAGGTTCTGGNGGGCTCCATGGCGTTTTACGTGAAACTGATGAAATCCCCCAACGGGCTCTCGGCAGCGCGGCGGGAACTGCTGGCCGCGGTCGTGAGTAACATCAATGACTGTTACTACTGAACGCTCTCGCATGCGGCCGAGTTCGGTCGCGAATCGGGGGACGAGGCNGGAGCCAAGCAGCTGGTGTTTGACTACCGGGAGATGGAACTGTCCCCTGCGGACCGGGCCCTCTGCGATTACGCTGTGAAGCTCACCCTGTTTCCCGGGAAGACAGGTGGCNAGGAGCTGGCNGNCCTGCGNGCGGAAGGTTTTGATGANGGAGCCCTGACCACTGCGGTGCAGGTCATTGGATACTTCAACTACATCAACAGGGTGGCGGATGGGCTGGGAGTGGANCCNGAGGNGTGGATGGCNCCGGGCNNGGGCGAGTGGATGAGTCGGAAGGCGGACTGGAGTGGCAGCTCCATTGCCGGTGCTATCGCCGTTCCGGGGAAATCNGCAACCTGACCGCCTTGCCCAGACGGNTGACNACNAGAGAGTATTTTTTCCCGGGATCGAGCCNGCGGAGAACGGTGAGCAGGGCATCCCTGTCGGGNAGGTNGCTGCCATCNAGCTGACGCAGAATGTCCTCCTCGCGGACACCGCATCGCNCAGCCGGGGANCCTTCCTGTACNCCGGAGACCCGGATGCCCTCTTCCGTGGGCTCAAACTGAATGCCCAGTCGCACGCGGGGGGCATTGCGTCCCCGGGCGCGCTCGACCTTCACGTGGCCGGGGGCCTCGGGGAGCCGTGCAAGTTCAACCGTGATACCCCGGACGTAGCGGGTGACCGTGTGCAGTCCGGGGAAGTTGATGGTCTCGATTGTNTCACGAGGGGTGTGGTAGTCGTCATGCAGGCCGGTGAAGATGGACAGCACGGGAATGTTGGCATCGTAGAAGGGAGCNGTGTCCGTTGGCAGGTAGGGGCTGGCAGAGGGGAGGACCNTGAGNTTTCGCGGGCTCTCGACTCGGNCGAGGACTTNCTGCCAGGCTTCACTGGAGCCGGTNCCCTGGACATTGAGTCCGTTCTCCTTGAGTCGCCCCACCATGTCGAGGTTGAGGTAAGCAGCGATGCGGGGATGCAGGTTNCCCTTCTTCCGTGCCTGGGCGACATAGTGGCCCGAGCCGAGGAGCCCAACCTCTTCTCCCGACCAACCNGCAAAGATGAGGTCGCGCCGGAGTTTGAGGCCACCCGATTTCTTTTGGGCCGCAAAGTGCTGGGCGAGTTCCATCATGGCAGCGACCCCGGAGGCATTGTCGTCTGCACCGTAGTGGATCTTGTCGGCGTCTTCCCCCCGGGCGCGAGATCCTCCGCGGTTGCCGTAGCCGAGATGGTCGATGTGGGCTCCAATCACTATCGCTTCCGGAGAAGGCTGGTCGCCGACCACGAGCCGGGCCACGACATTGCGTCCCCGATCCTTTTGGGCGACCACGCCGATGTGGATCGAGATTCCGCTTTGCAGCTTGAATCCCCGGANTTTTTCCGCCCGCGAATAGGATTGGAAGAGTTTCCGGAGAGCTGCGGCCTCGGCCTTTCCAGTCAGAAGGGGAGCAGCGAGTTGATCTGTAATGGTGAGGGCGGGAAGAANCCTGTTTTCNCCTATGTTGACGTTGGGCGAAATGAGCTCGGTTGAGATCTTCTCGTTGCTACCTTTCACAAATAGAATCCCGGCTGCCCCNTTCTGTCTGGCGAGATTCGCCTTGGCGANCAGGGGCCCGGAGCCGCTCAGGCCGGGACGCGCCGCGGGATGGCCGCGCAGGACGGCGACCCACTTTCCCTCCACGTCCAGATCCTCGAAGCTATCGTAGTTGTCGCTGGTGATGCCGAATCCCGCGAAGACCAGCTCTGCCTCAATGAAGCCCGAGCGGGTGAAGGACAGCGGCTGGTAGTGTTCTCCCGGGGTGAGGGTTTTCGCGAAGCCTGGAGGAATTTCCCGGGTAAAGGTAAGATTGTTTTCNCCCTCCAGCTTCATGCCAGCCGGGAATTCGAANGTCTGGAAGTAGGATTTTTTNGTGCCCGCCGGGCTCAGGGCGAGTCCTTCAAAGAAGGCGGCNAGGTAGGCGGTCGCCATGCGNTCGCCCTTGTCGCCCGTCCCCCTTCCCTCGTATTCCGGGGACGCGAGTCTGGTGACGTAGCGCCGCAGATCCTGCTGCGCGATCTTCTGCACGGATTGGGAGAGTGCCTCGCGGCCCTGCTGGCTGGCGGTTTCCTCGGCCTGGGCAATGTCCCTGCCGAGGGAGGGCAGCGGGTGCAGGAGGGCGAGGACAAGAAGGCAGGAGCGGCGGGTCATGAGGGGGGGGCATATCCCAAATCACCGGGACAGGAAAGGTGTTAAGGTGTCCTGGCCTCGTAGCCGCCCTGCATTNGCGGGGATCCGGGCAGGGAGCGGGTTTTCACTTTGCGAGCTCGGAAACGATCTTCCCGTCAATGATGACTCCGGTACAGTGGGTCACGGTCTCCAGAGGGTCACCATCAAAAAGGGCGAGGTCGGCGGCCAGTCCCGGCTTTAGGGAGCCGACTCGATCAGCGATTCCGAGTAGTTGGGCCGCGGCGGAAGTGCAGCCGGCGAGGGCTATTTCGTGGGGGAGNCCGTAGGCTACTGCAAGGGCGGCCTCAAAGTGAACCACGCGCGTCTTGGGGACATAAGGCTCGTAGCCGGATTGGAAGGCGAACGGGATGCCAGCAGTATGGAGCCTGGCGGCGAGAGTAAAGGTCATGTTCTCGTTCTCGCCGTAGGGGCGCGCCATGGTGGGATGAATGAGGATGGGCACGCCGGCCTCCGAAATTTCCTCGAGGAGCAGNTAGGCTTCGGCCGCACCATCGAGCACAAGGTTGAAGTCGAATTCNTTTCGCAAGCGCAGGGCGGCAGCGATGTCGTGATGCCGCTGGGCGGTGACGAGAAGGGGAACCTTTTTCTCGAGGACATCCGCGAGAGCTTCGAGNCGCAGNTTGCGNTCAGGCTCCNCGTCGTCCTTGGCGTCTTTCCTTTTCTGCGCGTAGCGTTCGGCCTGCATCAGATTCNTGCGCAGCATGGCAAGCGCCTTGGCCCTNGTGCCGGGCGCCCCGGAGCCCGCGAAACTCTGGGAGCCGAGGGTGGCCGCNACCATGGCGAATGGACGCAGAGTGTGGTTTTCGAGGTCTGTGATGACAGGAANGCTGGTCTTCAGGATCATGGTTTGTCCCGCCACCAGCGCGCCCGGGGCGTGGCCGGTGTGGACGGTGGTCACGCCAAGCTCTCGCACCCACTTCACGAGCGGGTCGCGGCCGTTGTAGGCGTCGACGGCCCGCAACTCGGGCTGCACGGGAGCGGAGCGCTCAAGTTGCTCCTGGTCGTGCTTGTCCGAGTTTAGGATGCCGGAAAGACCGACCGTGGCATGGGCGTCTATGAATCCCGGAGTGGCTACCGGGGCCTGGAGAATGCGATAGCCGTCCGGNATGGGCAGGGTTTCNGCGGGGCCGACCTTTTCGATCTTCCCGTCCCGGCCGCAGAGAACGANCCCCTCCCTGAGCGGCTTGAGGTCGCCGGTCATGTGATAGAGNAAANCGGCCTTCACGGCCACCTGGGCGCCTGCGGGNAGGAAGGGAAGGANGACGAGAANAAGGAGCAGCAGAGGGGTATTTGCGTTCATGGCGTTGAATTCTACTTGTTGAAGCAGCACCCGCTGGCGCGCCGCTTGTGTCCTGCGCCAAATCCGCCNTCGGCCCAGAGCTTGTCCTTGGGGTCGTCGAGGTCAAAGACCTTCACTCCCTCCACGTGCGTTTCGAGGACCCTCGTATAGACCGAGAGTGGATCACCATTGAGAATGACAAAGTCAGCCTTCTTGCCTGCCGTGAGGGAGCCGGTTTCCTTTGCCTGGTCCATCATTTCCGCTCCCGCGATGGTGACGGCCTCGAGGGCCTTCTGGCGTGACATCCCAGAGCGGACGGCCAGCCCGGCGCTGCGCAGGAACCANCGTGAATCNTTGATGGGGTCGTCGGTGTGGAAGGCAGTGAGCACACCCCGTTTTTCCAGTTCAGCCCCGTTTTTCCATTCCAGGTCGCGGGCCTCCAGTTTGCCGCCCGGCGAGTCGAGGTAGATGATCGAACACGGCACCTTGGCTGCGGCGATCTCGTCTGCGACCTTCCAGGCCTCCGACACATGGTGAAGCACGACCTTGAATCCGAATTCCTCCTTGAGTCGCAGGACGGTGATGATGTCGTCGTGGCGGTGGGTATGGTGGTGGACAACGCGTTTTCCCTCNAGGACTTCNACGAGGGGCTCCAGTGCGAGGTCGCGGTCGGGGGGGTCGTCTCCACCCTTGGCCAGTTTCTCGCGATAGCGCTGGGCCCGTACGAATTGCTCGCGTACGAGAGCGGCGGATTTNCCCCGGGTCCCGGGAAAGCCTCCCGAGCTCCTGATCGAGTTGGTGCCGTTGGCCATCTTGATGCCGCCCGCCATCGATCCGTCNTCGTTGCGGATGGCCAGGTCCTCGATGGTGTTGCCATCGCGGAGTTTGAGGTAAGCGGTCTGACCGGAAAGCAGGTGCCCTGATCCCGACATGATNTTGACCATGGTCATTCCGCCCGCCCGGGCCTTCTCGAAGGTGCTGTCGAGGACGTCGATGGAATCGAGGACGCGAACTTCGGGCTGAATGGGCGAGGAGCTGTCTCCCCCCTGGACTTTTCCGATATGCGAGTGGGTGCAGACCAGTCCGGGGAAGAGAACCTTGCCCTTGAGGTCGATGACCTCAGCGCCCTCGGGAATGGTTACCTCGCCCTNCTTGCCAACTGCCGCGATGCGGCTCCCCTTCACNACCAGCACCCCATCCTCGATTTCGGGGGCGGTGACGGGGATAATCCGGGCGCCCACGTAGACCCGGACGCTCTCTTTGGNCTTGTGGCCGCCTCCCAGGGAAATCAGCGCAATGGGCACGAGCACCAGGAGAGGTGACAGGTAACGCAGGGAGAAGGCCATGTGGGCTCTTAGCGCAGAGCGGGCACGTCCGCCATCCGGAAAACGGGCTGTGCCACTGCTNCTGGTGTGACGTTCCCTCTTTCCTCNCGGGAAGGAATGGAGGAGTCCCATCGGCTGGAACCGGGGGAAAGGGGCAGGCCGGGCGACTGAGAAGAACCGGTTTGCCAGCAGGCGGTCTTCTGTTTCAAGATACCTTCATGAGGACCNTTCTCTTTCTCGCNGTGANCCTGTCTGCCGGCCTGGCGTCTCTCGCCACCGCTGATCTTGCAGGGNTCACTTCCCCTGATGCCAAGGTAAGGAAACTCGGAGGCGGCATGANATTCACCGAGGGCCCGGTCTGGATTCCTGCCCGGAAGATGGTCGTCTTCAGCGATATTCCCAACAGTGTTCTCATGCAGTGGACCGAAAAGGACGGGCTCCGGGAGTATCGCAAGGTCAAGCAGTCGAACGGAAACATCCTGGANCACGATGGAAACCTGCTCACCTGTCAGCACTCNGGTCGCAATGTGATCATGACCGACGCGAAGGGGAAGGTAACGGTGCTGTGCGATAACATTGGAGGNAAGAAGCTCAATTCNCCTAATGACCTTGCTCTGCGCGGAAACGGGGAAATCTGGTTTACGGATCCGAGTTATGGACTGCGGGGCAAGCCTGGAGAGCTGCCTGGCCGCTGGGTCTGGCGTATCGGTCCGCAGGGCACTGACGTGGTATACAAGGGACACGACATGCCCAACGGGATCGTCTTCTCCCCGGAGGAAGACCGGGTCTATATCGCGGATACCGGCAAGGTGGGGAAGATCCGTGTCTTCAAGATGGTGGAAAGCGGAATGCTCGGGAATCCCCTTTTTGAGATCGACATCCGCTGCGACGGGATGTGTGTGGATACGAAGGGGAACATTTACACTACNTCGCGCGGGGGCATTCACGTTTTTGACAAGGACGGGAANAAACTCGGCGTGATTGAGACCCCCGAGCATCCCGCCAACGTGTGCTTCGGCGGGGAGAACTACGATACCCTGTTCATCACTGCGCGCACCTCTTTGTATTCCGTTAAAACGCTGGCGCAGGGNGCCAAGCCCAAGGGTGTAAAATGGTAGCGCCGGGACGGTCGGGCCGGGGCCGCCCGGGGCCCGTTACTGTGTCTTCTGGCTGAGGAGCCAGCCGAGGAGATCGTTGAACTGCTCTTCGGGGAGCAGGTGTTCGAAGGTCGAAGGCATGAGTGACATGGGNANGGTCTCCCGGCTTGTGATCTGGTCCTTCTGCAGGCGATGTTCCCTGCCCGCGGTGTCCATGAGAAGGAGGGTGGCTGCCGATTCGTCNCGCACGAANCCGGCAGTAATGCTGCCATCGCCGAGCTTCAGGGAGGTCAGGTAGAAGTGCGCATCGACATTGCGGTTGGGGTCCAGGATGTCCTCGCAAAGGCGGGCGGCACCGCGGGCTCCGATTCCGTCCAGCTGGGGCCCGAGAAGAGCGCCCTGGCCGTTGACCTGGTGGCAGTTTGCACAGAGGGCTGTGAAGAGGGCGCTGCCCCTGGTGAGATTGGGGCGAGCCCGGGCGTAGGAGGCGGTGCGCTTNGCGATCAGTGCATCCAGTCGCGAGCGTTCGTCCCCGGAGACGGGAGCAGGGGCGGGCGCTGGAACGGGCGGAAGGTAGGGTTGAAGGCGATCGCGCAGAGTGGCGGGAGCACTTGTCACAAGAGGGCGTGCNAGTTCCTGCAGGAGCTTGACCCGGTCCATGGAATTNCGGAAGGNCTCGACCTTCGCCACTGCAGGCTCAAGGCGCGTGANCGCAAGCCAGGCGAAAGCGTTGGCATTGTCACCGTCCACTACTTCCAGCTGAACGAGTGAGCCTTCTGAGGCGGACAGGTCCCACTCGATCCGCTTGGCCACGTCGCTGCGTGGCGGGAAGGACCTCTGAAGCTCCCTGCCAGTCCCGGCCTCTACCAGCCGCACGTAGTTTTTTTCGTGGGCAGGGTGCTCGGGAGCGCCCCGGTGACCGCACAGCCAGAAGCTGANGGAGGCAGGAGCCTTGAAGGGAATACTCCGGAGTAGTCCTCTCAGGCGTTCNGTTNNGGGCCTGCCGATGGGAAGGCTCGAAATCACGTCGACCTCCATGCCGTCCTCGCACCGTCTCTTCTGGAGAACCCAGGGGGAGGGGTCCTCGANAGCCGAGGGATGCGGGCTCACTGTCCATGGGTGCTCCGTTCCGTCATCAAGGAGGCCACGTGTGATTTCCTGCCCCAGGGAAATCGCGCCGGGGTAGGGACCCGGATCGGGGCGCTCCTGCAGTCCGTGAAACAGTGCCTTCAGGTGNCGGGCGCGTACTTCGAGGGGGCGGGCTGACTGCTCCTGCGCCCACGAAATGGCTTCCTCGACGGCCTTGGAGGAGCCGTGGTGTGCAACATNCTGGAGGATTTCANGGGTCTGCCGGAGGCGGGGCCCATCCTGCAACCTGCGAAGGAGAAATCCGGCGGTCTGTTCGTTGCCGCTTGCGAGGGCGATGTCGGTTGGAAGCAGGCGGGCGACGGNTTCGGACTGCAGGGCCCCGGGAACCGTGAGCTGNGATCGGATGGCAAGGCGCAGGACNTGCCGGAGGTGGGTGTCATCAGGCCTCTCGCGGTAGTAGAGTTCCAGTAGAGGCACAAGGGCCTCGGCCCGGGGATGTTGCTGGAGGTATTCGGCCGCTGCGCGCCTCGTGAAGGAGGTTTTCGACTGCAGGTCATCGACGGGGTTCTTGCTGAGGCTGGGTGGAGATATGGGGCCAGGGGAAGCCGCTGCTCCCTTGTAGGCCACCCGCCAGATGCGTCCGCGCTCCCGGTCCCGACCGGGATGGTCGAGGGGAACTTCGTAGTGTCCGATGATCTTGTTGTAAAAGTCGGCAACGTAGAGGGCNCCGTCTCCGCCAAGGCAGAGGTCGACGGGGCGGAACCAGGGGTCCTTGCTGGTCATGAAGTCGGGTTGCTCCACCGCGATTGGGGTCGTGCCCGCGAACTTGATCCCGTCGTGGTTGATGACCGAGTTGACCGGGTTGCCAATGAGCATTCGGTAGTTCCACCTCCGGCCCCACTGGTTGCGATCGACAAAGGCTATACCACAGATCCCGGTTGAGCCGTGGGTGTGCTGGATCATGGATGGGCCGAAGCCCATGCCGTCGTGNGGTTTGCCGAAGCTCGGGTAGCAGGCTCCTCGAATAAGCTGGTAAATCGGTGCGCTGTGACAGTCCGCGCTGTAGAGATTTCCCCGCTTGTCGAAACAGAGCCCGAAGGGGTTGACCTGGCCGCGGCTCCAGATCTCGATCCGCGAACCATCCGGCTTGAAACGAAAGACATTGCCCGAGTGCATTTCAACGCGTGAACCGTCCCGGCCGGTGGCTGTCGAGGTATTGTTGAAGCCGTGGGTGGCATACACCCATCCATCCGGCCCCATCCGGAAGCTGGAGCACATCCCGTGCGTGTCACGTTCCCAGCCCATGGGGCCGAAGAGAACCTCGCGCAGGTCCGCCTTCCCGTCCCCGGTAGTGTCGGCGAAGTACCAGATGTTGGGAATGCTCCAGGCGATACAACCTTCCTTGTGCTCCGGTTTATGCCAGGGCAGGACGCCGGTGGGAATATTGAGCCCGTCCGCAAAGTCGATTGCCTTGTCCGCCTTCCCGTCTCCGTCCACGTCTTCCAGGATCTTGATGGCATCGCGGCTGTCCTTGACCCGGGATCCCTTTTCATCAAGCCAGCGGTCCTTCGAAGCGGCGTAGGGATACTCCACGGTGGAAGACACCCAGAGCCGCCCCTTCCTGTCGCGGGCGAGGTTGATGGGTTTGTTGATCATTGGCTCGGCAGCAAAGAGCTGGACCTCGAAGCCGTCTGGAACGGTAAAGCCCTGGAGTTCCTCTTCAGGGNTGAGCGGCCCCGTTTCGCGAATCAAGAGGGGGTTGGCCAGGAGCGGCGTGATCGCTGCAGTCCAGAGAGTGAGATGAATGAGGAAAGGCATGGCGGCTCTCCAGTCTGTGTTTGATTGNTGACTGGCGGGTCNGGTGGTNGGCGGTCAGGCCAGGATTTCTNTNACCACTCTGCCGTGCACGTCCGTGAGCCGGAAGTCGCGACCCTGGAAGCGATAGGTGAGTTGCTCATGGTCGAAGCCGAGCAGGTGGAGGAGGGTGGCGTGCAGGTCGTGGACGTGGACCTTGCCTTCNACGACTCCGAAGCCGAGTTCGTCAGAGGCCCCGTGGATGTAGCCGCGCTTGAGGCCGGCGCCGGCCATCCACATGGTGAAGGCATCGATGTGGTGGTCGCGTCCGACCGTCTTCCGGTTCTCGCCCATGGGAGTTCGACCAAACTCCCCNCCCCAGATCACGAGGGTGTCGTCGAGCATGCCGCGTTCCTTCAGGTCGAGCACGAGGGCAGCGCTGGCCTGGTCNGCGGACCTGCAGACCTTTTCGAAGTCGTCATTGAGCGTTTCACCCGGCCCTCCNTGACTGTCCCAGTTGGTATGGTAGAGCTGGACGAAGCGGACCCCGCGTTCCACNAGGCGGCGGGCAAGGAGACAATTGGCGGCGTAGGAGGACTCTCCCGGCCTGACCCCGTAGAGGTCGAGGGTATGNTGCGATTCCTGCTGGAGGTCCATGAGCTCGGGGGCGCTCGTCTGCATCCGGTAGGCCATCTCGTANGCATTGAGCCGGGTGAGGATTTCGGGGTCGCCGGTTTCCTCGAGGCGAGCCCGGTTGAGGGCACCGACTGCGTCGTAGAACCTGCGCTCGCGCTCACGCGTCATGCCCTCGGGGCTNCGGAGGNGGAGGATCGGGTCACCCTTCCCTCGGAAGGGAACGCCCTGGAAGGAGGTGGGNAGAAATCCGCTGGCCCAGAGAGAATTGCCCGCCCGCGGTCCGCGAGGACCGCTTTGGAGAACAACAAAGCCCGGGAGGCTGTTGCTTTCGCTTCCAAGTCCGTAGGTGATCCACGCGCCCATGCTGGGGCGGCCGGGAGCCTGGAATCCCGTGTTCATGAAGAGCTTGGCNGGTCCGTGGTTGAAGACGTCGGTAGTCATCCCCCGCAACCAGACGACCTCNTCCACGATCTTGCGGTGGTGTGGAACCTGGTCGCTNAGAGTCATGCCGCACTGTCCGGAACGCTCGAAGGGCCGCGAATTCCCGAGGAGTGTNTCGTTGCCCTTGAGGAAGGCGAAGCGCTTGCCTTTCATCAGGCTGGGGGGAGGAGTCTTCCCGTGGAATTCGCGCAGCTTGGGTTTGTCCTCGAAGAGCTCCAGCTGGCTGGGNGCGCCGGCCATGTGGAGGAAAATGACATTCCTGGCCCGGGCGGGCAGGGGCGGCTTGCGGGGGGCCATGAGCCCGGTGGAGGCNGGGCGGGCCTGCAGTTGTCCGAGAAGGGAATTGAAGGCGATGGTTCCCAGGCCTACTCCGCAGTCGCGGAAGAAATGGCGGCGNGTCCGTTCGGCAAGCCAGTGCTGTGCCTGTTGCTCTTCGGGTGCNTTCATTCGCGTGTGATGAAATTGTCNGTGTTGAGGAGGGCACGGGTGACACANACGAGGGCGGCAGCCGNCGGGTAAGGTTCCGGGCCCTCCCGCATGGCCGTGGTCACCAGCTTGCCGGCGGCGGTGGGATCGNCCGCGAAATCCCTGGCCTGTGACTCGTAGTAGTTGGTCAGGACGAGAAGCTCTCTCTCGGTGGGNCGNCGGCAGAGGGCAAGCTGGCAGGCCCGCACGATGCGGGCGGAACTGGTGCCGGAGGGGATTTCCCGCTGGAGCCGCTCGGCGAATCCCTGGGCTAGTTCCAGCAGGGCGGGGTCGTTTGCCACGGTNAGTGCCTGAAGGGGAGTGTTGGANCGTGGGCGACGCGTGCAGGTGGTCTGGAAGTCGGGGGCNTCGAAGGTTTGCAGGAGCGGATAGGGGGCGCTCCGGTAGAAGAAGATGTACATCCCNCGACGGTAACGATCCGCACCACTGCTGGTTTNCCAGTTTTTCCGCGCCTGAGTGAAGGCGTAGATGCCGGAAGGCTGCGGAGGGTAGACGCCGGGTCCGCCAATCTTAGGAGTNAGAAGGCCGCTGGCGCAGAGGGCCGCGTCACGCACGATTTCGGCATCGAGCCGGATTCGATTCTGGCGTGCCAGAAGATAGTTGCCCGGGTCGATTTCCGAGAGATCGGGCCGGGCATGCGAGGAGCGCTGGTAGGTTTTGCTGGTGACGATGAGGCGGTGGAGNTTCTTCATGGACCAGCCCTCCTCCACGAACCGATGACTCAGGTAGTCGAGCAAATCTGGGTGGCTCGGGGGGCTTCCCTGAGTTCCGAAGTCCTCCTCCGTTTCCACAAGGCCCCGNCCAAAGTAGCGCATCCAGATACGGTTGGTGGTCACCCGGGGAGTAAGTGGGTTCTCGGGGTGGATCAGCCAGTGGGCCAGCTCGAGTCGTGTGGGGCGTCCGGGGGCCCGGGCAAGGGCGGGATTTACCTGCGAGAGGGTGCCCGGGATGATTTCGCCCTCCTCCTTGCGGGGGCGGGTAAAGTCGCCGCGGGTGAAGAGGAAAGTCGGCCGGGGCTTGGCTAGTTCCTTCATGACCATCACGTTGCCTTTGCGCGGCTTGGGAAGCGCTGCTACCCCGACAGCCGGTGCCGGGGGCTTGGTAGGGGACAGCTCGATAGCAAAGCGTCCGACCAGGTATTTCTCGTTGAGGGCGTGCTCCATGGTTATTTCAAGGGGGAGGCCCTTCGTCTCAAGCGGATCCTTGAAGACAAAGACGGCCTCGTGCGGNGCATTCATGATTGCCTTCTGGTTNCCGCCGACNTTGATGGCCCACCCACTCTTCCCGTCCTGGTCCAATGCGCCGCTNATGGGATAGCCCGGCTGTTCATGATCGGCNAAGGCATGACTCACCGCGATTGGTTTCCCCTGTGACTGGATGCGCAGTTTGGTGAGAACGAAATTGCCGTTGGCCGCAGTGCCCGGACCGTTCCGGGGGAGAGATTTGTCCGGAAGCACGCGAAGGCGCAGGGCAGCCACGCGGTCTAGGTAGGTCGCGGCCCGCACATGGTAGGAGTCATTCAAGCCCGCNGCCCTGTCCACGAGAAGGGAGTTGTCCTTCTGCACGTGCAGAGGATTCCCGGAGCTCGTGATAGAGCTCTCGTAGTGNACCGGNTTCCACTTGGCCTTTGTGCGGGAGGGAGTTCTTGCNGCCGGGGGTTCAGGCGCGTTGCNCAGAATCTCGTACTCCTCTACCTCAANGGTGGTGCCGGTGCTGTTGGCATCATCCGTATTGTTAAAAAAGGCGAAGAGCTGGTAGTACTCGCGCTGCGTGATAGGGTCGAACTTGTGGGTGTGACACTGCGCGCAACCGACGGTGAGACCCAGCCAGACTGCCCCCGTGGTGTTGACCCGGTCAATGACNGACTCGACCCGGAACTGTTCGCGGTCGGAGCCGCCTTCCTGGTTGATGAGGGTATTGCGGTGGAAGGCGGAGGCGACGTGCTGCGCCTTGGTGCGATCGGGGAGCAGGTCGCCCGCGAGCTGCTCGATGGTGAACTGNTCGAAGGGTAAGTCGTCGTTCAGGGCCTTGATGACCCAGTCGCGGAAGGGCCACATCTGTCGGTCGCCATCGATNGAGTAACCATGGGAATCCGCGTATCTTGCCTGGTCGAGCCAGTGGCGGCCCCAGCGTTCTCCGAAATGGGGGGAGGCCAGCAGNCGGTCGACGGTGGTTTCCAAGCCCNCCTCTNAAAAGGACTGCTGTTCTTCCANGCTTGGCAATAAGCCGGTCAGGTCNAGTGACAGGCGGCGCAGGAGNGTATCGGGGTCGGTGGGAGCGCTGGGCTTGACTCCCGCTTCCTTCAGTCGCTTTTCGACGAAATAGTCAATGGGNTTGCCCTGCCAAAAGTCCGGGACTGCCACATCCGCGACCGGCTGGAAGGCCCAGTGACCTTGNTAGGGGGCACCCTGCTTGATCCANCGGCGGATGAGGGNCACTTCCGATTCGCTGAGGGCNCCNCGTTTGGATTCGGGAGGAGGCATGAGCTCGGAAGGGTCGTCATGAGCAGCGACCCGGGCGAGGAGTTCACTCTCATCGGGCTTGCCGGGAACGATGGCGAAGTAGCCGCCCAGGTCGGCGAGGGCACCCTCCCGCCGGTCGAGGCGCAGGTCAGCCTTTCTCTTCTTCTCGTCAGGCCCGTGACAGAAAAAGCATTTGTTGGAGAGGATGGGACGGATGTCGCGGTTGAACTGGACCTCCTGTGCGGTTGCCACTTGGCCAAGCAGGATGAGAAGCATCATGGACGGAAGTCGAGGCATGGCAGGATCCGGGAATTTGTAGGCAGGAATTGCGTGGGGGGCAATCCCGGGGGACAGGAGCCTGTGGTGCGGGGCTTGTGCTTTGGGTTCCTTCACTCTAATCACTCTCCGGAATGAGNCTGATCGACCTGCGTAGTGACACCGTGACCCGGCCGGGACCGGAAATGCGGCGGGTAATGGCGGAAGCCGAGGTTGGCGATGATGTCTTCCGGGATGATCCAACAGTGGACCGGCTCGAAGAGCTGGTCGCAGGGGTGCTNGGCAAGGAAAGGGCCCTCTTCGTCCCNAGCGGAACCCAGAGTAATCTCTGTGCGCTCCTCACCCACTGTGGGAGGGGAGATGAATACATCGTCGGGCAGCAGGCACATACCTACATCTATGAGGGTGGAGGGGGCGCTGCTCTGGGAGGAATTCAGCCCCAGCCGCTTGATCTGNAAGAGGACGGGACGCTCGACCTGGAGAAGGTGGAACGCCTGGTTAAGCCGGATGACTATCACTTTGCGCGCACCCGCCTGCTCTGCCTTGAGAATACGACCAACGGACGGGTTTTGCCTGTAGGCCACGCCGAGGAGGCACGGTCACTGGCGGACAGACATGGCCTNGGCCTGCACCTCGATGGAGCGCGGCTGTTCAATGCGGCGGTCAGGTCGGACCGGTCCGCGGACGAAATCGCGGCGCCCTTTGACAGCGTTTCGATCTGCCTCTCCAAGGGGCTCGGCGCCCCGGTGGGTTCGGTCCTGGCCGGGCGGACTGATTTCATTGCCGAAGCGCGACGCTGGCGCAAGGTAGTTGGAGGCGGCATGCGGCAAAGCGGGCTGCTTGCCGCGGCNGGCATCTACGCCCTTGAGAATCACGTCGAGCGGCTGGCAGAGGACCATGCCAATGCCCGCCTNCTTGCAGACGGCCTCGCGCNGGTCGGGGGCTGCGAGGTCGATCCAGGCAGGGTGCAGACGAACATGGTNTACCTCAGAATCCCCCTGGATCGCGCNGAGGGCTTGCGCGAGCGTCTGCAGGAACACGGCATCCTGGTGTATCCCGGAAACCCGATGCGGCTGGTGACGCACCTGGATGTTTCCAGAGCGGATGTGGAGCAGGCGGTGCAGGCCTTCGGGAAGGCCCTGTAGGGATCCTGCCCGCTAGCGGTAATCCTCAGCGAGGGCGTGGATCGTGTTGTGGAGATCACCGATCATTTCCTCGCCGTCCGATGTCTCCAGATCGAAGGAAATCTTCATCTGCATCACGGGGGCGAGGTTGGCGATCTCGAGGAACACCTCTTTGCCGGAGGGAAGCAGCCTGGCAGAACGAACCTCGACCTTGTCGTGGCCGACCTCGTCCGGGTTGCTTACCTTGAATTCCTTGGAGCCATACTTGCTGGTCCAGCGGTAGTTCCACTGCTCCAGCTGCCAGCTATCAGTGTCTTCAGCCAGCTCCCGGTCGAGTTTCTGGGTGAAGCCCACCCGGATACCGTTCTTGTGAATNTTCATGCTCCTGGGCATGGCCACCTNGGCGCCGGTGTAACGGACGCGCTGGAGACAGCCGTCCTTGGCTCCGCTGGTCTGCCATCCCTTCAGCCCGCTCACGTACAGCTGGCCGTCGTGAGGGCTGAAGCGGGCCCGCATTCCGCCTGACTGAAACTTGAAAGGGAACCGGTATACGCCGGCCTGGTCGACGCCTTTGATGTTTTCCTGGAGAACGAGAAAGAGAGCGCACTTGCCGTAGGAGCAGTGGAGCATGTGCCCCTTGAAGGGTCCCCACTTCTCAGAGTTGCACCAGGTTTGCCCNCCGCANGAGTTGTCNACCTTGTGGGGAATCCAGCAAAGCGGACCGTCGTAGGTCGTCGGCTTCTCGGCTCGATGGTGGGCATTCATGAACCCGTAGAACCCTCCTTTCCTGATGAGGTCGACGCGGGAGGAGGGCACCCANGTCCCCTGCTGGTCAGCCACGGTGAGCTCTCCGTTGGGACCGGCTCCGGAGCCATTGGGCCAGCGGAAGCCAGTGGCCACGACNTCGATCCGGGAGCCGTCCCGGGTGACCTTGAGGAGAGTGCCAGCATGCTCGTTGTTGGCACCGTGTCCCTTGACGTAGTAGAAGTTTCCTTGCGGGTCGGTCTCGAGANCGGTGGCATATTCGTGGACGTGCCTGCCGATGCGGCATTCGTTGTTGAAACACTCGTAGAAGTCGGCTTCGCCATTGCCATTGAGGTCGTGGAGGCGGGTGATCTGGTCCCGGCCGAGAACGTAGACCTTGTCCTCGACAACCTTGAGCCCCAGGGGCTGGAAGAGTCCCGTGGCGTAGCGACGCCATTCGATCCTGCCGAGTTTGTCATCGACCCCGGAGACCCGCCAGACATCCCCGTCAATGGTGCACGCTGCGATATCTCCGTTGGAGAANAAATCGTGACCGCCAAAGCGGAAAAGAATCTTGTCCGGGTTTTTGAATGGAGGGGTGATGGTATCGACNACGTAGGGACCCTTCTCCCTGCTCACCTCCCCACTGGTCACGAGCGGTGAGGGATGGCGCGCGGGCCCACCCTTCGTAAAGCGCAAGAGCGTTTCGGGCTGTGCCAGCTTCTTGGTGCCTGCGGTGAACTTTTCGAGCTGGTCGGCGGGAACCGTTCCGATCACGAGCTTGATGCGGACCAGATCATCATGTGGATTGATTTCGAGATNCCAATGACCGTCCCGGCGGATAATCCCGGCCGAGCTGGAGGACCCCTCACACGGCACTACGGTGGTGACGTGTTCCTCGGCGTTCCGGTCCTGGCAGATTCGCAGGGAGAGTTTTGCCCCGGATGGTTCCACCTCGAGAGTACGGGTGAAGACGGCCATCCCGCCAACCGTCTCAATCCAGGGCATGTCCAGGATGCCGGTCCCATTGATGCGGTAGGAAAAGACAACTCGTTCACCATGACGGTAAAGCCCACGATAGTGGGCCCACGCACGGGGCAGGGGGCCCGCTTTCTTGCCCTCGCGAACGTCTGCAAGGCTTCCTTCCTGGTCGGCCCAGGCGGGACCGCTTTCGCTTGTGAAGAGATAGGGTGACCCCACCCAGTGCCCTGCNCCACCCAGGCCGTCGCGGTAGGTGTTGAACATGACCGGTTTCTTGGGAATCGCACAGGCCATGCGCAACATCTCGGTATCGAAGACCACGGTGCCGCTCTCGCCTCCGGGTCCGAGGCGGGCCGCGATAGCCTTGTAAATGGTTCGCTCCTTGACCTTCGCGTCGCCGCGCATATCGATGGACCCGCTGAAGATCCCGCCAAGCTCAGACTTGGAAAAACGCGGCTGTGGAGCATCCCACCAGGGCTTTTTTTCTTCTTGGACCTGTTTCTTCGCCTTCTGGGCGAANAGGGAGTCGCTGGCTCCGAGAAAGCTGAGAGAGGCGGCGGAGAGAATGAGGAGTCGTGGCGANGTCATGACGATGTGGGAGAGGCTAGGCGGTCGGGGACAGTTGGCAAGAAAAGGGGACCATAGTGCGGACTGGCGGCACGAATATTCACAGGGGACCCAGGAGCGCCCGGGGATGAATTTGGTGCCATTGGGATCGACGAATCTGTTTCGCTGTGTCAAGCGGAGGAGGTGGACGATCAAGAACGTGCCTACCTGTCCGTGCACCGGAGCCACGAGGTCGATGGCCTCCTTAAGCGGTGGCGGGCAGTTGCNCGGGAGGCGGACCTCCAGNCCGTAAGCCTGTCAGGCAAGGGGCAGTATCCGGTGGTGGGNTTGTGCAACCGGGGTCCGGTTTCCGGGAGCGGACTCTACCTGAGCGCGGGTATCCATGGCGACGAGCCGGCAGCTGTGCAGGGNCTCTTGCACTGGGCNGANAAAAACGTGGAGTTTCTCCGTGANAATGCAGTGGTAGTCTTCCCCTGCCTCAATCCGTGGGGCCTCTCGGAAAACCGGCGGGAGAGTCAGGAGGGACACGATCTCAACCGGTGCTTCGGTCAGCCCATGGTGGAACCAATCGGAGCGATTCTTGAGTTCATAGCAGGCCGNGAGTTTGCCGTGGCGGTGAGCTTNCACGAAGACTTCGACGCCAATGGAGTCTATCTCTATGAGTTGGCNCGCCGGGGAGAGAGACGAGGTGACGAGCTCCTCGGGAAGGTGGAGTCCATCATTCCCCGCCAGCGGGGTGCAGTGGAAGGCAGGAGTCCGAAAAAAGGGGTGATCAGGCGGACTAGCGGGTTGGCCAGGATTGCNCGCGAGATCGATGGAATGCCGGAAGCAATCCACCTTTTCCTGAATGGCGCGCGCACGGCGTTCACTTTTGAGACTCCCTCGGAATATTCCCTCTATCTCCGAGTCCGGTGCCANGTGGANTTTCTTGCAGGGATCGCNNAGCTGGTTGGNNGCAGGGANTNANGGCTCCTACTTGAGGCGATGTTCCTCGATAAACCAGAAGCCCCTGCGGGTTGTGGTGGAGTTGCGGTGGCGGAATTGCCGGGTCTCGCCCGGGTTGGAAAGGAGTGACCCCACCTTGACCCAGTTCTCCATGTCCGTGGAGTGAAAGATGTCGTAGATGTATGTGCCGGGGGCTGGGTTGCTGTTGAACTCAATCAGGGTGTCGGCACCTTCGAAACCGATGTCCAGAAGTTTGAGACGGCCGCCGGCTCCTTCAAGGTCGATCTCGAACAGGGGAGTGTCCGGGTCGTTGCTCACGATGCGCATGGTGGCGAAGCGGTCCCCCTGTGCTCCAGGTTGAAAGTCAATGCGCAGGACATCTTCTCCACCCGCCGGGATTGGAGAGGAGGGGAGCAGCGCCGGCCTGAAATCTGAGGCGTGGTTTCCAAGGAGGAGGATGTCTGTGATCTCAAGGGGCCCGTCACCCGTATTGCGGAGAACAAAGGTTCGCGCGGAGGTNGACTGCACGTCGGTAGCCGGAAATCGGGTGTGGTCATCCGGTGAGGGAGTGTCGTCACCGGGGGGGATCTCCCTCCCGTTTCCGGTGAGGACGATATCGGGGAGGAGCGCCTGTCCGATGCCCCGTATCACAAAGCTGTAGGTCGTCTCGGTTGGGGTCGGGTCGTTGCTGTTGACGTTGACAGTGGCCCGGTGGGTCCCCTCGCGATTCGGGTTAAAGGCGATCTCGAAGGTGCTCTCTGTTCCGGAAGCGATNAAGGTGTCAGGACCGCTCGCGACTTCATATTGGTCACTGTTGAGGCCGACGACATCGACGCTGCTGATGCGGAGAGTCAGTTCACCGGTATTTCTGATGGTAAACCGATGCAGCCGGGGAGGATCANCAAGCCCGAGGGTTTCGAACTCGGTGTGGTTCGCCAACTCGGGGAGGGAGGAGCCGTCGNCGATGGCCACGCNGTTNCCGTAGATCTCGATATTGGGCGCGGGAAGGAGGAGCTCGCCTGCAACTTCGAAAAGGAATTCCTCGTCCTGCACGGAGTTGCTTAAGATGCGGATCGTGGCACTACGGAGTCCCCCGGTTACTGGCGGAAGAAAGCGCAGCGTCATTGTNGTCTGCTGATTTCCGGGAATGAGGGGTGCGGGGGGGTCGATCACCGTGAAGTTTCCGGGGTGATCCCCGAGTCTCTGGAAGGCCCTCAGCTGAAGAGGAACGGCGCTGGTATTGCGGATGATGAACTCCCGGTCCACGGGAGGAGCGCCGGGTGCTAGCTGACCGAAGTGGGTTCCGTCGCCTCCGCTGGGAGTGTCGTCTCCGTTGTTTATGGCGCGTTCAACATTCCCGGGATTGACCCAGAGGACCTGGATCTGCTGGCCGCTTGCCAGCTCTGCGGAAAGNAGCAGCAGAGCGACTTGCAGCAGGCGGCAGGGGAGCCGGGGGTTTGAGCGGGGGGTCAGCATGGTGAACTGGGGGCCTTGAGAACGTGCCGCGAGGGTTGGTGGGGTCAAGGAAAAGTGGAGATGGTAGAGCTTTCGGCTTTGCCGGGCGGACGTGCGAAGGAGAATGCCTGTGATGGACAANACCACCGCAGAGCGGTCCACCTTTGTGACCCACCTTGAGTGTTCGCTGACTGGCGAGCGCTATGAGTCCGATGTAGTGCAGGGACTTTCGAAGGTGGGGCGCCCGCTTCTGGTGCGCTACGGCATGGAAGCCCTCGCGGCTGGAATCAGCAAGGAGTCTTTGAAGACACGTCCCGCGGATCTCTGGCGTTTTCGCGAGTTTCTTCCGGTAAGAAAGGCGGAACACATCGTGACNCTGGGGGAGGCGACTACCCCCCTGCAGGAGCTGCCCCGCGTCCGGGAGCGGCTGGGCGGCGGTCCGGTGGTCGTGAAGGACGAAGGACGTCTGCCAACCGGATCCTTCAAGGCGCGGGGACTTGCGCTGGCTGTTTCGATGGCGAAGGAGCTGGGGTTGACGAGGCTGGCTATTCCGACCAATGGAAATGCGGGCGCAGCGCTGGCGGCCTANGGGCGGCGGTCTGGAATGGAGGTTTTTGTGTTCTGCCCGCAAGATACGCCCGAAACAAACCTGCGGGAAATCGCGATGCAAGGGGCGAAGGTTTGGCGGGTGAACGGGTTGATTCACGATTGTGGAAAGATCGTCCGGGAGGGAGTAGAGGCGGCCGGCTGGTTTGATCTTTCGACCTTGAAGGAGCCATATCGGATTGAGGGAAAGAAAACGATGGGTCTCGAGCTTGCGGAGCAGTTTGACTGGGATCTCCCGGATGTGATCTTCTACCCAACCGGTGGCGGNACGGGACTGATCGGAATGGTNAAGGCATTCGACGAACTGGAAGCGATTGGTTGGATCGGTCCGAAGCGGCCACGGATGGTAGCGGTCCAGGCAAGCGGTTGCGCCCCGATTGTGAAGGCGTGGGAGGCGGGCGAGGAGCATGCGGAGGTGTGGGAAAACGCACATACGATGGCGGCGGGTATCCGGGTGCCGGCCGCGATCGGGGACTTCCTGATTCTGCGGGGCGTGCGGTCCACGAATGGCTTTGCCACCGCCGTAGATGACGAGGCCATCGAAGAAGCCCGGGCCGAGGTGGCGGACCTGGAAGGGGTTCTCCTCTGCCCCGAGGGAGCGGCGACTTATGCCGCCTACAAGAAGGAGCTGGCGGAGGGCCGGGTCGGACCGGAGGAATCGGCAGTGCTGTTCAATTGCGCGACGGGCCTTAAATACGAGATGCCACCGGTCACCGCCGCCCTCGACCGTCATCAGCCGGTTGACTACGCTGCCTTGCTATCGTGAAGAGCGCCTGATGGGCCAAGAAAAAGGCGGCTGCGAGGTCTCGATCGGGCTGACAGAGGACGCTCCCGTCATAAAAGGAGATCACGAGGACTTGTGATTACGCCGGCCTGCGGCTGGCAAGCCGGATGCGGGGTCGATAACCGGGAGGGAGCGCAATGGGGTCAAAGGCGAACGCTTCCCGGCTTTTACAGCACGAAGAGGAGAGGAGGAAGGTGCCGATCCGTTCGCGGGATTTCCGCCCTTGCTGAAGATTCAGGGCAAACCCGCCTACTTGGCCAGTTTGCCCGTCACCCCGATGTCAGCGGCCGAGGCCCAGGCCTTTCCATTGACCTCATTAATAACTCGAACCTTCACGTAGCGGCCCGTGAGCGGGGTATCCAGCTTGGCAGGCTGGGGGCTCCTGCTCTTCGCAAAGCTGATTTTCGTGGCAAGTGTCGCGAACTCAGTGGGGGAGTCGCTGACGTAGAATTCGGTTTCCGCGAAGGCTCCGTTCCAGCTGCCATCCTGGCGGGCAAGGTAGTGAAATCCCGAAACATGGTAGCGCTTGCCAAGATCGATGACGAGTTCGTGGGGGTGATTGCTGAGTCCGTCGGACCAGCTCGAGTGCCATAAGCTGTCTGGTCGCCCGTCGATGGCAAAGATGGCCTGCCGGTTGTTGCTCTGGTTTTGACTGCTGAAACTGACGAGCTTGAGCTGATCAAAGGGAACGAGGTTGCGGGCCTTGATGCGTTTCATGCGGGAGTTGCGGGGTGAGGGCGGAGGCTTGGAGTTCCCCCACTTGGCCCAGCGGTCGCGCTCGTGCCGCTCGCGCGTTGTGTAGGTGCCGGGCCGGGCGGGTTCGTGGCACTCCTTCACGATTTTTTCCATGCGGTTGATGATTCCTGGATGATCAGTTGCCACGTTGGTGGTTTCGCTGATGTCCTTCTCAAGGTTGTAGAGCTCCCAGGTCTGCTTGGTGCGAACTCGAAGGCCCTTCCAGGCATCAATACGCACGGCCTGCATATTACCGAACTCCCAGTAGAAGTAAGGGTGCGTTTCCTGTTTTCGTCCCGCGGATTTTTCCCCCAGGAGGGTGGGAAGGATGGAAATGCCGTCGGTGTCGCCGGGGGCCCGGGCTCCTGCAATTTCAGCAAGCGTGGCGAGGATGTCATACTGCGCGAACCTGAGGTTGCTGACCTGGCCCTGCTCGATCGTTCCCGGCCACTGAACGAGAAAGGGGATTCGCAGTCCGCCCTCGTAGAGGCTGCCTTTCCCCCCGCGGAATTCGATCCCGGTCTTGGGATTCTTGTTGGGGCCGAAAAATCCCCGGGGCCGATTCGCGTTGCGGAAGCGGTCCTGGCCCCCGTTGTCACCGGTGAAGAAGACGATGGTGTTGTCGGTGAGTTTGAGTTCCTGCAGGAGATCGAGGATCTGCCCCACGTTCCGGTCAACCATGGTGACCATTGCCGCGTAGTTCTTTACGTCCTGGGCGATCTTCTCGTCCGCAATCCATTCGTCACCCCGATAATGCTCCCACGCAGGGTCGTCCTTCGGAATGTCGAACATGCCGTGCGGGGGTGTGATTGGGAAATAGGCAAAGAACGGCTTGTCCTTGTTTTTGCGGATGAACTCGAGCCCCTCTTCCATGATGGGATAGTGGGCATAGGTTTGGCCTGCGCGGCCGCCCTTGTTACCGGGGAGCACCACCTCTTCGCTGTTGCGGACGAGGTATGGGGGGTAAAAGGAGTGGGCGTGAACCTGGTCGTAGTAGCCGAAGAAGATGTCGAAACCGTGCTTTTCCGGCACGCCGGTGGAGTCACGGCCTCCGCAGCCCCACTTTCCGAAACCGCCTGTTGCGTAACCCTTCCCCTTGAGGAGAGAGGCAATGGTGGTCTCATCGGCGCGGAGTGGGGTCCCGCCGTCATTCGCGCGCACGGAGGCGTGCCCGGCATGCTTGCCGGTCATGAGATTGCAACGGAGCGGGGCACAGACGGGAGATGCAGCCAAAGCATGCGTGAAGCGGATGCCGTCCTTGGCCATACGGTCTATGCGGGGTGTCCTGATATACGGGTTGCCCATGTGGCCGAGCTCGTAGTAGGCCAGCTCGTCGGACATGATGTAGACGATGTTCGGGGGTGACGGACTTTCCGGAGGAGACTTGGCGGCCGGGGCCGGCGTGGCGAGGACCAGAAGGCCGGTGCAGAGGGCTAGGAGAGTGCGCATGGAGGAGGGGTGGATAATGAGATTCGACCGCAAAGGCAATCGGGAAGCGGGTTGTCCCACAAATCCTGCCGAAGGATGGCCCGGCCACGCTCAGTCGCCGGAACCGGGCAGCGAGTTCGAGGCTGCGAGCCCAGACTAGTTTGCTGCGACCCATGCGCTCAGGGTCGAATTGTCGTAGAAGAGGAGGGTTCGGTTGAAGGTGAGGAGGCGCTGACCGGGGGGCTTGATAAAGCGATCTTCCGCAAAACGTTCCATCTGGGTTTCAAGGGTGGTTTCCGAGATGTGACCATTGCTCATGTCGATGAGAGCCAGTTCCTGCTTGTCGCCATGGTGCACGATCTTGAGGAAGTAGTTGTTTTCCAGCCGGACGAAGTGGCCGTTCTGATGGCGGCGCGACTTCGGGTTCTCGGTAATCTCGAGAAACCGTCTCGCGTTGAGGTCGGCGATCGCGATTTTATGGCGGCCCATGATCAGACGGTCTCCTTCGATCACGATTTCACCGTGCCTCCCATGCTGGATATGGGGCGTGAGTTCGAAGCGGTAATCTGGGTCGTCGGAGCGTCGGAGGATGAGCTTGTTGTGGGAGGTGATGAGGATGTAGCGCCCGTGCATGGAAAGCATGTGGGCCTCGTTCTCGACCAGCTGGGCGGTCTGGTTGTTCAGATCGTACCGGAAAACGGCCTGATGGTTTCCGGGGTAGTTGCGGGCATCGAAGAAGACGGCGCCGGGCCCGAAATGGTTGCGGTGGACGTGGAGGCGATTGACGAGGATGCCCCGGGCCGCTGGATCACCCCAGTCCTGCTTGTCTTCACGCACGTGGAGTTCGTAATCGCGGATCATCCCGTTGTTGTAATTGATCCGGGCGGGAAGGTATTGGAATCCGCTCACGAGGTGAGGCTCTCCAAGGTCGAGGTGAACATGGTGCGGGTGGGGCAGAACCTTGTCGACGGCCGGATTTTCGGGGTCTTTCCACTGCGAGTGCCACCAGGTAGCGGGATTGCCGTCGATAATGTTGTGGGGCAGGGCGCGGGGTGCGGCATTGCGCTCGTGTTCAGCCGTGACGGACCACTTATCGCGTGCGATCCGGTTTCCTTCCGCATCAAGAACGTGCACTTCGGCGGCGGAGGCCCAGCCCCGGCCATTCACCTCCGAGAGAGCGGTGAGCCGGACAAACCGCGCATCCCGCGGCTGAAAACGGACCTCGTACCAGCCATTCTCAATCGGGCGAGCGAGGTTGGGTGCAGCGGTTTGAGCGACGATGACCGGATCGCGGCGGATGGTGCGTCCGGTGGCGGGGTCGAGGGTCAGATGGTGCGGACCGTGCCACTGCGAGGCGTGGAAGATGTGGAGCTTCTCTCCGTCCCAGTAGGGATCTACCAGGTGAGCCTCACTCAGGGTTCGCTCCCAGGCCGGTTTGCCGGATGCGAGATCGAAGACGACCATCTTGCCCCGGCGGTCGTGGTACATGAGCCTGCTCCCGAAGTAGAAGGGATTGCCCAGCGCGGATGGGACGGAAGCCTCCCAGAGGAAGCGTCCGGTCCGGGCATCGAGCGCGACCGCCCGCCCCAGGTTGCGGCCTCGTCCTGCTTCGACCAGGAGGAGTTTTTCCCCGACGAAGGAGAGGGTCGCGTTGTGGGCGTCGACAAAGCGGCGCCACTTGATCGATCCGCCGGGGCTGAGGTCAAGGCACTCGAGGATTCCTCCGGAGAGGAGGAATGCGGTGTCGTGCAGTCCGGAAGAAGGCGGAGCGAGAGCGATGCGGGCATCGCTCCGGGTGAGTGTCCAGGTGCGCTTGAGGGGAAGGCGGAGGGGGGCGGAGGGGGCTGCGACGTTCGCGAGTGGTTCCCCGATCCTGTGGCGGCGATCCGGTGCGGGATTATCGCTGACCACGAAAAGTTTGTTCTGGGAGACGGTAAATCCAAGCGGGCGGGCTTCCCCGAGATTCCACTGACGCCTTTCGCGGAGCTTGCCGGTCTTGGCGTCCAGGAGTTGAAGTTCGGCAACTGAACCGAGATAGATCGATCCTCCCAGGAGGAGAGCGCGCCCCAGCATGCGGGCGGCAAGGGGCCTGAACCAGCGAGCTTCACCCGATTGGAGATCGAGTCCAGCGATCACCCCGGCTCCCCTCACGACCAGGATGTTTTCGTGCGTTCCGATGATCTCGTTGCCCAGCACGAGAGGGTTGTCCCAGATCACTCGGCCGGTTTTCTGGTCGAGGGCGAAGATACGCCCATCGTCGCGGGGCATGCAGATCACGGTATCCCCGAAGATGATGGGGGCGGAGCCGAGGTTCTGGGCTACCAGGCTGGAGTTCTGGCGGCGATAGTTGTGAATCCAGTCTACCCGACCGTCTCTGACGTCACAGCGCACGATCATTCCCGCGTTGGTATTACAGTAGACGGCACCGCGGTGCACGGTGACCTCGTTTCCATACAGGACATTCTGGGGAGCCGCTCCCCGCAGCCGTCCCTCGGAGTCGAAGGAGCGTCCGGCGATGACCAGATCGGTGGACCAGCGTGGCTGCTGCTTGGCGAGATCAAAATGGACCAGGCTGACCGCCCGGTTGCGGTCGGTGACATCTCCCGGGGTGTGCCATTGCAGGTAGACCAGCCCGCCGTCGGCTGCAACAGGATCTCCCATCGGGACGCCCTGGGAGTATGGGGAGCTGCCTCTCGTGTAGGTATAGGACCACTGGGGCTGCCCTCCTTCGAGGGAGAAGGCTGCGAGGCCGGTTGGCAGAGAGGTCAGGCCCCAGCGGGTGTAGAGGACTTTCCCTCGAATGAGGGGACGGAAGTAGCCGGGGTGATAGCCGGTGCGGCGGTGCTGGTCGACCGGGTGGCGATGGAGCTGAGACCACAGGGGGGTGCCGGGATTGGAGGCATCATAGCTGACCAGCATGTTGCGACCGCTCGCGATGAGCTGGGAGCCGGCAACCTGCAGGTCGATACCGAAGCCAATCGCGGGAGTGTCGGTAGGCCAGGGAGATACGGGAGGTAACTGGATGATGTGCTGGTTGAGTCCGGCCAGGCCCGGCGCGGTAGCGGGAGGGGCGGAGGAAACGCCCTTGAAGAGCGCACTCCTGATTTCGGCCCCTCGTGCGGTCCGGCCCATCCAGGGGTATTGCTTTCCGGGGTCGATGGCGCCTGCGGTGGCGCGCAGTTCGTCGATGGCACCGATCATCTTGAGAGCGGTCCAGACGCCCACCTGGGCGGCGTCCCGCAACTGAGGATCATCAGAGCGAGTGAGAAGTTCCCGGAAGCTGCGGAGTGCGGATTCGGCCCTGCCGCTCCAGAGGGCGTCGTTGCCGAGCTCCAGCAGCATGGGATGCACGGCGGCAGACCAGGCGAAACGGCGCGTGAGGGCGAGAATATCGGCTTCGCTGGGCTCTCGTGGAAGAGTTTCGCGGTCGAAGTAATTGTTCTGCAGCTCCCGAAGCGCGGCCAGGTCGGAGGGCGGCTTCGAAAGAAGATGAAGATCAAGGGCACGGAGGGGGTCGGTCAGGCCGGTGCGGTCCTGCCAGGGAACAATCTGCTCGTCGGCGAGGGCGGTCAGGCGGTCCACCACCTCTGCGACATCAGCGGGTGAGCTGTCGAGCACGGTGCGCCAGTAGCCATCGGGATCGTCGGGTTCCATGAGAACGAGAGGAGTGCCGTCCGGCAGGGGATAGATCGGTGGGGCGAGGTTCTCCATTCCCTTGAGCTCATTTTCCATCCAGAGCCAGAGTTCACGGGTCGGTGCATCCGGATGATCCGGATCGAGATCGTCCTTGAGCTTCTGGTAGAGCATCCGGGCACCTGCCAGGTCCATGCGGCGGCAGTCGTAGGCCCGGCGGATTCGCCAGTAGAGATCGTGCGGGTTTTCTCGGTGAAGGCGCTCGGATGTTTCGCGGGCCTCAAGGTGTCGACCCTCAAGAAGGGCCTTGTCGATGACGCGGGGAACGGCTTCCCGAACGGTTTGGCCATTTGCGGAGACAGCTCCGATCTGTTCCAGGGCGACAAGCCGCTCGGAGGCCAGATCGATCCAGGGATTTGTCTTCAGGAGGTTGCCCTCCTCGGAGAGGATGGTGGCATAGCAGGCCACGGCAAGGTCGAGGTCTCCGGGGTATTCCTCCGCAAGTGCTATGAGGATTTCATGCCCTTCGTCATCGTGACCATCGGAGTAGGCACGCTGTGCTTCCGCCCACCGGGCGTCTTCAGTGGGCGCCCGGGCAGCCGCAAGAAGCGGGAAGGCAAGAAGGAGCAGGATGGAGAGAATCGGTCGCGTGCGCCCCGGAATCATGGTTTGCGAAAGGGGATCGGGATGCCGTTGGAATCGGTGAGGCGAAGCCGCACCCACCAGCGGTAATCGACATTAGCGGACTTGACGATAAACCGGTTCGTGCCGGCGACCAGTTTGACGCGGAGGTTCCTGTCCTCCACGATGCAGTCCTTGCGGTGCTGGTAGGGAGCGATCTTCTCGGAAATCTGTTCCCCGTTGAGCCAGACTCGGAATGCGTCATCCCCGTCGATGTCGAGAGTCACTTCCCGCTCGGTGTCAACATGGATGTCGGCCACCGCGTATCCCACTGCGAAAGAACCGGGCGGGGGTAGTTGTGCCGACATGGAGAGCTTCCCGTCGGTAGTGTCTACGATTCCTTCTCCCCAGGTGACCTCCCGTTCGATGGGCTTGTCACTGCGGCCTTCGAGAAGCCAGATGTAGGTCGCCTTGTAACTCTTTTCAAAGTCGATTTCCTTTTCCGGTTCGTGAACTTCGTGAAAGGCCTTGTGCTCCTTGTCGTTGAGAAAGGTTCCGATGACCATCCAGTGGGCGATATAGCCCTGGGCGGCGACCACGTCGCCGATCTGGTCCTCAGGAGCGAGAGCCCCGAGTGCCTTGGCGGCTGCGGAACGCAGTGTTTCGTCGGTGCCAGTGAGGAGTTCCTGGAGGACGGCCATGGCGGGGCGGAAATCTGCTGCGCTGCCGGCGTGGGCGAGGACTTCATATGCCAGGGAGCGCACGGTTTCCTCGGTGCTGGAGAGCGGAGCTTCCAGGTAGGCGACCAGCCGCCCCTGCGGCGCATTGACGGCGGGTTGGCGCTTGAGAGCGCTCAGGGCGGCACGGACCACCTCGGGGTCCTCGTCCTCCAAGCTCTCGCGAAGAATGCCGTAATGGTTGATCTCCTTGCAGTGGGCAAGACAGCGAATGCTGAGGGAGCGAATGGAGGATTCCTGATGCTTGAGGTTTGCGCTGAAGAATTCGTGGTGCTTGTCGGGAAGCATGGCTGCGGATCCCAGCGCAATCAGGCCTGCCTCGATGGTTTCGGTTTCCTTGGCGTTGGCGAGGGCCTCCCGGAGGGGTTTCCCAAGGTCCGGGGAGCGGGTGAGGACCGTCATGAGGCGCGCCCCGGTCCGGATTTGTTTCTCGTCACCGCTCCTGATGAACGTTGCGAGGCCGGCAATCACTTCCTTCCACTCCTGGTTCTGGAGGGCGGTGAGGATGGCGCCGTAGTTGAGATCAGTTTCCTCGAGACCGGGCAGGAGGTTGAGAAGAAGGGGAATGAGGGAGGGGCTTTGGATGTCACTCACGCCGCGAAGGGACTCTCGCATGAGATTCGGATTTGCGAGCTGCGTGCCGAGGCGTGCGAGGGCGGCTTCACTTCCGGTAAAGGCGAGGGCGCGGGCGGTGGGACGTGCGAGGCCGGGGTCCGGCGCGGTGGTGAGCGGGTCGACCACGGGCCAGGCTGTTTCCCTTTTCCGGCGTGCAAGGGCTGCGGCGGCCTGGCATTGGACGAGGGGATCAGGGTCCTTGAGAAGGATCTCGATCCAGGTCTGCGCGGAATTGCCGCCGTGTAATTCGAGCACTTCGGCAGCTGCCGCGCGCAGAGGGCTCTGGTCGTGCGCGACCCACTTCCCGAAGGAGCCTGCCTCGACGCCGTTTTCGATCTGGGAGAGGCTCAGGAGGGCTCGCCCGCGGATCCAGGGATGTGCTGTTCTTTTGTTGAGAAGGGCCCGCACGGCATCGACGGCAAGTTCTACCCGGTGCTCCCCAAGGTAGTGGAGGGCCTCAGCCTGCTGAATCCAGCCTTCACTTTCCAGCTGCTGCATCATCCGTCCGGCGCCGGCAGGCGCAGGTGCGGAGGTTCCGGGCAGTGAGGAGAAAGCGAGGAGCGCGGCGGCAATCCAGGCAGGGAGGCGAGTCATGACAGGGCGACGGTGGGGAGAACGGTAAGCGGTCCAACCTGGCAGGTCACTCTCAGTAAGGGCGGAGGTGGGCTTCGAAGCCGGGAGGATGAACTTCAGGCCCCCGGGCGCTGGACTCAGCGCTGGTAAATGGGAAGGTAGCGGTAGGGCACACCCAGGATAAGAATGGAGAACCCTGTTCCGTAGACCGTGCCATGGGCTCCTGCCCAGCTGCCGTCCTGGTTCTGCTTGGAAACGATCGTGGCCGCAATTCTCGGATACCACGACTGGAAGTCTGCTTCCCCGGACTGATACATGGATTGGACCGCGTAGTAATGCGAGTAGTGAAACCTGGGATAATTCTTGTCGAACTTGCGGTCGGGATAGGCCTTCAGGAAAGCCAGTCCGCGCTGGGTGGCCTTGTGGCGGCGCTGCCCGCACATGATGAGGGACATCACGCCAGCGGCGGTCCGCGCAAATCCCGGTTCCCCGCCACCGGGTTGGTAGCGGAAGCCCCCGCTATCCTCGTCCTGGCAGGTGAGAACGTATTTGGTGGCCTTTTCGATCGTGGTGTCGGGAACAGCAATACCGGCTTCGCGCGCGGAATTGAGAGCGACCACGTGCATGACGGTCATGGAGAGGTCTGCGTCGCGCGGTTCCGGGTTGTAGCGCCAGCCGCCCTCTGGATTTTGTGCCCGCAGGATGATGTCGACCGCGCGGCGCAGGGCGGTCTTGAGTTGCGGGTTCTTGCTCTGCCCCCACGCCTCGGAAAGGGCGAGCACGGCAAGGCCATGCTCATACATGCCGGCGTGATTGTTCGGGGTTCCCATGAACCCACGCTGCTCCCTTCCCTTGTTGATGAGATATGAGATGGCCTTATCCATGAGGCGCCCGTATTCTCCCCGGCCCGGCACGTAGCCCTTCAGCATGAAGGCCATCAGACCGACTGATGTTTCGGCAACTGGGTTTCCAGACCCCCCCCAGCTGCCATCGGGATTCTGGACGCCATCCTTGGCGAGGTATGCGAGTCCCTTGGTGATGGCGGCCTCTGATTCTGGTGAGAGGCGGGCGACACCAACGATCTGGGTTGCTACCTGCTCATCCTGGGCCCGGACCTGGGCGAATGGAAAGGTGGAGGCGAGAACGGAGGCGGCCGTCAGGGCAGCCACGGTGGTTGTGCGAAGTGGTCGGACGTTCATTCGTCAAGGGCTTCATAGTATTCAGCAACCATCTTCCGGAACTCTGGCGGGAGACGTTGCACGTAATTCTGGATATTGGCGGAACGTTTGCGCCGCGAGAGGGAATTGATCGATTGCCGGGTGCGCGCCACGGCGTCGCCCTGGGCTACGGTGGAGGAGGTCCCGGCGGCAGAACTCTCCTGCAGGTCGAGGGGATTGCCCTGGCCCTGGCCTCCCCCGGCTCCCTGACCCTGTCCTTGACCGGATCCCTGTCCTTGACCGGATCCCTGTCCAGCACCCGCGCCAGCCCCGGCACCCGCGCCAGCCCCGGCACCCGCGCCAGCCCCGGCACCCGCGCCAGCCCCGGCACCCGCGCCAGCC